>NZ_JBMOUD010000017.1:0-102304 GCF_049319665.1 Rouxiella sp. Mn2063 | reverse complement strand
AATATCCAGCCCAGTGGAGGCCATGTTTCAGAAGCTTCCGTGATAGCGCAAATTTCATCCCTTCGGGATGCCCGGCTACGGATACGAGCCAACGATAAAGCCGTTGTCTCTTAATCACTTGCCGGTGAAATTTTGAGTGCGCTAGGTGGCGTTTGAATCAACGCTGGGATTTTTTAAAAATGGATTAGTGAATTTTTCGGCTTTTCAAATGCAGTGTTCAATGAGGCGTTGCAGCCTAAGCCGCCATAAGGGTAGCGCGCTACCCTTAAGAATCCCGCGCTTTTTTTGATACTTCAATATCCAGCCCAGTGGAGGCCATGTTTCAGAAGCTTCCGTGATAGCGCAAATTTCATCCCTTCGGGATGCCCGGCTGCGGATACGAGCCAACGATAAAGCCGTTGTCTCTTAATCACTTGCCGGTGAAATTTTGAGTGCGCTAGGTGGCATTTGAATCAAGTTCAAAGGCAATGGCTGTTTAGTTTTTGACGTAAAAAGCTTGATGGCGCACTCAAAATTTCACTGACGAGTTGATGGAGAGACGGCGAAGTCTTTTTGAGCTGGCTCGAATCCGAGGAAGGAATGGCGGAGCCATGAAATTTGCGCCTATCACTGTGGCACCTGAAACATGGCCTCCACTAGATCAAGGTTCTAATGAATCGAAAGGGCTGGAGATTCCAAAGAGGAAAGCCCAATTTCCTCTTTGGTCGGTTCGGTCAACAGAACCACATTAAACACCGGATTTGAAGAACCGAAATTTGCACTATTCTGCTATTCACAACATTCCGGCGGTTCTAAACCGCCCAAATCTCGCTCTAGTTTTTAATCTCTGCCAGTAATGATTTCCGCTGCGTTTCCAGCGACGTCACTCGCTTACAAACATCATTGCCGAAGCTTTGGAATTCGGTTTCATTCTTACGCCATTCGGCCTGTACGGCTTGCTGTAATCCACCTAGGTTGCTCATCATGGCTTGTAACGGGTTGCCGCCGGAGGTGGCTTGTTTGAGGCCCATTTCGTTCATGCTGTCTTGCATCACGCCACCCATGCTTTGCTCGACCAAACGGCGGCCGTCTTGTTCAACTTGCGCAATGGCCTGATGGTGGAAGGTTAATCCGTCGCTGCGATGTTCGATGATGCGGTTCATCTGCTGCTTGAGCAGTTCGTCGAGTTTGGTAAGACGGTTACGCACGTTGCTGTCAGCACCGAGCTGTTTAACAATCACACCGTCAATTGCCACTTTGGCTTTGTCCAGATGGGCTGATGCACCTTGGTCAATCCAAGGCAAGTCACGACGCAATGCGGCTTGGTAATCAATTGCCTGTTGGCGCGCTTTAGCGCTCAGATTTACCGCGCTGCCATTTTGCGATACATCACCATTCGGGCTAATCAGTAAGTTGCCGCTGGCACCGACGACCTGCACGCTTTGTGGTTTGATAACGATGTCGTCTTTAGGATTAGCGCTGCACTGATAATCAGCCTGCGCTTGCCAGGCCGTCAACGCTAATAACCCAAATAATCCGTACTTCAATCCAGCTTTTACTCGCATATTTTCTCCGTTAAACCAAAAGAGCCAAGAGTGATAACAGGCTCTTATTCAGGTTTTGACTCAGATCCTATCTCAACATTCGCTTCAGATAGGTCTTAAAAAATGGAACGGCCAATACGTTGCGCCAATAGCTCTAAGGCAGCGGTTCCGGCTAAAGAGTTCCCTGCCGGGTCTAATTCAGGTGACCAGACGGCGATACACATTTCGTTGGGTACAATTGCAATAATGCCGCCGCCTACGCCAGATTTACCCGGCATACCTACGCGATAGGCGAATTCACCCGCGCCGTCGTACATGCCGCTGGTGACCATTAATGAATTAATATGCCTTGTCTGGCGCGGGTCGATAAGGTATTCATCACTGCCCAACGGCCGGCCTTTGTTAGCTAAATACACAAAGGTACGCGCCAGTTCGACGCAGCTCATACGCAGCGCACAATAATGGAAATAGGTCTGTAAAACGGTAAGTACGTCGTTCTCAAAGTTGCCGAATGACTTCATCAGATAAGCGATAGCCGCATTGCGGTCTGAATGCTCAAACTCGGAACGAGCGACGTCGCGATCATATTGGATATCCGGTTCACCGGAAAGCTGGCGTACCACTTCTAACATGCGCTGTTTCGGCGCGCTCAGGCGTGTTTGTAGCAAGTCACAAACCACCAGCGCCCCAGCATTGATAAACGGGTTACGCGGTTTGCCCTTTTCCAACTCAAGCTGAACCAGCGAGTTAAAAGGCTGCCCAGAAGGTTCTTTGCCAACTCGCTGCCAGATGTCTGCCTCTTCATAGCGAGTCATCGCCAGGCTCAGGCTCAATACTTTGGAAATAGATTGAATTGAAAAGCGTTGCTCGGCATCGCCGGAAGAAAACTGCTGTCCATCAACAGTACATACCGCAATGCCGAGTCCCAACGGGCTGACATCCGCCAGCGCAGGAATATAGTCTGCAACTTTGCCCTTGCCGATTAATGGCCGCACTTGATGAAGGATCTCTTCCAACAAGCCGTTATCTAAATCAGTTGTCACTCTTGCTCCCTCAGAGAAGATATATACCCAAAACAATTGGCGTTGCATCAAGGCGGCAAGGGAGTTCATCCCGATGAGCTTACACGAGTAAGTGATCCGGGTGAGCTCGTGTAGTCAACACAGATGCGGCTTCAAGTATGACGGGTATAACTAAGGCGCCAAAAGGCGCCTTGTTCAGCAAAACACAGCGTGACGCGTGGTAGAGATCAATCCCACCAGATGTCGAACAGATCGCTGACTTCAACGTCTTGCATTTTATGGTCTTCCAACCATTTTTTAACTTGAGCACGGTGCTCATCAGTGCAATGACCGATTTCCTGCAGGCAAACCAAACCTTCCCATTGCAGGTAGCCGCTGCCATCAAAGGCCAGCTTGTTCGGCTCAATAACACCATCAATAAAGGCATCAAGTGCTGCATCGATAGCCTCAACTTCAGTGCCTTCAGCAAAACGCCATTTTACTGAGAAACCCAGTTCCTGAAACTCTTCAATGTGTAACTTCTTACGTAAACGACGACTGCGATTCGTAGCCATTATTGCTTCCTCTCAAACATCAGATCCCATACGCCGTGGCCTAAACGCTGGCCACGCATTTCGAACTTGGTTACCGGACGCGATTCCGGGCGCGGAACATAGTTGCCGTCCGCCGACAGGTTGCCATAAGCAGCAACGCCGGTCATGACTTCTAACATATGCTCGGCATAAGGCTCCCAGTCGGTCGCCATGTGGAATACACCACCCACTTTCAGTTTACGACGCACCAGCTCGACAAAAGTCGTTTGCACGATACGGCGTTTATTATGGCGTGCTTTGTGCCACGGGTCTGGGAAGAATAGCTGTACCATGTCCAATGAGCCATCTGGGATCATGGTTTCCAACACTTCTACCGCATCGTGACACATCACACGCAGGTTCTCGACGCCCTCTTCGTGCGCGGTCGCCAGACAAGCGCCTACGCCCGGTGAATGGACTTCGATACCAATAAAGTTTTGCTCGGGATGCTGCTTAGCCATCGTCACTAACGAGGTGCCCATCCCAAAACCAATCTCCAGCACGGTATGCGCCTGGCGACCAAACAAGGCTGAAATATCCAGCGGCTGAGCCTGATATTCAACGCCCATAATCGGCCAGTAATGATCTAATGCATGCTGCTGGCCTTTTGTCAGTCGGCCCTGACGACGGACGAAGCTGCGAATTCGACGCAGTGCGCGACCGTTTTCATCAAACTCTGGTGAAATAACGTCATTTTTCATAGTGCATTCTATCTTTTGGCTGGAGTTAAGTGTCTATTCGAAATCGCTATACCCAATAGCTATCCACAATCAATCTATACACAATCGTTAGCCAACGGCTGGCAACTGCATACGAACAATGACTCTAAAATGTGAAGTATCGCGGGTATATTTCGAATAGAGGCTAAAGAAAGCCGCATTATCCAAAGATAGCAAGCATAAGCAAGTACTCGTTTCGCCTTCCCCCCTTTATAATAGCGCCCACTAAGAGCGGAAAGTTCCGGTTTACACTCTAATAACTCTGTGCTGGAATCCCCAGCTGAGTTTTGAGTCTTCAATTTCTTCAATCGGGAATAAAAATACCCCTATGATGGACGCGCACAGCTTCGCGCCGCTGGTACTCGATTGGTATCAGCGCTTTGGCCGAAAAACCCTGCCGTGGCAACTGGAAAAGACACCTTATAAAGTTTGGTTGTCTGAGGTGATGCTGCAACAAACGCAGGTGACGACCGTTATTCCCTATTTTGAACGATTTATGCAGCGGTTCCCGACGGTGGCCGACCTGGCTGGCGCACCGCAAGATGAAGTTCTGCATTTATGGACCGGACTAGGCTATTACGCCCGTGCCCGCAATTTGCACAAAGCGGCGCAGCAAGTGGTGGACAAACACCAAGGCGTTTTCCCTACTTCATTTGAGGATGTAGCAGATTTGCCTGGGGTTGGGCGCTCAACCGCGGGTGCCGTACTCTCGCTATCACTAGGCCTGCACTTCCCCATTCTTGATGGCAACGTCAAGCGCGTGCTGGCACGTTGCTATGCTATCGACGGTTGGCCGGGTGAGAAAAAAGTCGAAAATCGCCTGTGGAAAATCAGTGAAGAGGTGACGCCAGCCAAAGGCGTTGAGCAGTTTAATCAGGCGATGATGGATTTAGGTGCGATGGTGTGTACTCGTTCTAAGCCTAAATGTGAGCTTTGCCCTCTTAATACCCGCTGCCTGGCTTATGCGCACCATAGCTGGCAGAAATATCCTGGTAAAAAGCCAAAAAAAACGCTGCCAGAGAAAACCGCCTTTATGTTGATGATCCAACATGGCGACCGCGTGTGGCTGGAACAGCGTCCTTCGGTAGGTTTGTGGGGAGGATTGTTTTGTTTTCCACAGTTTAGTAGTGAACAAGAACTGGAAAATGGCGTCGCCAAATACGGTGTCAGCGTAGAGAAGCTAGAGCAGATGGTGGCGTTTCGTCATACATTTAGCCATTTCCACCTCGATATCGTCCCAATGTGGCTAAATATCGCCTCTGTATCCCGCGGTTGCATGGATGAAGGTGCCGGTCTCTGGTATAACTTAGCGCAACCGCAGTCGGTTGGATTGGCCGCGCCGGTCGCTAGCCTGTTGGCTCAACTGGCAAAATCATCCCCCCGCCAACAACGATTATTTGGCAACAGCGCCATAGACGAGGAATTAGCATGAGCAGAACCATTTTTTGTACCTTACTGCAAAAAGAAGCGGAAGGTCAGGATTTCCAGCTGTATCCAGGTGATGTGGGCAAGCGTATCTATAATGAGATCTCTAAAGAAGCTTGGGCGCAATGGCTGACTAAACAAACCATGATCATCAATGAAAAAAAACTCAGCATGATGAATCTCGATGACCGCAAACTGCTGGAACAAGAGATGATCAAGTTCCTGTTTGAAGGTCATGATGTGCAGGTTGACGGTTATACGCCGCCAGAAAAGTAAGATTATTAACCTTTTAAGGGCCATTCAAAACTTACATGGCCCGGCTTCTTTCATCAGGATATGGTTTGTAAGATGAAGAAAATTTTAGCGTTGTTGGTTATCGCGCCTTTGCTGATTTCCTGTTCGAGCAATAAAGGCGAACAGTTTAATGAAGCTTATGTCAAAGACACCAACGGCTTCGATATTTTGATGGGGCAGTTTGCCAATAACATCGAAAACATTTGGGGCATCAATGAAGTCCTGATTGCCGGCCCGAAAGACTACGTAAAATATAGCGATCAATACGAAACACGTAGCCACATCAACTTTGATGCCGGTACCATTACCATTGAAACGATTTCTGGCGTTGACCCGATGGCAAAATTACGCCAAGCGATTGTCAGCACCTTATTAGTCGGTGACGATGCGACTTCCGTCGATCTTTACTCCGACGCCAACGATATTCAAATCAGCAAAGAGCCTATGCTTTACGGCCAGGTGCTGGATAATACCGGTCAGCCGATCCGCTGGCAGGGTCGCGCCACTAACTTTGCCAACTATTTGATTCAAAACAAACTGCAAAGCCGCCAGTCCGGCATGCATTTGATTTACTCGATTACGATTCAGATGGTGCCAAACCACCTGGATAAGCGTGCGCACAAATATCTGCCGTTGGTACGTGCTGCCGCTGCGCGTTATGGCGTGGATTCCTCATTGATTCTGGCGATTATGCAGACCGAATCAGCATTCAACCCGTATGCGGTGAGTAATGCCGATGCGCTCGGCCTGATGCAGGTTGTTCAGCACTCCGCTGGCGTAGATGTATTTAAATCCGAAGGGCGTTGGGGTAAACCAAGCCGCAGCTATCTGTTTGATCCTGCTAATAACATCAATACCGGTACCGCCTATCTGGCGATACTGCAAGATTCTTATCTTGCCGGGATCAGTAACCCGACGTCGCGGCGTTATGCCGTCATCACCGCCTATAACGGTGGGGCAGGCAGCGTATTACGCGTGTTCAGCAGTGATAAAAACAGAGCCTTTAACATCATCAACAGCATGTCGCCAGATGATGTTTACCAGACACTGACCACCAAACACCCATCGGGTGAATCACGTCGCTATCTGTACAAAGTCACCAAAACGCAGAAAAGCTATCGACGTGCCGGCTAAGTAAGCCGACAACAGGTTGAAAGGTGTTCTTGCGGCAAAACAACTCGCGGGGCTTAATAGCCCCGCAAGTTGTTAGTACAGATGAAAAAACAGCCCTTCAGTTTTTTACCTTCAATCCCTTGGCCTTCCATCTGTTGACCTTCAATAGCGCATCTTGTCGGCTAAGCGGCAATAACGTAGCCAAGAATACGTTTCCACCCGACAGGTTTCTTCTCCACATAAACCCCCTGCAACTCCGGCGAGAATCCCGGTAATTTGTTGATCCCCTCTTCCAGCGCCAGAAAATACTGCTGCACCGCCCCGCCCCACACTTCGCCCGGCACCACGCAAAGCACGCCCGGAGGATACGGCAGCGCGCCTTCGGCGGCGATGCGCCCTTGTGCATCAGCAATAGCGACCAGCTCAACGTTATCGCGGATAAACTCGCTGTGCGCATCTTGTGGATTCATCACCACCTGCGGGAAGCTGGCTTCGCGGAACATCTCTTTTTGCAGTTCCTTCACATCAAAGCTGACGTAAAGGTTGTGCATCTCTTGGCATAGCTGGCGAATGGTGTAATCACGGTAACGATCTTCATTTTTGCGATATACCGTTGGCAGCACTTCGCTTAATGGCGCATCGTCGGCGATATACTGCTCAAAGCGCGCGATTTCATCGACCAAATGCTGCATTTTTCCGGCGGTTTCCGCAGGCGTCAGCAGGAACAGAATCGAGTTAAGGTCACACTTCTCCGGCACGATGCCGTTTTCACGCAAGTAGTTAGCCAAAATAGTCGCCGGGATACCAAACTCGGTATATTTCCCGCTGCTGGCATCAATACCCGGCGTGGTCAGCAGCAGTTTGCATGGGTCAACAAAGTATTGTTTCTCGGCATAGCCAGAGAAGGCGTGCCAGCGCTCACCCGGGACAAAGTCGAAGAAGCGCACATCGTTTGCCATCAGTTCAGTATCGTGTTCCTGCCAGGCTTTGCCATCGACTACCGGCGGCACAAATGGCTGGATCATCGAGCAACGCTCAAGTAGCAGTTTTCGGGTGTCGATCCCCAGCTTCACGCACTCCATCCACATATTTTTACCGCTGCCACCGGCGTGCATACGGGCATTAACATCAAGTGCTGCAAACAGCGGATAGAACGGGCTGGTTGAGGCGTGCATCATAAAAGCGTTATTAAGTTTTTTATGGCTGCAATGGCGCTTTTGCCCTTTGATGTGGTTATCTTTTTTATGAATTTGCGAAGTCTGTGAGAAGCCAGCCTGCTGTTTATGTACCGATTGAGTCACGATAATGCCCGGATCGTTTTCGTGCAGATCCAGCAACAGCGGCGAGCACTCTTTCATCATCGGGATAAACTGCTCATAACCAACCCATGCTGAGTCAAACAGTATGTAGTCGCACAGATGGCCGATTTTATCCACCACCTGACGAGCGTTGTATACGGTGCCGTCGTAAGTCCCGAGCTGGATAATCGCCAAACGGAACGGGCGCGCGTCTTTGGCTCGCTGTGGCGCAACCTGCTGGATTTGTTGGCGCAGGTAGTCTTCCTCAAAGCACGCAGCATCAATGCCGCCGATAAAACCAAAAGGATTACGTGCCGTCTCCAAATAAACCGGCGTGGCTCCGGCCTGCAATAATGCACCGTGATGGTTGGATTTATGGTTGTTGCGGTCAAACAGCACCAGATCGCCGCGAGTCAGTAGCGCGTTGGTGACCACTTTGTTGGCCGCCGACGTGCCGTTGAGCACGAAGTAGGTTTTATCAGCGCTAAAGACTTTCGCCGCATGTTTCTGCGCATCTTTGGCCGACCCTTCGTGGATCAATAAATCACCGAGTTTGACGTCTGCATTACACATGTCTGAGCGGAAAATATTCTCGCCAAAGAACTCGAAGAACTGACGACCTGCCGGATGGCGACGGAAGAACTCCCCGCCCTGATGCCCCGGACAAGCAAAGGTAGAGTTTTCCATTTCGACATATTTTTTCAGCGTGTCAAAAAATGGCGGGAATAACCCTTGCTCGTATTCTGCGGCGGCCGCTTCTAACTGCGCCGCATAGGACGCCTGATTAGCATCTGCCAGACCAAATACGCCTTTTAATGCCGACAGGTAATCTGGAGATACCTGCTCCTCTCCTTGAACAGCAACAAACGCCGGAATACCAAACCCCAGGGCGGCGATAGCGGATAACACGCCGTTATTAAGATCATCGACACTTATCACGATAGCCGCAGTATCGGTGTAATCCGCGTTTTCAAGACTCACCACATCACGAGAAGTGTGAAGATGAGGGGCCACAGAGGCGCTTGCTACTATTTTTAACTGTTTCATGTTACGGCTCTCAAACGGTTAAGTAAGAGGGTGTGCCACTGGCACATCAATGAGCAAGATTGTTCTACGAGGAAATCCAACGCGACGCACCTGCCCGGCAGAGTAACGTTGAGTCAGCAGAAAGTCGGACGTGGTAATAACGATAAGGTTATGGTTTGGCACGACGGTTCGACTTTCAGGCTTTACAACGTCTGATAGACATCAGTAAAAGCAGAGTGGCGCTCTGTTTTTAATAATGCCTAACAGCGAGCAAAAGCTAGCCTTACCGCATGTTCACGAGAACAAAAGAAGAAAAACTGGAAGTGTCGCGATCGCCGCACCCAGGAGTCATCAGCATAGGCTTGCAATATGAGTAACTGGTCATAATTATGGAGCAACCTTCTTAAACGGTGCCGCAGCAATCGGAAGAAAATGGTGGTTTTAATCGCATATACCTAAAATAATTGGCGTTGCGTCAAGGCGGTGAGCGTGGCCTATCAACAGCGAAAATAGCCAGCCAGCACGGAGACAACGTCAAACATTAAAGGTTAGGATTTTGCCTAATAAAGCGGCGCAATCATTACACTTTTCATGCCCTGCTTCAAGCCTGTCACGCCGACAAATTGCAACGCAAATAGGCAAAAATCCAAGCATTTGATTTGCCATTACTTGTCGCGCAATTTATTGGCCAAGAGTAGCCAGGTGGGTATAAAAATAGTGCAAAAATCACGATGAAATGCGGGTAATTGCTGTAAAAAACGCCACTCACACCGTTCCACACCACAATCGATGAAAAAGCCGTTGACGAGTACCGGCCAATACGGTTTAATGCGCCCCGTTGCCCGGATAGCTCAGTCGGTAGAGCAGGGGATTGAAAATCCCCGTGTCCTTGGTTCGATTCCGAGTCCGGGCACCATATTTAAAGAAACCAGCTTAACAGCTGGTTTTTTGCTTTCTGAGATCTGGACTCTCCATCGAACTCCGTTCGATTATTCGTTTCATCCTGAAACTCACCCTTTCAGGGCCAGCGCAAGCGCTGTTCAAAGGTGCTAGCGCACCTTTGTCCGAGTCCGGGCACCATATTTAGAGAAACCAGCTTAACCGCTGGTTTTTTGCTTTCTGATATACGGACTCTCCACAGCAGAGCCAACGCGTAAAACCTACGTCAACTCGCTTTACTCAACGTCCTGAAACCACATATTCGTTTCAGTTCCGGCATCAAAAACTTGTCCCTGATAGGGGGTCAGTGGCTTCAGCCCCCTTGCCCGCATTTCAGGAACGCTTTTGAGAACAGGTTCATTCCAGGAATGAAATGCCATGCTGTATGCTCCCCAGTGAACGGGAACAATATGCTGTGCTTTCACGTCCATAGCAGCCTGAACGGTAAGATCAGGGGTCATATGATCATCAGGCCAACGCCGGTCATACTGACCATTTTCAATAAATGCTACGCTGATATTTGGAAAACGTCGGCCTATTTCAGCAAAATGCGGCCCGTAAGCGGTATCGCCGCTGTAATAAACCGTCTCGTCAGCATGCTGAACAATATATCCGCCCCAAAAACTTTTATTGCTGTCACGCAGGCTTCTTCCTGAATTATGCCAGGCAGGCACCAAGGTATAGCGCACACCTTCATGTTCGACAGTTTGCCACCAATCCAGCTCCTTGATATGCATGCTATCCACGCCCAGCGGTCTGAGGTACTCCGACATTCCTAACGGTACAATAAAGAGCGCTTTGGCCGCGGCGAGTTGCTTGAGAGTCTCTTTTTCAAAATGGTCGTAATGGTTGTGTGACAGCAGTACCACATTCACTTGCGGCCATGCGCTAACTGGCGCGGCAGGTTCTTGATAGCGGCGCATATTGATAAGCAAAGGTGAAACCGATGGACCAAGCACCGGATCGACGGCCACCGTCTGTTTAGCGATGCGCATTAATAAAGCAGAGTGACCAAACCAGATAAAACGGCTGGTATCATCATCTTTCAGAAACAAAGGCCACTCAGGTTGCATCATCGGGTATTTATTCTTTGGCGCATACTGGCTTTCGCCCTGCAGCATCTTCAATACCCCTGATGCCCCGTCACTAAAGGTTACGCTGCGCAACGCTTGCGGATTAGTAAACTTCCTTTTCTCAGTATCGTAATTTGGACTATCCGGGTAAGCCTGAAATGAACGAGGAAACATCTCACAACCTGCGATGATCCCAGTAAGAATCGCTGGAATAGCAATTATAAATTTTCTATTAAATTTCATTTTTATCATGGCTGAATGGAATGAGTATCTCTGCTAACGTCCATATTGAATGCGTCAGGATAACAAGCGAACAGAATAAATGAGTATGCACTCATTTATTATCGCGTCAAGTTTTGATACTTTTTTAATCAAGTACAGGGCAAATCAACTCATGCGTATTTACGGCAGGTCTCAACCTAAATGCTAAATCACGCTGCTAAAACGACAGGCCAAATACTGTCTTGTCAGAACAGCAAACTTTTCGCCAACACAAAACGACAGCGCCACCTTTCTAAATGAGGTTACAATAGAGAATTAAATTATAGAGATGCATGCTCTGGCGCCGTTTTAAGTGAGGTGCCAATACGAGGTAAGGAGTAAGGGACACGATGGTTATTAATGCTGTAAATACTGGCAATGCGCTGTCAGTTTTTGATTTCGATGGGACGCTCACTAAACATGATAGCTTCGTGCCCTTCCTGCGCTTTGCCTTCGGTAAGCGCGTGTTTATGCGCCGGTTGCTCAAATTAGCCATCCCCACGCTTAAATGTATCGGCCGTCGTGTCACTCGTGATGAGTTAAAAGAAATTCTGATCCGTACATTTCTTACTAATGTGAAAGCGCAGTGGGTAGATGAAAAAGCCGCAGAGTTTTGTGATAAATACTGGCAGCAGTTGATGCGCCCTGCCGGGCTGATTGCGGTTGCCGCACAGGTTAATTCTGGTGCCACGGTAACAATCTGTTCAGCCTCTCCTGCAATGGTACTCAAGCCCTTCGCTGACAAATTGGGCATCCGGCTGATAGGCACTAATCTGGAAGTGAAAGACGGCGTGTTGACCGGGCGAATTAGCGGCCACAATTGCCGCTGTGCTCAGAAGGTCGCAAGATTGGAAGCCGAATACGGCTCGCTATCTTCATACCATCTGCGGGCGTTCGGTGATACCCGCGGAGATTATGAGATGCTGGCCGCGGCTCAGGAACCCTATTGGCGTCCCTTCCACAGCGCCTGGGGGAAACGCAATCCTCCTATCGCTAAAATTAAGCAGCTACAAAACAAATAGCCAGCGACGACGGCATAAATAAGCCACAAAAAAGCCCCGATGTTTAAACAACGGGGCTATCAGATTCACTTCATCGAACCACAGGTTCACTTCCTGGGTTGTCCTGCCTGCTGTTTTATCAATATATAGCGATTGAGCAACTGGTTCAGATGCATATCCGTTTGCGCTACCAGCGCCGCTGGTAGCGGTGTGTCAGACGTTTGTTCACTTAGTAGATACAGTTGTTCTTCCAGTGGAACCGAGCGCGACATTGCCTGAGTGATAGAGAACACCATCGACTTCAGCTCGGAACCGGTCATGTATTTTCCCTTGCGACTATCTAATGCATTGAGTCGTTGGGTTAGTTCTTGCAGTTCGGCCATTCCCTGATGCCAGCCAGAGAGTGACTTCATAGGCAAGGCGTTGGCGGCAATATACTGTTGCCACTGCTTTGTCAGTGCGGCAGCTTCTGGCGGTTGTGCCTGAGCCACCAGCGCAAAGCCATACTCCTGCAGCCATAATGGCGGTAGCTGCTGTAATTGATTCAGCGATAGCTCATTTGCCAGTACCGGCAGCGTCTTTAGCGGATGAGTCGGTTGTAGCCATACTTGCATCCCCCAACACGACGCACCACCCACTACTAAGCTCGTCAGCACGCCCGCGATAAAACCTTTCCACTGGCGCTTTGGTTTTTCTGGCTGGGTTGTCACAACGCGCGGAGCAGTCGGCTCCTGACGTGCAACATAAACTAACGGCTGCGAAGTGCCGGCAGGCGCGAGACTCGGTTGAACGTTGGGCTGAGTACCCGAGATAGGCGTCAACACCACGGCAATGTCGTCACTGCCACGCGCATCGGCATTCTCCAAACGGGTCGCCGCATTATGCATAAAGGTGCAAAGATCCCCTATCTGACTGGCATTTTTCAGTTCCAGCCGCTGCAACACATCGCGTATTCCGTTCAAATGCTGTTCGGCCTGATAAATCAGCGACAGATCGTTATAGCGCAGACTCAATGTGCGCAGCATCGTCTGTAAACGTTGGCTTAGTCCGGCCAGGATTTCCATTCTGGCATGCACCGGCTGTGGCCACAGTGCGCCCCATTGATGGGTAATCAAGGCGTTAAGTATCCCCAATCCTTCGTTTAGCCCGTACATTCCCGCCTGATATGTGCGAGAGAGCGTATACCAGGATGCCGTTTGTAATTCGACGCCATTTTGGCGGAACAACGACAGGCTAAGTTGCTCAACGCGCTTCCAGTCAACATCCGGTCGTGCCGGATGGCTTAGCTTAGAAAGTTCGTCGCGAAGCGCGGCAAAATCTGCCAACGCACGCGGGTCACCGCCGGTTTTTAATACGCGTTCGGTATCAGTAGTCATAAGATTATCTTCCCTGAACAGAGGTTAAAAAGACTCGCTCGGATTGAGATAGTGCTGTTGTTTCAGATGACGCATCAACACCCGGCCCTCCGGCATAAATGCCGTGCCGTAACGTACCAACCCCAGCCCCTTTAGCTCCGCATCTATGGCATATTCCAGATGCCCCGGCGTAGTCTGAGGTAACAGAATGACCTGCAAACTTTTCAGCCGTGGCTCATATTTGAGTAACGTAGTAGAAAGCGTGGTCAACAACGAATGCGCCGATCCCGGCAAACCTTGCAAGATTTTGCTCATATCGGGCAGGCCATAATCGGGCAAGTGGCTAAGTGTCCCGGCCCGGCAATTCAGAATGCGCTGCATATTATCGAGCACGGATAAGATGACTTGGTTTTCTTCACTGATTTGATGGAGATCCAGGCCACCGGCGAAGTTGCCGAACAGGGTTTCGTAAAGCGAGGGCTGAGACATATTATTTGTCCTTTAAGGCTAATAACGTGAGCCCGTGATTATTCAGTTCAACCTGACGTGCCTTATCAGGATCGAGGTCTTCTCGACTTAACACCACTCTCCAAGTATTGTTAGTAATATCAGGTGCTAAAAACAATCCAACGACTGCCACATATTGCGCTTTCTTATCCAATGGCACATCGATGGTCACCGCAGCACCAGGACGAATACGGATATCTTTTTCTTCGAGCAAATCAGCCTTAATCGCTTGGCTATCCTCAGCAAACAAAGATGGATAATCCGTGCCATCAAACACTTTACGCTCTTTGAGCTGATAGATACGCACCACGGTGGCCAGCGGAGCCCCACTTGCATTATTGTTTATTGCCTCCCTTGCTTTGATATCCAGATGCAGCGTTTTCACCTGTTTATAAAAAATGGATTTGGTCACCGCAACGGTGCCATCACTCACAGTTTGTGTCAGCCCACATCCACTCAACATTGGAATGATGACCAACATCAGTAATGCAAAACGGTTTTTACCAGCGATAGTCGCCATATTCATCAGCCTCCCTTCGGTGAAGATTTTCCTGAACACGTTGGTAGCGGCCCAGATTAATAGTGATCATTTCCATTTTATTTTCTGTTGAAGCAGTCCGCTGTATCCGCATCACCGCCGTTCTTCCTAGCAAAACTCCCGTACTTTTTGGCTGGCAAGAGAGTTTTGCGTCGGGCAGTAACGAGCGCAACACGGATAACTGAAGGCGCACATGTAGCCGCGAGCCCAGATAAACCTGAAGTAACGCCAGCAAGTCAGTATGCAACTGCCCCCCGGGTAGCCACTCTTTCGCTTCATCCGGGTTATTCGTCTTCAGTCGCAGTAAAATCTGACAGTTAACATCCACAGCGTGACTGCCCATTACCGGGCTACTGCTCATACTCACGGGGTGGCGTGCGCTCATAGTTAAGGGATGGCGTAATGGGATACGGCAGCGATCGTGCGCGATTACCCGGGCTTGGGTGTCCGGTGCCAGCAGTTGAACTAGCGCAACAATACCTTCACTGGTCCGCGTGGGCAGTCGCATCATGCTAGTCAGCGCCAGAAATCGAGATACCGGCGTGGCAATGTTCTGCGCACATCCATCAATACCCAGACCGCACAGGCTCAGCAGATATTTGGAGGTTTTATCAGTCCCACCGGGCGCAAACGTCGCCGGATAAGAATACTTACGCCAGATACGATAGTACTGGGTGATCAACCGATGATTGAAGATATCCAGAAAGTTGCTGACCGCTTCATGGCCCTCCCTGCGCTGTGCAATATCGTCGATATACGAGGTAGGCAATGGCGATTCCACACCATACAACCCCATAAATGTCGTACGAATAGTAGGAGGAAGGTGCGAGTACTCAGGCATCTCTACCTGTTTAAACTCGCTGGCCGGAAACCCCATCCCCGGATGCGGACGAAAACGTACCGGGTCTTGTTTAACTTGCCAGTGGCTACCCAACGCTGGCGCGTCAGGCTGACTTTGTTCTAATAACTGGCAGAAGCGATAAAACTGGGTATAGGGCAATTTATGGCGCAGTTGTTCTATTAACCGGGCAGACGCTGATTGTGATTCTCTTTCCATCGAATGCATTTCCCTGCAGGCTGGACGATAACGGTGAGCTGATTAAACAAATGGATGTCAGCGTAAAGGGCAAAGAATCGATGAAGCATTTCACCGAATAAATGGATATCACCTTCACCGGTAAAACCGTTGCCATCTAGCGTCACTTCAATGTCGATCCCCCGCAATAAAAAGCCCTTTTCAAAGCGTTGGATCTGGTGGTGCCGTACCTCAAGAATGGCATCAAGACGACGGTTATTCAGCTCATCCCCCTGCCAGTTATATAACTCCAACGTGCCACGAAGTACTTTAGCGCTGCTCATAAGATTGAGGTAACTTGAACCAAGATGGCTGAGTACCCGCCACTGGAAATGGTCTTCCGCCGGGGGATAAGATGGCAACGTGGGTTTGCAGAGATTACGTACCTCAATTGGCGTTTGTAATAATGCTTCACAGCGATCCAGCAGCGTGCTCTGTAATGCTTTACGTGGGAGCTGGCCGTTAGTACCGGTAATTTTCAGCGATACGGCCTCACGCTCGAACTGTCTGTCAGACTCCCACTGCTGCCCCCCAAGGATCAACCAAGTATCATGCAATCCGGTCACCCCCCGCTTCACTCGAGTATGGAAGTAGCGCTCCGGCGCATGGCGTCTTTGCATCCCACCGCGATGACGAAAACTGGTAAAAGGCACATAAGTCGCATCGGATGTACGTTGCGACCCCGTCACCGTATCAACGGCGTAAATTTCGGTGTATCCGTCTTGCAAGCGGCGCGGACGCAACAGATATTCACTTTCCAGTCCGTTGATAATCAGTGGGTCAGCCTCCAGAGAAAATAGGTTGATCACCGGTACGCAGTGTAGGTGAAGCACATCGTCTGTTACCGGCAGATCACTTTGCCACTGACTGTTAAGTACCACCTCAAGATCAAGATGTGTAATACCGCTGGGTAATGTCACCGTTTCCAGCCCATTGAGGTGCACGAACATAAATTTCTCGCGGAAGGTGAAATACTCCAGCAGCAGCTGGTAGCCGCTGAAGGCACTTTCTCCTTTAGGCCACAGCAGATCCTCATCGGCAAAGCCACCGGGCGAAAACCAGCCGTCCAGCTTTATCCGGTCAGACTGATTGGGTAGGCGCAAATAGAGCGCAGCCTGACGGCGGGTTAGTGCCAAATGCAATGCACTGCTTAGTGGCGCATCGCCTGCCAAATAGAAGCACAGACGACTCAAGTCAGCCTGCGACCAATCGGCCTGCGTACTACATGCTAACCTGATGCGCAGTACCGAGCGCCCGTCCGGCTCCGTCGCCATCACCACTTTCGAGACTGCAAGCGGGTTAAGCACCATATCGCGAGTAGTGCGGTACTGGCAGACGGTATTTTTCGGCCCGACTGGTCGCGAATAGACTCCCATTCCCGCTGGCACAGTTTCTGCCATTTTCATTGCTGGAACATCCGGCGTCAGTGCCACCACCGAAAGCGACGGAATAGTCCGTAGGTAATGTGGCCACAACATACTGACCAGCCCTTCGGTAAACTCAGGCAAGTCGTCATCAATTTTTTCGCGCAGACGTCCTATAGAGAAGGCAAAGCCTTCAAACAGACGCTCAACATAAGGGTCCGGTATCCCGGGCTTATCCAGATCTAACATGGCCGCCCGGTCGGGATGAGTTTGTGCAAATTCTTTGGCTGCATCGCGCAGATAGCGCAATTCGGCATCGTAATAACGTAAGGTTTGGTCTTTCATCGTTTTCTTTTATCAGGAAGGGCAATTATTGATTAACCGCACAGTACTGCGGCACGCGCCGGGTCGAGAGCGATTAATCCGCCAAGGAGGGTTTCCATTTCGCTATGCAGGCGTGTTTTATCCGTGTCTGCGCGACTGACTTTCATCCGTAATAGCTTGAGACGACGGGCCTTCACTTCAAACAGCAGCTCGGGTTCCCATTGGGTGAGTGTCATGTGAGTCGCGTTACCCTCCAGTTCACCGAGCAGATGCAATGCCATATCGTTTTTGCCGTACTGTTCGGCAACGCGCGCCATCAGTAAGCGTAACAACCACAGATGGCGCGGTGTGCGAGGTCCCGGACGGTTTTGCAACCAGTTAAAGGCAGCGTCGACACCTTCGCTGTCGGCCTGTGCCAGCGCTTCTGACTCCAGTTGTAGAATGTCGTCGTCACCTGCGGTACTTGCCGATGCCGCTGGCTCGTTGCCCCAACTATCGGAGGAAGTCATCACTTGTTGGTTTATCCAGTTGAGTGTGACCTCATCCGCGAAGGGAACGCCGTCATTGAAAGCTAATCCTTCTAGCCCAGGCAGACGGGTCAGCAAACCATGCAGGTCTTGCTTGATAATCTCTGCCCACCGGTCATGAGGCGATCCTGCCTTGGTGAGTGCCTGATGGATATACCATTGCAAATCCAGCCACAGGTGATTAACACCTTGAGCAAACAGGCTGTCGGTCTGCTCGAGCAATTCCAGCCAACTTTGTTGTAGATACAGGCGTTTGAGCAGCGCACGGTTCTCTGGTTTGGGCGGGGCCAGGCGAGTACGCCCATCGGCTGCCAGCGGCGGCAGCTCATGTAACGTATCCAGACGAACACTTTTCATCAAATGATGACCCGATAACCAGCCGTCAGGTTGGTCGCGCAAAAAACTGGCCAGCAGTTTCGCCTGATCAAGTAAATCCCGTCCCGATGCCACCGGTTTCAACGCGGGTGAATCTACGGATGACGACGAGCTCATTGAGCTGCTGCTATTTTGTGGGATAACAGCATCAAGACCACCGGACTGCGCCAACCGACTTTCCAACGCCGCATAAAGGCTGCCAAACTGAGGACGGGCGGACTCATCCCAACCGGCAATACTTTCTTCTGTTAACGCCAGCGCTCCCACGATGCGCTCAAAGTCAGTTTTTGCCACTTCCGGGTAAAGCGACAGGCTATCAAGCACTCGGCTTCCCGCCAGCCATTCCAGCGCCAGCTTGCGGCTGTTGGCTCGTTGCGGATGAAGGTCATCGTTAAATTGTTGGATCAATCCGGCCAACAGGGCAAGCCCATCCGCCAGTCCAGATTCGCCATCCCTGTGCAGGCGGGCCCAAATGTAGTAAGTCGCTACGCGCACATCTTTGCATGAGGAAGTCAGCAACTTCTCTGCCAATTCACAGACCAAGGCCGTGTCAGCACCGGACAGTTTGTTGACCTCTTCGCGCATTTGTTGGAAGTCATCGTCATAACCGGGGTCATCACCTACTGATGAATGTGATGAGATAGGGGCCAGCCACTTTTCCCACAGTTGTATCTGCTGTTGTGCCTGTTGTGCGAGCGCCTGCTGATCGGCATGGCTGGCGTTCAGTAATGTGTGTAACGAGGCCATCAGTTTCCCTCTTCCTTTTGGGTGTCCGTTATCGGGGCGCGGTCACTCGCGCCAACGCTGAATATCTGTGTCGGTAAAGTGAAGTTTCGCAGTTTCAGTAATGCCAGCGGACCTTCTCCGGCTTCGGTACGCAGCGTGTAATTCAGGGGACTGCCATCGGAGGCTTTCCAGCTCAGAGTAAAGCTGCTGTTTATTCCCGGATACGGCGTCACATTAGCTTTATCGAGTAAACGGATTAACCCCCAGGCTCCAGGGAGATCGGCAAACTGTCGGGTACCTGCCTGAGTGCTTACCCAGCTCAAACTGGCGCCAGGTGCTTCAGTATCATTAGGCCAGGTGAATCGCTTCCAGGTAGGTAATTGATTGTAATAATTTAGCTTTTGGCTATCGATCACTAAATCCGTCTGCATCACATCTTTTGCCGTGCCAGGACGCAGCTCAAAGTGCAAGCCCGCTTCACCGTTGGCAAACACCACATCTGACAGCGCGCTCAGCGTATCCACGGCTTTCAAGAATACCGGGTTGAAGGTTAGCCCCTGTGCGTTAATGCTATCCGGCACCCAATGACTCCCTTCTTTATGCAGTACACCATTCAGACGGGTTTGTAGAAAACGGGCAATACGTCCGCTGTCACTGTTGAGATAACGCGCCAACAATGGGAGTGACACTTCGCTACTGGTGTTTTTTAAGGGATAACGACCGCCGAATGTGCTGTTCCAGTCATCGACAATCGCCGCCTGCCATTGGGCGTTCAGGCTTTGGGCGGCGGGCGTTAACACTTGCTGCCACGCCTGTTCCATCGGCTGAACAAATACCGTCTGTCCAAATCCGCTCCATTCCTGACCAAGGCTGGCGGCCACCAGACTGCCATAATCACGGGTTTCCGTTAAATCGATAGCTTTACCCTGAAATACCGTCTGCGCCAGAGTTTGCGTCATCGCCTGAGGATCGGCTGCATTCACCACCTGCTGAAGTTTAAGACGCACCTGAGTGACACGAGTCAGGAAGGTTTGCAGGCTGAGATTAGTATTGCCCTGACCTCCCACCTTGCTATCCATTAGTGCTAACACGGGGCCAAAAGTCGCATCCAACGGACCTTGAGCACCGGCCAGTTGATCTATAGCGGGTTGCTCGTCCCTGTTTAGCAGATTTTTGGCCGATCTCACCAGCGAGTCCGACAAGGCACCGCCGGTCTGCCCCGTTTTCCCCTGTATGCTCAACGTGTTCATTAACGCCACCAGAGGAGACTGTCGCACATCTGCCATCAATGCCAGTTGTTCAATGGCATCCGATAACGTCTGCGCTTGCTGCCAGTGTAAACCGTTAAGAAAATCCAGCCAGCTGGCGGAAAAATCGGCAAAATAACGCGCTTTCAAACGCGCCTGAAGTGCTTCTGGAGAGTCTTGTTGCAGCACGGCGTTTTTGCTATCACTCAGCACCCAGTCCATCTCTTCACGACGTCCGCTGACTACTTTTTCAATCGCCGGTTTAACGGCTTCATCCCATGCTTTACGAGTGAACATACCCGGTACAACGGCATCCGTTGTGAAGATACGCTCAGGATCGGTATCGCCGGTCATATCAACCAAACGCATATCGGCATACTGATGGGCGACTTGCAGTAACATCTTCTGATAAAGCGAAGACTCGCTGTTACGCGCCCCCATCTGACGAACTAGTAGAGTACGAACCTGATTAACGAGATCCTCATCCGGTTTAAGACGCCAGTCAGGATGATGAGAAAGGTTACGAGCATAAAAATCTAACAAAGCCGGACCACTGCCCTGCCAAATGCCGTCCGGCACGTCCTTACGCTGTGGCCAATCGCTTAATAGCATTTTACTGAATGCTGCCGCATCCATTTTATCCGGGCGTACCAACATAAGGTAGAGTTTCAATTGCTCATAGGCGGGTTTCACCAATTGTTCGCGATGCGGATCGTCAGGTGGCAGCTGCACCAAAGTATTAAGTTGTTCTTTTAGATGAAGGGCGGCCGCATCACGTAATAAAGGCAGCGCACTGGCTCCGTAGTGAGGCCACAATGCCGCCAGCAAGGCCTCATTCTGACTCAGCCCAAATCGACTGTACCAAGGCGCTCCTTGCTGCTGGCGATACTGCAACCGCTCCAGACTGTGTTGTAAATCCAATTGAGCCTGCAAACGTGCAGGAAGGGGCTGCTTAACGTTAGCCGCCAGCGCCAGCTGTGACTCACCATAATTAATTGCATCACGGTTCACCAGGAATGACACCAGCATGCCAGCTCCCCACAGTACCATCACGCATGCAGCTACTGTTGCCAGCATTTTACGCCAGGCGAAACCCAGCGGTTTCGCGGCAAGCCCCGCGGGTAGTGATGGCAGGGAATCGAGCAATATATCCCAGCGATTATCCTTGCCCCAGTGGTGTTTCAAGCTACGTTGTGTGTTTACCGACATCGGACTGAACATCACACCAGCAAGCGGTGATGGACGGTACGGATTCAGCAGCACGGTAAGCGGTGTCATCACAGAGTCAGGGCGATGCGCTAATTGATCGGCAAGTTGTAGCAAGAACTGATAATGGGTGCTAGCGCTAACCTGTTGTGTCCCCTGTGCAATTAACGTCGGTACAAGTCTGGTAAGTAGTGAATTCAGCTCATCAGGCTGACACTTAGCAGGCAGTAAACAGCCGACAGATTGTGTCACACGCTCATCCTTGGCATCTTCGACAGCATGCAACGACCAAACATACAGCGGTAACTGCCAGCCGAGCAGCGCATAACGCTCAGCGAATGCCTGCGCCACGTTATCCATCATATCGGCAGATAATGTTGTTTTAGCGTCTTTCTGGCCCAACGTGGTCTGGCAAGCTAAAGCAGAAGTTACCCACAGCACACCATCCAGCGGACGACGTCGTATTTTACGCAACGCAGACAGCCACGTGCTGTCTGCCGGTGCACCAAGGTCACCGCCCCACAACAACACCGTACCCTTGTCCTCCTGCCAATATTCTACGGTGAGTTTAGGCGCGAGTTGTTCCACATCGGCCACGTTGCCAGTAAGCAGCAGGATACGGACTTTACGGGGCCAGAAGCGGCCGTATTGTTTCTGCAAACTGGATTTAATATCAGCACTTACCTTGCCATTGGCAGATGCATTATTGGTGACTTTATCTTTTCCTGGTAACTTCGGTTTAAAAATAACTTGCCTAATGGCTTGTTTCCACCGCCACCAAAATGTCATTCCTACAAGCCCAATCAAAAGGGCTGAAAAAATCCCAGCCCATATTAACCAAGCAAAAGATACCAATATTCCGCTATTTTCCAATTGGCGTTGAAAAACTATCAAGAGTAGAGCACTCACTCCAGCCAAACCAATAATTAGAAGAAAATACCCCCAGGAACCATAACGCAGTGGTTGAGATCCTTTATCTTGGTTCATGAAAATAACTCCTTCGTAATTAAACACATCCAACCTGAAGATTGAGACTCTTGATAAATTATTAAGTGATTTTTAGAAGTCTTATCTACTGCTTCCACCATCATGCTCAAGGATAAACCGAAGGCGAGTTCTCCTGGTGGCCCGAAAGTAAGATCAATATAATGAAGTGGTTTCTTTTTAGGTAACATCCAATACCGAGAGTTAGCATATAACGCTATATTTGCTGAGGTATCCTCCGAATCACCTGATAACCAGACATGCTCTAATTCATTAAAATTTAATCTGTTGTAATCAAAAAGCATATCAAGATCATCAGGCAACTTTTCAGGAGTCAATGGCATTATTCGTCCTAATCCTGCGATCTTAGTAAATTGATGTGTAACAATAAACTCTGACGAACTGAGTAATTGAGCAGATATAAACTCACTGGATTGTTGTGGTATATCATTTGGCCAGGTTTGTAAGCATAAAATTAAAACCACACCATTTATTTCAGACTCAAGATTAAACTCATTAATATCTTCAATAGAAGAAAAAAACTCTGGGATAAGATCCCATTGTTTAAAAAAAGAGGATTTAACTCTTTCACGCTCACGATGTAATGCTGATGGATATAATACGTATATTGTATTTAAATAATGACGATAACCGACTGCTTGTTCTTCCAGTTTTGAATCAAGTTCACTTAACATTACTGATAATGGATGTTCCCCCCCCCAAAGAGGACGAGCCTTTTGAGGATACATAGGAATTTTTGCTGTCTCACCTAAAATGGAGGAAATGCCATCAACTTCAGGAGTTAATAAAACATTTCCTATTACAACAAGTTGTTTTCGACTCCATTGTTGCCATTGTGATTTGGTTTTTTGTGACTCCTCATGCCAAGAAAATGCAGATATTCCTGATTGCTCATAACGGTTAAGTATTACGCCAAAAATACAACACCATAAAAGCAATCCAGGTAATGCGCCATAGAGCAGTATTGGGATATAAGTTGAAAAATGGCCAATAAATAAAGCGCATAATGACCCCATTATCAACATTATTACCAAAAAAATTACCCATCGAACATAATGAGGTGGTGGCAATACTGATTGTTCTGGAATTTTAGGAATAGGCCAAGCCATAATTATCTCTCAATGCTGTTTTCAGGGTGAGAACTGATAACTCGACATCCACAGGCACACTGACAATTATTAACCACAACAGAGATACCTTCTTCCATTTCAGTTGGTGCGCCTTCAATAATTGGATTGACTCCATGCCCGGGGATAGGACACGAGACTAAATCACCAACTAGTGCAACCTGTACACCATTAATAAACATAGTAGAGGATGCGGTTATTACGTTTCCCCCATGTGTAGTAGCATCACCTAGGCAAACGATCCCAGCCATTCCTTTCTCCTTATCGTTACTATTATTAACTAGAAAAATAAACAATTATGTATTTAAATTATTTAAATTAAGTAATCATTCATGTAAGGAAATTATAAATTCGAATTCCACACATTAGCATTTTGGAATATTAGGATTGTAATCGATATATATCCCCTCCTCTGACGCGAGAAGTACCAGCGCCAGTTTTTTATATTTCATACAATCAGCTTGCATCCTTGGCCACGGGTTATTGACCAAATGCTCCAGGCCGTAACCTTATCGTATGGGTGATCTGCTCCCAGACACTAACCGCTTCATTTTCTGTTAGTTGATAATTACCCGTTTCTCCACGCTGCGTAAAGTCCATAAAAAATAGAGGTGTTTTGGGAGTATTTGTTTTTTCATTGATATGCAGGGAAAAACGTAAGCTTTTCTCTCCCTTATCCTTGCCTGTAAATAACCACTCTTCACTATACTGACCATTAATATTTCGTTTGCCTTTTTGGATAGTTCGCCCTGAGGCAGCTTTAATCATCAGGTCGAGTGGACCACTTCTTTCCAATAACGTACTGTCCTCATTCGTATAATTATCAGTGTCGAATTTAAATTTGGTTTTCGCATAGTCAGGGGAGGTAAAGATAATATTCAGACTTTCATTTTGGTTTTTGCTCCCGTCGGCAATAAACAAATCCGGCAGGCAGAGCCCAGCCTGTTGCGGGATCTCCGTATTACTTTGTCCTGACATTCTTTGTAGTAACTGCGTTAACGCTGCAAGTTTTTCAGGGACTGTATTACCGTAGATTTCGGGAGTATCCTCTCTGTCATCATCGTATCGGGAAGACAACCCATTCCTTGCTTTCATTTCGATTTCTACCGCGACTCCATTAGTATACAAATATGCTTCTAGAACACGGGACGCATCAGGGACTGAAAGTCCCTCATTCCTTTCAAATATCACCCCCTCCATCCCTGCTGGCAGGGGATAAACATGTTTTAAAAACGGTTTATCCTGTGGATTTAAGGGCTGTTTATTGCTCAGTTCGGCTTCCCGCAGGTGGATTTTTTGCTCAAAGGCCGGGCGATAAAGGCGCTTGGTTTTTATCGGTGCTCGATCAATAAAGGCCATAATATTGCCTTCCTTGATCAGAAAAGATCCCGGCATATCGACCAGATAACGGCCTATACAATGGGGTTTCATACCTTGTAAAAAAGTTTGCATCTGCGTGTTCTCCTCAGGAGTTAAATGACTATCAGGGCGGGAAGCAGCATACGCTCCATGCCCCATCAGTCCTGCCCCCAACGCGAGAAGTACCAGCGCCAGTTTTTTATATTTCATACAATCAGCTTGCATCCTTGGAAACGGGTTATTGACCAAATGCTCCAGGGCGCAACCTTATCGTACGGGTGATCTGCTCCCAGACACTGACCGCTTCATTTTCTGTTAGTTGATAATTACCCATTTCTCCACGTTGCGTAAAGTCCATAAAAAATAGAGGTGTTTTGGGAGTATTTGTTTTTTCATTGATATGCAGGGAAAAACGTAAGCTTTTCTCTCCCTTATCCTTACCTGTAAATAACCACTCTTCACTATACTGACCATTAATATTTCGTTTGCCTTTTTGGATAGTCCGCCCTGAGGCAGCTTTAATCATCAGGTCGAGTGGACCACTTCTTTCCAATAACGTACTGTCTTCATTCGTATAATTATCAGTGTCGAATTTAAATTGGGTTTTCGCATAGTCAGGGGAGGTAAAGATGATATTCAGACTTTCATTTTGGTTTTTGCTCCCGTCGGCAATAAACAAATCCGGCAGGCAGAGCCCAGCCTGTTGCGGGATCTCCGTATTACTTTGTCCTGACATCCTTTGTAGTAACTGCGTTAACGCCGTAAGTTTTTCAGGGACTGTATTACCGTAAAGTTCGGGGTGTTTATTACGTCTTTCTCTATAACGCTCTTCTGAGCCATTTCTCACCTTTATTTCTACCTCTATCGCCACACCATTGCTATATAGATGCGCCTCCAGAATACGTGCCACATCATGTATGGAATTACTTTGGTTTCTTTCAAATATCACCCCCTCCATCCCTGCTGGCAGGGGATAAACATGTTTTAAAAACGGTTTATCCTGTGTATTTAAGGGCTGTTTATTGCTCAGTTCGGCTTCCCGCAGGCGGATTTTTTGCTCAAAGGCCGGGCGATAAAGGCGCTTGGTTTTTATCGGTGCACGATCAATAAAGGCCATAATATTGCCTTCCTTGATCAAAAAAGATCCCGGCATATCGACCAGGTAGCGGCCTATACAATGGGGTTTCATACCTTGTAAAAAAGTTTGCATCTGCGTGTTCTCCTCAGGGGTTAAATGACTATCAGGGCGGGAAGCGCTATACAGACAACCGGCGGTTAAGCCCACAGCTAAAGCCAGTAATGTTATGGCCGTTTTTTTCATTTTCATAAGTCAGCCAATGTGGTGTGTTGAACCTGCTGGATAATTTTTACCAGCGCCCGCAATGTAAACTGTTGTGCATCTGAATTCTGATAAGCGGATTCATGATCTACCTCCACCTGATAACGCGCCTGTAGAAAATGGTCGGCTATTCTCCCCGAACGTAGTGGTACCGTGCCATCCCCTGGTTCTTCCGGTGCTTGTATCTCGTAAGTCTGCTTTACCCACTTCCCCGCTTCAGACGGAGTCGTGACGCCGCGTGTGGTACCGTTTTCGGTTTTGTCTAACGCCAATGCATCACCCGGCGTTAAATGCTGCTCTTGGCTCTTACCGAAGTTAAACCACGAGGTTTGGGCCTGCCAACATACCTCACCATAGGCAAGATGGGCTGCTGTAGCGCCGTAAAAGGCATAAGTGGTTGAGTGATACTTTCCTGCAAGGTTTTCTATAAAACTACTGACTTGGTCGTCTATTATCTCAGAAAATGATTGCCAATCATTGTCTCGCTGTTGTTGATCACCATTCTTCCCCGGATTGATAAACTGATCTTCACATAAGCCCCACCATTTATCGCGTTGCAGATAAATTTCTTCATAAGGATCTGCCGTTGGGTAAGCCGTAACGTGCTGGCCATCAAGAATTCTTAACCAATAATTGCCGTACTCCTTCCCAGGCAATAACTGCAATGGCCCCGCCGATTGTGCCAGTACCGCCGTCATGGCAGCAGTATCGCCCCCCAATACCTTAGAAGTGAGCCATCCGGTAAGGCTCCACGACGCATATTCAGTTCCAGCTTTCATTCTGCGGTAAGCTGCCGCGGCCCCGAGTGCTGGCAGCACACCGTGCAGCACCCCTAGGACATGCTGCTCTCCTTCCAGCACCTGGGTATAATGCCGTGCGACCAGCCCGCCCATCGAGTGAGTGACTAATATCACTTTTTCGCATTGACGATTTTTGCTCTGATAAAAGTTGATAATATCGGTGATTTTATCTGCCAGATACTGGGCTGAATCTGCGTTGGACTGTAGCCAGTTATAGCCGACGGCAAACACCGGGAAGATATAGCCATAGGTTAGCGCTACCTCAGCCGGTTGTACTGACACATCCCCCGCTTCCACGTCCAGTTGACTCTTTAGCAGACGGATACGTTCGCCGTGTTCCATGTTATCGAAATCGTTTAACGTATCCTGCAACCAGTTCAAAAAAGAAGAGTAACTGGTATAAGCCACACTCCCCCAACCCCGTTCACGCCGTGTTTGCAGTAAAAACAGTTCATCCTTATCATCTACTTTTCCGCCATCATCCACCTCTGTACTTACTGGGTTGAGTTTTTCCTTACGTTTTTGTGGCCCCGCGGTGATCCAGCTACTCAAGATGCTCCAAGTACTATCCAGGTTCCAAACACTCTCATATTCATCATTTTGATTGCTTTTCAGATTGCTTCCCATGACGCCGGGAACAAAGATTACAGGAATTACTTTCTCTGGATACACAATGCACTGCTGGGTTGAGCCACAGTCTTTTGGCTGGCTCACCAATTGATAATTGGCTCTGCCTGCCTGATCAAAAGTTGGATAAATTTTGGTGATTCCCATCACTTGCTATCCTTATTCAACGTGAGATTTACGCCCTTCACCACCTCATAACTCTGTGTAGATAGACGCCCTTCCATCGTGGTACTGCCTTGTGTTTTCCCTGTGTCACTGTTAAGTTCAGCATGCTGGTTTTTTAATGCTTTCTCTGTTCCTGCCAAAACCATTTGTGGCTGAAGCTCATAATTTCCCTGTTGATACTGATTCAGCATTTCGCTGGCACTTTTCCCACCAAACTTCTGCCATACCGCGCCACGCTCAATGATTTTATCCGGTGCTGCACACTCCACTGTCCCGTCCGCTATACGGATATAGCCTCCACCGCTGGTCAGGATGATTTCCTTTTTAGCGCTGATAATGATTTTTCCTTCACTGCTGCTGATACGGATATCTTTCAGCGCGTCCAGAGTCATTTCATCACCCTGTGCCTGAATCTCAATTTTCCCTTTACTGGCGAACAGTTTGATACCTAACCTCTGGGCATACAGGCTGATTCGCTCCCCGGCTGCCACGGTCATTTTTTTCAGGATGCTGAAATCGGTATTGCCGCCACTTGTCGCGGTGATGTTTTCTCCAGCGGAGAATTGCAGTGATTTCGGCGTCACCTGGGCTATCCCTTCCGGGGCAGACAGTAACAGCGCGGATTTTTTGAGTTCAGTCAACGCCTCGCTTAATAAGGCTTTCTGCGTTTGCAAGTCGGCAAGCTCTGCTTTTGCGACTTCAGCGGCGCTACTTAAAGACTCCGCTAAATTCTGCGCCTGTTGTAACTGACTCAGGGCTGCGGACATCTCCAACATTTGCCCATTGGCTGAAGGTTGTTTATCTGCGGTGATAAATACGCCAGCCCCACCACGCACACTTACCCATTTATCCGTACGCAGCTCTGCCCCTTCTCCACGCAATACGCGAGCGTAATCAACATTGTGACCCAGATTAAGCTGCGTCTTGCCGCCGTACTCGGTGCTGAGCTTAATATGTTCTTCGCCGCGCTTGTCTTCAAAGCGCAGTTTGTTATTGGCCGGGGTGCGGATGACGTTGCGGGTGTTGTTTTTCTCGGTGACATGGTCAACGTGGCGCGAGTCATGCAGCGCATGGGCGATATAAGGCCGGTCCGGGTCGCCGTCGTGGAAGGCTATCGCTACTTCAGTGCCCTGTATCAGCGGAAAGTGAATACCGTAAACATCACCGCCGTAGGGTTTCGCCAGACGCAGCGGCATGCTTTCTTGCCCCGGCTTTCGGTCGTCCTGGTCGGCATCAAATTTCACCCGGTACAGGCCCAACGCATCCTGCCAGGCGTAGATATCATGAGTTTTGGCGCTGGTCACACGCGCCATCAGCGTGCCGCTGACCTTAGGACGAGGCAGCAGCGCCGGACGCCAGCACAGGATTTCGCTATAGGGAACAGCACTAAAATTTACCAGCAGTGATGTCGCGCGACTGGCGGTGAAACGCAGTCCGATAACCACCACTGGTTCTTGCCACACCGCCGGCAGCCTGGATACCAGCGTATTGTCTGTGACGGTCAATACCTGGAGTAACGCTAAGGAGGCATCCGTACTGCTCCCCTGTAACTCGGTTTGTGAGGCCAGATACCGTTCATGTTCGAGACGTGCCCAGAAATTACCGCTTTCCGGGGCGGGTGTTATTGCATCACCACGTACTAGATGCCGAGGCTGATACTGATAAACATCCCCATAAGTTATGCCATCGCCATCTCCTCGGGTCATATCAGCCCGCGCGGAGAGCAGTATATTTTGAGCTTCACGGTGGTTGTAATCTTTAGCCTGAACAGAAGCCTCGACAACCTGATGACGCAAAGATAATCCCCAAACCGACTCAACGCCGTTATCATTCATCCCCGCAGGATTGCCTAATGGCAGCGTCTTACCAAACTGATAACAGCTTTGTTTATCCCCAAATAAGAGAACCTCTGTTTGGGTATCTTCATGTAGTTTGAAGGTGTAGAAAATCCCGACTTCAGCCAATAAGCGTTCAATAAACGCCCGATCACTTTCGTCTATCTGGTTGATCTGTTCGCGTTTCGGATAGCTATGTTTTAAACCAAACTCAAATTCCCAGCCTTTGAAGTTATGTTCACGAAGGATTTGCTCCACGACTTCCGGTACAGTTTTATTGAGAAAGAAACGGTGAGAGCGTTTCTGGTTACCCAGTAGCGCAAAAAACGGCTCAAGCGTTATCTGATAGTGTGCTTCGTCTACGGAACCAGACAGTCGGGTGAAATTAGTCACCACACCATGAACCACTTTTTGCACCTGAGTTGCGGAAATACCCGGAATTAAATCGCCGACTGTTTGCATCGTAAGCGTGGTGCTACGACGTAACATAGCCTGCGCACTGATATCCTTATCAGTACTGGTAAAATCAATCCGGTAACGATACCCAGAACTCACCCCTTCCTGGCCAGAAAAAGACTCTACGTCCAAATACGCATCACAATCCTGCACATCAAGGCGATAACGATTCAGGCTCCCGGAAAGTGATTTTGCTGCATCGGCTAATATATTGGTGATACTCATTATGCATCCCCCTGCACTGTATTACTCTACGTCAGCAAGTTATGCCCCAGTAATACATGTCCTTTGAGTGAATTACTTTAAGAAGTAAATATAATTAACGGGTATATACCCAAAATAATTGGAGTTGCCTCAAGGCGGCAAGGGAATGCATCCCGATGAGCTTACTCAAGTAAGTGATTCGGGTAAGTGAGCGTAGCCAACGCAGAAGCAACTTGAAGTATGACGGGTATATTTAATTAACAGATGAGTATTTATCTATAAACCTCACAGCATAAACTTTTCTTTTTCCGCTATTAGCATCAACAACAGAAAAACTAACGTTATATTCATTATTAGTGATAAATTTATATCCCATCATGGGTAAGCATTTATTTTTAGCATATTTTCGCCCGGTAACATCAGCAATAAACTCTTTTGACTCACCCGCTTTCTGTATCTTTACACGTTCATAGATAAAGCCTTCATCTATTCCTGGCGCATACACGCAGACAGCCCCTTCAGACTGTTTCACTTTGGCTATATCCCAAGGGATTTTATCTCCCAAGCACCCAGTTAGCAGAAAAACAAGAACGAGAGAAATGCTTTTCATAACTCCTCCGGCGAAGGGAAAGAACCTAATACTTTTTCATACATTCGTAAAAGCTCGACATTATTATAATAATAGTCTTTATTAATAAAATTATTCCCCCAAAGCCCTTGCCACACGCTATATCCGAAGTCTCGCAAAATGTAATAGTCAGAAACAATCGAGGCCTGCTGTTCCATCGAATAACAGGAAAGACGTGTTTTAGCCAAGTCGTAGTGATAATCAACCGCCCAGCTAAATAAACCACGAAGTTTAACCATCATCCCATGCTGATATTGCCATACATGGCATAGTTCATGTAAAAATATATGTTTACTGTCGATGCTCACATTATCCGCTGAAAAATCAGCGTAATAATAACCTTCCCGAAAATAGACCTCGCCATTTGGCGTCATCGCAACATTTTTCGCCTGTAACCCTAAAGGAAGGTAACTGTCGCAATGTATCCAGACTTTTGAGTAAGCGATTTGATTGCTATACAGGGTTTGAGTCAAAGCAATCTCCCCCGATGTCATTCTTCTGAGTTGTCCCTCTCCATCCGGCATAAACCTTTCCTTTGTATGAGTCAAAATTACACTACAGAATGAGTCCTACGTATGGACTGAGTAATCAACGTAGGCTCAGACAGCATTGCTCTCTTTATCGCTCAAACTCCAGCGTGATCCCTTCCTCTTCATCCCAGCCCAACGTTAGCGACGTCGTGCGTTGCTGTTCTGACATACGGCTCAATAATTGCTGGCTGAGTACCGGCAAAATCTGCTGGTTGAGCAGGCTATCGATGTTACGCGCGCCGGTATCCGGCAGCAGGCAGGCGGCAACTAAGGTGTCGTATAAGCTCTCTTCGATGGTGCAATGCAGGCCGTAATGCTTATTCAGACGTTTGGCAACCTGCGCCAGCTTCATTTCGACAATGGTGCGCAGAGCTACGGCATCCAGCGGACGGTAGATTAATGTCTGGAAACGGGCTAACAACGCAGGTTGGAAGTGGTCGCGCAATATCGGGCGCAATAGTTCTTGTAAATCACCGTTGCTGGCTTCCGGTTGATCGTCCAGCAACTGCATTAGTTCGTCGCTGCCGAGGTTGGCAGTCATTAATATCACCGTATTACGGAAGTCGATTTCGCGCCCTTCGCCGTCACGCATGATCCCTCGGTCAAATACCTGATAGAACAGGTTGATCACATCGCGGTGGGCTTTTTCTACTTCATCGAGCAGAACCACGCTGTACGGACGTTTACGTACCGCTTCGGTCAAAATACCGCCCTGACCGTAACCGACATAACCTGGAGGAGAGCCTTTCAATTGGGAAACAGTATGGGCTTCCTGGTACTCCGACATATTGATGGTGATCAGCGATTTTTCACCGCCAAACAGGGTATCGGCCAGCGACAGCGCCGTCTCGGTTTTACCTACACCGCTTGGCCCCACCAGCAGGAAGACGCCCAACGGGCCGTTCTCGGAAGTCAGGCCCGTTTTGGCGGCGCGCAGACGCTGCGCCATATCGATTAGCGCCGTATCCTGCCCGACCACGCGAGTGGCCAGATGCTGTTCCATCTGTAATAGATCGGTCTGTTCGTCTTTCAGCAAGCTGCTGAGCGGCACGCCGGTCCAGTCGGCAATAACTGTCGCCACAGTGCGAGCATCAACATCGAGAGACAACTGAGGTGAACTGCCCTGTATGTCGCTTAACTGCTGCTGTAAATCAGCAAGATGGCTGGCGTCGGCCCCCTTCTGACGCGCTTCGACAATCAGTGCCGTCAGGCGTTTTTCTTCCTGGTACTGCTGCTCGATTTTTTGCTGATCAGCGGCCAGTTCGGCACGGCGTAGTTCAATTTCACTCAAACGAGTTGTGACCATATTCGGCAACAGCGCGCGATCTTCGTCGATCGCCTGTTGCTCCATCGCCAACGCGGCCAGCTCGGCGTTGATCTCCATCAGCGCCTCCGGCAGTGTGTCGATACTCATGCGCACACGAGCACCGGCAGTATCTAGCAAATCAACGGCTTTATCCGGCAACTGGCGTCCGGTGAGATAGCGACGGGACAGCGTGACAGCGGCTGTGATCGCACCATCAAGAATATGTACGCCGTGATGTTGTGCATAACGGCCTTTTAAGCCACGCAGCATCAAATTGGCTTTAGCATCATCCGGCTCGTCAACTTTCACCATCTGAAAACGACGCTCCAACGCCGCATCCCGCTCAAAATACTGTTTGTACTCAGACCAGGTAGTCGCCGCTATCGTGCGCAGTTCACCACGCGCCAACGCAGGCTTAAGCAAGTTGGCAGCATCCGCGCCCCCGGCCTGATTACCCGCGCCAATGATAGTGTGCGCTTCGTCGATAAACAGCAGCACCGGCGTTGGCGATTGCTGAACGGCTTCAATCACGTTTTTCAGACGTTGTTCAAATTCACCTTTGACACCTGCACCGGCCTGCAACAAGCCAAGATCCAGAGTACGCAGACTGACAGTTTTCAGGCTGTCCGGCACGTTGCCTTCGGCGATACGCAATGCTAACCCTTCCACCAGCGCCGTTTTACCAACGCCTGGTTCACCGACCAGGATCGGGTTGTTTTTACGACGGCGCGACAGGATGTCGATCATCTGGCGGATCTCGGTATCACGGCCAAAGATCGGGTCGATCTGTTGTGCTTTGGCTTTAGCAGTCACATCCAGAGTGAATTTATCCAGTGCCGCTTGCAATGCTTCGCTCAAGGCCTGACCGGACAGGTTGGTAGGCGCGGGTTTATTTTGCTGTGTAGATTCATTGAATGAAGAAACCGGCATATTCAGGCTGGCCTGCTGTTGCAGTTCTGGCCTCTCATCAGACTGCGCATCCAGTAGCGGTTTGAGGCGAGAGATCTGCGTGGTGCTCAGACTGCACAGCGGCCAGGCACCTTCGCAGCGCAGCATATTGGGTTGAGCGGTTAACGCTTCGAGTAGATGGACGCTGCGCACTCTGTCGCTATTGTCCTGTAAAGAGGCAGCTAGCCAAGCAGATTGCATCAGAGCGCTCAACGCATCTGAGAGCACTGGTCGAGTATGTATCGAGCGCGGCAAGGTATCGAGATGTGCCAGCAGGCTTTGCCACAACCCATCCAGATCCCATTCATAGCGGCGAGCCAACACGGTGATATCACCCTCACCCATCTCAAGTAATTTAAGCAGCCAGTGTTCAATGGTGATCTCGCTGTGAGCGCGGGTCTGGCATAACGTAGCGGCGGCTTCCAATGCCTGTGCGCAATACGGGTTTAAACGACGAAGTAGTACAGCTGACTGGTTTTCCATGTGGCAATCCTTTTTAGGTACGCTACCGCCCCTAGCCGCTTCCTATTCTGGTGATGCAGGAAACCGAGGCCCATAAGGTCGAGGTATAACAAGTGATGAAGTAGTGTTTGTTAAATCAATGCGTGCGAAGTGGCTTAACAAACAGCACAAAGAACAGCAGACGGCGAACCGTCTGCTGTGAGGGATTACGCAGTAGTACGTTCGTTCCAAGAATCGGAATGAATGATGTTGCCGTCTTTGTAAGTCCAGGTGATTTTTTCGTAACGTAGTTCAATCGCTTCCAGGTGGTTGTGTTTCTCTTTGGAAGGATCTTTGATGTCGTGCATTTTCGGCGCGACTTTCACCAGCTTGACGTTTTCTAGTTTGGTATTGAAATACTCTACTTCCTGGCCTGCATCGTTGATTTTGTACCATTTGAACTCAGCAGATTTCAGGGTCTGACCGGTGGTCACTGCCTTGTACAAATACGGGCTAGAAGAGTCGATTTCTTTGGTAAACAGGAATGGGGTATGAATACGAGTACCTGTCAATTTGCCGGTATTGTTATCCGTTGGGATGTACAGGTTGTGTTCCTGTGCAACCACTTCGATGCTACCTTCACGGTCTTTAACATCAACAGAACCTTTGATGTCCGCACCGCCATCGTCCTTGAGCCACAAATAAACTGGAATTGCCATGGTTTACTTCTCCTTGCTTGTTGTTAACCCTTCATCACTACCTGACGAAGGTTGAGAGTCTGCTGCCAGACAGGCGTTAGCCTGCGGCACCAGGCTGATTTCTACCCGGCGGTTCAAGGCCCGCCCCTCGGGGGTATCATTGGTGGCAATCGGGCGCGTTGCGCCATAGCCTTGTACGGCGAAGCAGGTCGGCGATACATCGCTGGTAGAAAGCATCCAGTCGCGTAACGCTTCCGCGCGTTTGAGTGACAATGTTTGGTTAGCCTGCGCATTGCCGGTAATGTCGGTGTGCCCAGCAACCACAATCAGCCAGCCCGGCTTGGCTTTAATACCAATGAGTGTATTGACCAACATTTTGGTGCTGCCAGGTTTAAGCTGAAATTTACCTACGTCAAACAGCGACAAGCTATCTAAGCGGATAGTTTTCGGTCCCTGAACAACGTGATTCACTATCTGAGGCGTTGGCGATGGCTGCGTCGGGAGCGTCCAGCTATTGATGGCACTTTCGAGCGGTGCAATCAGCCGCATGCCCTGATAGAAGCCCAACGATAGACGCATCGGCGTACCGCTTCGCCGCCACTCATCCAGCAGGCTGGCATCTTTACGCAGTTGCTGTTGAGCAAGGATTTTAGGTGCGGTGGGCGTACCGGTAAGTCGGTTATACAACGACAGATGATCGCCAACGCTTTGGACCATGCGCTGGTTATTGATAAACGACGCCAGCATGGCAAGCAGCAAAAATACGCCACACAAAAATCCAGCCTTCTGCCAGTCCTGCATCATGCGAGAAACACCACGACGACGAGGCAAATTGGCTAGCAATACATCCGGGAGCGGCAGACAATCCTGCATCGTGACCATTGCTGGCATCAACGTAGTGATTCCGGCAATATGTCTCTGCCACAGGTTTCCAGGGCTTCCAGCAACAGACGTAAAGCAGCTCCCCCATGCACAAGGTGCTAAAGCAGGGACGTCACCTTGCCGTTCGCTCAAAATGCTCCAGACGTGAATCTCAAGCCAAGAGAGAAGACTCTCTATCCAAAATACAGATCCCAATCTTTCCCGTTCGTTTTGGGCATTCTGCTGCTGGCTCCATGCAGCCAATGGTATGACGCCTGAGCCTATCTCTTGAACTTGGACGCCTTTCTGGCCAGGCGTAGCGGTGTACCAACGCTCAGCTTCTACTGGTGAGGTTGCTGGTGGTGCAACCCAAGTTCCCACGAATAAAGGAGGGATCCCCACCAAATAGTCTTTACACTGCGCAATGGCCCGATGCCAAACGCGTAAAGATTGTGTGAAATCATCCAACTCCTGATGCTTTTCCGGCACGATAGACAACAGCACAGAGATCTGAGAAATCAGTGCAGGACGCTCCGCAGACAGGTGTTGCGCGAGCATCGGCAGTTGTTCTGGCATACTCACTGGCAGATACCAGCCTTGGATAGTTTCTCGAAAAGGTGCTGATACCGAGAACAAAGGCTCACTGTCACCACAAACCAGCACAACAGCCCCTTGAAAATCCTCGGGTGGCAGGATGGCATCGACAATGTGTTGATGGACGATTTTATTGTGATTTTGTTTGTGCCACTGAACATAACCCGTTGCACTGCTAAAGATGACAACCAGCACACTCAGCGCGACACGACTGCTTACCGTCAGCGGCCAAAAACCATTAATAAGCCACAACGCCAAGCATGTGCCCAGAAGCAGCAAAAGTAATTGCGTTAATCCGCGCATCCTCTAATGGATCCCTGTCAGTGTGGACACCATATGCGTCAGCGTGGTCGAAAGCGTGAACCAGAGCACCGCCAGTACCACCGCGCCAGCAATCCAAGAGAACCAATATGTCTTCAGTCCTGAGCGCAAGCGCGTTGAGCGTGAGACTACCGGCGTATCTTGTGAAGAGGAAAAAGGAGGGACTATTTGGCTCAATTTACGTACAACATCTTCCCGACGCTCATCCCCTTGCTCGCGATAGCGGCCAGAAAACCCCAGTGTCAGCGCTCGATAAAAACAGGTCAGTACTGCGATATCAGGCGCAGGCTCTTGCAATACAGTACGAATACGCTCCCACAGTTCTTCACCAGCGTTAAGAGTATTGAAGTAGCGTGCTTGAAGCGGATCTTTCAGCCATTTTGTATAGCCACTATCCTGCTTCTGACGATTCAACACGCTTTCATCTAATAATGCGCACTGGGTGTAGAGCATATGTTCACAACTTATTTCACTGAAACCAGCACGAGACAAAGCCTCTCGAGCTCCGTCAATCCACTCACAGGCACGGCGATACAGTGCTTCCCCATCTTCGATTTCTTGACCGTTACGTAACTGACTGACCATCAGCCAGCAGGGATAAAAGACAGAATCAACAATGGACTCATTTATTTTGCTCATGAGCGCAGCACCGCAAACAGTTCAAGTTTGACATCACCCAGTGAACCAGGAATGTAGAAAGCACAATTGCCAGCATCCAACATGGCCTGTGCAGCCGGGCTATTAAGATCCAAGGCAAAATATTGATTTTCCAGACGCAGAGGGATCGCTGCAGGAACGTGGGACAATGCTTTCATGGCTACGCCATTTAGCGCTACGTTGACCACATCTGATACATCCTCGAAACAGCCTGCTTTACACAGCAACGGAAACTGGGTTTGCAACATATGGTTAGAAATGGAAGATCGAACAGAAAGATAGAAATCAGCCCCTTCACGCAGGCGGGCATCGAGTAGAGAACCAGTCCAGAATTGCCCGTCGAGCTTCAGCTCAATGGCGAGCATGCGGGAAGGCAAGCTAGCTTCTAGCAGTTTATCGAGCAAAGAGAACAGCGGAGGGAACACCTGTTCTGGTGCGCTGTGCTGGTAAGAGGGAATATCTTCTGCTTTGTGTTCCAGAGAGAATGTCAGCAGGCTACCGGCAAGACGTACCAGTTCTCGATAGAATAACTCAGGGTGGCGTGAAGGCGTCTGATAAAGTTCCACCAATACTGGTTCAGCACTATTCAATGCATTAAGCAGCCAGAATAGTGACACATCGGCCACGGCAAAATCTGCCATTCGTTCGTTACTTTCACGACGCATAGCCATCAAGCGACGGCGACGTGCCTGCAAACGGTGGATTAAATCCCCTAGCTCAGTCAATAACACCGAGCTTGCAGCTAGTGACAACATTGGCGGGATAAAATGACTATCCTGCATCCACTGCCCCTGAGCATTACGTACCAACCGCACAACCGCACAGGTTAGATAAGCGCTGTTTTCCTGATGAGCAAAACGTAAAGTAACCGCGTGACGCATTACCGCCAGCTCAGTCCGCTCGTGCCCGGCAAGTTCCTGCACAGTTATCCATTCTTGCTGCCAGCGGCGAGGGCGCTCACTATCCTGCCCATCGTCCAAATTTCCGCCATTAGCCGAAAGTAACGGCAGCGCCAACACCACATCCACGCTGTCACGGTCCGCCACCATAGATAAGTCACAGGCAGCAGGAAGGTTATCCGCCAGCTCTGTATCAATCAATGTTCCATCGGGAAAACGAACCACCAAACGAAGTGCATTCAGACGGGAAAGGGCCAACGCTCCGCTATCAAATGCCGCATCAATGCCCCCCCAAGGATGAGCTAATACCATATGTGAAACGGTATCAGCTATATACGCATCCCAGCGTGCCTGTTGTTGGAACTGTTGTGGGGCCAAAAAGGCCCCATCGTTCCACAAAGGACGATAAATCTTCATCGGAACTCCCTTGTGTCCTGTGCTTACGCTTTCGCCTTAGGCATCTGAGAAACCAATGACAGGTTCACATCCATGCCTTCCACCTGGAAGTGTGGAATAGCAAAGAGTTTCACGCGGAAGAAGCCCGGGTTATCTTCGATATCTTCAACGATTACTTTGGCATCACGCAGCGGGTGAGAGGCTTGCAGATCATCGCCAGGATCGGTCATTTCAGTTACCAAGCCACGCACCCAAGTGTTCAGCTCAAGCTCCAACAAACGACGATCTTTGGTCGTACCGATGTTTTCACGCTGAATAAGCTTCAGGTAATGGGCGATGCGCGATAGCAAGAAAATGTACGGCAGGCGAGCATTGATGCGGCTGTTAGCCGTGGCATCAGCGGTATCATATAGCGCAGGTTTCTGTGCGGAGTTAGCAGAGAAGAAGCATGAGTAGTCGCGGTTTTTATAGTACGACAGCGGTATAAAGCCCAGGTTAGCAAACTCGAATTCGCGAGTTTCCGGGATCATCACCTCTGATGGAATTTTCACCTGATTGCCGGTGCCTAAATCATACAAGTGGATGGGTAAATCAGTGACCGCGCCGCCAGCCTGTGGGCCACGGATCTGTACACACCAACCATTTTTGATAAAGCTTTTCACCATATTGGCGGCAAAGGCAAACGTCGCGTTGGTCCACAGGTATTTCTCGTGATCCGGGCCTTTTACTTCTTCAACATAGTTGAAGCTGCGCACCGGTACAGTATCAGGGCCATATGGCAGGCGACCCAATACACGCGGCATGGTCAAACCGATGTAGCGGGAGTCATCAGAATCGCGGAAGGATTTCCATTTGATGTATTCAGCGCGGTCAAAGTAGTTGCCAATATCTTTGATGGCAGCGACTTCTTCCATCGAGTTTTTGAAGAAGAATTTAGGACCAACAGAGCCAACAAACGGCATGTGTGCCGCAGCAGAAACTTTAGAAATATTGCGCAGCAGAGCGATATCTTGCGGGCCTGCGTCAAACTCGTAGTTAGAGATAACTGAACCTATCGGCTCGCCACCTGGGGTGTCATATTCTTGAATGTAGGTATGACGATACAGGCCGCTCTGAATAATTTCAGGGCAATCTTCAAAGTCCTGACGCAGGTCATCTTTGGAGACATCCAGCAGCTCAATTTTAACGTTTTGACGGAAATCAGTGCGGTCAATCAGGAATTTAAGACCACGCCAACCGGATTCAACACGCTGGAAATCAGGATGGTGCATCACTACGTCCAACTGGCGGCTAATTTGCTCATCCAGTGTCGCAATATGGTTATCCAACAGAGTTTTATCCAAGCGTTCGACTTTCTGTCCAGACTGTTTTAAACGCTCAAGAAATACTTGAACAGCAGCTGTCACACGTTCATCAGTCGTGACATCAGACATTGCCTGATTGTCCTGGAAGATATTGACATCCCCCAATGACGATACTGGCTTAAGATTAATTTTTTCAAATAGTGACGCATATACACTTCCTGCGTCGGCATGTTCCAGCACCGTGGTTTGGCTAGAGGAAGAGGAATTTTCAGTATTGACAGACATGAGCATTATCTCGCGTTAATCCATTTAATCGGGAGGTTTACGCTTCTTTCGGCGCAAGCGCATTCAGTTCACCGCGCAATTCTTCGCTTAGTGAAGGGTCCTTAAGAATATTTTCGAGCTCTTTTCGGAAAGTTGAGTTATCTAGTAAATTAGATTTTAGGTCGCGTAATAAATTACGCATCGCAAGCATCGCCCGTAATTGAGGAATTTGTCTGGCGACCTGCTCTGGTTCAAAATCTTTCATTTCTTTGAAAGTCAAAGCGACACTTTCTTCGCTGTTATCTCCCGCCAGAGTATTTTCCACGGTAAGTTTAAGAGAAGGACTAAAATCAGCCAGCACGCTATTAAAGTTATTTTTATTGATATTAACTTTCTCACGCTCTGATAATGGACGTTGTTCCTTACCATTGCTGTAATCGCCCATCACCATTAATTTTAAAGGCAATTCTATCTTTTTTTGCGCTCCACCGGTATGCAGATCAAGTTTGATATTAACGCGGGCTTTTGGGATTTCATTCTGAAATGAATCGCTCATGGACACTCCTTGTGAACATGGATCCTAAATGGCGTACAAAAATGTACGGTGATGTGAATTCGCATCAATATAGAATAAATATAAGTAAAGAATCAATAACGAGGATAAGTACATTAGGAATATATTTCATTTAAGTCAAAAATATAACCACAAATAGTTATATATTTTCAACTTTTAAAAAAATATCACAATGCAACATTACCCATGTAAATTATCACTGAGAAATAGCAGGTTAAAATCAAATAAATAACTAACAACGTAGAGTTATATAAATAAAAGCATCATTTAAAATTACAATAAAAAACGTTTCTTACATATACCAAGGAGTCAAGCGACGATGATGAAATTTGTGATCACGATTTTATTGTAAAAAAATAACCATTTATAGTTTACTCGTAAAGAAAGCCTATTAATCATAGATGACACAATCTTGATATCCCCACACTTCTCCTTATACCGCGCTATCAATTCTCTCTCGCACACTTGGAAATATATAAGATAATTCCGATGCACTATAAACGTTTAAAACTCAATAAGGATTAATCATTGCAATGACTTATAAAACTGAAATCTCGCCCTCGCTACGAGTGAGGCCAACGCTGTGGCTTGGGGTACTAATCTATCTTATCTATATGGCTGTATTTTATGTTGCCTTCATTTTAGTCGACGTAGAATACGCCCGCGTTGGGGAAAATACTGACACATTACTCAACTGGCTTCTCCCTCCGACACTCGCCGGATGTGTGGTAGCACTGAGCTTCGTATCATTATTTGGCTGGTGGCGTCCTGCACTGTCTGAGCGGAAAAAACTGCCGCGATGGGCGATGTTCGTTCCTGTTCTCACCGCTGCGGTCGCGTTTGGCAATATGCTATTTGGCGATTACACCACCGTAACATCACAGATGTGGGTCTATTTAATTGGCGGCTGTCTGGTCGTCGGCTTCAATGAAGAGATGGTCAATCGTGGCACACTTATCGTTGCACTTCGCAGCCGATTTGGTGAGCACGCAGTATGGCTTATCTCTACCACAATGTTCGCGGTGTTCCACCTGCCAAATATCTACTTCGGTATCGGTGCATTGGCTATTGCGCAGGTGATCATCGCATTTGGTATGGGATCTATATTTTATCTTGCCCGCCGCACAACAGGATCACTGATTGCAGCGATGCTATTACATGCATTATGGGATCTATCAGCTTTCGCCTCCCATGTGCCGTACAGTGGATTGCTGTCGCCTCTGCTCGGTATTATTGCTGTGACTGTCACGCTCATCGTACTGGCTCGCGAACGGAATCAGGATGCCTTAAATCGGCTTAAAGCATAAAGAACCGTTTCGATAGGACAGTTACAGAACGAGATTCATTTTATTAGAAAACAGTAAGCCTATTCTCCGCAGGGAGAATAGGCTTACAAATAGTGTAGCGATACTGTAATCGACGTTTCTGTTATCAGTCACCCATGAACACGCTGAATGCTTCAATCAAGTACATACCTAGCTAACCTCAACGTAAATCATCACGCAATTCACGCACGCCCCTGCCAAGACGTTGGCGTAATAAAGTGCGCAGTGTTGCCCCATCAACGTAACCCACTTCTGCTGCAATAGTTTCGAGATCAAGACCGCTACCTTGCAGTAAAGAGCGCGCATGTTCGACACGTAGATCTTGGAAATAAGAAAGCGGTGATTTTCCTAATACTGCTTCACAGCGGCGTTGTAATGTACGAGGGCTGGTTGCCAGTACTTTGGCGACCTCCTGTAAAGAAAAGCCATACTTAAGATGATCGCGTGCCCAACGTTCAAAGCGTAGGATCAGCGGATCTGCCTGCGCTAAATGATTAGGAATAATATAAGGTGCTTGCGCGGATCGAATATCGGCAAGTAGATAACGCGAAACCACCGTGGACAGTTCTGGGCTGGCCTGGCGTATTAGCCACAGGGCAAGATCAAGATGCCCCATTGCCGCACCTGCGGTAACTAGCGAACCCGATGGCACTAACATACGAGTTTCATCGAGATAAACATCGGGATAACGCTGACGAAACAATGGTGCCAGCCACCACGTAGTAGTGGCTTGATGTCCACTAAGTAGCCCAGCATCGGCCAAAATAAATGAACCAATACACGAAGCGGCAATATGCACACCTTCAGCGTGCCATTTTCGCAATTGGCTCTTCACATCGCGAATATCTCTGCGTTCAAGAGCGGGAATTAGCGTTTCGGGGGTACTGGTCGTTAGTGCTGGTACGACTACCCAATCAGGTTTTAATGACGGCGTTACTTTCTCAACAGGTATACCAAAACCTTGAGCCGAAAGAACTTTTTTCCGCACGCCAACAATTGAGACATCAAACAGCGGCGCCCCACCGGTCATGCGCGTAGAAAACTTGTTAGCAATGGCTAACGCATCCAGCGTTACCGTCAGTCCGGTATCGAATAAATCATCATAGGCAAGAAGAGCAATTTTCATGGCGTAAATGACCTTAAAGTTGTCGTTTACGACTATACAGAATTGTAATCCCGATCGTTAAGCTAATTCTGACTAACGCTCTTGTTAGCGCTCAAAAAAAGGAATCACCCTATGAAAGTTTTCGCTATCGGTTCAGGCAAAAACCCTCTTACTCCTGAACAAAAACAACAATATATGCCAAGTGAAGTGCCGGCAACGCTCAAACTATATCTCGACGGGAAAATTGAACAACATTGGTTCCGTTTGGATCCAAATGCTCCTGGCGTTATTTTTCTGATGAATGTAGATTCTCTTGATGAAGCCAAGAAATTGCTGGGATCGCTGCCGCTTAGCGTTGCCAATATTTTGAGCTTTGAGTTAATCGAAGTCGGGCCATTACTGCCGCTTGGCTTGCTAATCCAATAAACATCCCTCTGAATAATAAAAACAGCAACTTAACAACATTTATGTTGCTGTTTTATCACGAATACCTGCTATTAACCTTTTCTAACTATACCAAAAAGACTTCGAGATTCAGCCAGGCGGCAATCGAGAGACAATCCGCCAACACCCCCTGCAATTTGAAGTATGACGGGTATATACACCCTGCCATTTCAATGCCCCCACTCTACTAGGAATAATGACCGCGATGCTTCCATCAACCTAAGCTGTTATTCAAATAATGGCAGGGATATATAAAGTTGATATTACGAGTAAGGATGAAAACACAACAGAAACGTGGTGGGATTTTAAAATAAGCAGGTCATTTTTTTATATTTGTACTAGCATAACGGATATTTTCATCATCGCTAAGAAGACAAGAATAAGCGCTACACCTTCGCGGTAATTATTGGTAACTCATTTATTTTAATATGGAAATTATCGTTAATGAAAATTAAAAACCTCATTTTGACCCTCGCTGCCTCAGCAGCTTATTGCGCTAGCCCGCAAGCCTTCGCTTCTTTTGATGACATCAGTTGTAGTTGGAACAGCAATTGCCCGATGAGTGGGGTTCCTTACCTGGCTGCCGATAATGATACCCGTATTAATTTGTTGATGCTGACCGCCGCGCAAAAGAAGTTTCCTTTACTTTTATCTTCTACCGGAAAAGATTTAAGTCGCAATCGAGACTATGATTTTTCTCTTTATCGCAACCAAACTTCAAATGAAGATGAGCTGCAAGGCCAGGCAACCTCAGCAGATACATCGGGCCAACAAGCGAACAACTCCCTCAAGATATTAGCATCTAGCCTCGGTATTGATTCGGCAACATTAAGTAACGCTACGCCGGAAAATGAGGGCCGTAAGGTGTCTAACAACTTGGATTCATTAAGCCAGTTCTTCACTGCGTTACAGGCCGATCGGCAATTAACACCAGAGAATCGCCACCTGCTGGCTTCTTGGCGTAGCCAAATTTATTTGAATGAAGAAGGAGCGGCACAATTTTTACCCCAGTTGCAAAATACCCCCTCTGATTCCTCCGTAAGTGCTTTTAGAGATTATCTGGCCAATGCTGAGCTGTTTTATCAGGGCAAATTTTCTCAGGCCGAAGCGGGGTTTAGCACTCTGCTATCATCACAACAAAAGTGGGTGGCGCAAACCGCAGACTATATGCTTTTCCGTATCGCGCTAAATCAAATCACCGTTAATGCCATCGACGAATACGGCATGTTTGATCCACAGCGAGTCAATAAAGATGCAGGAGCCGCAGCATTACAACGCGCACAGGCTTATTTAACAACATATCCAGATGGACTATATGCCGCTTCAGTCCGTGGGTTTCATCGGCGGATCTATTGGTACTTGTCCGACTGGTTGCAGTTAGCCTCACTGTATGAAAGCAATATATCTACCTCAAGCGATATCAATACACTTGGCACGATGATTGATGAAAGCGATCGTATATTACTCAGCCGAGAGATCCCTTATCAAAGTAAAGAGCAACCTTTTATTAGCGCTGCTGGTACTCCCTTACTCACCTTTACCCAGAATATGAAATGGTTGCGAAAGTACAATCTGGAAAAAGAGTCTGTACCAAAACTGACGGAAGAGGCATTACAGAGTGAACGACCAATGTTTACTGACGCTCACCAGCTACCACTCTGGGAATACATGCACAATGCCTGGTTGTTCTACCAGCAAAAAGATTACGCCGCATTAGTTGCCGCCATTACGCCAGCGGCGATGCTTTCACCCGATGATATCCTCGCCTTCAGCCAGCAAATTATCTATGGCAACGCATTAGCCATGCTTAATAAATGGCAAGAGGCCCAATCCCATTGGCGTCACTTGCTTAGCTTGCCGCTGAATGAGTATCAACAGCAATATGTCCAATTGATGCTGACAACCACCTTAGTTCAGCAGAATAAAACGTCAGAGATTTACGCGGCAGAAAGCCCAATCAATAATTTACGTTATCGCTCCTTGGTACTTAAAAGCCTGGCAGATAAAGCGCTTTTACAGCAACAAGCATCATCAGCACCAACTGATGAAGAGAAAACAATCGCACTCCATACTCTGTTATTTAAAGATCTGATGGTTGGTGATTATCAAGGTTTTATTGACGATAAACGCTTACAACAAAATATTAAAAATATGCCCGACCAGACGCTTTTTGACGATGTAAATATCGGCGTATTCAATTGGGATGGCAGCGGTAGCGAACCTGGATATTTTTGCGCGCCATTAGATAAAACGGTAGAAGTACTGGCTAAAAATAAGAACGATCCTCACGCATTGAATTGCATCGGCGAGTTTTTACGTACGACCAATGCCAATGTCAGAATTGATGTTGAATCAGGAAATAATGGCAAACTCGATCAACTCGCCAGCACTGCACTTAATCAAGATCCAATGCACGGGCGATTGAAATATTACCAGCAGGTTATTGCCGCCCCTAAAGCAGAGCCCGAAGATAAAAGCTACGCGCTTTATCGTGCGGTGATGTGTTTCTCACCCTCTGGTTATAACAGTTGTGACCAGCAAGAGATCGCTAAACAAACGAGGCAACGCTGGTTTAATCAGTTGAAAAGCAATTATAAAGGCAACCAATGGGCGCAACGCCTCAAATATTATTGGTGATATGAGATTGCTGAAACGATTATTACTTTTACACGTGTTTATTGCTGCTCTCTCTACTGCCTCGGCAATGGAGAGAGCACCAAACGGCTATGTAAATGCCCATGACTATCCGGCATTTTGGCTATGGTCTGGCGTTTGGGCTCAGCCTGTTTTGCAACAAGCTCAGACGCTTTATCTCCACCAAGGGGAAGTGATTAGCGTTGGTCAGACGACGCAATTTATCAAATTAGGCCTGCCATTAAGCCAACTCAAGGCACCGAAGGTCTGGATAACCGTGCGCGTTGCTACACTGGATATCACGGACGATGTCTTGGCAAACGTTTTACGATTGCCTGCGCGCTGGGCTGAAGCAGGCAATCAGGTGGTTGGCTTGCAGATTGATTTTGACGCCGCCACTTATCAGTTAGATAAATACGCAACTTTCCTCACCATGCTGCGCAGCAAGCTGCCCGCGGAATATTCCCTAGGTGTGACTGGGTTACTCGACTGGGCGAAAACTGGAAATATCAATCAGTTAAATACGTTACCGATTGATGAACTGGTGATCCAAACTTATCAAGGCAGACATACCGTCACGCAATACGAGCACTATTTGCCCGCGCTACTGAAACTGCAATTACCCTTCAAAATTGGTTTGGTACAACAAGGCGCATGGAATACACAGTGGCAACAACGCCTGGCGGCGTCACCATTCTATCGCGGCGAAGTGGTCTTTCTGTTGAATACGGCCAAGTAACGACTGAAATCCCAAATAGTTGGCATTACGACAACGCAGCTCATAACCCTCAGAACACAAAAACTCAGTAGCATTTTTCACCCGATGCATTGACTAGGTAGAATGATCATTCTACCATCTGCGCATGAACACAAAAAACACCACTGAAATACCAGACAGATTACTGGATGCAGCCGAAGCGCTGATTTACCAGCACGGCCTCAATGCCACCGGGATGGAACAAATCGTCAAGAAAACCGGGATAGCGCGTAAAACTATTTATCGCTATTTCAGTAACAAAGACGATCTGTGTGCTCAGGCATTGCAGCACAGAGATAAACGCTGGATGCGTTGGTTTGAAGAGTCATCGTGCGTCAGTGATAGTCCAGAAGCGTGCTTACTCGCCATGTTCGACGCATTGAAATCCTGGTTCCAAACCGAGGACTTTCGCGGTTGCGCCTTCATTAACTCAGCAGGAGAAACGGCAGATCCGCATCATCCAGTAAGGGTGATTGCCAAAGAGCATAAAGTGAACATTCTTCGTTTCATCACAAGGTTGGCCGAAAAAGCGCATGCCAAAACACCGCAAGCACTGGCCAATCAATTGCTGGTGTTGATTGATGGGGCCATTACCGTTGCTATGTTGATGGGCAACCCGGCCGCTGCCGACGATGCCAAAGAGACAGCAAAAGTATTAATAAACAGTCAGATAAATTAGTTCAAATATTCGAGGTGATACATGTCTGAACCTACAGAAAGAAGAGCGCCTTTCCCGCCATTTACTCGCGAGACGGCCATCCAGAAAGTTCGCTTAGCCGAAGATGGCTGGAATTCACGCGATGCAGCCAAGGTGTCGCTGGCCTATACGCCTGATACCCAATGGCGCAATAGAGCAGAATTTATTAATGGTCGCGCCGAGGCCGAAGCTTTTTTGACGCGTAAATGGCGCAAAGAGCTGGATTACCGCCTGATCAAAGAATTGTGGGCGGTAGAGGCTAACCGTATTGCCGTACGTTACGCCTATGAGTGGCATGACGATGCCGGTAACTGGTTCCGTTCTTATGGTAATGAGAATTGGGAATTTGATGACAACGGGCTGATGTTCAATCGTTATGCCTGTATCAACGACATGCCGATTAAAGAGAGTGAGAGAAAATTCCACTGGCCGCTAGGACGCCGCCCAGATGATCATCCCGGTTTGAGTGAGCTGGGGTTATAACATCAAGATTCAGCCAGAAGCTTAAAACCATCTAGGTCTGCTTCTTGTGAGTTGATCTTCGATAGCCTGTCTTGTTGGCTAAGATAACGAATACAGGCCAGAGGAAATGACCATGAACAGCCAATCAAACTCAACATTTGATCTAAAACTCATAACTCATCGCCAACTGGCCTAAGCCGCACATGACTATGGCTTGTGAATAGAGAATATAGGATATATTCTCTCAACATACTTCCTCGGCAGGCTGCATTCTATGTCTTCACAGGCGCACTTACTTGACGTTACTCAACTTGGCATTGCTACTGAGGGCGGACTTTCGCTGGTTAATGGCATCTCATTTCGGGTTGAACGTGGTGAAATCGTTGCGCTAGTCGGGGAGTCAGGATCGGGTAAGACACTGAGTTCACTGGCATTAATGGGCCTGTTACCTAGCGGTGTACAGCAGCAGCAAGGTGATATTCGCTTTGAAGGTGAGCTGATTGCCAGCGCTGGCCAGCCGTTTGCCGCACAGGTGCGTGGCCAACGCATTGCCACCATATTCCAAGAACCGATGACTAGCATGAATCCGGTGCTGAAAGTCGGAGAACAGATTGCCGAGGTATTGGTCAGACACCGCCAGCTCAGTTGGAAACAAGCCCATCAGCAGGCTATCGCACTGCTAGACAGAGTCGGTATTGTTAACCCAGCCCAACGCGCTAAACAATATATTCACCAGCTATCTGGCGGCATGCGCCAGCGAGTGATGATCGCCAGCGCTATCAGCTGTAAACCAGCACTGTTGATCGCCGATGAACCGACAACCGCGCTTGATGTGACGATCCAGGCGCAGATCTTGGCATTATTACAGGAAATCCAGCGGGAGATGGATATGGGGATTCTATTGATCACCCATGATCTCAGTCTGGTCGCTCGTTACGCCGATCGTGCCTATGTAATGCATCAAGGAAATATCGTCGAACACGGCGATGTTCCTGTTTTAATGACCACCCCGCAGGATGCCTATACCCGCAAGTTGATCCAGGCTTCGCAACCTGAACCGCTACCGCGCCAGCCGATTTCCAGCGGCAATACGCCATTGCTCAGCATACAGGCTTTAACCAAGAGTTACCCGCACAAACATTGGCTGCCGTTTATGCCCGCCAACCGTCAGACAGTGTTATATCCCACCACTGTCGATATCCAACGTGGTGAGATTATCGGTCTGATTGGCGAATCGGGTTCTGGTAAAACCACCTTGGGCCGGGCAATTATCGGCTTGGTGCAAGCTGACAGCGGCAAAGTGATATTCGATGGGATTGACCTACAACGCGCCAGTAAGATGCAACAACAGGCTTTGCGGCGTCGTGCACAGATTATTTTTCAAGACCCTTATGCCAGCCTGAACCCTAAAATCCCGGTGGGCGAGCAGATAGCCGAGCCGTTGCGGGTTTACAAACTGCGACCCGCTGGAGAAGTAACCCAACGCGTGGCCGAGTTGCTCACACTCGTCGGGCTGGAGCCCGATCATGCCAGCCGTTTGCCCGGCGCATTTTCTGGCGGACAGCGTCAACGGGTAGCTATTGCTCGTGCGCTCGCATTGGAACCCGATTTACTGGTAGCAGATGAAGCCGTTTCGGCATTGGACTTGTCGGTGCGCGGGCAGATTCTGGCGTTGCTGAGCCAGTTACGTGAGCAATTAGGATTAACGGTGCTGTTTATCAGCCATGATATCGGTGCAGTGCGCCAGCTATGCGATCGGGTTATCGTGCTGTACCACGGCAAGGTGGTGGAAACCGGTAGTACCTCAGAGGTACTCAATGCACCACAGGATGAATACACCCGCCAACTATTAGCTGCCGCGCCAGATATCCAACAGGCGCTACAGCGGCGTAAAACGGGTTAAGAGCCAACGCTTAGCGGCAGTTCATGATGTTCTGCCCACTCATGCCAAGACCCGACATACACCGATAAATGTTGATAACCCGCCAGGCGCAACGCCGCCAGTACGGTTGCAGCACGCGCGCCACGATGGCAGTAAATCATGATCTGCTGGTGTGGTTGCAACCCGGCCTCAGCGGCTCGTCTGGCGATGAAATCAGCACCAGCAAATGCCCCCTGTTCTACAATATCCTCCCAGAACAGCAGATGTGCACCCGGGATCCTACCGGCTCGATGACAACAGTCATGGACAAAACTGCCATCAAACTCGCTAGGCCGACGAGCATCCAATATCACTTGTTGCACGCCATCAGCTTGCTCGATTTGTTTCCGAGTCGCTACCCACTGACGCTGGAGCGGACTTAAACGGATATCCGCTATCAACTCGGCACCCTGTTGCACAGCAACCACGGCATTTGGCGCATGGCCCGGCAAAAGCTCCCCGCCAGCAGCGATCCAGGCATCCAGGCCACCATCGAGGATCAACGCCTCTTCATAGCCACAGAACCAGGCAAACCATGCGCCGCGTGGAGAACGCATTCCAACTTGCTGCTCAAAGAATACTGGCACCGCGTTATCATGCTGCACGACTTGCTGCCACGCAGCTTCAAAGGAGGCGGCCATCGCCACCAGCCCTTGCTCAGTACTGTCGGGAATAAAATAGTCATACACATTCAGGCTGACCGCGCCGGGTAACGTTGCCGCCTGCCAGCTAGCAATGTCACGCGTATCCACCAACAGAAACCGCTTACCTCGCTTCTGCTGCGCCAACAGTTCACGCGCATTAATCAGCATAGCGAGTCTCTGGAAAATAGCGGCAGGGTTTGACCAAGCTGTTGCAACTCGGCGTCTTGTAACAAGCGTGCGGCCAGCGCGATATCAAACACATTGAGGCCAAATGAAGAGAAATAGACGCTATCGTTGGTGTCAGGACGCCAACCGTCGATCAACAAATTGCTGAGGTCGGCCGCCAATGCAGCAGCGGGAAACTCCCCAGCTCGATACATTTGAAACAGACTTTTAGCGCTGGTCTGGCAAAAATCGCCCCATAAATCGGCGACCACTTTGCTAGCTTTGCGGATACCCTCAAAGGACATCTCGTGATAACCAATCTGTAAAACAATCGTCCCTTCACGCAGCGCCTGCGGCCCAAGAAATGGCTGTGCAGCGCTGGTACAGGAAATCAGCGCATCGTATTCACTCGCCAATGCATCGGCGAGTGAACTCGGACACTCAACGGGCCAAGGTAAGTCTCCCAACGCCGCCAGAGTACGTTGCAGATGGGTCGGCGTGCGGTTCCAGCAGATCAGCGTTTCCAATTGCGGGAACAACACGTTAAGCATTTTGATATGTGCCTGCGCTTGCACGCCAGCACCAAGTAATAATACGCGCCGGATCGGCCGTGGTGCCGCATAACGCAGCGCCACGGCAGAAACGGCAGCGGTGCGCGTCGCTGTCAGCGCCGCGCTTTCAACCAGCCCACGCGGAATACCGCTATTAGCATCATTAACCAAGGTTAAGGCTAACGCTTGCGGTAAACCATCTTCTGCCTGCGGACGATGAGCGGTCCATTTAACCCCTGCGGCGTTAAATCGTCCACCTACTCTCGCAGGCAGTGCGTAAGCTTTGCCTAACGGTGTCGCTAAATCGACATGCGACTCCGCCGGCATTTGCGCCTCGCCGCTGCGCATCAGACGTACCACTTCAAGCACATCATCGAAGGCTTGCTGTGGGTCGGTACCGCCAAGTTGCAACACATCCTGACGATTGAGGTAGCGCAGCGTCGGTAGCATCTTATTGCTCCAACAGTCGTTGCGAGAACGGATATAACGCCGGTGATCCACCACAGTGAACAAATACCACCTTATCCCCCTGCGCAATTTTGCCCTGTTCGACCAAACTTATTAGCCCGTGCATCGCTTTGCCAGTATACACCGGGTCAAGCAACACACCTTCGGCCTGAGCAACCCGATAGATAGCTTCAATACCACCATCTGAAGGAACACCATAGGCCGTGCCAACAAAGCCATCTTCAATCCAGATATCTTCTGGCGACCACTGCTGCGGCCACTCCAGCAGATCGGCGCAATCCTGCGCCATCGTAGAAATACGATCCTGGAACCATTGTGCTTTAGCGCTCACACTGATGCCGACAATTTTGGTCTGCGGCCAGTAATGACGTGCGCCGACGTATAATCCCGCCAACGTACCACCAGAACCGGTCGGAGCCACAATCACCTGCGGCGCGGATTCACCGCGCGCTTTCAGCTGCGCATCCATCTCTTCAACTGCACGAACATAGCCAAGCGCTCCTAAAGGCGTTGCTCCGCCCAAAGGAATGATTAGCGCTTTTTCACCGCGCGCCGTGGCAGCATCAGCATGCGCCTGCATGGCCCCAGCGATCAGATCAAAATACTGGTCTGGATCGAGGAACTGCAGCTCGGCACCGAACAATTTGTCCAGCAGCAAGTTGCCCTGATACTGCTCCGGCGGGTTGCCGCGCAGCACTAAAATCGGTTTCATACCGAATTTTCGTGCTGCAGCGGCGACCATACGGGCATGATTTGACTGATGCCCGCCGGTGGTGATCACTGTGTTAATCCCCTGACGACAAGCTTCTGCCATCAAGTACTCCAGCTTACGAACTTTGTTGCCGCCACCGCCAAAACCGGTGTAATCGTCACGTTTGATCGTAAGCTCAATGCCCAGCGATGCCCCCACATTGCTCAAACTTTCGAGCGGCGTGGGGAAAAAGCCGAGTGGAACACGTTCAAAATCATCAACAGTTTTCATCTTGTTACCTTAACTTTCTTTATGTACTGCTTTATATACTGCTTATGTACTGCTTGGTTTTCCCTGGTGCTAGCGCTCGGCCATAAGCCGAGAAAAATTTAGAATGACTTGATCCAGTCACTCATTGAATGCTGGAAACGCTGCAAACCTTGCAACGTTACAAATTCATTGATGCCGTGTGCATTGCCACCGTGACCCAGGCCGCCAATAAGAAAAGCTGGCGCAATCGGCGCAAACGCATAAGCTGGCGCACATCCTGGAGCCCACGGCCAGATCTGTGGCGTGGCATGATGCTGCTGATAACTGGCAATAAGTTCATTGACGCCGGTCGCTTCACGGCTAAAACGATGGCCGGGATAACAGTCATCAAGGAGCAGTTCGCAGCCTTCGAAACCTGGTGTGGCTAAGCGCTGATGTATGCTGGCAATCAGTGCGGCGCTATCGATACCCGGCGGTGTACGGAAAGCTAATTCGGCACTGGCACGATGCGGTATCACGCCGCGTCCACCCGGCGGATCGCTATGGATTTCGGCAAGATTGAGTACTGCACAGCCGAGCAGATGTTGCAGGCAGTGCAAAGTATCACCAGAAACGGTCAGCCGTTGACTGCGGCGAAAACGCAGCTCATCGCCAAGGCTAAAGTTTTTGGCGAGTTCTGCCAGCAGCGCGTTGGCTGGTTCATCAGGCGTAATTTTTGCCAATACCGCTTGATTGCCTGGCTTACCGCCAATAGCGTTAAGCGCGGCTACCAAGCGCCAAACCGGATTGGCAATCCAACTGGCGTTGCTGGCATGTATTGCCGCTGTAGGCCCGCCCCACTCCCCGCCGTTCACCGATAAACAACCGCTACTCAACCCACTAAAACCGAGATAAATGCGTGGCTCTCCCCCGCCATATTCACAAAGCGAAGGGAACAATACGGCTTCAGCTGGAGCAATCGGGCAAGGGTGTCGTCCCAAATAACGGCGCAAGCTACCGCTGCCAATCTCTTCTTCGCCTTCAATAACAAATTCGATATTGACGGTTAACTGCTCTGCTAACAGCAGGTTCTTCACCGCCATCAGCATGCCAGCCAATGGCCCTTTGTTATTTTCTGCGCCGCGGGCCACATACACCGCCCCCAGCTCAGGCCACTCCAGAACGCCGCCGGTAAACGGCGGGATATCCCAACCATGATCGCTGGCAGGCATCACATCGTACATGTTGTACAACACCAGCGTTTTACTGGCGCCGATATCCAGACGCGCATGGACTAACGGCGGTGAATCCTTCAGTAGTTGCTGACTGACTGGTAAAACAGGATGGGCACCTAATTCAGTTTCCAGCCAGGTTTCTAGCCATTGTGCCAAGGCTCGCTGCTCGTCTAGCTCACCGTCAACCGAACGAAATGGCGTCATCTGGGCCAATAAATCGAGTGTTTCTTGCAGTGCTGGCGTGATATCAGCAGACGCCATCGCTAATCGAGTCATAGGCGGATCCTCGGATTAAGTACCACGTACAACAAGTCAATAATCAGGTTGATGCCGACAAATAGCAGTGCAGCTAGCAGCACAATCGCCTGAACCAACGGAAAATCGCGGTTTTGAATCGCCTGTACCGCCAGTCGGCCAATGCCCGGCCAGGCAAAAATAATTTCCGTCACCAGCGCACCGCCGAGCAGCGAGGCAAAATACATTCCCTGCACCGTGACGACCGGGATCAGCGCATTACGCAAGCCATGACGCACAATTATGCGCCACTGGCTTAGCCCTTTAGCGCGGGCAGTACGAATGTAGTCCTGCTGTAATACATCGATCAGGCTGGCGCGGATCAGCCGGGCAATAGCGCTCATATAATAAGCACCTAGGCTAATCGCTGGCATAATCAGCTGGCTGGCACTGCCATAACCACTCGATGGCAGCCAGCGCAAATTCAGACTAAAAAGAATAATCATCAACAAGCCGAGCCAGAAAACCGGTACCGCCTGCCCACTAAATGCCAACAGTCTTGATAAGAGATCCCACAGGCTGTTCTGCTTTAACGCACTGAGAATACCCAGTAATAATCCGGCAATCGTGCTCCAGGCCAGCGCCGTGACCGCCAGCAGCAGCGTCGCGGGTACTCGTTCACCAATCAGAGAGGTAACTGGCTGGCTGTAGCGTAACGAATCACCCAAATTACCGTGTAGCACCTCATTGAGGTAATGGCCGTATTGCCACAGAAGTGGACGATCAAAGCCCATGCTATGACGAAAAGAATCGATCTCCTGCTGCGTCGATCCCGGTGGCATCATCACTGCCGCCGGATCGCCGGTCAGATGCAAACTGTAAAAAATCAGTATTGATAAGCCAAACATCACCAAGATCGACTGGCCGAGGCGCGCCATAATATATCTCAGCATATTAGCCCGCCCTCGCATGGCTTTTGCGCAGCAAACCGTCACCGAGCAAGTTACAGCCGATGACCAGAGCGGCAATGATCAATCCCGGATAGAACACCAACCATTGCGCCAGCAACATATAAGATCGCCCTTCGCCAATCAGATTACCCAAGGTTGGCGTTGGCGGCTGAATACCCATGCCGAGAAATCCTATCGAAGCTTCCAATACGATAAGCCGCGGAATATCGAGGGTCAGCAGCACCACTAATGGCGTGGTCAAATTAGGCAATACATGGCGTAATAAAATACGTGGCGTTGAAAAGCCCATCGCGCGGACGGATTCAATATATTCCAGCTCACGGATCTCAAGCGTTTTTGCTCGAGCAACCCGAGCATAAATAGCCCAACTGGTCACCCCCATAATCACAATGATATTGCTCAGAGAGGCACCAAATAACGCCATCACGAGCAAAATCAGCAGAATAAAAGGTACGGCCAGCTGAATGTCCATCAGGCGCATGATCAACGCATCTAACCAACCACCGACATACCCGGCCAACATGCCAAGCAACGAGCCCATAACGGCTGCAATCACAGCGGCCATCAGTACAATAAACAGCGACAAGCGTGTACCAGCAAGAATACGCGCCAGCAAATCACGCCCGAGCTGATCGGTGCCCAACCAGTGCATACCCGATGCAGTTTGGGTCCCTGGCGCTAAAAACACATCGGCCAAATGCGTCGTTAATGGGTCAGGCAGCGGCAACCAAGGCGACAGTAACGCCGCCAGCAGCACGAGAGCCACCAGCAGGCCACCGAGCAGCACATCGCCATAAAAGCGACGACGTGGTTTGGTCCGTAATGCCTGACGTAACAGGATCATTTCAGTTTCAAATCAAACAATGGAATACGGGAATCAGCACGACCAGTGAAGGTCAATGCATCGCTGCTGGCGTAAATAGAATCCTCACGATACAGCGGGATTAACGGCTGCTGTTCAGCCACCAAGGTTTGAATTTGTTGTAAGATCTTCTCGCGTTTTGCCGCATCAACCGTCAAACGGCTCTGGTTAAGCAAGCTGTCGAGCGCAGGAATACTAACGGTGGAGTAAGGCTCGCCTGAATGTAGAATCGGGTAAAGTGCAGCGTCAGCATCCAATGTTTGGGTCGATCCCCAGGCTAACATATACAGTGGCGCTTGTTTCTGGGCGGCGACTTCCTGGGTATAGACAGACCATTCTGGTACTTCAAGCTCGGCTTTTACGCCAATCGTTGCCAAATCCTGCACGATAGCTTGCGCGACATCAGCGCTGGCAATATAACGGCGCGGCGCTTGGAAATGCACGGTGAAACCATTTGGGTAGCCCGCGGCTGCCAACAAAGATTTGGCCTTAGCAATATCCTGAGCTGGTGCTGGGATCGCTAAATAACCAAAATCTTTCGCCCCAGCCATAGTTCCGGTTGGTGTACCGAAACCATGTAGCAAGTCTTGGGTATAAGACTGACGATTAAGCGCGAGAGACAAAGCCTGTCGTACCCGCACATCATTCAGCGGCTTCTCGTTCATTTTCAGGCCAAGGTATACGGTCAGACCGCCACCTTTAACCTGCTCAAGATGAATGCCCGGTTTGTTTTTCAACGCGGGCACCAGATCGGCCGGTACGCCATCAACGAGTTGAACTTCTCCAGTCAATAATGCGGTAACACGTGCCGTAGCCTCTGGGATTGGACGCCATGTTACGGTATCGATAGACGGTTTACCGCGCCAGTAATCTGGGTTGGCTTGCATCACTACTTTTTCGTCCGGCACAAATGCCGAGAGCGTATAAGCACCGCTACCAATAGGCTTGCGAGCAAATTCAGCGGCGCCGACTTTGCTGACATAAGCTGGCGGCACGATATAGGTCGGATAGCGGCTCATTCGCGTTGGCAGTAATGGGTCCGGGCCATCGGTGTGAATTTGAACCTCATACTCCCCGATAACATCGACAGACTTAATCGTTCTGATATAGGAAATCGTCGGCGCATGATTAGCCGGGTCAAGAATACGGTCGATTGAGAATTTCACCGCCTGTGCGTTGACGGGTTCACCATCGGTGAATTTTACGCCTTTGCGCAATTCAAATTGCCAGGTCGTGTCATTAATAGCCTTCCAGCTCAGCGCCAAGCCGGGTTGCAACGCCATGTTCGCATCGCGCATCACGAGCGTGTCGAACAAGTTATCAACCAGCGTCGCCGGCTCTTTCAAAAAGCCAGGGTCCATGGCAGTCGCTGACGTCGGTTGGGCAATAACCAACTCAGACGCTATCGCCATAGGAGATATCAAGCCAAACAACACCACCAGAGAAGCAAGTTTGAAGACAGGTATTCTCATCACAATCATGTCCCAACACGTTGCCAACCAAAGGCTGACAGAAGAAGAGTTAACAGAAAAATAGCTAACAGAAAAAGAGTTAAGCGCGAATTTTCACCGCTGTGTTTTTGATGCACTACAATTTCTTAATACATGATATATCCTATATAATGCATTTTTGGCAAGCTATCGATTAAAGTGCAAAAGAATAGACATTTTTTTGCTAACGCTGGGGGGCACAATGTTTGAGATGGAAAAAGCACAACGCGTCAGTCTGACTATGCAGGTTGAGGCGAATTTGAAACGCGCATTAATTGTCGGTGTCCTCAAGCCAGGAGCGCGCTTGGTTACCAAAGATATTGCTAATCAACTAGGTACCAGCGTGACGCCAGTACGCGAGGCATTGCTGCGTTTAGTTTCTGCTGGCGCATTGGATGCAACGCCCGCTCAGGCTTTTTTAGTACCCGATATGCCACTGGGCAAATACCAGGAAATCACGCTGATACGTAAGCAGCTAGAAGGCCTGGCCGTTACTCAGGCAATATCAAAAATGAATGCCAAGAAGCTGACAAAACTAAAAAAACTCAGCGCCGAGTTTATGGCCTCCAAATTAGAGCAAAATGTTGAACACGCATTACAGGCTAATCGCGAGTTTCGTTTTGCACTCTATGCTTATGCTGAAATGCCTTCCCTGACGTCACTTATCGAACAGCTTTGGGTGCAAATTGGCCCATGCTTTAATTATCTCTATCCGCAATCTACTGAGATGGCACAAGGGCAGCATAATTACGACGAACTTCTGCTCGCCTTGGCGGCTGGTGATAGTGAACGTAGCGTACGTTCCATTCATAAAGCCATCGATGATGGTGCAGCTCTGCTTGAGAAACATTATTTCTCCCTGCAAGCCAGAAATAGCTAATAAATAGCAACAGATTCAGCCATCGGCCTGAATCTGTTGTCATCCTAAAAATACATTTTTGGCTATAAGAAATAGAGACTGATCACAAAAAATCCGCGTTACTTCGTTGGAACCCTTCCCCCTTTCTTTATTATTTTTCAATAAGTAATCCCAGTCTTATTTACCACACCCAAAACCTAACCTAGACTGTTTGATAGGAAAATTCGTATTTGCCCATGATGGTGTAGCTCCGACATATGAACAGAAACATATTCCGCAAGGAAGCTATTGAATACAGCAAGACGAAATGGCTAGGTAAAGCACTGCTGGTTTCAGGTTACCCAGCTTGGGTCATTGCTTTAATATCTCTCTTGTTTTTCATTGCGCTAATAAGCATGATTATTTTCTCTAGCTATACGCGAAGAATTAACGTCAGCGGGGAGGTCATTACCCAACCGCATGCCATTAATATTTTCTCGCCACAGCAGGGGTTTATAAGTAAAACATGGGTAAAAACCGGCGATCGAGTACAGCAAGGCGCACATCTTTATCAAATTGACGTCAGCCGCTCAACCCAATCGGGCAACGTCAGCCAAAATTCAATTGCGGCGATTAAAAATCAAATCACCTTGGTTGATGATATCATTCTGAAACTACAGCAGAATAAACAACAAACCGAAAAGAATCTTCAGCAGCAGCTTAATCAATATCAATTAGCCCATGAGAAATCACTAGCGCTGGTCGCGAATGCCGCCAAAGGCATGGAAGAAATGCGCCTGAGCATGAATAACTATGACAGTTATCAGCGTAAAGGGTTAATTAACAAAGACCAGCTAAACAACCAGCGCTATCTTTATTATCAACAACAAAGTTCCTATCAAAGTCTCAATACCCAAAGCATTCAGGAAAGCTTGCAGATCACTAATTTGCAAAGCGAGCTATCAACGAAAGCCACCGACTTTGATAATCAGATATCGCAATATCAATATCAGCGCAGTGATTTAAGTCGGCAATTAGCCGAGGTCGATGCCGGTGGCACCCTCTTTATTAATGCGCCAAGCGATGGAAAAATAGATTCTCTTAGCGTCACGCAAGGGCAAATGGTCAACGCTGGCGATAGTCTGGCGCAATTGGTACCTAGCAGCAGCGATGCCTATTCATTGTTACTATGGCTACCTAATAGCAGCCTGCCTTACGTCAAGTCTGGAGACAGCATCAATATTCGCTATGAAGCCTTCCCGTTTGAAAAGTTCGGCCAGTTTCCTGGCAAGATAATGTCAATTTCTAGCGTCCCAGCCTCGACGCAAGAGATGTCTTCATACAATAACGTCCCTCGCCTGCCGTCAGGCGGCACCAACCAACCTTATTACAAAGTGCTGGTTGCTCTGGACAATAACCAATTTAGCTATCAGGGAAAAACGCTGTCTTTATCCAGCGGCATGAAAGCTGAATCCACCCTATTTCTGGAAAAACGTCCTATCTATCAATGGATGTTGTCCCCTTACTACGATATTAAAAAGAGTATAACCGGGCCTATTCATGAATGACTCCGCATTTAAAGACATGATGCACCGACTGAACTTCAGTTTCCGTCGCAAGGTGCCACAAGTTATTCAGACCGAGGCTGCCGAATGTGGTTTGGCTTGTATGGTCATGGTTTGCCGCTACCACGGTATGAATATCGATTTGTTTAATCTGCGTCAGCGTTTTGGCATCTCTTCGCACGGTGCGACGCTAGCATTACTGATTAATATCGCTAACCAGCTCAAGCTAAAAAGCCGTCCGCTCTCTCTCGATTTAGATGAACTACGTGAGCTTAAAACGCCCTGTTTACTGCATTGGGATATGAGCCATTTCGTGGTGCTCGTCGCAGTCAAAGGCTCACGCTTTATAATCCATGATCCGGCATTTGGGCGGCGTGTTGTTGGGTTGGCAGAAATGTCACAACACTTTACCGGCGTAGCGCTGGAGCTGTGGCCAGATAGCGAATTTACCCGAGTCACTCAGCGTACCAAGCTGAGCTTTCGCAATATGCTGGGCAATATCAGCGGATTGAAGGGCTTTTTAGTCAAGATATTCTGTTTGTCATTAGTGGTCGAAGCTATCAACCTGTTGATGCCAATCGGCACCCAGTTGGTAATGGACCATGTCATCATCGCCGAGGATCACGATTTACTGGCGTTGATCTGTATAGGGTTACTGTTCTTTATTCTGTTCCGCACCTTCGTCAGTATGCTACGGGCCTGGACTTCATTAGTGATGGGCTCATTAATTGACGTGCAATGGAAAGCTGGGATGTTTGATCATCTGATGAAGCTGCCATTGGCCTACTTTGAAAAACGTAAACTTGGCGATATCCAATCTCGCTTCGGATCGTTAGATACTATCCGCACTACGCTGACCACCAACCTGGTCAACAGCATTATTGACGCCATTATGTCGATAGGCGTTTTCATTATGATGCTGTTATACGGCGGTTGGTTGGTATGGGTTGTTCTCGGATTTACGGCCCTGTATATGGTGCTGCGACTGGCGACGTATAACCAGTATCGTCAGGCATCAGAAGAGCAAATTGTTAAAGGTGCCAAAGCCAGTTCGCACTTTATGGAAACGCTATACGGTATCAGCACGTTAAAAGCACTGGGCATTTCGACCACACGCTCGCAATTTTGGCTGAACCTGAATATTGATACTACCAACGCCAATATCCGTATCTCTAAACTCGATATGTTATTTGGCGGGGTAAATACCTTTATCAGCACCGTCGATCAGGTGATTATTTTGTGGCTCGGCGCATCGATGGTGATCGACGGCCAGATGACACTCGGGATGTTTGTCGCCTTTAACGCCTACCGTGGGCAATTCTCAGAACGTGCCGCCAACCTGATCAATATGGCCTTACAACTGCGGATGTTGGCACTACATAGCGATCGTATCTCCGATATCGTATTTACCGAGGCAGAAACGACACAGCCAACGCGCAAGCTGTTGCCTGAAAACCAACCGGCCAGCTTTGAAGCACGAGATATCGTCTTTCAATATGACGCCCTTTCCAGACCGATTTTCTCCGATCTAAATATCGCGGTCAGTGCAGGAGAGAGCGTGGCGATTGTCGGCCCTTCCGGCATTGGAAAAACCACGCTGATGAAGGTAATGGCCGGGCTGTTAACGCCAACACAGGGCAATATATTGATCGACGGGCTGGATATTAATAACGTCGGATTAAACAACTATCGCGACTGCATTGCCTGCGTCTTACAAGACGACAAACTGTTTGCAGGTTCGATAGCCGATAACATTGCCAGCTTTGATATCGGCAAAGATATGGAGCGGATTATCAGTTGCGCCGAGCATTGCAATATTCACGGTGAAATCATGCAAATGCCAATGGGCTATGAAACGCTTATCAGCGAACTTGGCGGCAGCCTGTCCGGGGGGCAAAAACAGCGTTTGTTGATTGCCAGGGCCTTGTATCGCCAGCCAAGCTTGCTGTTCCTTGATGAAGCCACTAGCCATTTAGATCTCGACAATGAGGCGCATATTAATGCCTCTATCGCGGCATTGCAGATCACAAGGATCTTTATTGCTCATCGCCCTTCAACGATTGCCAGCGCCAGCCGGGTGATTAATTTGGGCGATGCTACGCAGCCCGCATCATAAATGCATATCAACTAAGAAACACTTTTTCTCTTAAATAAATACGCCGCAAAAAAATTTGCGGCGTATTAAAAATAACGTCACTTAAAACTTAGTACAGTAGATTAAATCATTTGAATTAGGCCGAATCCGAAAAAGAAACCGCCAAGTACCCTGTCAATTTCGTACTAAGAAATGAGTGCTTATCGATTAATGGCGACCGAAAATTTTATCGAAAATAGAGATAACGCCAACAGCAACTTGCTTAAGGCCGTTATAGATTTCATGAGCGCCTTTGATAATGCCATCCAGAGAAGTACCAACGCTTGGTACTGAGGCCTGCTGCGCACTGCTGAGCAAGCTGCTCGCCAAACCTGCACCACTAACTGTTTGTACTTCCTGAGATGAAAGCTCTTTCATTATATTCTCCAGAATAAAAGTGATGTAATAAATCGGATGTAATCGGAAGTCGAAAATTAAACGCAATGAGGTTCAACTTTCTCCCGTATAAATTTTTAATACAGGTTGTAAAAAAGTGCAAACTGATTATTTAAGTAAATAGACATTAATTTAATTTTTAATTAAAAATAAATTAATAACCTTTAAAAACAATTAATTAAGTTAAATAAAAAATAAACTAAGTATATTCTTATGAAATGACGTAAAAATAAACATGTCTATACACCAAAATAATTGGCGTAGCGTCATAGTAACAAACGAGTTCATCTCGACGAGTTTACTTATGTAAACGATTCGCAAGAACTCGATATCCAGCAGGACTATTAAGAGTGTAGCGGCGGATGTTCTTTAAAATATTGAACCAGAAAATCAATGCACACTTTTAATCTCGCCGATCCCGATGGACGAATCGGATATACCGCCCAAATATTGGCATTTTGATACCATTGCGGAAGCAGGTGGATAAGTTTGCCGTCATCAATATGTTTTTGAACATCCCACATCGAACGTAGCACGATACCATGGCCTTTGAGCGCCCAGTGCAACACCACACCACCGCTGTTAGAAGAGAGCTGGTTTTTAACATGCACCTGAGTGATGTCACTACCATTGGTTAACGGCCACAGACCAAATGGCGAATTTCGTTCCTGAATAAATAGACACTGGTGATTCTTCAGATCATCGACCGTTTCCGGCCGTCCATAGCGGTCAATATACTCGGGTGATGCGCAGACTATCCGGCGATTCTCAAACAGCATTTTCGCAATATAGAGATCATTGATGTCATCACCTACCGTAATTTCAATATCCACATCCTCCTCGAGGAGATCGATGGCTCGATCGGAGAGCGTCAGTTTTATCTTTAAATCAGGATAGGTCGTAGACAGTTCAGAAATCGCCTCAGAAATATGCGATAAACCAAAACCAAATGAACAACTGATATTCACTGAACCAATAATGGATTCGCGCCAAGAAGCCAGATCCGAAACAAATTGGTCCATACTATCAACTACATTCATAGCGCCAGACAGGGCTTTTTCACCATCTGGCGTCAGACGCATGGTGCGGTTATTCCTGAAAAATAACCGCGTATCGAGCCGCTTCTCCAATATGCTGATTCTTTTGCTGATATAAGAGGGAGAAAGCCCCAGTTCTGCCGCCGCACGAGAGAAACTTTCATTTCTGGCGACAGTAACAAACACTTGGAGATCTTCAATCAGCGGCCAGTGGCTGCCTTTATTTTCCGGTGTAGTCATCATTTTTTGTGCCCCTCCCCTATATACCCAATACCCCAGATAATTGGCGTTGCATCGAGGCGGCAAGGGAACACATTCCAATGGCCTACTTTGTTAAGTGACTCGAGTCAGTAACCGCAGTCAACGCTGGGGCAGCGCCAAGTATAAAGGGTAACATCGTCGCCAGCATTTGTTCAGGGATCTCTTCATGCGGCGCATGTCCACAAGGCAATGCCGTACCTTCAACCTGGTACGCTTTTTCTCGCCAGGTGGCGAGCACATCATAAAGCTGCCCGACAGTGCCCTTAGCTCCCCATAATAGCTGTAACGGGCAACTGATGCGTTTTTCACTATCCTCAGCATCATCTTGTAGATCGATGCTGGCCGCAGCACGATAGTCTTCACATACCGCACGCAACATGTCCGGGTCACGATAACAGCGCAGATACTCGGCCATAATTTCAGGTCCGGTAGCTCCCGGCGTCTTAATTTGCCCGTCGATATGTTTTTGCAGGAAAAATTGCGGATCATGGCCGATCATAGTTTCCGGCAATGGCGCAGGTTGTATCAGGAAGAACCACCAAAAATACCGCGTAGCAAAGGCTTGATCGGTGAGCGCATACATTGTCGCGGTAGGCGCAATATCGATAAATACACAGCGGTTGACGCGCTGCGGATAATCTAAGGCCAAACGATGACCAACTCGCCCGCCGCGATCGTGACCAACAAAAGTGAAATCATCATGGCCTAATGCATCCATCAATAAAATAATGTCTTCGGCCATGACCTTTTTGGAATAATTGCGATGCAGCACGTCACTCGGCGGTTTATCGCTATCACCATAACCGCGCAGATCCGGCATGATGACCGTAAAATATTGTGCCAACGTCGGGGCTATTTTTCGCCAGGTGACATGGTTTTGCGGGTGGCCATGCAGTAAAACCAGCGGTGCCCCCCTGCCTCCGACCGCAGCGCGTAATGTCACGCCATTAGATAATGTGACATCTTGCAGGACAAAATCAGCAATAAATGAGGATTCGCCGACAATAGCTATCCTGTTGCTCGGATTATTCATGTTGTTATCCATACCGATATTCATCCCTCAATTAGCACGCCAGCCATGGATTAGTAGAAAAATGGTTGGCTTCAAAAGCGCGAATATCACTCTGGTACTGCAAGGTGTAATCAATAAAATCCAGACCTTCTAGCAACATCTTGCTTTTCAATGCATCCAGGCTGAAATCTATGTCGCCATTTTCGCTGATGATGCGCTGCTGCTCTAAATCGATAGTAATGTTATTTTTTTGCGGGTCAGTGGCAATGCTTTCGAGCTGGTTAAGTTGTGCTTGAGCTAATTCAATGGTCAGCACGCCGTTTCTTTGGCAGTTATCATTAAAAATACCGGCAAAGCTGCTGCCGATCAGCGCGCGAATGCCTAGCTGCTTGAGTCCCCAGACCGCATGTTCTCGGCTCGAGCCACAACCAAAATTAGGGCCAACTAATAAGAATGTCGTATTCTTCCATCCGTCTTGGTTGAGGACAAAACGCTCATCGGGTTGCCCATCGGCGTTAAAGCGCAGATCGAAGAAAACGCCTTTATCCAAACCCTGACGGTCGATCCCTTTTAAGAATTGCTTGGGCATAATAACGTCCGTATCAATATTGGCAGACATCATTGGCGCTACAACGCCACTAACAGTTTTAAACGCTTCCATAATCAACGGCCTTCTTTAATAAACTGGCGAACATCGGACAGGCGACCTGTAATCGCCGCAGCCGCTACCATCGCAGGACTCATCAAATGCGTTCTGGCTCCGGCACCTTGCCGTCCGGCAAAATTACGATTGGTACTAGAAGCACAGCGATCGCCCAGACTTAATACATCCTCATTCATCGCCAGACACATCGAGCAGCCCGATTGTCGCCATTCAAATCCGGCATCAATAAAAATCTTGGCTAATCCTTCCCGCTCGGCTCTTTCGCGCACTTGAGTGGATCCAGGAACAATGATCCCCTGCACATGCTCGGCGATCTTCTTACCTTTAAGCACTTTGGCTACTTCGCGCAGATCCTCAATGCGGCCATTAGTACAAGAGCCGATAAAAGCATGGGTAATAGGGATCTGCTCGAAGGGAGTGCCGGGTTTTAAATCCATGTAACGCAAGGCGCTTTCCATATCGCGTCTTTTTGCGAGATTAGGTTCATCGGCAGGATTAGGCACGCAGTCGCTGATGCTTCCGGCTTGATCTGGGCTGATCCCCCAAGTCACTTTAGGTGCCATATCGGCGCAATCGAGCACAATATCTTGATCAAAGACCGCATCATCATCACTGCGTAATTGTTGCCAATGGTGGACGGCTTGCTCCCAAAGCTCACCTTTCGGCATACGTGGAGCATCTTTTATGTAGCTAAAAACTTTCTCATCAGGCGGCATAAACGCACCGCGAGCACCGGCTTCCACCGCCATGTTACAGATGGTCATGCGGCCTTCGACACTAAGCTGGTCGATTGTCTCGCCAGTAAATTCAATAGCATATCCCGTAGCACCATCGGCACCGATACGCTCAATGAGCAACATAATGATATCTTTGGCAACCGTAGCAACAGGCAATCTTCCCAGCACCGTCACGCGCATGGTTTTCAGCTTTTTATACACCAGCGTCTGGGTTGCCAGCATATGTTCAATTTCGGAGGTGCCGATACCAAACCCGAGTGCGCCAAACGCGCCGTAAGTCGTGGTATGACTATCACCGGCGGCAATGACCATCCCAGGCATCACCAGCCCTTGTTCATGGGCGACAACATGCTCAATTCCCTGGCGCTTATCCATGACACCAAAGAGTTCAAGGCCAAAATCGCGGCTGTTCTCTTCAAAGTATTTAACCTGTAGTGCACCGCCAGGATCGGTCATTTCAGGCGTTCTTACCGGTCGGGTTGGATTGACGTGATCAACATTTAACAAAATGGCTGCAGGCTTCCACACCTGTCTTTGCGCATCACGCAATCCACTGAAAGCCTGAGGGCTGGTATATTCATTAAGTATTGAACGGTCGATATACAACAGGACAGTCTCGTCATCCAATTGGCGGACGGTATGGGAATCAACAAGTTTGTCGTAGAGCGTTTTTGCAGACATTGAGCATCACCTTGCAGCAGGTTTAAACAAAAGCACTTTATTTTTATCGATAATAACCCTGTTTATTTTGGATGTAAGGGGAACCATGATGCCTATTCGTAATGTATAAAATCACAAAGTGTGCACTACCAGACAATCAGTGCGGAACGGGCTTTCAAGAGTAAATAGCGGGATTATTTAACGGGTAAAGAAGGAAGGGAGTCATTAATTTCATTGGTTCTTAATAAACAAGCATGCCGCAAAATACCTAAATACGTTGCGGCATGATGATTGGTGCACTCTTTAACGGCTTACGCCGTTTGAGTTTGGCCGAATCCGTGGAAGAAACCAGCAATTCCACCTTCAAGACCTGCGCCTAACGTATGGCCTGCAATGGCACCGGCCGCGCCGCCAACAACGCCACCTACTACGCCGCCAACAGTACCGCCAACAGCATTACCAACCACAGGTACGAAGGAGCCTAAAGTCCCACCAATGCTACCACCGATAGCACCGCCTGCCGCCGTACCAAGCGTCGTACCACCTAAGGTCAAAATGCTCTGCAGGATGCCTGCACCGCTAACATCATCAATTTCTTGAACCGTTAAGTCTCTCATATCCTTGTTGCCTCTCTATGAGTTAATTACACGTCCCAGTGCATCGATTAACGACCGCCGAGAATCCCACCGAAGATATTACCAACAGTTGACACTACCCCGCCAACGACGCCACTGATGACATTTTTAGCACCATTAAATGCCTGACCTGCCACATTACCGGCAACATTGCCGATAGCATTGCCAAGATCGCGAGCAGGTTTATCTAACAGGCTATTAATACCATCGGTAATCAGACCGGCACCGCCGACTTCTTTAACTTCTTGAGATGAAAGTTCCTTCATGATTTTCTCCATAACAAACGTAATGAAATAGATCTGAGGGTAATTCAGAACGACGATTGCAGAGCCAGAATTGTTGGCATAACGAAGTGGTTTGGATAACCAAGATTGTTTAGATAACAAAAATGCTTTGCACGTCTTATTAACCTTTAATACAGGTTTCATAAAAGCGCAAATTTTTGGCAAGAATAACTTTATTTTAAATAATAAAAAGAGGGATAAGCATGCCGCAGAATATATTGCGGCATGTTTATTAAAAATTCATTCGTAGCCAGTAAAAAATACTTAAGCTACTTGAAATCATGCAGAATCTTGAAAGGAAACTGCCAGCAATCTTTCAATTAACGAGGTTTAATAAAACCACCGAAAAGTGAAAGAACGCTTTTTACAATGCTGCCAACGCCGCCAATAATTTGGCCAACGCCGCCGATAACGCCGCCAATCACACCGCCAACATCAGGAAGTGGAAGGCCAGTACCATTGCCATCTAATAAACCTGCACCGCTAACTGTTTCAACTTCTTGAGATGAGAGTTGTTTCATTATCTTCTCCACAATAAAAGTGATGAAATAGATCGGAAGGTATTTAGGAAGTGCGACTCAATTGCGTGAGTATTCGTTCGCATCCCCTTAGAAGGTTTAATACAGGATGTAAGAAAGTGCAAATTTCAGATTAGTCTTATTACAAATAAAATAATCTTTTTTTGTCAGATAGAGAAAATCAGCAAGAAAACATAATAAAAACAGTAGCAATATTTTCAAGGATGGAAGAAAACAAACGCTATTAGTTTGCGTTTATCTTCTTCAATCCTTGTCAGTGGAATTTTAGGCTGAAACTTTTTCTGCGTTGACCTGTTTGGCCTCAGAGATAGTATTGGTCAGGCGACCGATATGCTCAATTTCAACTTCAATCACATCACCAGGCTGTAAGAACAGTGGCGGTACACGCTTTTTACCCACCCCACCAGGAGACCCTGTCAAGATAACGTCGCCTGCTGAAAGCTCAGTGAAGGTGCTGATATAAGCAATCAGATCCGCGACTTTGTGTACCATGTTGGCAGTATTATCATCCTGCACCACACGCCCATTGAGCAAAGTACGCAAGTTGAGCGTCTGAGGATCGGTAATTTCATCGCGAGTGGTCAGGCACGGGCCAAAGGCACCGGTAGCCGGCCAGTTTTTACCTGCGGTGAACCAGCTGTGCTGCCAGTCGCGCACCGAGCCATCCATATAGCAGCTATAACCCGCAACGTAATCCAAGGCCTCCGCTGCGCTGACGTGAGAACAGGTTTTCCCGATAACCACCGCCAGCTCACCTTCATAGTCAAACTCTGCTGAGATTTTCGGTTTCAAGATGTCGTTGTTATGCCCAATCTGGCTGTCGGCAAAACGAACAAACAGTGTTGGCGCAGGATCAGATTCATCAAACTCAAGGCGTTTTTCGGCGTAATTCATGCCAGCACAGATAATCTTTAGTGGATCATCGATAACCGGAAGATAAACGATTTCATCAAGTGCAAGATCGGTGGCGTTATGCTGATATTCTGCCGCAACAGATAATGCATCAGCGGCTAATAATGATTTGATTGTTGGATATGTATTGCCAATTCGTATCTTAAGGTCAATAACGCCATCTGCTTTTAAAATCCCATAGCTTTTATTATTGTTGTGGAGATAGTTAATCAGTTTCATGTTACATCCCTAGTATTATATCTAAATAATCAGTACGTTAGTAAAAATGGATAGCAAGGCGGGCGGCGGAAAAAGCGCAAATATTGTTCTAATCATCTGGAATGTGACCAAATGAATCCATACCGTCCTGACACGCCTTTCTTATTTATAAATCAATTAGTTAATACAAAACATTAACATTGACGTCGCTATTTTCGCCGATAATAAGATTACATTCAAAATATATTGTAAGAATATCTTTCTGATAAACGAAAAACCTCGTTATTATTACAATAAAATATGACGTTAAAAAAATAATACCGTTATGAAATTAATAGACTCACGCCAAGATAAATATTATCTAGAATTCAAATCATCCGAGTTCTCTGCACTTGGCGCCAGCGCAATGGTGTTTCTTGATGATAACGACGAAATAACAGCGAAAAATGCGAAGCAGAATCAAACCCTAACCGACCCGCGACTTCAAGTACTGACAAAGAGGTGTTGCGTAGCAATTCTGCGGCACGAATCATGCGCTGACGGATAAGGAAATCATGCAGAGTTTCGCCGAAATGGCTGCGAAATACGCGGCTAATGTGACGCTTAGATAGCTGGAATACATGGGCAAGATCATCTTGTTTCAAAGGTTCTTCAAGATGATCAATCAGGTATTGCGCCACGCGCTTTGCCAGCATGTCGCCACGCTCATGAGCAATATACCCGGCAATCAATGAAGGCGAAGCGGCGGCAATATTTACCGCCTCCAGTAAAATCAGCTGGATGGTCTTTTCCTGTTGCATCTGCCGTAACAGGCTTGGCTTTTGTAAGCCTAATTCACGATGTGAGATTAATTGATAACGCATAAACGGCGTTAACGACCAGATACCAAAATCGGGCAAACATTCGAGACTATTTTGCTTGGCCTGGCCCAGTTGCAGAGCGTAAGTCATATAATCCGGCGAGCCATATAAGGTGTGGTGGCTCTGTGTTTGCGTAGTCGTTTCAGTCGCATGTGGACGCAAAGATTTTACCATTGCAAACTGATTACGCATCGCCGACCCCGAGATACCAGAATCCCCCTCAGTGACATTCATCAAGCCCTTTTCAGGGATAATCAGCATAAATTCGTCATGCAGATGAAAATCGGTCTGATAATGTTTGTCTGTATTATAAAGAGATGAAATCTCTGTCATATCAGAGGGTCCACAGCAAAAAGGTAATGAGGCCACGCGGCAATAAGCAAAGTGGAAGAATTATACGATCAATCCCCTCTGCTGATAATCCCCATCCGTTTCATACCATATTGAGCTTGTCTCAAATACGGCATTTATTTACGCCATCCTGTCCCAAATCCGTGAGAAGTGCAGCGAGATGTTTGTCAGTATGCGCGCCATTATCAGCGCCTGATTACAGGCATCCTATTTTGGTACATCACCGGGTGACGTATGAATGTTTTTTTGAGTTTCTCTTGTGCGTTCCTGTGGGCATCAACAGGCATTTTTGTGCATCTGCTACATGGGGTCGGCGTATGGCAGATGATTTTATGGCGTTTTAGCATTGCTGCCCTCTGCGCTTTTTTACTGGGAAGGCAGGTATTTTCACGAACAGGCAACTCAGCTAATGGGCTGGCAAGCCTGACCCGTCACGATCTACTGCTTAGCGTACTGATGTCGCTGTACTATATTTGTGCCACCTTTGCCTTTGTACTGGCTCCGGTTGCACTGGCCGCGTTAATTGTCGCCTTGTCGCCATGTATCACCTTTATCTGCCGGTTGTTCGACGGCGATAAATTAAGCTGGCGAGAAATGCTTGGTTTTACATTGGCGCTGCTGGGCGTTTACCTGTTTCTATTCCAAGGTAAGAATTCGGCTACCGCGTTCAATAACCAAAGCTTGCTCGGAGCAGCGCTGGCTTTTGTTTGCGCCATCGTGCGCGCACTATATTCGTTTCGTATCTGGAAACTCTCGCAGCGTGGCTGCGCGCCCTCTGCCAGTGCCATGAGCCTGGGCACATTGCTGATCGGCCTGCTGCTATCACTGGTATTTTCCCTGCCCTCCGGCGGGCCGTTCGCGCTAACAGTCAGCCCATTCACAATAACGGCACTGGTTGCGCTCGGTGCGCTATCTACCGCCTTACCAACGCTAATCAATGGCCTGGTTTCAGGGCGTCTCAATCCCAGTATCCATAGTCTGATCGGCATGACGAGCCCACTATTTTCTAGCGTGATGGCCTGGTTCTTCCTTGGTGATACGCTGTCGGCCTGGGAAATAACCGGCATGATCGTCGCACTGCTGGGCATCGCTTTGTCATTATTTTAAAACGTCAGGCGAATTGACTTGTTTTGTCATTTTTGTATTTTAAGGACATACAGAGCACAACGTTAAGCAAAGACAGCGCGGCCTTTTATGCACATACAAAACTTCCTGATTATTGTCCCCGATGGCGGCATGTTATTTGAGCCAACGGGTATCGCCGATATTCTGATGCAAGCTAACCGCTTGAGGCCGCAGGATTCCCCCAATCCTCCTTATCAGGTCACCATTGCCACCACCCAATCACATCGGGTGATACACGGCATGTCAGGCCTAAGCCTGCTGGCTGATTATCGTCTGTCTGACCTTGATCCCTCCCAGTCCTATGGCACGGTGATGATTACAGGTAAGGGAATGAATGTTGAGGAAGCTGACAGTGTTATTGCATGGATACGTCAGGCAGCGCCGCGCACAGGGCGAATTGTATCGATATGCGGCGGGGCGTTGTTACTGGCAAAAGCGGGCCTGCTAGATAAGCATCGCGCCACCACACACTGGCGACTGCTTGATGCGATGCAGGCAGAATTTCCCGCCATTGATGTCGAGAAAGGCCCGATTTATGTGCAAGATGGCAACATATGGACCAGCGCTGGCGTCAGTTCTGGCTTTGATCTAACGCTTGCTCTGGTCGAAGACGATCTCGGTTTTAGCGTCGCGCGCAGCGTCGCACAAGATCTGGTGATGTTTTTGCGCAGGCCCGGCGGGCAATCACAATTCAGTCGTTTCCTGCTAAGTCAGGCCAGTACACCTGGCCCCATTCGTGACTTACAATCGTGGATACTTGAAAATCTAGCCAGTGATTTATCAGTGGAAAAGCTGGCAGAACGTGTCGCCATGAGCCCGCGTAATTTTACTCGCGTCTTTACCAAAGAAACCGGCAGCAGCCCGGCTAAATACGTTGAGGAAGTCCGCCTCGACGCGGCACGTCAGCATCTGGAACAAAGCTCAGATAAAATCGAACAAATTGCTGTCGTCACCGGCTTTGGTAACAGCCTGAATTTACGGCGGGTCTTTGAGAGAAACTTGCAGCTTACGCCGTCAGATTACCGCGAGCGCTTTTATGCCCGTACATCCGAGCACACCTTTATCTGACTAACAGGGCTTATCTGACTGACAGAGCTTATCTGATTTACCGGACTGAGCTTATCGACCGCAGAGGCAAAAAACAGCAATATGGCCTAAATTGATTGTTAATTGTCATTTACGCCAAATCACTCTCGCACTACTTTGAAGCCAGATAATTCATTAAGGAGTTCATCATGGTCAAAGTAGGCATTAACGGATTCGGTAGAATCGGCAGAAACGTACTGCGCGCGGCGCTTGGCCGCAGTGATTTTCAAGTGGTGGCAATCAACGACCTGACCGACAGTAAAACGCTGGCACACCTGCTGAAATATGACTCACTTCAGGGCACGCTCGCCGCCTCTGTTGAATCATCCGAGGGGCAGTTGGTGGTAGATGGCAACGCGATCCGCGTATTTTCCGAACGCGATCCGGGCGCAATTCCATGGAGCAGCGTTGGGGTAGAACTGGTGATTGAATCGACCGGTTTCTTCACTGACAAAGCCAAAGCCGAGGTGCATATCACCAAAGGCGGCACCAAACGAGTGATCCTCTCCGCTCCCGGCAAAGATGATGACATCACCGTGGTCATCGGCGTTAACCATGAGAAGTACGATCCGGCACTGCACAAAGTGGTCAGCAACGGCAGCTGTACCACCAACGGTCTGGCACCGGCGGCACAGGTTCTGCATCAACACTTTGGTATTGAACATGGCCTGATGAACACCACTCACGCTTATACCAACAGCCAGGCGTTACACGATCAGCCAGAAAAAGACTTGCGCGGCGCACGTGCTGCTGCCCTGTCCATCGTGCCTTATTCCAGCGGTGCCGCCAAAGCCTTAGGCAAAGTTATTCCCGAACTCGACGGCCGCCTGACCGGTTATTCACTGCGCGTACCGGTACCGGTGGTATCTATCGTTGACCTGACAGTCACGCTGAAGCGCAATGTCAGCGCAGAAGAAGTGAACGCAGCGTTCCGCCAAGCGGCAGAATCCGGTCCGTTAAAGGGCATTCTGGGCTATAGCGACGAACCGCTGGTCTCAAGTGATTATCAAGGCGATGCGCGCTCATCGATCATTGACGGATTGTCTACGCTGGTGATCGGCGGCAATCTGGTGAAGATCCTCGCCTGGTATGACAACGAATGGGCGTTCTCGAATCGTCTGGTTGACCTGGCGGTACTGATGGATAAACAAGGCCTGTAACTGCCTTGTTGATGTCAGGTTTCTTATTGATATAGGCATAACTCTGGCCCGCAATACGCTATTTCCTAGATAGCGCGGGCCTGTAATGAAAACGTTGGCATCAACCCCATACGCCAGAGAATACGTTTAATGGCACGATATCTTGTTTGGCGAAACTGACCATATCCTCTATCTGACTGAGCAGAAACTGTTGCTTCTTATCACCAAGGTGTCTGTCATTGATAATCACCTCTTTAAGTTCTGAACCGACATACGCGACTTCCCATGCACCATCTTGTAAGCCATGTTCTTGAAATACCTTCTCCCGCTTTAATACCCACCCGGCCGCCGCCATAAGTGTGGAAACATCGTTTTTGGTGATCAAGGTGCGAACGTTTCCTTCCACCCCGTTAAACAGCAACGCATATTGATTTTGAATCAGCACCGCGTGCAGATGCGCCAACTGAGCAATATGGGTCGCTTGGCTATCCCATTCGGCATAACACAATGTTTTGGCGATATGTCGCGATTTTTCGATGATTTTCGCCAGTTGATTTTTATCGTCAAAATACCATGAGCAATGCGAGAGAATAATTTTATCAAAGCATTGATTGGGGAAGACTATTGAGTCGGACAGGAAATCGGTGTCGAGATGAAATTGGATTCTGGCTCCTAGCGGCGAGGCGGCTATCTTAGCGATCGACTGCGCCAGTGTATAAGGTGCACCATAATCCCCGTGCGCAATATCCACAGCAACAACCTCACCAGCCTCGCCGACCATTTCGGCTAAAACGGCGGTAGTATCACCTTGGCCACAGCCGATTTCTAAAATTTTATCACCGGGTTTAACCCCCCCAGAAGGTTGCTAAGTTGATCCTATGCTGCGTTTGTATTTTTTGAATATCTCGATTGTTTTCATCCAGCAGCATATAACTCAAAATTTTCTCAATCATCGCAATCCTTATTATAAAGCGGGCAACAGAATCCAATCCTACAGACAAGCAATCTTACACATTATATCCGCCCCTCTCCCGCTAAATGCTCTCTCGTGTGTAAGATGAAGATTGATCATTTATCCAACGGAACGCCTTTAATGACTGACCTCACATTCCGCCGCGCACTGCTTAGCGATCTTCCCGCCATCATTACTCTGTTAGTTGATGATGCGCTTGGCCAACAGCGGGAAGATGCCAGCTCACCGCCGAATCAATGTTATCTCGATGCGTTTGCGGCCATTGAGGCAGATGCTAACCAACTCCAGGCCGTCGCTATTTTCGAGAATAAAGTGGTAGGTACGTTACAGATAACCTTTACACCCGGTTTATCGCGTAAAGGCTCTTGGCGCGGACAAATCGAAGGGGTACGCATTGCCAGCGCCTACCGCGGAGCTGGCTTTGGCGAACAGATGTTTGACTGGGCTATTGAGCAATGCAAAGCAAAAGGATGCGATTTAGTACAGTTAACCACGGATAAAACCCGGCCAGATGCGCATCGGTTTTACGAAAAACTGGGATTCGTTGCCAGCCATATTGGCTATAAGCTGGCATTGTAATCCCGTGATGATATTGGCCTACATATTCCAATATTGTCGAACGACGCCAAACAGCACACTCCCAAGATAAACCCCCGCGGCACCGACGATTCCGGTTAATGTCGGCGGTGCCGGTAACGGTAATTTAATCCACGAAAATAGCACGCCAACGGAAAGACCCGCCACCAGTGCCAGACATATTTGCACCATGGTTAATGTCCTAGTTTATTGCCGAACGGCTATTTCTGAAGCGTGACCTGCAAAAAACGGTCGACACTTTTTTGTAAAAATTGCTGGGTACCCGAGTCCTGCAAACGACCATCGATTATTTTGGTATTGACGTGAGTGATGACGATTTCAGGCATCGGTGGCAAATAACACAGCATGGAGGACAAGGTTTCACGCATCTGATATAGACTTCGCACCCCGCCCAATGCCCCTTCTGACTCTGAGGCAAATAACACCGGTTTATGCATCATGCAACTGGCAAATGCCGGACGAGATAGCCAGTCTAGCGCATTTTTCAGCACACCTGGCATACCGTGGTTATATTCCGGCAGGGTTATAAATACCGCATCGCTGTGGGTAATTGTTTCACGGAACGCCACCACCGAAACGGGTAAATCACCGCTTTCGAGATCTTGGTTATAGTGCGGTAAAGCACCAATATCCAGCGCGGTAAACGCGTAGCCTTCCGGTAGTTTTTCCGCCATCTCATTAAGCAATACTTTGCTGTAAGACTGTGTTCTCAGGCTGCCAGCAAAGCCGCTGATTTTTTTGGATGCAGACATAATATTACCTCTGTTTTTACGGTATTCAGGTTGATTGACGATCGCTGAAAGCACTATATCAAAAGCTGGTAATATTGATTTTGAGATTAGGACAACCCTATTTGAGGAAGGAACATGTCAACTGCACTGCCCTTTTCGATACAACGTATTTCACATCAGGCCAATACATCGATTGATGAACACTGGCATGAACAGGCGCAATTATTGGTGGTTTTGCATGGAACGGCATCTTTGTTGATCAATGGTGAACGTTGGCTGGTACTAGAGCGTCAAGGTATCTGGATAGATAAGGATATCGCGCATAGTGTGACTTATGGCAAACATAGCGAAATGCTGTTACTGCTATTTTCAGCCGCTAAATGTGAGGTACCAAGCAAGCCTTTTTATTTCAGTAATCTGTTGCTTGAGTTGCTCGAAGAAGCGCTGCGCGTTTATGACACTGCCGATGTGAGTCAGGCATTAGCGTTGATTAATCCCCTGATACTGTATTGCATCACCAACAGCCAACATGATGGGCAGCTCCATCTGCTGGGCGGCTCCGATCGCCGTTTGACTCGCGCTATTGCTTGCCTTAATCAGCAGCCGGGGATTTGGTTAAATCTGGTTGAACTGGCCAATCATGCAGGTTGCAGCGCGAAAACTTTATCGCGTCTGTTTACAGCGGAAACGGGCATCAGCTTTATCCAGTGGCGGGAAAAGTTCAGTATTATGACCGCGATGGAAAGATTGGCGCAGGGTCAGTCGGTGTCTCAAGTGGCGCTTGATTTGGGCTATCAAAGCGTGGGAAATTTCTCGACCATGTTCTCGCGGGTGATGAAGATACCACCGGGTAAATTTACTATCACCGCCGCCAAAGGCTATATTGCCGCAACCGACCATTAACCCCCTTTCATTCACGAGGCGCGCCATGCCGAGCAAAGCCACACCATCAACCACTCCGGGCCTTATCGTGATAGAAGATGCCTCCGTTCGCTGCTTCTGGCAGCCGGACATGCCGGACTATCACGATAATGAATGGGGACATCCGGTGATTGACGATCGGCGATTGTTTGAAAAAATCTGCTTAGAAGGTTTTCACGCCGGAATGTCATGGCGGCTGATCTATAATAAACGCGAAAATTTCCGCCGCGCCTTTCATGATTTTGATTTCCATGCCGTAGCGCACTTTGGGGAACAGGATATTGAACGACTGATGACGGATAAAAGCATTGTGCGCAATCGGGCGAAAATTCTCTCAACCATTAACAATGCGAAACGCGCCGTAGCGTTATTCGAAGAGACTGGTTCACTCGCCGCTTGGTTCTGGCAATTTGAACCAAAAGTTAGTGAACGCCCACAAACTGTAGATCTCACTTACTGGCAGCAAAACACCACCTCAGCAGCGTCAATCACGCTATCAAAGATATTAAAAAAACGTGGCTGGACATTTGTTGGCCCCACCACCGTTTACTCATTTATGCAGGCAATGGGGATGGTTAACGATCATCTTGAAGGCTGTGTCTGTCGCAAAACAGTAGAAGATTTACGTAACCGCTTGGTACGCCCCCATCTTCCTTAGGCGTCACGCCTGAGCGGGTAAAAATATTCTTAAGTTTATTTCTCTGATAGGTAGACCGAATTGCGCAATCAAGCCATAATATTTTTCAAATAAGCCAGCATGACAGCTACCTTCATGATTCTGACCATAAAACCCCGCTCAACTCTCGATATCGATGGAATACCACGCACCATTTTTGCTGTCCCACAATGCAATGTCGCGACTGATTGGGAAGTCTTACCGCACCGCCATCGTAAGGCGCAATTAATCTACACCGTCTCCGGTATGATCCGCTGTGAGGTAGAGAAAGGCATGTGGTTGGTCCCGCCGCAATGTGCGCTATGGATGCCGGGTAATGTCCTGCATAGTGCGCAAGGCACCGGCTCATCAGAATGCTACAGCCTGTTTGTTGAAGAAGAAGCCGTCCCCGGTTTGCCAACCACCTGCTGCACGCTCGGCGTCTCGCCGCTGCTGCGTGAATTGCTATTGCAAGCCAGTAGTTTCGCGCCAATGTACGATGAACAGGGAGCAGAAGGTCGTTTAGCTAGCGTATTGCTGGATCAATTGATCGCCGCTCCCATCGAAAACCTGCACCTGCCGGTCTCGGATGATTCACGTATTCGTCAATTGATGGAGCGCATGCTGGCCGATCCGGCAGACAAATCTACGCTCTACCAATGGGCACAGCGTATCGGGATGAGTGAGCGCTCACTAAGTCGCACATTGCAGCAGCAAATAGGCTTAAGCTTTGGCAACTGGCGCAGACAGTTACATGTCACGTTAGCGCTGCAACGTTTATCACACGGCGAAAGCGTGCAGACCGTCGCATTAGATCTCGGTTACGAAAGCGCCAGCGGCTTTGTCACCATGTTTAGAAAAGTGATGGGCAAACCACCGGCACGTTACCTGGCGGAGAAAACCGCCACCGAACAAATTTCAAGCGCGAAGCTTGTGATGTAAGAACCGGCAAACCACGCCGGCAATTCATAAAAGAATGCCGGATTGGCCTGAATCGTCGTCAACACCTTGGCCGCCAGACCGGTAGGATTGCGTCGGCGAGTTTCCATCGCAGTAACGTAGTTGATGGCGAAACTTGTGGCTACAGCCTGTGCACAGGGCGCTTTAAGTCTGAGGGGTATAAATGAGTAGGGGGTATTGTCGTTAATTATTATGTATTGGCAGATATGAGCGAAAAGCGGAAGTACGAAACTATGTATACGACTATGGGGCATTACGTGGGTAGGATCAAAAGGAGTAACACCCATCGTTTGTACACACCTTAATGTGCCGCCAACTCATAAAAGAATGTCGGATTGGCCTGAATCGTCGCCAACACCTTGGCCGCCAGCCCGGTAGGATTACGTCGGCGGGTTTCCCAACTTTTGATGGTATCCACGCTGGTACCCAGCGCCTTCGCCATTTCGCTTTGTGACACATTAAGCTGTGAACGGATAGCCTTCACATCGATAATTTCATAACGAGTCACGCGAGCTGGTACTTTAACCCCATTATGAATATCAACCGCCTCTTCGAGAGAAGCTTTAAGCTCGTCAAAAAAACTCATACTACACCTCGCCTTTTAGTCGTTTTGTCAGCTTTTTTAAATCCGCTTTTTCGGCATCTGTAAGGCTGTCCTTGATGCTCTTTGGATAAGCCATCACCAGATAGATAACTTCATCGGTAGCCAGAAAATAAATAACTCGAGTACTACCGCTTTTCCCCTGGGGGCCGGTTGCCATTCTGATTTTTCGCAGCCCGCCAGTTTTCTGAATCAGATCCCCTTTGTCGGTAAACTTGATCAGCTCAATCTGTAGTTCTTTAAGCTCATCATCCGTGGCAATTTGCTTTATCTGCCGGGTAAACATCGAAGTTTCGATAAACTCAATTGCATGAGTCACCATTCAATTCCTTTTGATTGGAGATGTACAGTGTACACCAAATTAATAACATTACTCTAGTCAGATTAATTTTTTGCCCTATCCTTTGACCTTAATAGCGCATCTTATCGGCCAAGTGAACGAATGCAGGCTAGGCGCATAGCGACCCGTTAAGCTTAAGCGCAAAGGGTTTTCGCCTTAAAACCCTTGCCGGAAATGTTCGGCTACGCGGATATATTCCCTTTAGTGATAAGCGGCCGAAACTGCACCAGTGTCATATAAACGTTCATAACCGCGGTAACTTGGTCATCAAATGACATCCTTTATAACTTATCAACGGCAAACATATTGATATCTATAATCAATATATATAACTCCCCCTCCGCTATGACAGGATGGTGAAATTACGCGCAAGCGTTTCTTTCAACACCCGTGAGGAATGTTTATGTCCACCATTGAAATCCCCGCTTCCGCCAGCGAAGTCCGCGTTAACTCTCCCGAGCCTTTTACGCCGCTGCCACGCCCGACTACACCAGCGCATGTGATCACCAGCGATCAGGAAGCGATTACTATTGCTGAAGGTCTGGCAAAACAATTTGCCAAGGGAGCAGCCCGTCGTGACCGCGAAGGAATATTGCCGATTGCCGAGTTGGATGCCTTTTCGCAAAGCGGGCTATGGGGCATTAATATTCCCAAAGAGCACGGTGGGCCGGAGGTATCTTATGCCACGCTGGCGAAAGTGATCGCTATTATTTCTGCCGCCGATCCCGCGTTGGGACAGATCCCGCAAAACCATCTGGCAGGCGTTGCAGCATTGATTGCTGACGGCTCAGAAAGCCAGAAAAAAACGCTGCTCAGCGGCGTATTGCAAGGGTTGCGTTGGGGTAATGCGTTTTCAGAAAAAGGCTCGGCGACGGTCGCAGATTTTAAAACCACGCTACGCTACGTTGATGGTATTCCAGTCGTTAACGGCGAGAAATTCTACGCCACCGGCGCGCTGCTAGCGCATCTGGTACACGCTGTTGCCGTTGATGAAGAAGGTCGCGCCCATCTGATTATTCTCGACCGCGATGCCGAAGGGTTAACGGTTATCAACAACTGGTCGAGCTTTGGTCAACGTACCACGGCTTCCGGCACCGTGATCCTCGACAATGTAAAAGCCTCTCCCGAGCGAGTGATCCCAACCTGGAAAGCCTTCGATCGCCCTACCGCTTCCGGCCCGATCTCACAGATCATTCAAGCGGCGGTAGATACCGGCATCGCGCGCGGCACGATTGAAGATACCATTGCTTTTGTGCGTGAAAAATCGCGGCCGTGGATCGACAGCGGCAAAGAAAAAGCCTCAGAAGATGTGTTTACCATTGCCGCCGTCGGTGATTTAAAGATCCGCCTGCACGCCGCCGAAGCGCTGCTGTGGCGCGCCGGACAATTAATTGACGTCGCCCTTGCCACGCCAAACGAAGAAACAGTAGTCGCTGCCACGCTGGCAACCGCCGAAGCCAAAGTGTTATCAACCGAAGTGGCTATTCTGGCCGGGAATAAACTCTTTGAGCTAGCAGGCACCCGCTCGACGCTGGCGGAATATAATCTCGACCGCCACTGGCGTAATGCGCGTACTCACACGCTACACGATCCGGTGCGCTGGAAGTATTTCCACGTAGGAAATTACTATCTTAATGATGTGAATCCTCCGCGCCATGCGTGGAACTGATATCTCGCTTGAATAACTCGGTACCAACCACCTCTAGGTAATAAAAACAATGGCGTCCAGCCAGTTTCGAGACGCCATTTTCCTTGCTGTATCAGGCTTCAATTCAATCGCTGCATGAGTGTTACGATTGCAAAACACTCATGCATGGCGTAGATTTATTAACCAACTGACGAAACCGCCAACTCAATATCCTGAGGCGCATTCCACAGATACACGGTGTTCAGGCTAAGGTGGGTATATGCTTCACGAACAGGCTAAAGCTAAAAATCAGCGCTCTGTCCAAACGATTCGAGATAATACCGCGGTGATCGATAGTTTCGCACTTAGCTCTCTATCCCCTGACACTGTTGAGGTGCGCAGAATGCTTAGTCGCACCCAAAAGGATTCACAGCATTTTATCGTGACGCTCAAAAGCGATCTCAATTGTGCGGTTCACACCACTGTTGTTAAACCCTTTGCAGAAATTGCTGTTCGTGGTGAGAAATTACGTTTTACAGTGAAACCTAGAAATCAGTATCCGGAACTGCACGTAAGTGACGATATTTTACTGATGATTGAACAATCGGTGACAAGGTTCATGGAAAGCAACTTTGCCACTCACATCTCATATTCATGAGAGAGATTTTAAAACTTAGGATCAGGATGGCCCAACGGAATGGCACCTTCTTTAATCAGCGAGACTTACGCTAAAGATCTTTCTAAACTCCCGTCCTTTTCAGGCGAGTGTTATGTTTCTCATACCCTTCATTTCCTGTTGCCAGATGACACAGTGATACTCCGCCTCACGGAGATCTCCTACGAGAAAGCTGACTTCAATCATATTGCTGTTGTTGAAGAAATTGCCTTTTCTTCCCCCGAATTTATTGCAGGCTATATTGATGAGCTAAGGAATGATGGGCTTAAAGATGCTGATGTTGCAGAGAAAATCCTAAAACTCAACATGATGGATGAGACAGCAACAAAAGTTATCGCTAGATTTGCCTATGATCATTTCGCATTCAGGGATCGACAAGGTCAGTTGGCTCAAGGCAAACAAATCAGAGGGGCTTATGTCACCCCTGAAAAAGCTGGAGCAGGTTTAGCCGGTCAAATTTACAGGCAATTAACCATGCTGCACCATCACTTGGTTTGCGACAACGCGCAGACTGTTTACGGAGCCACATTATGGGCGGTAACTGTGCGCAACGTGGCCGGCCGAGTAGATATTTATAATGCAGCTAAGCAAGAATATGTCGAAGAACTGGGTGATGGAGCAATAGGTGTCAACGGCTGTATTCCTTGGGATATAGGTAAATTGAATCCAGCTAATTTAAGAAAGTGGCAACAATACCCAGTCCACCCGACCATTCAACATTGCTACTACCTCGTGCTAATCATCTCGGCCTAAAGGCATAATCCGTTGAGGCAGTTTTAAGCTTAATTGATTTAAAAATAGCGCGCCAACGCCCCTTAATGCCGCTGACGCCCACTCAATGCTCCCACCGCCAAGACGACAAAAATCAGCAGACCGGTGCTCACTTGCTGCCAGTAAAAATTCCAGCCGATCAGTAGCAGGCCATTAGCCACAAAACTTAGCAGCACTACGCCAATCAAGGTGCCGGGGACATTAGGCCGTCTTGCTGGCGAGAAGATCGTGCCGATATACGCGGCACCAATGGCATTGAGCAGATAAGCGTTACCAGAAAGCGGTACCCAGGCTTTCACGTTTGAAGCCAGGATCAACCCGACCACACCGGCAGTCAGCGCACTGATCACAAATGCCAGTGCGATCATTCTGCCGACGGCAATCCCGGAATAGCGAGCAACGCTGGCCTGGGTACCGAGCAAAGTAAATACTCGCCCGTGTCTGGTACGTTGCAATAGCAAATGCAGGGCTAGTGCCAGCCCTAATACGTACCACAGTGGCAAAGGCAGCCCCAATAAGGAACCGTGGCTGATAGCGGAAAAGGCCGGTGGTAATACCTGACTGAGTAAGTAGATCGGCTGCCCGCCGTTAGAAGAGAGTTGCTGCACGCTTTGGCCAATAAACAGCGTGCCTAGCGTAGCTAAAAACGGCTCAACGCCCAGCACCGCCACCAGAAATGCGTTAAACAGCCCCACGCCAAGCGCTGCCAGCAAGGCCGCGGCTAGCGCCAGCGGTAATCCTACCTGATGCAAAATCAGCGTGACTAGCACCAGACAAGCGAAGTCGATGGAGGTGCCAATTGATAAGTCGATAGCGCCCATTGATGCCACCAGCGTCATGGCCAGCGCGGCGATAGCTAAGGGCGCAACATTGTTAAGCAGTACACTTTCAATATTGCTCACGCGCACAAAACCCGGCGCGAAGACGCTGAAAAAAACCAGTAAAGCAGCGAAAGTCAGTACCATTAATATGCGCAGCACATTACCGCGCCCGCTTTTACTTCTCACTTCGGTTGCAGTTAATTCAGACACGGACTTTTCTCCTCTGCTGACGCTGGCGTAGCAAAGCGGTCAACGATACCACCAGCAAGATCAACACGCCTTCGACGCCATTGATCCAATAACTTGAAACGTTAATTAACTGGAATCCATTGGCGATCAGGCTTAGAAACAGCGCGCTAATCAGCGTGCCGCCAATGGTCGGTATCAAACGTCGTGAGAAAATCACGCCGAGTAATACTGAAGCAATCACGATCAACAAGTTGTCATTGGCTCCCGGCGAACTGCCGCTCAGCAAAGAGACAGATGCTAGCGAGGCAATACCCGCAGCAACCCCGCACAGCACATAGCTGGCAGACAGATAAAATGCGACCGACAAACCCTGCGCTCGCGCTGCTATCGGATGGCTGCCCACCGCCTGGAGGCGCAGACCAAATCGGGTGAAGTGTACCAACAACCCAAAAAATAAGGCTAAAGCGGCAAACGCCCAGGCTAACCACGGCAGATTCAGCGGGCCGTTACCCAATAGCAAATCAAACAACGGGCCGCTGACCGGCACCGTAGAATTTTGCGTCAGTACCATTTCCAGCCCAATGGCGATATTCATGGTGGTTAACGTTGCCAACAGCGGCAAAATACGCAGCCACACCACGGCAAAGGCATTCAACAACCCAAGCGCTGCCCCGGTGAATAACGCCAAAAGTACCGCGCTGCCAATGGACGAGCCTTGACTGATTTGCGTAGCAAAAACTGCGCCGCACAGGCCAAGGTTGGCGGCAACCGACAAATCAATACCGCCAGTCACCGAATGGCTACCGCCGCCAATTAGCACCAGCGTCAGACCAAAAGCTAGCGTACCGGTGACAATAGTTTGTTGCAGCACATTGCCAAGATTTCCCAGAGTAAGAAAAATCGGTGACAGCAGCGCAAACACCGCCAGCACGGCAATAATGATCAGCAGCGCCCCCATCTGCAACCACTGTCCGGTGCGATCGGCCCGGGCGATGGGTTTAGCATGATGAGTCGCCGCAACCGATTGAGAAATCTCACTCATGATGTTACGCCTTGTTTGAGTATCGCCGCTTCAGGCCGCGTCGAGCTGCGCTCTGCACCGGCTGCCCAAGCCAGAATTTCATGGTGGTCAGTGTGTTCACCTTGCAGAATCTTCACGATATTGCCTCGCGCCATCACCAGAATACGGTCACACAGTGATTGCAGCTCCAGCAAATCGGTAGAAAAGATAATCACTAACGCGCCCTGTGCCGTTAAGCGTTGCAAAGCCTGATAGATTTCCGCCTTCGCGCCAATATCAACGCCCACCGTCGGCTCATCGAGCAGATAGACAGTAGCCTGAGTATTGAGCCACTTTGCTAACACCACTTTCTGCTGGTTACCGCCGGAAAGTGCTCTCAGTGGCGCTTCCGCTCCCGGTGCCCGAATGCCCAAATCGGCAATATTCGCGTCAACCAGTGCCCGTTCACGCCTCTGGTCGATAAACAGTTTTTTGACCAGCGAGGCCAGGCTGGTGACGGCGATATTTTCACGCACGCTCAGTTCAGGGGCGATGCCGTTTGCCCGCCGGTCTTCAGGCACAAAGGCAATACCGCGATTTACTGCTTCATGCGGTGAACGCGGTAAAAAAGCCTGCTCTAATAACGTTATGTTACCCGTTACGCCACTCTCCAGACCAAATAGCGAACGTACCAAGGCTTTGCCGCCTGAACCAAGTAAGCCCGTTATCCCAAGGATTTCCCCGCGCTGTGCGGTAAAACTCACGTCCGAAAAACGCCCAGCCGCCGAGAGGTTCTCTACCCGCAGCATCACTTCATCGCGGCGATGGTATTGGCGTTGGACCAGCGATTTCTGCTCATCCCCCAGCATATCGGTAATCAGTTGCTGCGTGCTGACCTGACTTATCCGGTGCTGAGCCACATCGCGGCCGTCGCGCAGTACCGTCACCTGCTGACACAGGTCGGTAATTTCATCGAGGTAGTGGGAAACATACAGAATGGCTAAGCCGCGCTGACGCAGGCTGCGAATCGCATGAAATAGCGAGGCAACTTCATGGCGGGCCAGCGCTGCCGTCGGTTCATCAAAGACTAAAATACGAGGTGAATGTCGCAGCGCGCGGGTGATCTGCACCACCTGCTGCTCAGCAACACTGAGGTCGCTGACCAAGCTGTCGGGATTGAGGCGTAATCCAAAATATTCAAAGATGGATTGCTGGGCAATTTGGCGCATTCGGCGTCGGTTAAGCAGCGGTAAACCGGGGAAAGAGGGTTCCTCCCCCAGTAACAGCGCTTCCGCCACGGTTAGGGTCGGTGCAAGTAAGCGTTCCTGATGGACAATCTCGATGCCTCGCGCTTGCGCCGCCCGAGGCGAATCAATGCGCTGCGGCTGACCGGCTAGCGTAATTTGCCCTTCATCGGCGGCCAGCAGGCCACCGAGGATCTTAATCAACGTCGATTTTCCCGCACCGTTGTGGCCGATCAATCCATGAATGTTACCCGCCTCCAACGTCAGAGAGACATCACGCAATGCCGGCACGCCATCAAACGCCTTGCTGATATGATGTAGCGCCAGCAGAGGCGCGTTCTCACTCATGAGCCTGACCTAAAACTTTTTGCACTTCACCGGCATTCTGTTTAGTGACCACAATCGCAGGCACATAGGTAGCCGGTGGCAATGAGTGGTCGCCCGCCAGATAGCGCGCCACGTTTTGCACAGCAGTTTGACCAATCAGATAAGGCTGCTGCGCCACGACGGCAGCGGCGCTGGATTTGGGATCTTTCACCAATGACACCACGTCCGGGCTGCCGTCTACCGCGTAGGTTTTAATCTCTGTACGTCCGGCTGCATCAACCGCTTGCGTCGCGCCAATTTGTGGCACATCCCAGGCCGCCCAAATCGCTTGTACCGAACCTTTCGGATATTTATTTAATAGCTGGCTAATTTGCGCATAAGCATCTTGCACGGTGTTTGGAATAACATCGCGCAGCTCTGGCTGAATGATTTTAATTTTTGGATACCATTTCAGCACCGCTTTTAATTGGTCATAACGCATTGCCACAACGGGCACACCATAAAAGCCATTAAATACCAAAATATTCCCTTCACCATGTAAGTCATTCACCATTTTTAATGCTAACTGCTCACCGATATAAAAATTATCGGAGGTGGTGACGTTAATGCTCGACGGACTGGCGGTATCGACGGTGAATAAAGGGATACCGGCGGCGCGGATTTTTTTCAGCCAAGGTTCCAATACCGTGGCCGTACCTAATGTCTCAATAATGGCATCAGGTTTTTGTGAGATAAGCACCTGAATTTGTGATATTTGCTGTGCATCCTTGCGGCCACCATCGAGGGCTATCGGCGTACCGCCAAGACGTTTTACCTCATCAATCTGCCCTTGATAGGCTTTTAGATCCCAGTAGTGATCGGTACCCGCAACGGTGATACCAATGCGTTTACCTTTTAATGAAGGAATTGCGTTATCACTATTTTCGGCATGGGAAGGAAGCGAAAAAAAAAGCGCCATACTGGCCATCATAACCAGAGACGCTTTAATACTGTTTTGTAACCACGTTTTTTTATTAATATTATTCGTTGCTATCATCATTTTATTATTACCCTGAAATTGTGCAAAGAATCGACAAGGTAGCATAACGGTTATAAAACGCTCATGCCGATTTCTGCTAAGGGTTAATCAACTTTGTTAAATAGCTTTCTCCTTCTGCTTCATGGGATATTTCATTCGCCAATTGGGGATAAATACAGTGCGTCCTCGCACTATCGATGATTAAGACGGCGCGAAAGTCGGTCGCCAAAAAATTGCAGCAACGTCACTAACGCCACCAACACAATGATCACCGTCAGCATCACCTGAGTATCAAAACGCTGGTAACCATAGCGATAAGCCAGGTCGCCCAAGCCGCCGGCACCGATAGCGCCGGCCATTGCCGAGGCGTTGATCATAGTGACTAAAGTGATGGTAAAACCGCTGACAATGCCGGGACGCGCTTCCGGCAACAGCACATGCCAGATAATGTGCCAACGGTTGAATCCCATCGCCTGCGCGGCTTCAATCAAGCCTTTATCCACTTCACGCAGGCTGACTTCGGCAATGCGGGCGAAAAATGGCATCGCGGCCAGCGTTAATGGCACTGTTGCTGCCCATACGCCGTAAGTTGTGCCGACGATCAGCCGGGTAAAGGGTAACAGCGCCACCATCAGGATCAAAAATGGAATGGAGCGAAATACGTTGACGACCCAGCCCAATACGCGGTTGAGCAACGGATTGGCAAACATATTCCCGCGATCGCTCACCACCAGGATCACCGCCAGCGGCAAGCCGAGGATCAGCGCAATCAGCGACGAACTGCCGACCATTAATAGCGTATCAAGCAAGCCATCCCATAAACGTTCAATTTGCAGCGACATAGCCCAGCACCTCCACGCGATCCGCTAACGATGACGGAATATGTTCTACGCTTAATGCCGGTGTTTCCGCCGCCGTTAGCAGCAGGATCTGGCCAATTTGTTTACCCTGCACCCATTCCAGCGCGGTTTGTATCAGCGTTGCCCCCTCGCCGATCGCCGTATTAATTGCCGCCAGATCTGGTTGTGCGCCCTGCCCGGTATAACGCAGGCACCAGAGTTGTCGGCTATGCAAAGCGCTGGGCTGCGCACTGAGGCGCTCGCTAATAAATTCTGGCAGATTGTCTATCTGCGGATTGAGCAGCAGCCGGGTTGTAACATGCTGCGGATCGCCATACACCTGCCATACCGGACCACGTTCAATCACCTTGCCGCCATCGAGTACCACCACTTGATGACAAAGATCGTGGATCACATCCATTTCGTGGGTGATCAGCACAATAGTGATCCCCCGTTGGCGATTGATATCGCGCAGCAGGGCGAGAATAGATCGCGTGGTTTCTGGATCGAGTGCCGAGGTGGCTTCGTCACACAGCAACAGTTGAGGATCGTGCACTAACGCGCGGGCAATCCCCACCCGCTGTTTTTGCCCGCCAGAAAGCTGCGCCGGAAAAGCATGCTGTCGATCTTGTAAACCCACCAGCGCTAACAGCTGATCGGCCTTGCGCTGGCGCTGTGTTTTAGGAATTCCAGCGACCTGCATCGGTAATTCAATATTCTGTCTGACCGTTTTGGCGGAGAGTAAATTGAAGTGCTGGAAGATCATCCCGGTGCGCCGCCGCCAGCTCACCAGCTCGCTCGCCGATAGCGCGCCAATATCTACGCCATCGATCAGCACTTTCCCGGCAGAGGGATCTTCTAGTCGATTAAGACAACGGATAAGCGAGGATTTCCCCGCCCCACTACGGCCGATAATGCCAAAGATCTCACCCCGTTTAATCTCTAGATTGATATCAGACAGCGCATCGGCTGCCTGACCCGGATAACGCTTGAACAAACCGTCAATCGCCACATGCACCTGGCCTGGTGCCGTGTTTAGCTGCGCTTCGGCCCGCACCAGCTCATCAGGATAGGTCAGGCTGACCATAATTATTGGCTCCAGCCCGGTTGATAAAGCTTGCCGTAGAATTTATCCAGACTGGCGCGAACTACCGGTGAATGCTGGTAAATATCCACGAATTTGCGTAAACGCGGGTCATCCTGATGACCATCACGAATAACAAACAGGATGACGTATTCCGGGTTTTCCAGCCCGTCGAAGAGCAGCGCTTTTTCAGGATCGATAGTGCCAGACAGTTTCAGGTAGTGCGGATAACCCTGTGCCAGATCGACTTCATCTAAGGATCGGGAAAGCTGAACGGCTTCGACTTCAATAATCTTTAAATGCTTAGGATTGTCGACAATATCATCGACGGTGGCATGGATACCTACGCCCGGCTTGAGCTTAATCAACCCGGCTTTTTGCAATAGCAGTAAACCCCGTCCGGCGTTAATCGCATCGTTAGCAATCGCCACCGTGCCGCCGTCTGGGATCTGCGCGAAGCTAGTATATTTTTTCGAGTACAGCCCGACGTTATTAATGGTTGCCGGGGCGTATTTCACCAGATGGAATCCGCTCTCTTTATTGGCATTGTCTAAGAAGGGCTGATGCTGGAATAAGTTAACATCGATATCGCCATTCTCGACGCTGACATTCGGCGCGATCCAGTCACTAAACTCAACCAGTTTGACCTCCAGCCCCTGCTTTTTCGCCTCTTCAACGGCGGTTTCCAGCGGTGGCGCAAAGGCGGCGGTGGTGCCAACTTTTAGCGGCCCGGAATAGTCAGCCGAGGTAGCCGCCGCGCTGATTGTCAGCAGGCCTAAGAGTAGTGTGTATTTTAGAGCAAAGTTTAGTGACATCCCGTCTCCTCAGAAGATATTCAATCTTAATTTATGATCATGCTTCAACACGCCAGCGCGCTGCCGGATGGCGGGCGCTGAGTCGGTCGTGATTAAAGAGTTTTTTACGTAACGAACCCGGCTGATAAGCGGTTTTATAGCGCCCGCGTTGTTGTAATTCCGGTACTACTAAATCAATAAAATCGATGTAACTTTGCGGATTAACGATGCGCGTCAGATTAAAGCCGTCGATGCCGCCTTCATCCACCCATTGCAGTAGTTTTTCCGCCACTTGCGTTGGATTACCGACAATCAGCGGATAACGGCCGCCTAATGCGTACTGTTCCAGAAGTTGACGACGTGTCCAACCGCTATAAGCGCGGGTAACCGACTCAATCGCCTGTGTCGAACCGGCCTGAATCGGCTCATCGAGTTCAAAGCGCGCCAAATCAATACCGGTTGAACTGGAGAAGTGTGCGATACCGGCTTCCGGGCTGGCGTAGCGCAGATATTCTTGATGCTTCTCCTGCGCTTCCCGCTCCGTTGGCGCCACAATCACCGACACGCCCATAAAGATTTTCAAGTCATCCGCCAATCGCCCGGCGTCTACCACCGCCTGACGCAGTTTGTCTGCCTGAGCGCGCATGGCCTGCGGCGTACTGCCATTCACAAAAGTACATTCAGCATGGCGCGCGGCGAAACGAATACCGCGATCGGAGCTTCCAGCCTGAAACAGCAGCGGCGTGCGCTGTGGTGATGGAGAAGAGAGGTGATAGCCTTCCACCCGATAAAACTCCCCCTGATGATGAATTTGGTGAATCTTGCTCGCATCGGCATAAATACGCCGCTGGCGGTCGGCCACCAGCGCATCGTCTTGCCAACTGCCTTCCCACAGTTTGTAGCTGACATCGAGAAATTCATCAGCCTGATCATAACGGCGGTCATGGCCGGACTGTTGCGCCTGCCCCATTGCTCGCGCCGCGCTATCAAGATAACCGGTGACAATATTCCAACCCACGCGGCCGTTAGTCAGGTGATCCAGCGTCGAGAGGCGACGAGCAAACGGATACGGCGCTTCATAGCTGAGGTTGGCTGTGAGGCCAAACCCCAGATGTTCGGTTACGCTTGCCATGGCGGAGACCAGCATCAGCGGATCGTTAACCGGCAGTTGAATTGACTCGCTGGCCGTTAAGCCGATCCCTTGTTGGTAGACGTCATACACGCCGAGAATGTCGGCAATAAATAGCCCATCGAATAAGCCGCGCTCCAGCGTTTTGGCAAGACTCGTCCAATAACGCAGAGAAGTAAATTCTGTCGAGCGATCCTGTGGATGTGTCCACATACCGTGATGAATATGGCCCACGCAGTTCATATTGAAGGCATTGAGCAAGATCTGCTTACCCGACTGGCTCATAGGGTTCCCCTGCGCGGTGGCAATACGCCGTTCAATACATAGTTGCCGATAACCGGGTATTTCCAGCGCACCGGGTCGTGCAAGGTATGCGTGCGCGCATTGCGCCAGTGACGATCCAGATTGTGTTCTTGCAATGCTGAACGCGTACCGGAGAGTTCAAACAGTAGATTGCCCGCTTCCAGCGATATCTCAGTGGTCCAGGCGCGAACGCCAGCCACTTGTATTGATGCCTCCGCAACCGAATCTGCCTGCGGGTCACGTTGGGCCGCATCCACCGTTTCTCCGGCTTGTTGCAACAGCGCATCCCCCGCCTGCAAACGTGCTGCCAGCCGACCAATACGGTCAAGCGTCAGCGGATCATCGCTGGCCTGTTCAATACCTGAATCTGGCCACGGGCGTGAACGGGTTTTAATAAATTCCAACATGTCGTTAAAGGCTGCTCGCGCAATACCCTGATCGACAGCGGCGTGCATAATCTGTGCAAAGGGACCAACGGTGGTAGGACGCTCAAACGCACTTTGGAACGGGACGATCTCCTGCGGATCGACAGCAACCGCATCAAATACCACGCTGCCGCTGCCGGTCGTGCGCTGGCCAAAGCCGGACCAGTCGTCAATCACCGTGACACCGGCCTGATGGCGAGGTACAAACACTAACTGCTCTTTGCCATCATCCCCCAACGCCGCGGTGGGAATGCGGTCGGCAAAGAGTGCGCCGGTGGCGTAGAATTTGCGTCCTTGCAATAGATAGCCCGCGCCCTGCTTTTGTACCGAGGTGTTACGATGATGCGCCGCCGCCGAGCTGAACTCTGCCAGCGCATTCCCCAGATGTACGCCATCCAGTACTTCCTGATAAAACTGCCGTTGCTGCTGCTCACTGCCGTTAATACGCAGCACTTCCAACGCATAAAAATGGTTTTGCGGGATCTGTCCGATCGCCGCATCGGCCTGGCTAAGAATGGCGATAACCTGCGCTAATACGGCAGTGGATACCGCCGCCCCGCCGAAAGCAGTAGGTACGGTAATCGCCCCTAATCCGCTGGCAAACAGCGCCTGCAACTGCTCATGGGGAAGCTTACGCTGGCGGTCACGTTCAGCTGCATCAACACGGAATATGTCGGCCAGTTCTTTGGCAACATTGAGCGCCTGTTCTGCCGAGGTAATACGTCTGGCAGGATATTTGGGATCAACCCGGCGAGTCGTCATCTTCAGCTCCTTAAATCCAGGCGTGACGCGCCGGAAAGATATGGTTTAGGTAGTAGTTGCCAATAGCGTGATATTTCCAGCGCACCGGATCATGCAGCGTGTGGGTACGCGCATTGCGCCAGTGGCGATCCAGCCCGTGCTCGCTAAGCGTGGCCCGGCTGCCGCCCCACTCGAGTAGCTTTTCACTGGCTTTCAGCGCGATCTCGGTGGTCAACACCTTGGCTTCTGCCACCGCAATCGACGCCTGCGCGGCGATATCGGCGGTCAATTGGCTCTGGTCAATCGTATCCAGCGTTTGTGCAGCACGGCGTAATAACGTCTCGGCGGCGGTTAGCTCGATATAAATCCGGCCAAGATCCGCCTGTAAGTGCGGATCATCCGCGTTGCGATCGACACCCGCATCCACCCAAGGGCGAGAACGGCTGCGGATAAATTCACAAGCCTCATCAAAAGCGCCGCGAGCAATACCGGCATCAATTGCCGCCTGAATTAATTGCGACACTGCGCCACGTAGCGAAGGTTTATCCTGGCTAGGATGTGGGATAACCCAGTGTTCATCCACGGCTACCTCGTGCAGGCGCACCGTGCCGCTGGCGGTAGTACGCTGGCCGATGCCCGACCAATCGTCAACAATCTCCAGCCCCTGTGCAGGTCGCGGGATAAAGGCCATCACCGCGTGGTCGCGATCGTCTAAGGCATTCGTGACGACAATGTGAGCAAAGAGTGCACCGGTGGAATAAAACTTCTCCCCCGTCAGGCGTAAGCCACCTGCCTGACGCGTCAGACGAGCGTTGATATCGCGAGTATGGCGGGTGTTTTTTTCCGGCCCGCCGTTGCCCAGACGTTGGCCTGCAACCACAGCTTTAAAGATCGATTGTTGTTGGGCAAGGGTTCCCACATCGCGTACAAATTGCAGAATACCGAAGTGGTTTTGTGGAATTTGCCCCAAAGCAGGATCGGCAGCGCTGATTAAACGAAAAACTTCAGCCAGCGTTTGATATGACAATCCACCGCCACCAAATTCTCGCGGTATCGAGATACTGCCCAGCCCACTGCGGCTAAACAATGACAAGGCTTCCACAGGATAAATACGTTCACGGTCACGCTTGGCCGCATCGGTAATCGCTAAGTCGGCAACGGCTTTCGCCGCTGCTAGCGCTTGCTCATCACTAAGAAGCACATCTGCTGACTCTGGCAGTATGAATAGGTTATTTTTCACACCGGGGATATCACTCATTTCATCGCCTTAATTAAACAGCAACGCTTATTCCGTAATGCGCTAAGTCATTACGAAATTTAGAAAAATGGGGTAAGCGTTGACTCTAGATAAAGGGGATAATAAGCAGAGTAATAATCGTAAGTAAAGTTTGTGCTTATGCTGTATTTAGCAATTTATTACTAAGAAAAAGATAATGAAAAATAACTCCAATAGGTTATTAATTAGTATTAATCTCACTTATAGAAGAAAAATAATATTTCACCCGTTCGAGTAGATATTTTACCGATGAGCTATGTTGATTATTTTTATAACTGACAATGGCGTAACTTGCGGTAGGGAGTTTTGCTTTGATTGGGATAATAGTTAATGCATTACTACCAAGCGGTTTCTTCATGAATTCTGACAATACGGTAATAAATCCAGCATAAGTGACCAAATTATAAATTGTCACGACTGAGTCAGTACGTACCAGTTTTCGTGGGTTGAAATCATTGGAGTCAAATAACCCCATTAGCTCGTGATAATACCCCATATCTGTTTCTGGCAAGATCCAATCGGCATTGCGTAATGCATGTAAGCTTTCACAACGGGAGAGTGGATGATCTTTAGCAGCAAGGTAAGCAAATTTATCCTCAAACAGCGGTGTGATATTGAAGTCCTTTATTGGCATATCAGCAGTGACAGTACCAATAGCAAAATCTAACCGCCCTTCTCTTAACCCGGGCAGTAACGAGGAGAGCTGTGCTTCTTGCATCGCAAGTTTGGCATCTGGATAGGCCTGTTTAAAATCCTTAATGATATTGGGTAGACAAGTAAAACTGACCAACGATGAAAAACCAAAGGATATCTCGATAGCACTATTATGTGCCATATTTTGCATTTCACTGACGGAACGAGTTAGCCCCTGTAAAATACTTCGGGAGTGAGAGTGAAAAACTTTACCGGCCTTGGTTAGCTCAATCCCTACGTTATTTCTTATTAATAACTCCACTCCAAAGTTTTTTTCTAACTCGCTTATTGTTTTAGTCACTGAAGGCTGAGTTTGTCCTAAGGAACGTGCGGCGGCACGAATTCCTCCGCAACGTACGACCTCCTGAAATACGATGAGTTGCTGTGTTTTAGGTAAATATGTCATGGGAATAATTATCATGTATGAAAAATACGATTTTGTGATCTAAATCTTAAAAAAGAACAAATCATATAATATTCATCAAATTAACTTTTTATAAATTACGTATAAATTGATGAGAATCAATATTCAAAGGGTAGTGATAATTAAAAACTATCCCCAAAAAATAAATGGAGTCTACTGCGACTTTTGAATCACCTATAGGATGAAAAACACGCAATAACCGAACAAGGAACGTCTAATGCAAGCAGTACAACAAGATGAGGATGATACAAGGTATTCTCTTGCCAGAGTCATGCTCTGCGTATTATTTATCGTCATAATTTCCGAATATATTGGTGAATCAAAGCTACAAATTGGTGCGACGAGTATCAGTTTTTTGCCGATGCTTTATGCGGTCATTATTGGCGTATTAATGACACCCAATATCTTAGGGAAATGGATTAAACCACTGGGTAAGTTTATTGGCAAAAAGGAAATAAAAATAACGGGTAATGTCGTTATGATTTCTCTGCTGCCACTCGGTGTCAAATACGGCACCTTAGTCGGGCCGAATATAAAAGAAGTCATCAATGCCGGGCCTGCGCTGATTTTGCAAGAATTGGGTAATCTGGCTTCCGTGTTTATCGCCATACCTATCGCCGTAATGCTTGGCATGAAGCGCGAAGCGATTGGTGCCTGTTCCAGTATTTCCCGCGAGCCTTCGCTTGGTGTCATCGGCGAAAAATATGGGATTGATAGCCCGGAAGGTACCGGAGTACTAGGCACTTACCTGATCGGCAGCACCATCGGTACCATCTACTTTGGTGTCATCAGTCCATTGGGATTGCATCTTGGTCTGCATCCATTATCTCTCGCCGTGGCCTGTGGATTAGGCTCGGGCAGCATGATGGCCGCCGCCTCGGCCTCTCTGGCCGCCGCCGTTCCTGAGATGTCCCAGCAAATATTAGCCTTTGCCGCTACTAGCAATATGTTAGCGGCATTTACCGGCATGTACGCATTGATATTTATTGCTTTACCCCTGAGCAACTTTATTTATCGCATTCTCCCACATAAAAAATAACCGAATGGGAACTCATACCGCCATGACATTAAAAGAACATCTCGATAATTCAAAAATCATTATTCCGGCGATTATTCTGGTACTGATTGCTCAATGGGTCGGTAAAGGCATGTCACCGGTAGAGGCGATTCCTGGTGCAATAATCATCTTTGTCATTGTAATACTTTCGATACAAATCAAATCTTGGCTACCGAAATTGCCGCTTCCTGCGTTTGCTTGGGCGACGGTCATTTCTCTATTGCTAAGCATTCCTTATTCGCCCATCAGCGGCCCTTTTATGGCCTTCACCAACAAAATCGACTTTTTAGCCACGACAACACCGCTGCTCGCCTTTGCGGGGCTATCCGTGGGAAATAGCCTGGATAAGCTGAAATCCATGAGTTGGAAGATTGTCATTGTCTCGATTGTTGTCTTTACCTCCGCTTTCTTTGGCGCGGCCTTTGTCGCCGAAAGCATTCTCCATTTCCAGGGTATTATTTAAGAGGTTTATATGAATTTTCAGCACTATAACGAGTTAGGTATCAACTTTCGCCGCTTCCTGCATATACATCCTGAATTGGGCCGTGAAGAACATGTCACCAGCGACTACTGCCAACTGCAATTTAAAAAACTCGGTTATAAAATTACGCCATGTTTTGAAACCGGTTTCTATGCTGATTTATACGTTTCGCCTACGCTGCCAACGATAGCATTCCGAGCCGATATGGATGCTCTGCCCGCCGATGAAAAGCCAGGTGTAGTGGTATGTTCCCAAAATCCCGGAGCCGCTCATTTATGTGGTCATGACCTGCATATGGCCATTGGCTTAACTGCCGCTGCAATCATGGCGGATCATAGACGATACCTCACTGCCAATGTCCGTTTCTTATTTCAACCCTCTGAGGAGATGTTTCGCGGAGGAGCAGAAAGCATGATTGCCGAAGGGTGTCTTGAAGGCGTTAGCCAGGTATTCGGCTTGCATAATGATCCGCAAATAGACTGTGGGAAAATTGCCATACGCCACGGCGTAATGTCATCCAATGGCGATCAATACAAACTCAGTATTGAAGGTAAAAGCTCCCACGCCGCCGCCCCCCATCTAGGATTAGATGCGTTATCAGAATCAGTAAGATTGTTAAATGCCTTTAAAGCCATTGTGACCGATCATATCGATCCGAATAAAACGGCACTCATTTCGACTTGTATGTTAAAAGCCGGTGAAGCACCAAATATTTTGGCGCGTTCAGCCGTTATAGAAGGCTCGATTCGATCTTTCGATACTGCAGTACAAAAAACGCTGAAAGAGCATTTCATGGCTGAAATTGAAACCACAGAACGCCATGGATTTACTACATCCTTAGAGATGATGGGATACCCAGCGATTGAAAATCATGACGGCGAAACTGATCGAGTTATCACCGCCGCCAGTAGTATTCTTGGCAGTGAGAATATCTTAACCGATTATCCACCGATGGTAGGTTCTGAGGATTTCTCTTACTTTATTAAACAAACGCCAGGAGCGTTCTTCTTCCTCGGTAGTGGCGATCATGCCAATGGTATTAGTAATCCGCTGCACTCCAATCCGTTTATTACCAATGAGGCGTGTATTTTGATCGGTGCAAGGATCTTCGCCAAGCTTGCTGGGATTTAGTGCGAATTCAATAGTATCGAGGCGGATAAAAACGTCCCCTGCTGAATATTTTTCTATTTATTCATGACAAAATAATGGAGCACATGCCACTCCTATGCTCGTATTAACACCAGAAATTCCCGATCATAAAAGGGGTTGGCCATATGTTATAAATAAATAGAGCATCTTTATAGATGATGGCACTCAGCGATGAGTGCCTCAATAAGAACAGGGCGACAAGGAGATAATTTTATATTAACCAGACCCTCGCTAGTTAATAAAATTAACAAACTCATATATCTTAGGCATGATGAGTTAAACAGAAAATTGCCGAATAACACCTTTAGTTAATTCATCACATTCTGCAGCATGTAAAAAAGCATTCAGTAAACCAGGAAAACGTATATCCAAATCATCTCTTCTTAGCGAAAGTAAGCTCTCTCGTCCTGAAGGTATTTGCCAGATGATGCCGCTATCTCGCAATACTCGCCAATGATGAGTCAACGTTGATTTTGAAATCCCTTTTAGTATGGAGCCACACGTATGTTCACCACCATCAGCAAGAACGCTCACTATCATCATTCTCATCGGATTGCCAAGCGCAGCCAATACATGCTCTAGGCGAATTTTGTTTTGATCTGGGTGTTGTATTATCATAAATTAAATCCTTTAATATTTTATGAGGTTTTAAAGTTAATCCTAATGGAACACATGTAATATCAATTATTATAATCAACATTAAAGGTATTTATTTTTCAAGCTTAATATTTATTAAAAAAATATAAAGCATCATATTATCTTTAAATCAACCTTCTCAGTTTCCACATCGTAGGCACCATTAATACACAAATCTATCGGATAAGGCTTCCATGAAATCAAGCCTTTTATTTCAAATAAAATCAATCCATTTCTTGATGGATGATCGCTATCAATAGATGGTGATACGATAAGTGACTCAGCAAGTATTCTTGGCTCAAAACGTAGCAATGCATTTCTAATTGTTTTTTCGATCGTGCCCCAATTATGCTGGTTAGCATAATTTCCGATCATAGCACCCACGCCATAGTTTAATACTGAATTAGCGACCAATTTGAATCTTTTAAGATCCAGCCTGTCTTCAATATTAGTACTATTCATTATTTCAGTAATGTCCTTTTGTACAATGGCACGCATTTTTTTTGAATCAAAAAAAAACCTATCAAATCGTTCCGTTTCAATCCTAGGCTCATCATCTAATAGACGTTCCAATAATGTAGGTAAAAACTGCCTTTTTCTCTCCATAGAAAATTCCCATTAAAAGATAGTAACCTGATCTAATTCCAATAGTGAATAATCGCCGTTGTCTGTAATAAATGTTTTTCGCCCATTAGCAACAGAAAAACCAGCTGAAACTTCGTTCCATTCTGTTACCAATCCCAATTTAATATTTTGCTCTGAATTGGTTGCAACAGGATAACGAGAAGGAATAAACCCGTAATATATATTGTTTTCTATTTTTAGCTGTGCCGGAGCCCATATCAAATCTAATAAATTTTTTGGTTTAGGGACTTCAAATGATTGGATCATTGAAAAAGGAACCCATCGATAGCCGCCAGCACTGATAAACTCACAGATTGGTCCAACCCTACCATCGCTATCACTAATCCATGAAAAATCACCGGTTATCGTGCCATTACCCGTACTCTCAGGCGCCAGTTCAAAAGCACGATCCCGTAATGCATTCGAATTATCGAGATCATTTTTCCCAAATGAAACATTAGCTTGATGTAGAGTCTCCACCCATTCTGGAAATTGAATATCCAATGCCCCGGCTTTATTTTTCCCAGAGAGTACATCGTTTCTTAATAGCTCACTGAATGTTAAATTTTTATATAACTCTGCACGTTTCTTTAGACTATCATCTAGTAACTTCATGATATCTAATTGCAACAAGGCCTTATCCCAAAGGCCATCGATACAGTAAAGCTTAAATAGCAATTCTCGTAAAACACTATCACTTGGCTTTGTTTTTACCTGAGCTAGAATACCTGATAAAATTTCATTGAACGATTTTTTTTCTGATAAATCATTTAAAGTAAAAGAGTCAAACATGTGTTCATCCTAAACATTATAGTTAAAAATGGCTATCCAGACCTATCTTGTAAAGATCCTCAAATACTAGAGGCGGGACTGTTTTTTTATTTTTGCTTGCGATATTGTCTGGTGCAAGCGCTTTTAATATATCGTGTTTTTCATCTTCATATAGAACATCATCATCAAAATTAATTATATCTAATTCACCCCATACTTTTTCGAAAAGGAAGGATGACTCAAGTATACATTCCGTCAATGTTTTATCTTTCATATGGTCTCTAACCGTTTCAAAATATCTATCATCCTGGGGAAGTTTGTTATCCTTCTGTCTTTCATGAGAAAAAAATTCCCTATGTTGCTCCCCCCAGATAAGAAATTTTTTATATTCAAACGCTAGCTCTTTCAGGACATCTCCCTCAACCTCCCTCATGACATCCTTCTCATTTGAATATCTGATATCTGCTTCATGGTGCCCGCCATGAGATAATATATCTTCAATTTCAGATGAGTAATAACTTTCATGCTCCATACCAGAAGATGATAATAAACTATGTAGTGCATCTACAGGAGAACCAGACTGTTCATCCGTTGCTATTTTGACTTTAAAATGACCTAATTGGATCTCAGAAGACAAGTGTAATGGATGACTTTTCCCATAATGTAAAAGCATACCATCAACGCAACAAACATACTCACGACAAGCATTGAATATTACAGGCCCAATTGGGGTCCAATAAAAAAAGACCCCATTTCCCTTATCAACTTCAGCCACTGCGCCGAACTCTCCAAGCGAGATATCAAATACAGCGGGCCTTTCCAATGAGTAACTCTCATTAAAGAAGAAAGTATGCTTATTATCAGGCCATGTTAATAATAGTTGCATTATTATCTAACCTATAAAAACATCACAAGATCCGGTGATAATTAATCCTACACATCCGGTAAAATCTAGAACCCGAGAAGCAGGGAGATTATTAATAAATACTGAGCATGACCCGGTAACCACGGGGGCAATGCCATGAATTAAACAAGTCGCGATACTCAAGCCAACCGCGGCACTGGGTCTGCTATTAGTAAAAACATCACACGAGCCACTAATAATAATTCCACAGTGGCAAGTCAAATCACCAAATCTGGCTGCACTTCTCATAGAACGTCCTCTCATAGTGAAATTAAGGAGGGGGAATGCTTACCCCCCTCTACATTACCGAATCTGTTAATCCGTTATTTCGGATAAAAACCGAACGTGAAACTCCCCGTTGGCTCTGGTTCGGTCGGCGTCGGCGTCTCGGTCGGCGTTGGCGTCTCGGTTGGCGTCGGCGTCTCGGTCGGCGTCGGCGTTTCCGTTGGCGTCGGCGTCTCGGTCGGCGTCGGCGTTTCGGTCGGCGTCGGCGTCTCGGTCGGCGTCGGCGTCTCGGTCGGCGTCGGCGTCTCGGTCGGCGTCGGCGTTTCGGTTGGCGTCGGCGTTTCCGTTGGCGTCGGCGTTTCCGTTGGCGTCGGCGTTTCCGTTGGCGTCGGCGTTTCGGTCGGCGTTGGCGTTTCGGTCGGCGTCGGCGTTTCGGTCGGCGTCGGCGTTTCCGTTGGCGTTGGCGTTTCGGTCGGCGTTGGCGTTTCGGTCGGCGTCGGCGTCTCGGTTGGCGTCGGCGTCTCGGTTGGCGTCGGCGTTTCGGTCGGCGTTGGCGTCTCGGTCGGCGTTGGCGTCTCGGTTGGCGTCGGCGTCTCGGTTGGCGTCGGCGTCTCGGTTGGCGTCGGCGTTTCGGTCGGCGTCGGCGTTTCGGTCGGCGTCGGTGTCTCGGTCGGCGTTGGCGTTTCGGTCGGCGTTGGCGTCTCGGTTGGCGTCGGTGTTTCCGTTGGCGTCGGCGTTTCGGTCGGCGTTGGCGTCTCGGTCGGCGTCGGCGTTTCCGTTGGCGTCGGCGTCTCGGTCGGCGTTGGCGTTTCCGTTGGCGTCGGCGTTTCCGTTGGCGTCGGCGTTTCCGTTGGCGTCGGCGTTTCCGTTGGCGTCGGCGTCTCGGTCGGCGTTGGCGTACGAGTTGGCGTCGGCGTCTCAGTCGGCGTTGGCGTATGTGGCGGCGTCAACGGCGGTGTATGTGGTGGCGTCCACGGAGGCGTATGCGGTGGTGTCCACGGCGGCGTATGTGGTGGCGTCAATGGCGGAGTTGGTGGCGGTGTCCACGGTTGCGTCAACGGCGGAGTTGGCGGCGGTGTCCACGGTTGCGTCAACGGCGGAGTTGGCGGCGG
>NZ_JBMOUD010000016.1:0-103400 GCF_049319665.1 Rouxiella sp. Mn2063 | reverse complement strand
CCGGAAGAATACCGGCTGATGGCTGAAAACCCGGAAGTCTCAAAAAGTGCCTGGAACTAAAGCTGGGATACTTACAAAACCACAAGGACTTTATAGCTTTTTTATGTATAGCTGGAGTTAACACATCAAAAAAGATAATTATAAACACTCCTAACAGAGAATAAAGTATATACGTGAAAAAAGCATACTTATCATCTATTAACAATGAATAGTTTTTATCTTTCACAAGTCATAATAAATAATGGGAGTATGCAGGTTGGTTTATATATAAAACTCACCCAAACTGACGAACTAGCTCCCTAATACGAGCTGGTGATGATGCTCTAATATATACGGTGTCGTCGTCAATGCTTTCGATTCTTATCCCTGACACAGAAGAAACTTTCGCAATAATGTCATCATCATTAGAGCCAAATCGATGCTTAGGCAACCTTTCTCTAATCCATCTAGCTTCAGATAAAGATGAGGCATCCTTTTCTCTTAAGCTATTAAATAACAGTGATTTTATCTCCTGAAGTTCAGATCTAAACTCATCAGTTTCACTCATCTCTGGGATATTTGGTTTAACTACTGAAAATGATCCAAAGCTGTGTAATATAGGACTATCATCGGGATTCGACTTGTGATGCTCAATAGTTTTTTCTATTTTTTGCTTTAATGATACTTTGAATTTTTCAATTTCAGAATATCTCATATCCTTTGGATACTCGATATGTTCAATTGTTCCAGAATCGAAACAGTATTGAGTAACGTTATCTTTTATAATGACGACTGGTTTATCAAATGCAATTCTCATTCCTAATTCAAACATTACATTTGGATTTCTAGAACTCACATCACAAATGATAATTTCATCATTATATATATTGTTTACTATGCGTTTGTGTATTGTAGACACATCAAGACCAGTGCTAACGATTCGACTTTCTTTAAACCCTATGCTTGAAGTTACTTCATCAAGCATAGCTTTTATATCATCCCAATGTCCAACCCGATAATCTGATGTATCTGAGATAGGCATCACATACCCACAAATCATTTCATTATATTTCATCGTTTTTTCTATCGCTTTTTTTTTAGTCATGAAAAACTCTTTAAGGCTCTCTGCTACTCCCCAAACAGAATATACATTTAACTTTTTAATTTTGATAGTTAATTTAGAATATAATCTAGATCATTCATACAGCTCAATACTAACCGAGTCAACTTATAGTGTTAAATTGCCTCTCAAACCGGGTTAAAAATTTACTTGTTATTAATAACACTCCTATCGACCACAAGATAGAGAGTATCATCTACCTTCACAGCTAACTCCATTTGCTCATTATTATGACTACCAAGTCTCCCTGTAACAAACACGTTCAACTTAGCCTCCCCTTATATTACCTCCCCCTATCTCATTTTCGCAACTCGATAGCCACTATTGTTGTTTTACTTCGCGGGCTATCGAATTTAATAATCAAGCTAGATCAACACCTATCCACCTCATTGACCGCTGTGGCAGTCGACATTGGGCAAAGGCATAAATATGACGCAAAAAAGACAGTTACGTTTAGGGGCTATTATTCAGGGCGCGTCTGGCAATATGTCGGCGTGGCGACACCCGGATGCGGTGGCGGACGCCAGTATTAATATTAAGTTTTGCCAACAGCTGGCGCAGAAAGCAGAACAAGCAAAATTCGATTTCTTATTTGTGGCCGACGGGCTGTTTATTACCGAAAAGTCGATCCCGCATTTTCTCAATCGTTTTGAGCCAATCACTCTGCTCTCTGCGCTGTCGTTGGTAACACATAAGATTGGCCTGGTGGCGACGCTTTCGACCTCATACAGCGAGCCGTTTACCGTCGCCCGTCAGTTTGCCAGTCTGGATCATCTTAGCGGCGGTCGCGCCGGCTGGAATGTGGTGACGTCGCCGTTGGAAGGGTCGGCTAAGAACTTTTCTCGCGATAAACACCCGGAGCATGATGAGCGCTATCGTATTGCCAGCGAATATGTCGATGTGGTGAAAGGTTTATGGGATTCCTGGGAGGACGATGCTTTTGTTCGCGATAAAAACAGCGGGCAGTTCTTTGATGCCAGCAAATTGCACACGCTCAATCATCAGGGCAAATATTTTTCGGTAGCCGGTCCGCTGAACGTTGGCCGCTCGCCGCAGGGCCGACCAATTGTGTTCCAGGCCGGGGCGTCTGAGCAAGGCAAAGCCTTTGCCGCCGAGGCGGCAGACGCCATTTATACGCGTCAGGCCACGCCGGAACTTGCCCGCGAGTTTTATCAGGATGTGAAGCGCCAGTTGATAGAGAACGGCCGCGATGCCGAGGATATCCGCCTGTTCCAGGGCATTAGCGTGATCATTGGCGATACCGTTGAGGATGCCGAATATAAATATCAGCAAACCGCACAGTTGGTAACGGTTGCCAGCGCAGTTGAGCACCTTGGCCGCTATTTTGAGCACTATGATTTTAGCCAGCACGACCTCGACGCGCCGTTCCCTGATATCGGTGAATTGGGCCAGAATAGTTTCCGCAGCACCACCGATGAAATTAAACGCGATGCTAAAGAACGGGGCTTAACGCTGCGCCAGGCTGCATTAGAAGCGGCGACGCCACGCCCCACTTTCCTCGGCACCGCCAGCGATGTGGCTGATGGATTGGAGCACTGGTTTACCTCGGGGGCAACGGACGGCTTTATTGTACGCGGCGGTACGCCAACGGCTTTTGATGATTTTGTTGATACGGTGATCCCGTTGCTGCAACAGCGTGGGCTGTATCGCACGGAATATGAGGGCAATACTTTGCGAGAAAATCTTGGATTGCGCGAACCGGAAAACCAATTTGCGGTGAAATGGCCGCAGCCAGAACCCGTAACAGCTTAAAAATTAACGCTCAAACAGCAGACACTGCCTGTTTGGGCGATTAATTTCAGATCTGAAACAGCATCGATATTGGCTATGCGCGGTGTATTGACGTATATCGCCTGAAGCCAGTATCAACGCCAGCAAACTACGGTTTGTTTCTGGTTAGAATTTTACCCGCGCTATCCCAGATTTGGCTGCGATAATGTTCCCCATCCTGTGAGAAAAAAACAACGGTTAATCCCTCTTTGTCTAATAAAGCGATGCCATCTGGCGTCGGACGCCACGCCACAGGGGCTTGCGGCAGCACATCGTGTGGACAATCGGACAACAGACGCAACTGGAAGCCATTTGCAGATTGATCGCTCTGCGCGCTGAGATGAACAACGCATGACTGTGCTTTATCAGCCACTGTCCATTCACCGGATAGCGATTCGGCTGAAGGTAAGACCATACTGCTTGCCATAGAAGCTCCTGAGAAAAATAGCATCATTCCAATAATAAGGGTTTTACGCATATGCCAACACCCATCGCAGACTGCGGACAAAGCCGATGATTAGGGAAAGTACGCCGTTGGGGTCGGAGCGGCTTGTCCGTCGGAGCGCCCCTAGGCGTACTATGCCCGGATATCTCAATTTTCACGGCGACATTGTCATCGCACTGAAATGGTGGGTGCCAGCACCCACCGTTGCAGTTTTAAACGATAAAGTCGGTAGCCACATTCGCCTTGCCGACGATGTTCACCAAGAAATCTGGATTCGCACCACCGTTGATATTTAATGCCAGATCGCTGAGATTGCTCTGGGCATTATACGACAACAGGGCTTCACCCGCCTGACCGCTGAAATGGTCAACAAAATGAATGAAGTCGCTGCCTTTACTCCCCTGATTAAAGAAGGATAGGTCAATCTTGTCCTTACCTGTCTCAAAATCCCAGATTTTATCAGGCGACTTATAAGGTGAGTCGCTCAGGGCAGAGAAGACAAAGATATCGTTACCGCTGCCGCCCCATAGCTGATCCTGCCCGCCGCCGCCATAAATAACATCATTGCCGGCACCGCCTTTGATGATGTTATCGGCATCGTTGCCGACAATCACGTCGTTACCCGAACCGCCGATGGCGTTCTCGATAGTCACCCCGGCAGCGATGGATACGTTACCTTTCAGCCCACCGACATCAGAGAAAGAGCCGGCGTTCAGGTTGATGCGTTGATCCTGAGAATAACCAGAGAAATCGAGAGTATCATTACCGCCCGCATCCCAAACGGAGAAAATCAGTTTCTGGTTGCTATTTGTCGCGGTATAGAAATCCCGGCCGGTATTAGAATTAAAGCCATAAATGGTATCGCCAGTACGGGTGGACATGTTCGCGCCGTACAAATGCTGAATAGCGGCGATATCATCCACCAGCGGAGCCGCGGCATAGCTTCCGCGATTATCCCCGCCGGTCATCGATTCGCTCCAGTAGCTCATGACGCTAAACTGACGAGTATCTTCGGCATAGTTTGCATTGGCATAGGTTGGATTACCCTGCCCGGCATTATAAACGCCAGGGTGATCTAATCCCAAGGTATGGCCAATTTCATGAGTAAAGGTTAAACGGCCGTAATTACCTAATGCCGGATGCAAATTGGCATAAACACCATCACTGGTATTAGCACGGTCGTAATTGATATTAAACCAACTTTGCCCGTCAGTATTACGCCCACTATAATCATTGCCCGCGCCGGTTTGAGGCTTTATCGCATAGGCTTGCCCATCACCTTGAAAATTACCAAAGGTGATATTTGAACGGACATTGGGCGCGACTTCGACGAATTTAATATTTGCGACATCTGACCAAGACTGTAATGAAAGTTTCGCTTGTTCTTTCTGCTCTGCCGTAAACTTACTCAGCCCCGTGTCTTGATCACCCGCGAATCTCGAGTTTAAATTTTTCTTACTGTAGTCCCAGTCAGGGAAAGAGTAAGTGACGGTTGCCCCTTTGCCCGTAACATGCACGCCATTCCAGGTTTGTTCGCTGCGGGAGATTTGTTTGCCGGCAGTATCAATATCAAATGATGTCTTGTTATTTATATTCAAACCGCTTCCGCGATTATGGTAGTTGAGTAAGTCATTGACGCTAGCCCAACCTGTTTTCTTCCCGTTTAAAGCATTATCCATAATGTTCTCCAGTATGTAGATATTACCCTGTTACATCTCATAGACTTAATTAATAAAGTATTACTGATAGTTCACCCTGCAACTTTTAATACTAGTTTATTTTCCGACCATCTCAAGGCCATTAAAATGACGTAACAGATAACTAACTAAGATGTTCTTTATTTTTATTGCCGAAAAATAGATTAAGTATCAGTTTACAGGACGATTTTATTGCGTGTGTGGACATACTATAATATTAAACGGCGGGTATCATCACCCGCCGTTATCATTTTACACGATAAAGTCGGTAGCCACATTGGCCTGGCCGACGATATGCACCAAGAAATCTGGATTTGCACCGCCGTTGATGTTTAATGCCAGATCGCTGAGGTTGCTCTGGGTATCATACGACAACAGGGCTTCACCAGACTGACCGCTGAAATGGTCAACAAAATGAATGAAGTCGCTGCCTTTATCCCCTTGGTTAAAGAAGGATAAGTCAATCTTGTCCTTGCCTGTCTCAAAATCCCAGATCTTATCTGGGGCCTGATAAGGCGAGTCGTTCAGCTCAGAGAACACAAAGATATCGTTACCGCTGCCGCCCCACAGTTGATCTTGTCCGCCCCCGCCATAGATAACATCATTACCAGCCCCACCTTTAATGATGTTATCTGCGTCGTTACCGACAATCACGTCGTTACCCGAGCCACCAATGGCGTTCTCGATAGTCACTCCAGCCGCAATGGAAACGTTACCTTTCAGCCCGCCTACATCAGAGAAAGAACCGGCGTTCAGGTTGATACGTTGATCCTGAGAATAACCAGAGAAATCGAGAGTATCATTACCGCCCGCATCCCAAACGGAGAAAATCAATTTCTGATTGCTATTTGTCGCGGTATAGAAATCCCGATCGGTATTGGAATTAAAGCCATATATCGTATCGCCAGTACGGGTGGTCATGTTCGCACCGTACAAGTGCTGAATAGCGGCGATATCATCCAACAGCGGAGCCGCAGCATAACTCCCGGCGAAATCCTGCCCCGTGATTGTTGCGTCAAAATAGCTCATCACACTAAATCCGCGCGTATCCTCCGCATAGGCAGCATCAGCATAGGTAGGATTTTTATTAGGATCATCGCTGGCATTATAGTCCCCAGGGTGGTCGAGTCCTAACGTGTGGCCAATTTCATGGGTAAAGGTTAATCGCCCGTAGTTGCCCAACTCAGGATGCTGGTTACCCGACCCTGTCGTGCTGTACCAGGATTGCCCAGAAGCATCATAACCCCGATAATCATGATACGGGTTGCCATTCTTATCCGTCGTATGAGGGAGTAGCGCATACGCCTGAGTCTTGGGCGCATAAATATTACCAAAGGTTATATTGGAATATTGGTCGCCACTGACTTCGACGAACTTAAGATTGGCGACATCAGACCAGGACTGTAATGATAACTTGGCCTGCGCTTGTTGTTCTGAGGTGAATGCGGAGTGAATACGATCTCCACCGATATTATACCTCCCAGCTGCCCAGGCGGGAAAAGAATAAGTGACGGTAGCTTCCTTACCGGTTACGCCCACACCATTCCACGTGTAATCTCCCCTTGCGATCTGTATACCTGCCTGCTCAAGATCATATGAGGTCTTCCCATTTATCTCCAAACCGTTTCCGCGATTATGGTAGTTGAGTAAATCATCGACGTTATCCCAACCTGTCGTTTTTCCATTCAAAGCATTATCCATAACTTTCTCCAATATGTAGATATTATCCAGTTACATCTCATAGGGTTAATTGATAAAGCATTGCTAATATTTCAACTATCAGCTTTTTAATGGTAGTTTATTTTTCAACCACCTCAAGTTACCTTTAAATTCCCGGCAGACGACTCACTAAGATATTCTTTATGTTTAATTGGAGAAAATTATATTAAGTATCAGTTTATAAAACGGTTTTATTACGTGCGGCGGCATGCCCGCGGTCTTTGATAACTTTATCGATGGCTTGTCTTCAGTGCCGTAATAGCATGAAATGTTCATGCGGAATATAAAAGAAATGCCCGCGGGTTAAACACACCACTGCTTGAAAGGCTTATTATCTGAAAAAATGAAGGGAGAGATGATGTTGTGCCAGACATTATAGACCTGGCGCAACAGTGTTATTTATATACCCGTCATACTTGAAGTTGCTTCTGCGTTGGCTACGCTCACTTACCCGAATCACTTACCCACGTAAGCTCATCGGGATGCGTTCCCTTGCCGCCTTGAGGCAACTCCAATTATTTGGGGTATAAGCTCTTAAATGGTTGGAAAACCTGTTTTCTGCTCCCAAAGATTTTTGAATTCGTTTATCTCAACCTTGGCAAATAGTCCATTCTTATTAAATGGTTCATCATTAATCCAGTTGGTTGCGTCAGATATTTTATCGAACTCCATCACAATCAGAGAACCATAAAATTGACCGGCTTCATCTAACAATGGGCCAGCAAAAGAAAAAGACTCAGAAAACAACTTTAAGTATCCCCGATGCTCGCTTAGCAATGATTCACGCAAATGTTTTTTTTCTGGATTAAAACGGCAGTAGATTGCAAATATCATAAAATATCCTCGATAAGACGCCATTGACATTCATCTATCAAATGCAAAATGAAAATCATTAAGTTGTTAATGTAATATGTTTTATCTCTAAGAACTCATCCATTGCCGAGGGGCCGTTTAAGCGACCGATGCCAGAGCTCTTATAGCCCCCTTCCTCGAATTCATCATAGACTTTAGCCCAATCGTTAATCCATACCGTGCCAACTTGTAATGCTTTGGATACACGAAACGCTAGGTGTACATCCTGAGTCCAGACCGAGGCGGCCAAGCCATAACGGCTATTATTTGCCAGAACTAGCGCTTCTTCTTCGGTTTTGAAGGTTTGGATAGTGATGACAGGCCCAAATGTTTCCTCCTGAACAATCGCCATGTTAGGGTCGGAAAGTTTTAGCAGCGTAGGCATATAAAACGCACCTTTTGCCAATGCCCCCTGTTTAACCGGACCACCACGAGCGATGATTTCAGCCCCTTGAGTGATTGCATCCTCAACCAATTTGTCTACACGAACAACGTTTTCTTTATCTATTAATGGGCCCATTTCACTTGCAGGGTCAGAAGCTGGGCCTAATTTAATACTAGAAAAGTGATGGGCAATATCCCTACTCAGTTGTTCAACGATATCTTCGTGAACGATAAAGCGTGACCCGGCCATGCAAAATTGTCCGGCAAATACGGTAGCAGTACGTTGAAGAATCGGAAGCATCTTGGTGTAGTCGGTATCGCTAAAAATGAGATGCGGAGATTTTCCGCCCAACTCTAACCCACAGCGTTTGAATAATTTACCTGCCTGCGCGGCTATAATCGCCCCCGTCTTTGTCGAGCCGGTGAAGCTGATAACATCAGTATCAGGTGAGGAAACCAGAGTTTGCGCACCTGTAGCGCCGAATTCATTGAAAATATTGATAACCCCAGGCGGCAACTCATCGACTTGAGACAAAATATGCGCAATCAGTGAGTTGGTTAATGCGGTTTGACCCGGCATTTTAACTACACAGGTACAACCGGCCGCTAGCGCCGGGGCTAACGAACGGATAGCCAAAACGGCAGGCGAATTCCATGGAACAATAATGCCTGCAACACCAACGGCTTCTTTAAGTGTTATAGATAATGTATCTGGCAAGGGAGTGCCTGACTCTCCCTTCTCTGATCGGGCTAATGCACCGTAATAACGCAGTTTAGACGGTATCATATTTATTTCGAACCGCGCTTCAGACGTTAGCTTTCCATTCTCTGTTGATAACAGATTAATAAGGCATTCTGTATTTTTTTCAAAACGTTGCGCTATTTTTTCAATGACATTTGCCCGCAGGTTTTTATCATGTCGCCAACGAGTGGTTTCGAAAGCATACTTCGCGGCAGCTATCGCCTGGAGGGCTTCGACTTCGCTGCCATCATAATACGTGCCAATGACGTCATATGTTGCAGGGTTAATGGCCTCTCGAACGGCATCAGAATAAACCCATTCATTATTTATCCAGTGACACGCAGGATTTTTAGTCATTTTATAACCTATTGATTTTATAAGGTAACAGTTTGAAAAGGTAATAAATTAATAAGGTGATAGTTCGATAGTGTAATTGATTGATAACCCAATAAATTCATTGTGATTTCTTTGAAAAATTCCACATTCTCTTTAGCGTGTCATCCTTATCATAAAAATGATGTTTTAATGCCGCCATTGCATGTCCTAAAACCAATAATCCCGCAAACCAAGCTAATAGCCGGTGCAACCACATGCCGAAAATATAGTGGGAGTGATCGACCGCAGCAATTGCAGGTAATGGGATAATACCAAGTAACAGCGGAGGGCTCCCTGCCACGGAGCTCCAATACCACCCCGAAAGCGGAACGGCAATCATTACAATGAGATATAAAAGTACATGGCCTACTTTTATTATCATGTGTGCCATTCTGGAGCCATCAGAATGAAAATGAGGATAATCATGACTGACGCGATAGAGCAAACGCCACATCGTCATAAATAATACTAAAGAAGCAATACCTTTATGGAATTCAAGAAATATCCCGCCACGAGGGGCATTTCCACGGAAATGGGCGGTATAAAACCCAATAATCCAGACTAAAACAATAATAAAGGCCATGCCCCAGTGTATAAGCTTTGCATGTTTTTTATATCCCGCATCCTTAGCCATTCAATCACCTCACGTTATATAACGTCACGCGTCATTTATTTAAATGAATATCAATATGAATATAAAAAATCCGCTTCTGTCAGATGAAGGGGCTACCCCATTGGCTGCATCCTGTTCATAGCAGGGCATCCTTAGGTAGTCAGTTTGATCATCTCTGCGAAAACAATACCTTTAAAACAATTGCATTTGCAACTGTTGCCTTTGCAAATTTATGTAAGTATCTTACTGACGACGCTCAAGTATCCATCAGCCAGGTAAAGTATTTTTATGTTTCGTTTAGCTGAGCGTTGTAACGACATAACAAAGCACATATATTAAACGCTTATATATGATGATGTTATATAAGGTCATTCGTTCGGAGAGGGCATATTTAGTGCAAAAAACATACAAGTTCACTGATGCATTTCCTTATCTCTTGAATCGTGCAGGCGTGAAAATGGGAGAATGCTTTTCCTCAGAACTCGCCACTTATGGGATCACTTTACCCATGTATAGAGTTCTCGCGGTCATAAACCAATATCAGCAACTTTGTTTAAAAGAGTTGGTAGAGTTTATTCCTGGTGAAATGTCGACAATGTCAAGATTGATAGCCAATATGCATAAAATGGATTTGGTATTACGAGAACGTATTGAAACCAATAACAGAACGGTAAAAATAACCCTGACTGAAAAAGGTTTGGCACTATTTAAGGAATTAATGCCTAAGGCGCAAGCGTGGGAAAGAAAAGCCGTATCCGGTTTTAGTCTGGAAGAGATTGAAGACTTAAAACAAAAATTAACGCGTATTTATAGTAATCTTGTATGAAACTGTAGAAATTAACTTATCAAGATAATAGTAAACATGAGCACGAGTAATAACAGTGCCTTTCAACTGGTTATTTTTTGCTGTGAAAACACATTGCATTTAAATTGCCAGCCTTAGTATTGCAGCAGAGAGATGGCCATCAACAACAGGAAACGATGGTGCAAAGTCTATACCCCAATGTTCGCCATCACCGCCAAGTCTTCGAAACGAAGCGGTGATAGCTCTTCATTAATCGCAGTAACCAGGCTTTATTTCTTTTAAGTATTTTACCGAGCGATAGCCTCTGGGTCGGGCCCCTATATGAACCCGCTGATTAAACCGCTGGCGTCGTCTCAGTCGCCACTACCGCACTGACCTGGCTCTTCTTACAGCAAAGATAAATCACCATAATCAGCGGTATCCAACCGAGAACAATGCCCATCACCAATTTTGAATAGACATAAACGTCTTCAGACGCGTAATGCAGCAGAATATTATTTAATAACCGCGCAATGATTGAGCTGATATACACCGAGCCAAACCACCAGCCAGAACGGTTAATATCGTGCATACGACGAATACCCACCGCCAGCACAGGCAGGATGAGTACCAAAGAGAAAATAGTCTGTGTCATCGTGTAATAGAACGATACCGAGGGATTGTCGGTAAGCGAGAAGAAATACGCCACCGCGAATGCCAACACAAACAATAACAGATAGTTAACACCAATAAAGGTCCAAAACTCCTTTCTGGTCGCTCTGCCTTTAAAATCTACGTACCCTTTCCAACCCTGTAAATAACAATGCCACGCCGTCATGCGGTGAGTTCCTTTTAAAATAATAAAAATCTAGCAGCGCGGTTAGCCCACAAGAACCAACTCTATGTTTGGTTTATATACCCGACAACGTGAAGTATGACGGATATGGGCGCGCTTTAAAGATATAGGGAGCATAGCTGAATCACGTTTATTCAGCAATGTCCCTACCGGAGAGATGACAAGCAGAAAATATTGATTTTTGAAGTAAAAATTCAGGTTCGGCTACGTGATGCCTTGCCTTTAGATTTTCGTACTTTGGCCGTACTTGTGATTAAAGGGCTATGCTCGACAGACACCTTATGCCGCCATCATCCCCGTTTAATCACCGGTAATTCGAGATTACTTCTAAAATCCTCGCCCAGATAATCATCATCGATCAACTGCCGTTTTCGCAATGCCGGCAGCAGACCGTTGATCAGTAAGTCTTCCTGATCCGGTTGCCCAAGGCCATGTAACGAGATCACATCAAGCACGCCGGCGCGATAGCGTTCCTCAATGGCATCCGCCAGTTTTTCGGGCGTACCCGCCACAAACCAGTGGCCGGTTTCTTGCGCCTGAATGATCAATTCACGCAGCGTCAGACCTTGTAAGGCATAGCGTTTGAAAATCTCCGCCCGCCCGCGTCGGCGGTTTATCTGCCCCACTTCCGGTAAAAAATGCACGGGGATGGGCTGATCGAGTGCCAGCTCGCTCAGGTCAATTTCGCCGCCCAACATATCCGCCACCTGCAACCGTCCGCGCTGATAGTCGATACGTTCATGCTTATCACGCAGTCGTCTGGCAACATCAGCGTCGCTGTCGCCAATAATCGAATGGAAGGAGTTCATAATAAAAGGCTGATTGTTATGGCGGCCATAAGTGCTGGCATACTGACGGACACGTGCAACAAAACCGAGTGCATCGTCGAGCGTGGGTTGTGAAGTATAGATAACCTCCGCCAGCCTGGCCCCTAATTTTAGCCCCTCTTCAGACTGGCCGGCCTGAAACTGTACCGGACGCTGCTGCGGAGGTGGTGGTACATTCAGCGGGCCTTGTACCTGGAAAAAATCGCCTCGGTGGTGAATCGGATGCAGCTTGCGCGGATCGACACTGACTGAACCGCTGTTTAGCCGCAGGACGGCATCGGTTTCATTCGCATCAAATAGCGCATTGATCACCTCGACAAACTCGGTAGCGCGCGCATAACGCGCAGCGGGATCGGGCAAGGTGATATCACCAAAATTCTCTTCCCCCACCGATGATGTCACCGCATTCCACCCTGCGCGCCCACCGCTGACATGATCTAGCGTGCCGATAAATCGCGCCAGGTTATAAGGATGCTGATAGGTGGTCGATACGGTGGCAATCAGGCCAATCTGTTCCGTCACCGCGCTGAGCGCCGCCAGCGTGACAATCGGGTCTTGGCTGCCGGTATAACCAGCTAACCCATTGGGATCACTCTGCAATAAATCGGCAGTAAACAGCCCGGTAATTTTTTCTCTTTCGGCAAGCTGTGCCAAAGATTTGGCGCGTGATATTCCGGTCTGACGCTGAGCATCGTTAGAGGCGTACACCACGCTCGCGGCCCCAACCAGCGTTTTTAAACGTCTGCGAGCACTCAAATTGCTCTCCTTATTTTGTCGAACTCTGATACGAAAGTTATCGTTAAAAATAAGGGGATCAGATTTTTAAGCCACGAAGAAAAAAGCATTTTATTAAAACAAAAACGGATAATAAAAATAACCGCTCATCGTTAGGGTGAAGGTAAATATAAAAGAGAAAAATCAAGTCGACATAAGTCATTTATTTTCACTAGTAAGCAATTATTGTGCTTTTACAACATAGCAATTGAGGATTAATAATCCTGATATGTGTCAATAACCCGTCATACTTGGCGTTATTTCAGTGTTGGCTGCCCTCGATTGCCGCCTGCCTGTATCTCAAAGCCTATTGGGTATAAGGCTCTCTTTTATTGTTATTTATTATTTTGATTACCTTAATGGGACGTTTATGAAATCTCACGCCACCGCTGTACGCGCATTATCTGCATTAGCCTTATTAGTCATTTCTTCAGGACAGGTTTTATATGCCGCCGAACAGCCACAGTCTGGCGGTCATTTAACCTGGGGCGTTGAAAGTGAGCCAAATACACTCAATCCGCAGTTAAATGGCCAGTCCAAAGTTGAGCTTATTCTGCGCGTCGCTTATGAATCACTGTTGGCACGTAAACCTGATGGTTCTTACATTCCCTGGCTGGCGACCGGTTATAGCGTCTCGCCAGATGGCAAAACCTATACTTTTACGCTGCGCGATGATGTGACCTTCTCCAACGGCGAAAAATTTAATGCCAATGCAGTCGCTGAAAACTTCCGCCACGCCAAAGAACCGGCTTACTGCGCCGGAGCCAGCGTCTGTGCGCTGGCCGCACATATTGCCGATGTCACCACCAGCGATGACAACACGGTCAGCATCACACTGAAACAGCCTTATAGCCCGTTCCTCTCTTTCGCCAGCGGATTGAAACTGATTTCGCCGTCGTCATGGGCCTCGCCACAGCTGAAATCCGGCGGCACGGATTTAGCCGGTACCGGGCCTTTTGTGTTGCAGCGTTATGAGAAAGGTCAACAGATCGAGTTTGTACGCAATCCACATTACAAATGGGCGTCAGCCAATGCTGCGCATCAGGGACCGGCTTATCTGGAAAGTGTCACCTATCGCTTCTTACCGGAATCATCGGTACGTACCGGTGCGTTACTGTCTGGCCAGGTTGATGTCATTGAAGGGATTTCCGGTAATGATGCCGGGGAGTTTAAAGATAACCCGGATTACAGCTATCAACATGCGTTAAATACCGGCACCCCCTATTCGCTATTCCTCAACGTCAAATACGGTCCAACACAAGCGCTCAAGGTTCGTCAGGCGCTGCTGCAAGGTTTGGATGTTTCCCCCATTCTGCAATCGATTTATCGCGGCGAGCGCACCCGCACGTGGGGAATTACCTCACCGATTGATCCCTTGTACGACGATAGCCTGAACGGTAAATACGGTAATAATCCAGATCTCGCTAATCGTCTGCTGGATGAAGCTGGCTGGACAACGCGCACCTCAGATGGCATCCGCAGTAAAGACGGCCAGCCCTTAAGCATTGACATTATTCAGGCGCAGGCTACGGTGCGCGATCAGCGTGACGTATTGCTGCAAGCCTTACAGGCACAGGCGCGTCAGCGCTTAGGCGTTGATCTGAAAATTCGCTATGTCGATGCAGGTACCTATACCGAAGTACGCAATACCGGCAAATTCGGTTCGATTGCCAACTCCAATACCGATACTGACGGCATCGATATCGAAAACCATTATCTGCCGATCAACGGCGGCGGCGCGATCAACTATAGCCGCACCGATGCCCCTGAAATCATCCCGCTACTGCAAGGCGCATCGCAAACGCTTGATAACGCCACCCGCAAAAAATTCTATGGTCAGTTACAGGAGTTTGCAGTACTGCAACAAGCGCTGGCTATTCCATTGTACGAGCCAGAAGACCAAATCGCCGCCGCCTCTTATGTGCATGGCGTAGGTTTCCGTCCGTTTAAGCAGATGCCCGAAAACGCCTATGACGTTTGGCTGAGCAAACATTAATCGCGCCGTCATTGGCTGAATAAAACCGATAAAGGAGAGGAATCCTGTTATGTCAGTAGAAAGCGCCTTCCCACCGCCTCGGCAGTTTACCCTCAAACCACTGTGGCAATCGCGAGTCGTCCGTCGTCTATTCAGCGGCGTGCTGGTGCTGTGGGCGGCGATTACACTGTCTTTTATCTGCGTTTATCTCGCGCCGGGCGATATTGTGAGCTTATTGATTGGCGAACAAGTACGCACACCGGCGATCGAAGCGGCGATCCGTGCCGAATGGGGGCTGGATCAGCCGCTATTTATGCAATATCTGCATTATCTCTGGCGGGTGCTGCACGGTGACTTTGGTCGTTCTTATTTGCTCAATACCAACGTCAGCGCCTTAGTGTTATCGCAGCTGTGGCCAACGCTTAAGCTGACCGGTCTGGCACTGGTTGTCAGCCTGACCTTTGCGGTGCTTATGGCAACCATGACTGCCCACCGCCGCTGGGGCCGTCGCGTAGCCGGATTCTTTGAACTGCTGCTGGCCTCAACGCCCTCTTTCTGGCTGGGCATCGTATTGCTATTTTTCTTTAGCTTTACGCTACGTTGGTTTCCAGTGGCCGGTGACCGCAGCTTTTCCTCACTGGTATTGCCCGCTTTGGCGCTGGGGTTGGCACAAGGCGCCGTGGTTTCTCAGGTATTAAGACGCGGGCTAGAAGATACGTTGGATGAACCTTTTGTGTTGACTTTACGCGCCTGGGGATTAGGCAATATCACCATTCGCCTACGCCACGCATTGCGCCATGCGGCACTACCGGCAGTCACGCTAATCGGCTGGTTGATTGGCGGGTTACTCAGCGGCGCGGTGATCACCGAACAGGTTTTTGGTCGTCCAGGGCTTGGCAAGATTACCGTCGATGCCGTATTGGGCAAAGATTTACCGGTGGTGTTGGCGGTCGCGGTGCTCTCCGCGTTTGTGTACGTGGTATTAAGTACGCTGGTCGATATTCTCTATCTGTTTATCGATCCTCGTCTGCGTGATGCCCCCACCGCCAACGGAGAAACATCATGAGCCAAATTGTTGCTTACCCGGGCTGGCGACGCCGGGTTTCTTTAGGTTTTGTATTGGCGGCGTTGGCACTATTTTTGGTGATTTTGGCGGTCGCCTTCCCGGCGTTGTTGACCCATTATGATCCGATCATCGCCGATCCTATCAACGCACAGTTATCCCCCTCGGCTCAACACTGGCTGGGAACCGATCAACTGGGCCGCGATGTCTTCACCCGCATTATCTACGGCAGCCGCTACTCATTATTAATTAGCCTGGCAGCGATGACGGTGGCGGTCACTATCGGCACCTTACTTGGCTTAGCCGCCGGTCTGTTCAAAGGCCCGCTAGACGAGTTGATCGGCCGCGCAGTCGATGTGATTTCCGCATTCCCAGACTTGCTGCTGGCGCTGATGTTGATCGCCTTTACCGGCCCCGGTACCACGAATCTGATTTTTGCACTTGGTGTGGCGTCAATTCCGCACTTTACCCGCGTGGTCAGGGCACAGACCTTTGTAGTGATGTCATCGGGCTACGTTGAACAAGCCAAAACTTTTGGGCTAAAACGCCATGTACTGGTGTGGCGACATGTTTTGCCGCACGCCGTCGCACACGTTCCGGCGTTAGCAACACTTGGCCTCGGCACCGCCATTATCGGCACTGCCGGATTAAGTTTTCTGGGGATGGGGCCACAACCACCGACCGCCGAATGGGGATTAATGCTAGCCGAGGGACGTAATTATCTACGTAACGCCTGGTGGATTGCCGTCTGGCCCGGCGTGGCGATCACCTTAACGGTGATCTCGGTGAATACGCTGGGACGATATTGGCAGGCCGCATTCGAAGGAAAACAACCATGACACAACAGCTGTTTATTGATATCCGCAATCTGAGTATTTACTTTCCCAGTCAACACGGCGAAAAAGCGGTAGTCAGCGGCCTGAACTTGCAATTACAACGTGGAGAGTCCGTTGCCTTTGTCGGCGAGTCCGGCTCAGGTAAAACGGTCACCGCGCGCAGTCTGCTTGGCCTGCAAGATAGCAAAGCCCGTATCAGCGCCGATCGTTTTATTATCGACGGACAAGATATGCTCGGTGCCAGCCAGCGCCGCTGGCGTAAAGTACGGGGCAACCTGATAGGCTTTGTATTGCAAGATGCATTGGTTTCGCTCGATCCGCTACGCCGTATCGGCCAGCAACTGCGCGATGTACTCAAAATTACCGGTGCGCGCAGCGGGATAAAAACGCTGGAACAACAAAGTATCGATCTATTGAAATCCGTCGGCATGCCCGATGCACAAAGCCGACTCAGTGCCTATCCTCATCAGCTCTCTGGCGGACTGCGCCAACGCGCATTAATCGCTACGGCCTTGGCAGGTAAACCTCGCCTGCTGATCGCCGATGAGCCAACCACCGCGCTGGATATGACGGTGCAAAAACAAATCCTCGACTTACTGCAACAACGGCGAGACAGCGGCGAAAGCCTGTTGCTGATCAGTCACGATCTCTCTGTAGTTGGACACTTGGCTGACCGCATTTTGGTTATGCATCAAGGCAACGTCGTGGAAGAAGGCCACAGCGACAAGCTATTAAGCGCCCCAACCCATCCTTATACTCAACAATTGTTAGCCGCCGTCCCTAGCCCGCAAACTCGCGGATTACGACTATCGGGAAAGCGTGGCACGCCTTTACCGGCCAAAAAAATTGCTTTTGATACGCCGGTGCTGGAGGCCAGCAATCTCTCTAAATATTATGCTGACAAAGCGGTAGTCAAACAGGTCAGTTTCTCACTTGCGGCGGGAGAAACGCTGGGTATCGTTGGCGAATCCGGTTCTGGTAAAACCACCGTAGCCCGCATGGTGCTAGGGCTAACCGAACCCAGTGCCGGTAACATCACGATTCAAGGCAAACGCTGGAGCCACCAGCCGGAATCACAACGCCGCTTGCAGCGTCAGGGCATTCAGTTGATTGCACAAGACCCGCTCAGCTCCTTCGACCCGCGTTATAACGTCGAGAAGATCATCGGCGAAAGCCTCGATAGCGTCGGTATCTTTGGCGAAGCGCGTAAACAGCGGATTCGCCAATTGCTTGATGAAGTTCAGCTCGGCGATGCTTTCTTGCAGCGCTATCCGCGAGAACTTTCCGGCGGCCAGCGCCAGCGTATTGCCATTGCCCGCGCCTTCGCTCCCAACCCGGCACTGCTGGTGGCCGACGAGCCGGTCAGCGCCCTCGACGTTTCCGTGCAGGCACAGGTCCTGGACTTATTAGCCGACATGCAGGCCGAACACCGCACCGCACTGTTATTTATCTCGCATGATTTAGGTGTCGTTCACCATCTCGCCGACCGAGTATTGGTGATGAAAGAGGGGATGGTAGTCGAGCATGGTCAGGTCGATGATGTATTTAACCGACCGACACACCAATGGACACAATTGTTGATTAACTCGTTACCGAGAATTAATTCCCTATAAATTTTTAAAACCAAAATCGGGCCTTATTACGATTTTTAAAACCGGGAATGGTGAAAAGTGGCGTTCAAATCAACGGCAAGATTTGGAAAATGACAGTAACGTGCGTGTTTCGGCTTCTCAAATACAGTGTTCAATGTGACATTGCAGCCTAAGCCGCTTCAAGGGGAGAGGCGCAAATTTCATGGCTACGCCATGCCTTCCTTCGGGTTCGAGCCTGCTTCGCCGCCTCTCCACCACTCGTCAGTGAAATTTTGAGTGCGCCCCGCTGGCTTTTTTAAGTCAAAAGCTAAACAACTTTTTCCTTTCAATTACGCATCTTGTCGATCAAGCTTTATAAACAGGCTCAATCTGAAGCCTTTGGAGAATTAGTTTGCTAACTTTAACAACTCACCATTTTCTTTCCGTATATAGGCATCGTTCTCAAAGCTATAAATGACATTGCCTTCTCGACTAATATCAATATTCATAAGCTGATTTTTCTCGATGCAGTTCTTCGTTTTTTTCATATCATCAAAACAAAGACGATCATATTTCTCACGTGGCATATAACCGTCACCAAACGCCCATATGTAAACCTTCAATGTTCCTTCATCTGATTTAGCTGGTATACTATACTTCTGCCTTATACTCTCTTGATTGCTTACCCACCACGCTATTTTTTTCTGCTCCGTTAATGGCAGATGATCAACTATGATACTGGCACTATATTTATCGTAATGTGCATCGATAATATTTACAGTGCGATTATTGAGGTATAACCAGCCTCCTAATAAAATTAATAATGTAACTATCAGAATGGCTATTATTTTCTTCATTAAAAATCATCCCCAATCGTAACGGTTGATTCCATATTTGTCATGAATGGTTTAAAACCAAACTCTTTGTATCTCTGAAGTACAAACCAAATTCTAAAAAATTTATGTTGCTTGAATTTCATTTTCAGTATATCCGAGTCATCAAGACCAAAATGATCCTGACATACATAATGAATATCCGCACTCCATCCATTAGAGACTGCTTTTATACCCTTTATAATTATTTTTGTCGCAGTTATATCATGTACCGATATACCAAGACCATTGAAGTTATCACTTACATCAATATACTTAGGTAATCTTGTTTTTGAAATTTCATTATAAAACTCACTCTTTATACTTTTCGGAAAAGTGAACTTCTCTCGATCAAGATATTTATTTATAACATTTTTAATAACACCAAGAGTGCCTTGGCGATTATCAGTTTTAAGAATATTTTTTCTCAAAGCGATATTGAGTGCGAAATTCCTATACGGATTTGCATGATTACTCTGCAAATTGTTAATCATTTCTTTTATTATATGACTATAGGGACCAACCATTGAGTAAACAAAAGAATTATTACGCATCTCATCGAATAAAAGATTAGAACACTCACGGACTGATAGTTTCTTTCCAACAGTTTCGCCATAAACATTAGCAAACATTGACCTAGGAGAGTCAAAAGGTGTCCGGCGAGTCATTTCAAAGGGATTTACTGTATCTGAAATATCAAACAATCCATATTGATTTTTCAACTGACATTCCGATAGATCGCCGTACTTCATGTCAGGGGCAGAATAATCCTCAAAGAGATTAGAAGTGGTAAATACTGTCAGTGGAAAATTAAAATCACACATAACGCTATCCTTTTTAATATAAATCCCTATAAACAACCTCTAAAATAACGTGGTAATGTATATCATCATCTAGTAACGATGTGAAGTACTGTGAACTATCAGAATTAATTTTCATCCTTAAGAATTGATTTCAGCAAATGTATTATTAAATAAGAACTATCTTTTTTCATACTCTCTTTAGCACTATGCACTCACCTCAGGCCTCTTAAGAGCAACTGTATTAGGTAGAATTTATTTTCTATCAATTACTGCTTATTTTAACTTGTCCAAAAAACTCTGAATACTCACATCAATGGGGCGAACAGGTTTCTCGCCCCACAATTCCTTTTACGCCACATTCCCATATTGTTCGGCGGAGACGGATTCTAGCCAGTCTACTGCCACGCCTTCTAACGCTTCCTGAATCGCAATGTGGGTTAACGCGGTTGTCGCACTGGCTCCGTGCCAATGCTTCTCGTGCGCAGGAATAATCACGACATCCCCCGCACGAATCTCACGCGCTGCCTCTCCCCAGGTCTGTACATAACCCAGCCCCGCAGTCACGATCAACCGCTGTCCTAGCGGGTGTGTATGCCAAGCAGTACGCGCTCCTGGCTCAAACGTCACGCTAATCGCGCTCGCTCTGGCAGGCTCACTCGCCGGAAAAAGCGGCTCAATACTCACGGTTCCGGTAAACCAGTCCGTTGGCCCTGCATAAGATGCCTGTGTTCCACTTTTAATTATCTCGGTCATTTGAATTCCTATATTTGTAAGCCTGAATAGGGGATTAGGGGGGATTTTTTAAGGCCAGGATCGGGCCTTATCGCGATTTTTAAACCGTAAATGGTGGCAATAACCGTGCTTGGAGCGGTTTTGTAAAACCGGAACGGTGAATATTTCGGTTCTTCAAAAGCAGAGTTCAATGTAGCGATATTGACCGAACCGACCAAAGAGGAAAATGGGCTTTCCTCTTCGGAATCTCCATCCCTTTCAATACATTAACATCTGATCCAGCGGTGGCCATGTTCCAGCTATCACAGCGACAAGCGCAAATTTCATGACTACGCCATGCCTTCCTTCGAGTCTGCTTCGCCGTCTCTCCACCACTCGCCAGTGAAATTTTGAGTGCGCCACCAAGCTTTTTAATTCAAAAGATAAACTGCCTTTGCAGTTGACCTTCAATAGCGCATCTTATCGGCCAAGCGAACGAACCTGCACAAGTGCTATATATGTGCCCTTCTCCTCAGACTTTTGTTAGCCACATAAGCCAGGCCAGCGCATAACAAATAATAAACGAACCCCACAAACAGAAATATTTCTGCGGGGTAGATTTGCACCCGATTATTCACCTGCCCGGCGACGGTGGTTAACTCTGGCACGTTGACGATAAAGGCCAGCGAGGTGTCTTTGAGCAATGCGATCAATAAGCCCAGATATGATGGCAATAAATTCGGCCACGCCTGCGGCAGTAAGATTAACCGCAGGACGTTTAGCTGGCTAAATCCAGATGCGATGCCCGCTTCGGTTTGCCCGGCGGGGAGTGATTGCAAGCCAGCTAACGTGGAGTGCATCACCGCCGCAGAGGTAAACCACGCCAATGCCAGGATCACAGTTAACGGCCCAGGGATAGACGTGCCGAAAACTACCGGCAGCAGGAAATAAAGCCAGAAAATAACAAAGATCAGCGGGATACCGCGGATAAAAGCCGCCCATAAGAACAGAATACGTCGCGTCCAGCCCCCAAAACGCCAGGCAATAGCCGCCAGTACCACGCCCAGCACTAAGGCAATCGCCCCGGCTGATAGCGCCATAATTAACGTTAATAGCACCCCGCCAGGTTCACCATCGGCTAGCCTTCCCCACAACATGTAGGTGAAATTATCGCGCAAAACCGAATAATCAAATTCCATCTTTTGCGTCCTCTTTGCTGTCTGGTTGCGCCGTTGCCGCCAAACGGCGTTGTGGACGTTTTGGCCCCAATAGGCTCATCAATCCCCCCAAGACTAAACCAAGCAACAAATACAACAACGTCCCTACAGCAAAGCCTTCAAAGGCATGAGCGTTGTAACTCTCAATTCGGCTTACCTGATACGTCAGCTCGGAAAAACCAATGCCAGTAGCCAGCGATGAGAGTTTCATCAGATTGAGATACTGCCCGGTAATCGGCTGCCACGCGTTGGTTAACGCTTGCGGTAATAGAATAGAACGCAGCAGTGTCCAACGGCTGAAACCTTGAGAAATCGCGGCTTCACGCTGGCCTTTCGGCACAGAGTTCAAACCCGCCTGCACTTCTTCAACCAAAAAAGCGGCGGTGAATAGCGCTAATCCCCAGGTGGCGCAAAGAAACTCTGGCGTCAGCCAAGAGACATTGCCGGGTAATGTTGCCCACGGATGATCGTCGCCGATATAAAACCGCCAGCTCTGCGGCAGCGCACCATAAGCGGCGAAGTACCAAAACAGCAGTTGTACCAGCAGCGGCGTATTACGAAAGACGGAGACAAACGCTGCCACTGCGCCGTGCCCAATACGCGAAGCACTTAAGCGCAGCGCCAGCAGTACCACCACCAGCAACGTAGCAAACAGGCTAGCGATAATACTGACGTACAGCGTGGTCAAAAAACCGGTGATAATCCATTGCAGCGGCTGCCCGGTCAACACACCTGCCCAGTCGGGATGCCAGGTCATCGCGCGCCCTCTTTTTCCGGATGCAACGGGAATAATACTTTTTGTAGAAAACGCTGCGCACGCGGGTGTGACGGGTTGGTAAAGAACTGCTCAGGTTCCGCCTGTTCCAAAATCTGGCCGCCATCCATAAAGATCACCCTGTCGGCAATTTCGCGGGCAAAGCTCATCTCATGGGTGACCACAATCATAGTGATGCCGCTGGTTGCCAGCTCCTGCATCACCAGCAGCACTTCGCCGATCATTTCCGGGTCCAGCGCTGAGGTTGGCTCATCAAACAAAATAATCTGCGGATCGGTCACCAATGCCCGGGCAATCGCCACTCGCTGTTGCTGGCCACCGGAGAGCTGGTCGGGATAGTGCTGCGCTTTATCAGCCAACCCAACGCGGGTCAGCAGCGCCAAGGCTTTTTGTCGGGCGTCGCTTTTCCTCCAGCCATGTACCTTAATTAACGCCAGGCTGACGTTATCCTGTGCGGTCAAATGGGCATAGAGATTAAATTGCTGAAATACAAAACCGATATGGGTACGCAGCTGGCGCAGCGCAGCGCCCGTTAAGCCCGAAGTGGCGCTACCTTCAATCAAAATCTCACCCGAGCTGAGGGTTTCTAACTGGTTAATCAGTCGAATAAGTGTTGATTTCCCTGATCCTGACGGGCCACACACGGCCACGACTTCGCCGCTCGCCACCTGGAGATCGACCTGTTTAATCACCTGATGTTGACCAAAAGATTTGCTGACCTGGCGGAATTCAACGGCCAATTTTTTAGGGTCAGATGAATGCGAAAAAACCGCAGACACCGCTGCGGTTGAAGAGGATTGTTGCGACATAATGTAGTATCCGGCAGCGGCTTATTTTGCTTCGATTTTGAACAGTCTTGGCTGTGGTGATTTAGTTTGTGGACCAAACCATGCATCATAAATACTTACCGCCTGACCGTTTTTCTCCAGTTCCAGCAGTTCATCATTGACCACTTTCAACAGACTCGCTTCGCCTTTCTTCACGCCGACGCCGATCTCTTCTTTACTCAGCAATTCAGGCAACACTTTGTACTTCGCTTTATCCGGCGCGCCATCAAGCAAGCCCGCCAAAATGGTGCTGTCTTGGGTGATCGCCTGTACGTTACCGTTACGCAGCGCCGACAGCGCTAAAGGAATATCGTCGTAAGATAACACGCGAGATTTCGGGAAACGGTTGTGCAGCTCTTGCTCACCGGTGGTGCCTTTTACCGCACCGATGCGCGCCGTGGCGTAATCATCCAATTTATCCGGCGAACCAACTGGCACCAGGAATTGCTGCCCGGTAACAAAATAAGGCACAGAGAAATCGACCACTTTGGCGCGCTCTGGCGTGATAGTAATATCAGCCACGATCAGGTCAGCTTTGCCCGATTGCAGTAGCGGAATACGGTTGGCCGGATTAGTTGGCACCAGTTGCAACTTCACGCCCAGCGTTTTCGCCAGCGCTTTAGCAAAATCCACGTCATAACCCACAATCTCGTGTGTTTTAGCATCTACCGAGCCAAATGGCGGATTGGAGTCAAAGGTCGCAACCTTCACCACACCGGCTTTTTTGATATCGGCCAATTGATCGGCATGCGCAGAAATAGCCGTTACGCCGCCAAGAACCAGCAATGCTAATGCAGAAAACGTTCTTTTACGTGAAAGGGAATTTTTACCTAAGAACGTGATATTGCGTGATGTTGAGTGTGTCATCGTTTTTCCTTATGCCATCGCCTAAAAAGGGTTAGCCCAATATGCCAATTAACTACGAAATAATGGTTTTTCTTATTAACTATGGGAACTTAGCGATCGCCAGTTCCTGTTAGCTAAAAGATTGCATAAGGCAAATTACGACGCTACCAACAAAAAGGCATAAGCAATGCTTATCTGTGGATAAGAATGAGGAAACCGTATAGCTACTGGGATCAACGGAAATAGTAAATAAGGCCCTTGTTTTCTTTACCGCGTGATCTGCTTGAAAAATGCACTTAGTGTACAATAATGTACGGCGGGGCTTCAGTGCCCTACTCCCTAATCACAGGACAGAGCTGTCCCTTATGTTTTGGGTATTACCGTGGAAAAGGCGAATCTTTCTGAAAATATTGACAAGATCACCAATCCGCTTAAAGACACGCTCGGAGTCCCGAGGAGATGGAAAGATATCAGCAACGAAGATGGGGTGTTGAAGAACAGAAAGATAATAACATTACCGTCATCAGGAGCCGGATATGAAGGGTGTAGTAATAAAAGTATTCGTATTATTTTTTGTGCTATTTTTACAGGGGTGTGAAAAGAAAATGGAATATAAACCACAGGATTTTTTTGAGGGTAGCCAGCTGGAAATTGCGCAGCTTATTTATGACGGTAATGAGCCGCTACTGAAACAAAAACTAGCAAAGGTTGGCAGCGAAGAGCTGAACCGCCCTGCGCAAGCTGAAATGACTTTGCTGTTCTGGTCAGTACTGAACGCTTCCGATGATAACACTACCCCTGAAAGACTGCAGATAATCACGGATCTGGTAAGGGCAGGAGCAGACCCACTACAGCCAAGGTCGAAAGGGGGAAGCAGTCCCGCAGAATTTGTACTTAAAGGTAATAATGGCGTCTGGATAAAAGCGATGCTGGATGGAGGATTATCACCAGATGCAAGAGATAAAGTATTTAACGAACCTATTATATTTGAAACAGTAAAAGCAAAAAACACAGAAACATTGAAAGTCATGCTTGATTATGGCGCTGATGTTAATATCAGAGATTCATTAAAACAAACTTTACTCATGAATGCATTTTTTAGTTCTTCTTTTGAACATATGGAGCTGTTAATTAATAAAGGCGCCAATCCTAACCCTGTTGACATTAATAACCTTTCATTATTAACCGCTGTAAAAAAACAAATAAAAGATACTAAGGAAAACTCAGAATACAACAATGAGTGTAAAAAAATATTAGGCTTAATGATATCGAAAGGAGCAAAGGAATAGCCCCTGCTGATGAGGCAGCGGAGGTGCAGGGAGCAAAAGCGGCCATGATGGGTGAACTTAAGGCACTGAAAGCACTTAAAGCGCACAACGCACAACTGGCGGTGCTGCTAGCCGGAAAAGCAGAACCGCCAGCGGTAAAAGCGAATAGATAGCGATAAAGGACGTCGCTACAGCAGTGAAAAGTGGAACGCGAAAATACTATAATTATTCGGCCTGCGTATAAGGCAATGTCTGCAAAACACGCCTGGTTTGTAAAAACCAGGCGGATGACAACGTGATGAGAGATGACAGTTATCAATAATTATGCATCTCTTCCAAAACAGATTCGGCATGGTAACGAATAAATGACCATGGCGAGTTCAACCCGGCTTGCGCGGCCCTCTCCTCTTCTGGAGTGATAGTGCAAAATCCGCAGCCAGGAGAGAGTTCTTTAGCGACCGCACTTTCAATGTGAGGATACTTGCTCAACACCCGTTCCAGAGGCTGATAATCTAGCGGGTGATGCTTGCCATGATCACGAAACGAGCGATACGGTGCGGTTAATCCGCTGGCAGCAATATCCATCGGCAGGTCGTGGATACGCTCTGCAATTAAATCCATGCGGCCAAGGCGAGCCAGTCCCGATGCAGCCCAGCTACGAGTAGAAGCATCTGCCTCCGAGTTATCCAGAGTCGCAATCAATGCGCTAAGCACCTCAGGACTGGCTTCATTGATCTCTGCCAACAACTTGATGGCACACCATGGTTCACCGGCGCTTTCTTGCCTAACCACGGCAACCAGCGCAGGCACCGCTCGCGTGCCAAGAGCTTTCAGCAACTGATCATATTCGTCGTAAAGTTCCCCTGCAGGCACAGCCTTTACCGACTTGGCAACTAACTCCGCAACTTGTCGTTCTATTGGAAGAGAGGAAATATACTGCCGCTCTTTCTCTGCAGCGGCATAATGCGGGAAATGCTGAAATAATTGCGCCTTTGTCAGGCTTAATGGGATCAAGTCACCTGCTTCATCTACCGCAATGGCGATAAAATTGTCATCAACCACGCCTTCTTGTCGTAATTGTTCCCAGGCTTGCTTCGCGGCTTGGGGAAAGATGTGCGTAAAGCGGTCGTACGTTGTTTCCCAATAAGAAAATTTCCCTGTTTGAGACGCAAACTCACAACAAGACTCTGCCCAGTTATCCTCTGTATCCGTCGGTTCGGATTCATGTATCAAGTCAGCAGCCGACCAGCGCAAATCACTGGTGAGTTGTTCACGCGTCTCGCTGTAGCCACTTTGCTGATAGGTTGTCACAACCTGGGCCAGGCTTTCTTCGGTACCAATCGCCACACAAGGCCAGTAAATAATCGAACCATCACCATAAAAGGCATGAAAAATCGCGCCATATATAGACTCATTCGGATGCTGTTCATGCACGCGTTTTACTGCGGTCACCATGCCATCTACTGCAGCAGCCTCAAGTCCTTGCCAGTCAAATTGTGTTTGTGACATTTATTTTCTCTATGGATGATTGCGCCCGCTGTGTATCCTCAAGACTTTCTCCGTTTGACGGCGTAAAGCAACCTTCGTCACGGCCTTTCTTGAAGCCTTTATACCAGTGCTCAGCGGCGGCGAGAGAGCTTGATGGTGATCATTTCCACTCCCTTCTCTTATCAACAGAATATCGGCCAGCATCGCTGGCCGCAGAAAAACAACTTACCAGTTGGCGATTTCCTGCTCACTAAGCGGCAAAGGCAATGCCTTGCCAGTCGCTGAAGAATCGGTCGCTGCTTCTAACACCGCCATTACGGCCAATGCTTGTGCCGCTGTCACCGGGTTACTACCATCGCCGCGGATTGCATCACGTACTTGCATGTAATATTGGCGTTGATCGCCTTTTGGCGTTGGCAACTGGCGAACAGGATCGGTGCCGGCAAACAGCGATAACGCATCGTTATCTTGTCCCCAGCTTTCGCTACCCGGTACGACTCCGGCTAACAGTTGGCTTTCCTGACCATCGGCCAGTTGTTTCACCACGCTGCCTTTATCGCCGTGTACCGTAAAACGGGAAACGCCACCGGCGGCCAACATGCTGCAATGCAAAATAACGCGATGCGACGGATAGTTCAGGACAACGTGCGCCCAGTCGTTGATTTGTGCATTAGGGCGCAACGTGGCGATATTGCCCTGTACACTTTGCGGTAAACCAAACAGTTGCAGCGCTTGGTCAATCAGATGTGGGCCGAGATCAAACCACAGGCCGCTGCCAGGGAGATTCTGTTCACGCCAGCGCACGCGCACTTCTGGGCGGAAACGGTCGATATGCGATTCAAAATGCACCACATTGCCGATCAGTCCCTGCTCAATCACCTGTTTAACCCCAAGGAAATCACTGTCCCAGCGGCGGTTTTGGAAGACCGACAGAAAACGCTGGTGCTTATCCGCTAAGGCAATAAGCTCACGTGCTTCTTGCAGATCTAAGGTGAATGGCTTGTCCACCACAACACTTTTTCCAGCTTCGATCGCCGCTTTCGCCAACGGGAAATGCGTAGCGTTTGGTGAAGCAATCACCACAATATCCACATCAGGATGGGTAATGGCCTCCAGCGGATCGGCAATCACCAGCACCTGCGGTAAATCGGCATGCACTTTGTCAGCATCACGAGAAGAGACAATATGCAGCTTCAACCCCGGCGTGGCATTAATTAACGGTGCATGGAAAGTTTTACCCACAAAACCATAGCCAATCAGCGCAACATTCAATGGCGCGATATGTTGTTCAGTCATGATGTTCTCCTTTATGCGTCGTCTTCAACGATGCAAACATTAACCGGGCACTGTTCATCCAGCGCATCCCAAGGACGGTCGATAAACAGGCGCTGTAGTTGCGCCAACTCAGCCACATGATGCGGCTCGCAGCGATCGAGTTTCAAATGGTCAGCCACCAGCCAATGCTGACTGCTGGCCGCTAACATGGCGCGCTTCACTTGTGCATCCGCTTCTTCACTGGCGCTAACGCCAAGTTCAGCATGTAAAGCGCAGGCACCGAAGATGGCAATATCCGCACGATAACGCTGCAACAGCGTTAAAGTTGCACTACCGGCAAATAAGCGCTGACGCGCATCCCAACTGCCGCCTAATAGAATCAACTGAATATTCGGGCGGTCGCTTAAGCACTGGGCGATATCGAGAGATGCGGTAATAACCGTGGCCGGTACGCTCAATGCCCGCACGACCTCAAGCACAGTGCTCCCCGCATCTAACATCAACGTGCTGCCAGCAGGGACTTGCGCCGCCACCGCACGACCAAGACGCTGTTTAGTCTGCACCAGCAGCGTGTCACGCACCTGACGCGGCATCTCCGGTAAGTTTAGTGCAATCGCACCACCGTGGTTTTTCTGCGCCAACCCCTGCCGCTCTAAATCCGTCAGATCACGGCGCACGGTATCAGCAGAAACCTGCATCCGTTCCGCCAGTTCCGTCACACTGGCCTGCCCCTGCTCACTCAGTAAATCCAGCAGGTAGCGCTGCCGGGCAATTTTGTGCATCTCTTAGCTCCCCACAATACGAACCAGCAAAATATCGCATAAAGTCGCAATATGTCGCAAGTTAATTTGCAGGAAAGTGTTTTATCTGGCCATGCCAGAAAGAATAGTTGCTCAAGGAGGTCATCGTTGGGAGGCAAAAACAAAAAACGCCCCTGCCATTGCAGCAGGAGCGTTCCATGATTTATAACCGCTTAAAATTTTTTACTTAATGATCGAGGAAGATTTCCACAGATCGACGTTGCCTTCGGTGGCATAAAGATCGATTTCCGCCAGCTCCTCGGCCGAGAATTCGAGCTTATTCAGCGCCTGCAACGAATCATCTAATTGATCGACGGTTCTTGCTCCAATCAGTGCGGAGGTAACACGTTTGTCACGCAGAACCCAGGCAATCGCCATCTGCGCCAATGTCTGACCACGACGCTCTGCAATAGCATTCAATGAGCGAATTTTATGCAAATTTTCTTCATTGAGCATCGCCGACATCGCTGCCGAGGATTTCTCATTATTCGCCCGTGCGCCTTCTGGAATACCGTTGAGGTATTTGGAGGTCAGCATCCCCTGCGCCAACGGTGAGAAACCAATACAGCCGGTACCCAGTTCACCCAACAGATCCAACAAGCCGTTTTCGATCCAACGGTTAAACATCGAGTAATTCGGCTGATGAATGAAGAGTGGCACCTTCTCATCGGCTAAAATTTTCGCCGCCTGACGGGTTAACTCTGGCGAATAAGAAGAGATGCCGACATACAAGGCTTTGCCCTGCTTATGAATTTGCACCAGCGCGCCAATGGTTTCTTCCAGCGGCGTATCTGGATCAACGCGGTGGCTGTAGAAGATATCCAGATAATCGAGCCCCATCTTGCGCAAACTGTCATTGCAGCTGGCGATCAGATGCTTCTTAGTACCCGTCGGGCCGCCGTAAGGACCTGGCCACATATTCCAGCCGGCCTTAGACGAAATGATCAGCTCATTGCGATAAGGCGCAAAATCCTTCGCCATCCAGCGGCCAAAGTTTTCTTCAGCAGAGCCTGCCGGTGGTCCGTAGTTGTTGGCCAAATCGAAATGAGTAATACCATTGTCGAAAGCATGACGCAGCACGGCACGACCATTTTCAAAATTGTCCACACCGCCAAAATTTTGCCACAGGCCAAGGGAGATAAGAGGTAAAACCAGCCCACTGTTCCCGGTTTTCCGGTACTGCATGCCGTTGGTATAACGCGTAGGTGACGGAGTATAAGTCATAATTATCTCTATATTTTTGAATACAAATGATGACGTCACCCTAAGACTTACAAAATAGATTTAATCTGTAAAATTCATTGTAGAGATGGGATTAATCTTTCAAGTAGATGAATCATGATTTTAAATCCGGGACGGGATTTGGGCGGCTTTGGAAAACCGGAAACGGATGATGTTTCAGTTTAACAAGCCAGACCGGGCTTGATGCGGTTTTGGAAAACCGGGAACTGTGCATTTTTCAGTTCTTCAAATGCGGTGTTCAATGCCACGCCGTCGACCGAACCGACCTAAGAGGAAAATGGGCTTTCCTCTTAGGGATCTCCAGCCCTTTCAATACATTAACATCCGGTCCAGTGGAGGTCATGTTTCAGCGGCTTCCATGGTAGCGTTCAAATCAACGGCAAGATTTTAAAAAAATAGCAGAATAGTGAATGTTTCGGCTTATCAACAGCAGTGCTCAATACGGCTTTGCAGCCGAAGCCGAGCAAAGGAACGAAGGCGCGTTCCTTCGCAATCCTGCGCCTTTTCAAGCATTAACATCGAGTCCAGTGGAGGCTATGTTTCAGCAGCTTCTGTGATAGCGCAAATTTCATCCCTACGGGATACCCGGCTACGGGATTCGAGCCAATGGTAAAACTATTGTCTCTCACCACTTACCGGTGAAATTTTGAGTGCGACGGGTAACGTTCAAATCAACGTTGAGGATTAACGCTGGAATCAGCGTTGGGATTTAAAAGCGTTAGAATAGTGAAAATTTCGGTTCTTCAAATACGATTTCCAATGCAGCATTGCAGCCTGAACCGCTTCAAGGGTGGGTGGCGCCACCCTTGAAAATCCCCCGCCTTTTCAAACTTTAACATCCAATCCAGCGGAGGCCATGTTTCAGCAACTTCCGTTATAGCGCAAATTTCATCCCTACGGGATACCCGGCTACGGGATTCGAGCCAATGGTAAAACTATTGTCTCTCACCACTTACCGGTGAAATTTTGAGTGCGCTTAGCGGCTTTTAAATCAACGGCAACGACAACAGCATAAACAGAAAGGCAAAGGCAGTTTAGTTTTTGAATTAAAAAGCCTGGTGGCGCACTCAAAATTTCACTGACGAGCGGTGGAGAGACGGCGAAGGGTTTATTGAGCTGGCTCGAACCCGAAGGAAGGCATGGCGGAGCCATGAAATTTGCGCCTGTCGCCATAACATCTGAAACATAGCCTAATTGGAATGAGATATCACACGATAAAAAGGCGCGGGATGCCGAAGGGTTCCGCCTTTGAACCCTTCGGTCGGTTTCGGCTGCGAAGCTGAGATAATCTCTACACTTCAGAAAACCGAAAAATTCACCGTTCCCGGTTTTCCAAAACCGCATCAAGCCCGGTCTGGCTTTATTCCTAGCCATTCTGGCTTAAAGAAACCGCCCAAATCTCGGTCCAGATTTAAACCCTTGGTAAACCCAAATTCTCCCGCAACGTGGCAAACTCGTAATCTTCATGGAACAAACCACGACGGCGCAACTCAGGGATAACCAGTTCGATAAACAGGTCAAGTTGCTCTGGCATAATCGCTGGCATGATGTTGAAACCATCGGCGCCGCCCTGCTCTAACCATTGCTGGAAGTCATCGGCGATGTCTTCGGCGGTACCAACAATCACCCGGTGCCCGCGCGAACCGGCAGCAACTGCCGCCAGTTCTCTTAAGGTCAGGTTGTCGCGTTTTGCCATATCGGTTAGCAGTTTGACGCGGCTTTGGTTGCCTTCACCCAATGGCACTTCGGGGACCGGGCCATCGAGCGGATATTGTGTCAAATCCAACCCGAAACGCAACGACAGCTGGCGCAGGCCGTTATCGATATCGACGTGTTCGTTAAGTGCTTTCCACAAGGCTTTAGCTTCTTCACGAGTATGGCCGACGATCGGCATCACACCCGGCATAATCACCACGTGATCCGGGTTGCGGCCAGCGGCAATCACCTGATCTTTTTGTGAACGATAGAAGGTCTGGGCTTCTTCCAAACTTGCCGCCGCGGTGAATACTACTTCTGCGGTTTCCGCGGCCAGTTTCTGACCATCAGCGGAAGAACCGGCTTCGATGATAACCGGGCGGCCTTGCGGTGAACGGGTGATGTTCAGCGGGCCTTGCACCTGGAAGTGTTCACCCTGGTGGTTAATCGGGTTGATTTTATCGTCAACAAAATAACGGCCGCTGGCTTTATCAGGAGCTACAGCGCCTTCTTCCCAGCCTTCCCATAGTTTGAACGCCACATCGAGGAACTCACGGGCGCGACCATAACGTTCAGCATGGTTTGGCATATCATCACGGCTGAAGTTACGCGCCACGTCAGCTGAGAACGAGGTCACCACGTTCCACGCAGCGCGACCACGGCTAATGTGATCCAGTGATGAGAAACTGCGTGCCATTGTGAACGGGTCACTAAAGGTGGTCGATGCCGTTGCCGCCAGGCCGATACGGCGAGTGTTAACTGCCAGCGCGGATAATAAAGTCAGGGGTTCGAGACGCGCCATCGTAGATGGCAGACGATACATGCTGGTCGCCAGCGCATCACCGATGAAAAACATATCAAAGGTACCGGCTTCAGCCTTTTTGGCGATAGTGATCAGCCAGTCGATGTCGGTCGGTGAGCCGAGCTGTTCGGTTAAGCGCCAGCCGCTAACATGATGACCTACCGGCTGAACAAACAGACCGAGGCGAAGACGTCGTTGTGATGATGAACTAGCCATAAATAATCCTGATAATAATCTTGGTAAAAAATGAGGTGACGCGTGGCAACATCAGCGCCGCGTCAGAATGAACCTTCGGTCGCAAACAGCGCCTGTGCCAGCTTCTCGGCATTAATCGCGAACGGTAACCGCTCGGCCGCATTAGCTGGGAATTTGATTTCACGGGCAATGGCCAGAATCGCCGCTTCGCGGTCGCCATCCAGCGCTGAGAGTTTCAGCGGCGAGGCATAAACGCGCAGCAGTTGCAGTAATTGCGCATCGGGTTCACCGCCGTGGTTTTCGATGATCGATTGTACTAACAGGCTAAAACCGACCTTTTCACCATGTAACCAGTGATGCAATTCCGCTTGATGCGTCAGGCGGTTGTGAATGGCATGAGCAAAACCAGGCGTTGGTAAAATATCGCGCACACTATTAGCCAGCCCAGCAAACGCAATATTGGCATCAATGACTTTTACCAAGGCGGGGGTGACGCGCTGTTGGCGATTGTCTTCCACCGCTTGTTCGCCATATTCCAGGTAGGTATCTAACGCGCGTTGAGCCGACATCATTTTCAGATCCAGCGCCAAATCATCCGGGTTATTGCGTTGGTAAGGGCGGAATTCGTACCATTTAGCCAGCGCATCAACGATACCGGCCTGCAAATAACGCGCATCGCTTTTGGCGATCACTTCGCTATCGACCAAGACCAAGACCGGCATTTTTGCCAGCCCTTGGCTGCGTACATGGCCGCCCTCAGCATTATAGATAATGCTCAGCGGTGACCAGGCCGCACAGGTTGCAGCCTGAGTCGGGAAATTTACCACCGCAATAGATTCTAGTGCGTTGCCTGCCGCTTTGGCGGTATCAAGCACTCGTCCGCCGCCGATGGCAAAGATCAACTGCGCATCTTGCTCAGCCACTTTTTGTTGCAGAGTTGACACCGCATCATCGGTACATTCCCCCGCTAAATATTCCAACTGCCAGGTGATACCGGCCTCTTCAAGGCTTTGAGTGAGTTGCGGATTTACCGCAGCCCAGGCAGCCGGAGAGCTCAGAATACAAATACGACTGGCAAGTGGTTTGAGATATTCGCCAACCCGGGCACGGATGCCTGCCTGATGATGGTAAGACTGGGGTGATTTGATCGCTAGCACGGTTTTGCCCTGATATTAAAAGCTGTTATTCTAAAAATACTAGATTAAACAGTTAGATAAGTTGATTTTGTTATAACGATATAAGATATACGCATACTACGAGGTATAGAGATTTTAGCAATAAAATCCGCCCCATTTCATTTATACAAATTCGCATTAGCATAGTTAATTTTTAGATATAAGGGGTGTGAGCTTTACTGATAATCTGCTCACTAATGATTATAAAAATGACGTTGGTTATCAGAACCTGCGTTAGCAGTACTTTTAAGGGGAGCACAATGTCTCTTGAGTTTCGCCAGGTCACCGTTGATGAAGTTGATGCCTATGTCACCCTGATGTTGGCAGCCTATGCACCGATTAAAGCACTCGGTATCAAATTTGATGCGGCCACCACTGACCGCGAAAAGGCAACGCGCCACCTGCTACAACACGGCGTTTATGCGCTCTATGCTGATGGCAATATGGTGTCGTCTATCACCTTGCGTTATCCGTGGGGGCCACAGCCAGGGCCTTTTGGTCTGCCGCATATCGGCTGGTTCGGCGCTCATCCTGATTATCCCGGTAAGCGCTACGGACAGCAGGTGCAAGAACGCCTTGAGCAAGAAATCTTAATTGGCCAGTTGCGCGCCCCGGCAGTATCGCTCGGTACGGCTATTGATCATCCGTGGCTTAAAGAGATGTATCTGAAACGCGGTTTTCAACCGATGCACACCACCGATCTCGGTAAAGGCCATATCACCCTGTATATGAAAAAAGTGCTCAACGTCGAGCAGCATGAAGTCTGGCTGGCACGCCAGAATGCGACCAACAACGGGAGTAAAGCATGAGCACCCAAGATTCGATTCTCCAGCACGATTCACTGATCAAGTATCTGACGGCATTTCGCCACGAACTGCACCGTTTTCCTGAATTATCCAATCAAGAACACGCCACTACCGCGCGCATTCGTGAACAACTGGCTAAATATGATATTCGTGTGTTGGATTTACCGCTGACTACCGGTCTGGTAGCAGAAGTTGGCGCAAGCGATGGTCCGCTGATCGTCCTGCGCTCTGATATCGATGCCCTGCCGATTGAAGAACAATCGGGCGTTGAGTATGTCTCAGAACACCCCGGCGTGATGCACGCCTGCGGTCACGATTTCCATGCCTCGGCGGCGCTAGGCGCGGCTATCTTGCTCAAACAGCAGGAAGCAAGTTTACCCGGGCGCGTGCGTATTTTGTTCCAGGCCGCAGAAGAGACCGGACAAGGTGCACCAGACCTGATTGCCACCGGTGCATTAGATGGCGCAGCAGGCATTTTCGGTATCCATAATGATCCGACATTGCCGCTGGGCGTTGTCGGCAGTAAAGCGGGTCCGCTGACCGCCGCCGTCGACCGTTTTGAGATAAAAATCAATGCCGTTGGTACTCACGCCGCACGTCCACATGACGGTAACGATCCGATTATTATCGCCGGGCAGATTATTGGTGCAGTACAAACGCTGATTAGCCGCAATGCACCGTCTGGAGATAACGCCGTCGTGTCTATCACTCAGGTACACAGCGGCAGCACCTGGAATGTGATCCCAGATAGCGCATGGCTGGAAGGTACGGTACGTTCGTTTTCGCAAAGCACCCGTGAGTTGATTGAACGTCGCTTCCGTCAAATTGTTCAGGGTATTGCTGCTGCCTTTGACGCACAGATCGATTTTAACTGGCAAGCGGGTCCACCTTCAGTGGTTAATGACGCCGAGTGGGCTGAATTTGCGCTCAAGCAAGCCGACGCCAGCGGACTGCAATCACGCGTGGTAGAAGCCAGCCCAATTGGTGAAGATTTCGCGTTTTATCAACAGCAGCTACCCGGTGCATTTATGATGATTGGTACCGGCGAACCTTACCCGCTGCACCATCCGGCATTTCGCGTTAACGATGCCGCACTGTTCCCAACGTCACGCTATCTTGCTGAACTGGCAACGGCAGCGCTGGCGAAAGTGAGCGGTAAGTAAATGACTTTAACTGCCGAACTCGCCCATTTAATCCTCAACACACAACCCAGCGCCGAGGCCCGCGAAAAAGCGCGCCAAGGCGTGCAAGATTTCATCGCGGTGACCTGGCCGGTGTTACAGGGTCACGTCGCTGATAGCGGCCTGCCCGCTTTACGTTGCGTCTATAACCAGAATGATGCCCGTAGCAAAGCGCTACTGTTCGGCTATGCCGGACACGCGCTGGACTTTGATGATTTCCACGCAGATTTTCGCGGGCATCCGAGCACGGTAATTTTACCCGCCTTGTTCGCACTCACTGGTGAAACCCGCGCCACTGCCGAGCAATTTCTTGATGCTTATGCGATTGGTGTAGAAGTCGCCGGACGCCTTGGACTGGCTGCCGGACAGCAGCATTACACTCAAGGTTTCCATAACACCGCCACCTTAGGCACACTGGCCGCGGCAGCCTCCGTTGCCCGCTTATTGGCAACCACGCCAGAACAAACCGCCGTATTGCTCGGCATTGCTGCCACGCAGGCCAGCGGTCTGCGCGCACAGTTTGGTTCAGCGGTGAAACCTCTGCATGCCGGTATTGCCGCACAAACGGCGGTTAGCGCCGCACAACTCGCACTGGCCGGTTTCGACGGTGCGCACGACGGTGTGATCCAGGCGTTTCTGGCTGCCAGTAGCGCTAATCAGCATGTACCAGAAAAACTGATTGAACACTGGGGCCAACCGTGGCGCATTGTGGCACCGGGATTAGAGTTCAAACCTTATGCGACCTGTAGCGGTACCCATAGCGCTGCGGATGCCACTCGAGTTCTGCGCCAACAGTGGCTCGACAGCGGAGAATCCTTAGCAACCTTGCTGGCAAACATCAGCCACATCGACGTCGCCTTCCCACCCGGCGGGGACATTGCCGCCTCGGTGCGGGTACCGAACAACGGTATCGAAGCACGTTTTAGCCTCGAATACGTTATCGCCGGGATATTGCTTTACGACGATCTACGCCTGCCAGACTTTGCCGAAGGTGACGTCAACCCAGAGATCATGGCGCTCGCCGCCAAGGTACAACGCCCCCCCGATGAAACCGCCCCGCCGGATGCGCTCAACCCCGCCATTCGTTTTCATCTGGTAACAATTTATCTGCAAGACGGACAAAGGCTCAGCTGCCGCCGCACGCGTCAGGAATCATTAGCCATTCCGTTTGATCTTGCTGGCAAATTGGCCAGTAATCTTCAGGGGGAACCGGTGGCTCGCCGGGAGGAGCTAATTAAATGGAGTGCGCTGCGTCAAGATGCGGATTTGAATGCCATAGGTGAGGCATTAAGCACCAGTTTGATTAATGTTCGAATCAACATTGGGATTGAATAACGCTGGAATCAGCGTTGGGATTTAAAGGCGTTAGCACGGTGTATTTTTCGGTTCTTCAAATGTGGCGTTCAATGTGACGTTATCGACCGAACCGAGCCAAGGGGGTGGCGCCCCCCTTCGCGATCCCACGCCTTTTTATGGTGTGATATTGGATTCCAATTAGGCTATGTTCCAGGTGCCACAGCGACAGGCGCAAATTTCATGGCTCCGCCATCCCTTCCTCGGATTCGAGCCTACTCGCTAAAAACGCTCGCTGTCTCTCAACGCGTCGTCAGTGAAATTTTGAGTGCGCCACCAGCCTTTTTAACGTCAAAAGATAAACAGACTTTGCCTTTCTGTTTGTGCTGTTGCCGTTGATTTAAAAACCGCTAAGCGCACTCAAAATGCCACCGCTGGAGTGGTGAAAGACAACAGCTTTATCGTTGGCTTGAATCCGCAAGCGGGAAGCCTGGAAGGCTGGCATTTGCGCGATAACGGAAGCCACTGAAACATGGTCTCCGCTGGACTCGTAGTAAAGGTTTGAAAAGGCGCGGGATGGCGAAGGGTTCCGCCTTGAACCCTTCGCTCGGTTTCGGCTACGGGGCCGAGATGATCACTGCATTTCAGAAAACCGAAAAATACACCGTTCTAACACTTTTCAATTGCAACGCTGATTCCAGCGTTAATCCCAACGTTGAGTCGAACGTTAATCTACGGCGTTGATTCGAACGCCATCCCCTTGGTTAGATCGTAACCATCCCCTTTGGTGGAATAAACGCCCGCACCGCAGGTGCAACATCGGTATATTTCCTCACCTGCACCACGGTGATTTGCCCCGTGCATCCCTGCGCCAACGATGACGTACCGATATCATGAGTTAACACATTTGGGTTGCCGTGGCGGCATAACGGTCTGGCAGCACTAGCATCTACCGGGTCGTACCAGGCACCTGTCGGCAGTTGTATGACGCCGGGCATGATGTCGTCACTGACTCGCGCACTGGCGAGTACGTGTCCGCGCTGGTTGAACAGTTCGATCACATCACCAGACATGATACCTAAACGTTCAGCGTCAAGCGGATTGAGCGTGCTTACTTCGCGGCCATCGCGTTTTTCACGCTGGCTGTAATCACCAAAATCGAGCTGGCTGTGCAGGCGCGTAGCCGGTTGGTTGGCAATCAGCCAGAACGGATGCTGAGCATCAGGCTGCTCGCGTGGTGTTAACCACACTGGGTGACCGGGGCAGTTTTTATAATCAAAGCTGGCAATGGTTGCTGAATAAATTTCGATTTTGCCACTCGGCGTTGGCAACGGAGATTTTTGCGGATCGGCGCGGAAGGCGTTGACCATACGACCACCGTCCTGCAACTGCGGCAACGCCAGAATGCCTTGCTGCCAGAATGTCTCAAACTCCGGCAGTGATACGTTATGCGTGGCAAGTTTTTCGCGCAGTTGACCGTACAGATGGGCTAACCAGCCCCGTGTATCGCGCCCTTCGGTAAAGGCCTGCTCGTTGCCTAAACGACGGGCCAGCTCGCTGAAGATTTCATAATCATCTTTAGCCTGTCCGTAAGGCTCGGCCACCGGCTGCATCGCCACTAGATGACGGTCGGTCGGCGCACCGCCAATATCCTCGCGTTCCAACGTCATGGTCGCAGGCAAAACAATATCGGCATGTCTGGCCGTTGAGGTCCAGGCAATCTCATGCACGATCAGCGTATCCAGACGGTTAAACGCGCGGCGCAGGCGGGCTAAGTCTTGATGATGATGGAACGGGTTACCCCCGGCCCAATAAGCCAGCTTGATTTCAGGGTAGAGATAGCTTTTGCCGTTGTAATCAAAACGCTCCCCCGGATGCAGCAGCATGTCAGCAATACGTGCCACCGGAATAAAGCGATCGGTACCATTTTTGCCCTGTGGCAGAGCCGGAATCGACACCAGATTATGATGTTTACCATAATGGCCTAATGCACCCAGCGCGTAGGTATAACCACCGCCGGGTAACCCCGGCTGACCCAATGCTGCTGCCAGCACCAGTCCGAGCCAAACAGGCTGTTCGCCATGTTCAGCGCGCTGTAAAGCGTGGGCAACCGTCACCAGTACCCGCTTGCCATGCAGTTCTCGCGCTAGCGTACGGATGGTGTCAGCGTCGATGCCACAAATTTCAGCCGCCCACTGGGCATCACGCACCTGACCATCTTCCTCACCGAGGATATAGGCACGCATCGCTTCCCAACCGACGCAGTATTGTTGCAAAAAGTCGTCGTCAGTTAGCTTGTGTTCGATTAAAACCGACAGCAGGCCGAGGATGAAGGCGGCATCCGTCCCCGGACGTAGCGCCAGCCATTCGCCCTGTGCTTCAATCGGTAAATCACTTTTTATCGGGCTAACAGAAATAAAACGCGCACCACGCGCCGCAGCTTGTTGCATAAAACCGCGCTCGGTATGCTCACTCAATCCACCGCTGGCAACCTGCGAGTTTTTTAATGCCAGACCGCCAAACGCCAACACAATTTCTGAATGCGTTGCAATATCTTGCCAACTGACGCCACGACGAGCAATTTCGTTTAAGTCACCAATAATATGCGGCAATAACACCGCCGATGACCCCGAACTGTAGCTGTTGACCGAACGGACATAACCGCCCATGACGGTATTTAAAAAACGGTGTACCTGACTTTGTGCATGATGAAAACGCCCGGCGCTGGACCAACCGTAAGAACCGCCAAAAATACCTTCAATACCGGCGCTATCGCCCACTCGTTGCAACTCTTGCGCAATCAAGCGATAGGCTTCATCCCAACTGACAGGAACATAGTCATCTACGCCACGCCTGTCATCCGGCCCAGGGCCATTCTCCAGCCAACCACGGCGCACCATTGGGCAAGCTACGCGTATCGGGTGATTTAAGGCGTTGGTGAAATTATCCAGCAGCGGACTAGGATCAGGATCGCCACTAAAAGGTTCAATCGAGAGGGAATCACCATTCGGGGTTGCGCTGAACGCCCCCCAATGCGAGCTATGCATCATCGGCTTTTGAGTCATTATTATTTCCTGGAGAAATGGGGGCGAAGCGCGCCGTGAAAATGTTAGAGATGTAAGTTAGGTTCTTGTTTTGACCTGTTTGTTGAACTTAAAAGCGCATCTTGTCGGCCAAGTGAACGACTTTAGTCAGGGGAAATCGGCCAAGGATGGCCGATTTAGGTTGAACAATCAGGGATGATTGTTGAAACCGCCCCGTCCGACTAAAGGCGTGAACGCGGGAAGTCGCGCAGCGACCCGACAAGCTAAGCGCAAGGCGCGGGATGCAAGGGTTTTCGCCTTAAAACCCTTGCCGGGCGCGTTCGGCTACGCTGACATATTACTTATCAACTCATAAGCGACCGAACCAGCACTATCGCTATATAATAATCGTTTCTATATGACAGCGATGACTCGGTCATCAACGCTACAAAACTGTTGAAATAAAGTCTCTGACTCGGCTGTTTTTTGGATCGTCTAGCACGCTTTGCGTTGGCCCTGCGGCGATGATTTTGCCCTCTTCCATAAAGACAATATTGTCAGCCACTTCGCGGGCGAAGCCGATTTCATGGGTGACGATCACCATCGTGATGCCAGAGTGTGCCAGTTGTTTGATGACTTGCAGCACTTCGCCAACCAGTTCGGGGTCGAGCGCCGAGGTCGGTTCGTCAAACAGCATGACGCCAGGGTCCATGGCCAGAGCACGAGCAATCGCCACGCGCTGCTGCTGACCACCAGAAAGTTGCTGCGGCCACGCATCCTCACGACTGGCTAGCCCCACTTGCTTAAGTAATGCTTTAGCCTTCTCGGTTGCCTGCTGGCGGCTCTGTTTTTTCACCCGCATTGGCGCGTCGATGATGTTTTGCAACACGGTACGATGCGGGAATAAATTAAACTGCTGGAACACCATGCCCACTTCGCGACGCTGACGAGCAATTTCACTGCTGCTCAACTCGTGCAATGCCTGGCCTTTTTGCTTATATCCCACCAGCTCACCGCCGATACGAATCGTGCCGCCGTCGAGCTTTTCCAGATGGTTAATACAGCGTAATAACGTCGATTTGCCCGAACCCGATGGGCCAAGGATCACGGTCACCGAACCGGCAGGAATATCCAGATTGACTTCATCAAGGATGGTATTGCCAGAAAAGCGTTTGGTCACTTTGCGTAAAGCAATCGCTTCAGCCATGCGTCACACTCCCTTCGGTTTTATTTGCCGCAGGTGCAGCACGCAGCCAACTACGTTTTTCTTTGCGGGTTACGCCACGGCCATAATAGCGCTCGACATAATATTGCCCGACCGACAATACCGAGGTCAGCAGCAGGTACCACAAGGTCGCCACCAACAGCAGCGGGATCACTTCATAAGTACGCTGATAAATGATTTGCGCAGAGAACAACACGTCTTGCAGGGAAATAACCGATACCACCGCCGTTGTTTTTAGCTGACCGATAATCTCGTTACCCGCCGGAGGCAAGATAGCGCGCATGGCCTGTGGCAATACGGTATGACGGAAAATTTGTGCCGGGCGATAGCCTAACGCGCGCGCGGCTTCAAGCTGACCGTTGCTCACGCTTTGAATACCAGCACGAACAATTTCGGCAGCATAAGCAGATTGGTGCATCACCAAGGCAATCACCGCCGCGCTAAACGGACTGATCAGCGTATTAGCTTGCGCACTCCAAACTTCACCGAGGCCAGGAATGTAGATAGACAGGGTTGGATAAAGTGCCGCGATGTTGTACCACAGGAACAACTGCACCAGCATCGGCACGCCCCGGAAGAACCAGGTATAAGCCCAGCTCACCGTTGAAAGTACCGGGTTCGATGACAGGCGCATCAGCGCCAGCACCGTACCAAAGGTAAAACCAAGAACGACCGAAATGACGGTGAGTTCCAGCGTCATCAACACGCCTTGCAAAATAGACGCACCGGTGAAGTTCTCGGCAATCACCCCCCACTCGAAGCGGGGGTTATTGACCATCGAATGAATCATACCGATCACACAAAGCAGCACGACCAACGCACTGAACCAACGGCCGTAATAACGCTTACCTACGATCTTTAAATCATCCGTGTGGTCTGGATGTTGACTCATTGGAAAATCTCTTGGTTACGTTTCGATTCTTTCAGCGCACCGTAGCCGATGTTCCAATGATCGAGAATTTTTTGATAGCTGCCATCTTTAATCAGTGAATTCAATGCCGCCTGTACCGCTGGCTCAAGGGCAGAATCTTTCGGCAAGGCAACAGAAACTGGCGCATCATTGACGCTGATTTCACCGCTCATCGTTAAGGCTTTGATCAGACTAACCTGCCAAATCAGGCCTTCATACGGGCCGAAGAACATCGGCACGCGACCGCTGACCACCGCTTGAACACCGGCAGGACGGTCTGGGAATACGGCCACATTGATAGGTTGTTTGCCAGCGGCAACACAGGCTTTGCTTGCTTCTTCTAAGCGGCCTACTTGCGTGGTTCCTGCCCCCGCACCTACCTGTTTGCCACATACCGCATCAAAGCTGGTGAATGGCGCAATATTGGCATCTTTACGCGCAATAATGCCCAGACGGCTGGCGTTGTAATAGCTGATAAAATCGACTTGTTTCAGGCGAGTCTGCGTGGCGTTGATATTTGACAGTGCCACATCGTAACGGCCGGTTTTCAGACCAGGGATAATATTGTCAAAACCACCGGTATCCTGCCATTGCACTTTGATACCCAAACGTTCACCGACGGCGTTCATGACGTCAATCTCACGTCCTGCCAGGGTTTTATTGTCTTCTTTGAAGAAGGTCGTCGGCGGTGTGTTCGGGTTAGTCCCAGCCACGATATAACCACGTTTTACGATGTCCGCAGGCAGAAGTTTGTTCAGTGCTGGGTCAACGGAGACATGCAGTGAGCTATCGGTCGGCACCGCAACTTGTGCCGCGAATCCTGTATTTATGCTCGCCACAGCTAAGGCTAAAAGGGTTAATCCCTTTGCTATTTTCATTAAAACCGCTCCCCTGATTGAATCAAACTTATTTCCCGACAGGGAAACGATAAAATGGTGGGTAAATTTTTAGGCAAAACATGCACAAAGCCTTTACCTCTGTAGCGGCCATTTTTATGGAATTATCTAATAATCACAAATGCGAAAAATAGATAACCTTTGCTAAAAAATGACATAAAGAAGTCGCAAAATAGCCCCTTTTTTATGCCCTCAACATCACGAAAACAGCGTGATATACCTTCACAGCAAAAATTAGTAGCAAGTTAGTTTGAAAAGTACGCAAATTTTGTGTTTAATATCGGCAGAATACTCGTTAAACCTTCATCCCCTCTCGTCGACAGAGCTCATCTAAAAGCGTGTTAAGCGCAAAAATAGCTAACGGAAAGAACGTTAGTCATTACCTTGTTACAACTCATCATCTTGTGAAAACTTGTCAGCTTATCGAGACAATGAGGCTTTTTTATTCTTAGTCATTGAGAGACGCTATTATGCTTTCTGCGATCCAGCTTGCCCCTGCGCAGGCCTTCGATTTTTTGCTTAATGTTGCCACCACACGCCCGGTGTTTTTATGGGGGGCGCCAGGTATTGGTAAAAGCGCCCTGATACAACGCTTTGCCAACGAAGTGGGGATGGAGTGTGTGTCATTGCTGGGCAGCCAGCTCGCGCCAGAGGATTTGCTGGGTATTCCGCAAATCGATGGACAGTGCTCACGATTTTATCCCCCTGCCAATATCGTGCGTTCAGAACCTTTTGTGTTATTTCTCGATGAGCTGAATGCCTCATCGCATGAGATTCAAAAAGCGTTTTATTCGCTAATTTTAGAAAAACGCGTCGGTGAATATCATCTCCCCGCCGGGACTATTGTGATTGGCGCAGGTAACCGCGCTAAAGATGGCGCGATTGTAAAACCGATGCCATCGGCACTGATAAACCGTATGGTACATATCCATTTACGGGCCGATCATCGTCAATGGCTGGAGTGGGCAATCAACGAAAGTGGTATCCATCCGTGGGTAGTCGAATATATTCAACTGCGCCCCGATCAGCTGTGGAATGAACCTCCTAAACACGAAGAACCCTTCTCTACGCCACGCAGTTGGCACATGTTGTCTGATGCATTGCATTCCTTTGGTGAAAATATCGATGATCACATGCTCGAAGCCTTGGCTTATGGCCTGTTGTCACCGAATCATGCGGTGAATTTCAAAGGCTTCATTAAACAGATTCGCCAGAAATATACTGTCACCGCCATTATTAAAGGCGATGCCACCTGGCCTACGGAACCTGGTGACCGCGACGTACTTTATTTCCTGGCACAATCTTTCCGCTCGTATCTCTATAAAGAGTTACCTGCCGATGAAAACACCTTAAAAAGTGACCATAAGCAACTCGCGATGCAGGCCAAAGACCGACTGAAATCGTTGGCACGTATCAGCGTGGAAATCGCTCAATCGGTAATGGGTGAAGATGAACAAGGCAGAAAACTGCCGGCCTGGTTCCTACTAGAAGTAGCTCGAGATCTGCCTAGACTGGCAGTACGTGATAAGAATGCATGAGTAAAAACAGATCAAAAAACAATCCGTCGCTTGCGGCTTGCCTTGAAGGCATTGAGCTGATTAACGATCACCGTCTGTTCATGCCGATATGGCACCAAGTTCACGTCTCATTTGATGACAATCATCAGGTTGTGTCATCTAAAGGATGGCTGAAGATAACCCCACACGGGGTCCTCTATGTCAATACACAACGTCGCGCTACCCCGGCGCAATGGGCCAGACTGATTGCCCAAGCGTTGGTTGCGCTGGGCTTTGGTTTAATCAAAGCGCGTTCGCCACAGATATTATGGGAACTTGCCGTGTTAAGTACCGTCACTCATTTTTGTGACGAGCTAAAAATCGGCCCTCTGCCCGAGGAGTTACAGGCGTTTGAGCTCTCGGAACACGACAATGCCGACCCTGACGTGTTATATCGTCAGTGGGTTGTCGATGGCTGTCCAGAAACGCTTTACCAGTGGCACCATATTTACTGCGGCGGCCAAAGTTCTTGGTACTACCAGTTAGATTTCCCCGTCTCTAACCACAATCGGCCTGAAAAGTGGAAAAACCTTTTTGTCGATGGTATTACCCAGAGCGTACAACACGCGCTAGAAATTGCCGGTGGTTATCAGCCAACGGACACCAAAAATCAACCATTAACCCCAGCCCGGCGCGCACGCCGCCAGATGATAGATACCTATCCTCTGTTGGGGGCGCTGGCCGCAGGTTTCGAGTTAGTGGAAGATATTCGTCTGTGTAGTCAATATGATATTCGCGTGGCGGCTATTGATGTCAGCGCGCAGAAAATATGGATGAATCCAGCCGCCGGGCTAAAGCAACCTGAATGCCTGTTCGTTTTTGCTCATGAGCTGCTTCATGCAGGGTTGAATCATACTTCTCGACGCCGTGGACGCGATGGCTATTTATGGAATATTGCCTGCGATTTTGCCATCAACGGTTGGCTAGTGCAGATGCAAATCGGTACGCCGCCATCCATAGGTGTGTTGCATGACTCACAGTTTGAAAATGCCTCCTGCGAAGAAATTTATGATCTGTTAGCGCAAGATATCCGTCGGGCTAGAAAGCTGGTCACGCTGCGTGGCAACGTGGGAGCTGGCGATATTTTAGGTGACGACAGCGGCAGTGTTTTTATCAATGCCGAAGAATATTGCCGTCGCGCGCTAAATCAAGGGCTGGAGCGGTGCTTGTATGGTGCCTCACGCTCGACGTTGCCAGTCGGATTAATTGAAGAGATTCGCAGCCTTTCACAACCGCCCATTCCCTGGGATGTAAGGTTAGCCGAATGGTTTGATGAGCATTTCCCGCCGCTGGAATATCACCGCAGCTATGCGCATCCTTCACGCCGCCAAGCCGCAACGCCGAGTATTCCACGTCCTTCGTTAGCCAAACCCTCGGAAGAAGCCCGTTTGTCGCGGGTCTTCGGCGTGATACTCGATACCTCCGGCTCGATGGATATTCAATTGCTCGGTAAGGCGCTCGGCGCTATTGCCAGTTATGCTCTGGCCCATGAGGTATTGCAGGTACGCTTTATCTGCTGCGATGCACAGGCTTACGATAAAGGATGGGTCGCGCCAGAGCAGCTATTACATCGTTTCAGCTTACAGGGCCGAGGCGGTACGGTACTGCAACCTGGCGTTGAGATGCTGTCTCATCTGTCAAAACGCGGTGAATTTCCCCTGCAAGGCCCGGTGCTAATCATCACCGACGGTGGCTGCGAGGAGTATATTAATATTTCGATGGAACATGCCTGGTTACTGCCAGAAGGCCATCGTTTACCTTTTGTTCCGCGTGGCGAAGTCTTTACGTTGCGTTAAGTTCAAACCGGCGTGTCACAATAGCAATTGCTCCGATGCGACACGCCGCTTTTACGTCAGTAAAATATCCCACAAGCCCCATTAGTTGACTCCCATCACAACTGCATCACGTTTTAGCCGACGTTTATTGCCCTTATCCCTCGCAGGCTTCTATACCTCATTTAAAGGCGCACAAAAGTTGTGACTTGATCTCTGATTAACTGCGAACAAAAAAATATGTGACAACGTCACGTAAACGTCACTTATCCGCAGCTTTTATTTTCCAGCAACGCTGGCAGGCATAGGAGGCCAACCATGTTTGATCATACCTCTATTACGCTAAAAGATCGGGTTCTACGCTTAGAGATATTACGCCAACGACAGCATGTCCCGGTATTGATTATCGGTGGCGGGATTAACGGTATCAGCACCTTCCGTGAGCTGGCCTTGCAAGGTATTCCCGCCGTCATGGTAGAGCAAGGTGATTGGTGTCAGGCCGCCAGTGGCGCACTCTCCAGAATGATCCACGGCGGATTACGTTATCTGGAAACCGGCGAGTTTTCGCTGGTGAAAGAGTCCGTTGAAGAACGCGACCGACTGCTACAGAACGCCCCGCATTACGTTGCACCGCTTAAAACAACAGTACCCATTGATAGCTGGAGCGGAGGCCTGATTGGCGCAGCCAAACGTTTTATGCGTTTAAGCGAAAAACCGGCAAGACGCGGTGCGCTAATCATTAAAACCGGGCTTTCTCTCTATGACATCTATACCCGCAAGTATGGTTCGATGCCTAAACATCAGTTGCACGGCAGTTCGGCAACCCGACATCGCTGGCCCGATTTTGCCGATTGGGTCAAATGCAGCGCCACTTATTATGATGCCTGGATCAGCGCCCCGGAACGCCTCGGTTACGAGCTTATCGAAGACAGTGAAAAAGCGAATGCTCTGGCATTAGCGCTCAATTATGTCAGCGTCGTAGCCTGCGATGGTGACAACGTCACGTTAAGGGATAACCTGTCGGGCGAATTTTTCACGCTACAACCGAATGTTGTAGTCAATGCAACCGGTGCCTGGATTGATCAACTCAACGGGGTACTCAATCCCGATGATGATGCGGCAAAACTGATAGGCGGCACCAAAGGCTCGCACCTGATTATCGACTCTCCGGCACTATTGACTGAACTCGATGGCGGGATGGTCTATTACGAGAATCAGGAAGGTCGGGTCTGCATTATGTTCCCTTGGTACGGCAAAGTACTGGTTGGCTCCACGGATATTCGCGTGGATTCGCCGGAGAATATTGTCTGTGAAGCCGAAGAGCAGCACTATATTCTGGAGTCCTTACGCTTTGTGTTCCCGAATTTTGATATTAAAGACAGTGATGTGGTCTATACCTTCAGCGGGGTTCGCCCCCTGCCCGCCAGCCACGCTGCCAGCAATGGTCAAATCTCGCGTAACCACTCTTTAGTATTGGTTCCTCCCACTGGCGAACAACATTTTTCGACGCTCTGTTTAGTAGGCGGAAAATGGACTACGTTTCGTAAATTTGGTGAGCAGGCGGCCGACCGGGTGCTGAATTTGCTCGGCGAGCGACGTAAAGTCAGCAGCGAGAATCTCGCCATCGGCGGTGGGCGTCACTATCCGACGCCCGATGAAAAAGCCAACTGGATACAACACATTGCCAGTGAGAACGGTTTGTCGCTCGATAGAGCCAAACAGCTGGTCGCACGTTACGGCAGTCGTGCCAATACTATTATTGCTAGTTTTAATAAGCGCCCTGAAACGTTTTTAAAGCATCATCCCGGTTATAGCCAACAGGAACTGCGTTTTTTAATTCAGCATGAACAGGTCGTCCAACTCGAGGATGTCTTGGTCCGACGCACCTCATTGGCAATTAGCGGCGCGCTCACCGTACCTTTGGTTGAAGAAATCAATCAATTGCTGGCAAGTACGCTGGTCTGGAACGAAAACACCGCTCGCCAACATCTGGCACTCACCCTATCCCATCTTGCCAGCCAGCACGGGTTAACCGAGCTGGCTGCACCATCAGATCTCAGGAGAGAGACGCATGTCGAACTACAGTAAAGCCAGGCTGCATCGCCTGTTTCATCAAGGGAAATGCCTCGATGTCGCCATTGATCACGGTATCGCCAATGAGCCAGATTTTCTGGTCGGTTTAGCCGATATGCGCACGGTAATGGAAAAGCTTATCACCGCCCAGCCTGACGCCATTCAGGTAAATTTCGGTCAGGCAGATCTCTTGCAGCAAGTGGCAGGCAAGAAGCCCGCTTTAGTAATGCGAACTGACGTCGGCAACGCCTATAACGCCGCGCGTCATCGTGAAATGTGGGCGGTATTACATAACCCAGAGGCGCCTATTTTGGCCGCGCTACAGATGGATGCCGCAGCTGTGGTGGTTAATCTGTATATGATCCCCGATGAGCCGGGGATTTTCCGCCAATGCGTCGAAAATATTGGTCGTTTGCGCCACGCCTGTGACAAATACGCAATGCCACTGATGGTAGAGCCCTTAGTGATGGCACCGGCTGGGCAAGGTGCCGCCTATGGCTCACTCGGCGATGTCACAAAAATAGTCCCGTTAGTCCGGCTGGCTCGCGAACTTGGGGCCGATATTATTAAGGCCGATCCTACCGACAATGTGGAAGATTTTCATCGTGTGGTCGAAGCCGCACGCTGCCCGACATTGGTACGCGGCGGCGGTAAAGGTGAACTTAGCGCCGTGCTACACAAAGCCGCCGGGCTGATGGCGCAAGGAGCATCGGGAATGGTTTATGGCCGCAATGTTTACCAACACGACAACCCATCGCAAATGGTGAAAGCGTTGATGGCAATTATTCATCAAGGTATCAGCGGTGAGGATGCATTGGCGCTCTATCATCACTATTAATCAGAGCCAGATGCAACATCCAATAGAAAACCTTGAAAGGAGCTAAAGCATGCGCGATAGCCTGTTAGGTATTGATATTGGCAACACAATGATTAAAGCGGTGCTATTTGACCTGCAAGGCGGCATTTTAAACGCCGCCGAGTGCGCCGGTGAAACACATCAGCCACAAGCAGGATTTGCCGAACGCTCGATTGAAGAGATTTACAGCGGTGTGACCCAGGCGATTCGCCAATGCCTGGATCATCCACAGGCTGGCGAATGGCGGATAATCGGGATCGGGGCGGCCGGGCATGGCAACGGCTTGTACGCGCTGGACAGAGAAAGACAGCCTTTACTCGGAATACAGTCAATCGACAGCCGCGCCATTGAATCAGTGTTGGCGCTGGAGAGCAGCGGCCGCAGCCAGGCAATTTACCAATGCTCATTACAAAAACCCTGGGCCGCCGCGACACCGGTACTCCTGAACTGGTTGCAACGGCATCAAGCCGATGTTTACGAGCGTATTGGTCACATCATGCTGGCAAAAGATGTGGTCGTCCATTTTCTGACTGATGCTATCTCTACTGATTTTTCCGATGCCTCCGGGGCGGGGTTGATTGACATTAACTTGCAAGATTACTCGCCTGACCTGCTGGCGTTGTATCAAATAGAAGACCAGCTTTCCCATTTGCCGCCTCTGCACGCATCCTGCGATGTTGTCGGATTCGTCAGTAGCAAAACCGCGAGTCTGACCGGTTTAACCGCGGGTATTCCGGTGGTTGCAGGCTTGTTTGATGTCGTCGCCAGCGCTGCGGGTGCTGCCGTGGTGAATAAAGGCGAGGCGTCTATCGTGGCGGGCACCTGGAGTATTAATCAAGCCATCGTTGATAACCCGCACTATTTACGCCCAATATCGATGAATGCACTGATAGAACATGACCGCTATATGGCGATTGAAGCCAGCGCTACATCGGCTGCCAATCTGGATTGGTTTATCCGTGAGTTTGATGACGGGCGAAATGGACAAGGCGCCGCCCGCAGTAGCGAAATGGTCGCCGCGGTCGCCCCGCATGTGCAATTACCCATTTACCATCCTTATCTTTATTCTGGGCGCAAAGATGGTCCGGCCAAAGCCGGCTTTTACGGGTTAAGCGGCTGGCACTCCCGGGCTGACATGCTGTACGCACTATTTGAAGGGGTGATTTTCGCCCACCAAGGACATATCAACCGGCTACGCGCGGCAGGTATCCCTTTTTTGCAAGCGACGCTCTCCGGCGGCGCGGCAAAAAGTTGTATCTGGCCACAGATGTTTGCCGATGTGCTGGGTATTCCGCTGCGGGTCGCCCAGTGCCATGAAACCGGGGCATTAGGAGCGGCAATGTGTGCCGGCGTGGGGATCGGCCAGTGGCATGATTTGTCGGATGCCGCGCACCATGCGGTCAAGCTAAAACCGCAAATTTTGCAGCCCGACAACGAACGCCATCAGTTTCACCAACAGCGCTATCAATTGTTCAAACGCCTGGAGACCGCGATGAGCAAAGTCTGGCAGGAAGATCCCCGACACTAAATTGCTCTCCCCCCTGTTATGGATAAACCACCCGGGTAATAAAATTGGCCGCCAGTGCGAGCATGTCTCTGGCGGTTTTCACGCTCTTGGCATAAGTGAGCACGCCGTGTATTTGCTGAGGAAAATGATAATGCTCGACGTAATTCCCGGCCAGCGCACTTTGGGCTGCATACTCAATGCCCTCATCTGACAGGGGATCAAGTCCGGTAGTAATAATACACATCGGCAACTGCTGCTCGTGAATATGATAGAGCGGCGACAAACGTTCATCACGCAGATCGATGCCAATGCCGACGTAGTGATCCCTGAACCATTTCATGGTGTGCGACGTCAGCGAAAAACCTTGAGTAATTTTTTCATAACCGGCGGAATGGGCCGTCAGATCGGTAACCGGGTAAAACAAGACCTGCCCTAGTAAATGGCAAGGCGCATTGGTACGAGGCACGATATTCGCCAAGACAGTGGCCATATTGCCGCCGGCGCTGTCCCCGGCCAGAATAATTTTTTGCGGATCGATATTAAGATTGACCGACTGGGCAATAAGATAATTTAAGGCCGCATGGCAATCTTCTAACGCTATCGGGAAAGGAAATTCCGGTGCCAAACGATAGTCTGCCGCAATAACCCGACATTTAGTTTGTCTGGCAATCTCAGCACACAAACTATCATGCGTATCCAGGTTACCAATCACCCAGCCTCCGCCGTGGATAAAATACACCAACGGCGTGACCTCGGCTGCAACCTCATGATGGCAATAGGCTCTGAATTTAATCGGCAATTCATCCAGCTCAGCTATCATCTCGGTGACCATAACCTCATTAGATCGCTCTAACGTATGCTCGGCACAGGTCGCGCTATAAACCTGCCTGGCCTCCTCCGGCGTTAGATTTTCCATAGCGATACCTGCTTGACGACAAGCCTGCACGACGGGCCTGACATCTGCTGCGACATCTTCAAGCCCAATGAGTGTTTTTAAACTGCGCATAATGTCTCCTTAGCGATTAAAATCGTTACGTCCTGTCCCAGATAAAATCGTCCGCCCGCCACTGTGCAACCTGCTTGTATTCCTCCACTGAACCTGGCCAATTGTTGATCACTTTCCCAGCGGCATTTTTGTACCAGCTAGAACAGTTCGAGGAAAAAGCCGATGCTTGCATCGCCTTTTGGACATCATCATTGTAGGCTATAAAAAGCTGGTTTTTTGGCGCTATTGCTTGTTCGACGTGTTGGCGGAGATGGCTGATAGCATTGAGAATATAATTTTGCTGAATTTCCATCATGCTAATAATTGAGCTGTGGTTGAGGTTAGTATTAGGCCCATAAATTAGGAACATGTTGGGGAAATCTGGAACGGTGATCCCAAGATAAGCTTCCGCGCCCTCCGCCCATTTTTGCTGCAAGCTCCCTGCTGTGCCGATAATTTGCATATCCCCTTGGAATGACTGGCTCTGAAAACCGGTACCAAAAATCACGACATCAAACTTCTCTAACTTGCCGTCAGCCGTCACAATACCTTGTTTATCAAAATGGCTGATTTTTTCGGTTTGCAGCAAAACGTTATCGCGCATCAAAGCCGGATAATAATCATCGGAACGCAGTATGCGTTTACAGCCTAGCTCATAATCCGGTACCAGCTTCTCTCGTAGCGCTTTATCGCTCACTTGATCGGCCAGATGCTGTCTGGCTACCGCAATACCCTCCGCCTGTTCCACCGTTCCGTGACGGACCCGTAGCGCACCGACTTCACGCATTAAGTGTATTTGCTGGCGGTTTTTCTCAAACGCGACGGGGTCTTTGGAAAATTCATCAAGCTGGGCTGAGGTAAAGATTTCTTGATTACGCGGCACAATCCAATTAGCAGAACGTTGGTATACCGTTAAATGCGCCACCTTAGGTGCGATTTCTGGTACGTACTGCACCGCACTGGCTGCACTGCCGATACTGGCAACACGCTTGTCCTTTAAATTAATATCGTGTCGCCAGCGCGCAGAGTGAAAACTTTTACCAGCAAACTGCTCGAAACCAGGAATAGTCGGAATATAGGGCGTATTTAATTGTCCCCAAGAGGCAATAAAGAAACGTGATGTCATTACCTCGCCATTTGATAACGTCAATAACCAACGTTTTTTATTATTCGACCATTTCGCGGATAGAATCTCAGTATTTAACTGTAAATGCCGACGCAAATCGAAGCGATCGGCTAACGAGTTAATATAACCTAATAATTCATCACGCCCGGCGTAAAGCGCGCTAACACGTAGATGAAGATGGTAGCTGTAGCAATAAAGATGAGATTCCGTGTCGCACGCCGCGCCAGGATAGGTATTATTTAGCCAAACGCCGCCAATATCAGGACATTTATCGATAATAATAAAATCATCACTATTCTGTCGTTTTAATTGTGCCGCCATCCCTAAACCACCCAAACCCGCACCGAGAATAACAATTTCAACCTCTTTTATATCGCTATCCATTTTATCTCCTGATTAATCCCGATAATTAATAGTAGAAAATCAACCGTACTTAGCACACCCTGCCCTATGAATATCGATCAATTAAAAATCTTAAAATAACAATAAAATTATTTTAAATTGCATTTAATGCTTAATAATAAATCCACGTCCAAATTACTGATAAAAAATTTAGGCGAAAATAAGATAATGAATGAAGTAATAATAAATTAGCCTACGTTACGATGCGGGATAACCCAAGCCGCCTATCGGCCAAATTTTGACTGCGATCGCATAACCCTATCCCAGAGCAGATAATTTGCCACAAATAATCAACAGCTTTTATAAGGAGACCCCCTGAACGCCATTAGTATTAACCCTGCGTCTATTCCTGCTCATTTTTCAACCTTCACTCATCACGTTAAATACAAATAGAAATGATTACCATTTGTAGTCATGTTTAGTTATCCTGCGATAATACTATTCATTATTTTCCTCGCTTGGTTAGATTCAGCATGATGCAAACAATCATCGATGATCTCAGCTCAGGGCCACTTAACTGGGTTGCTGAGAGGCTAAAACCTTTAACACCTGAGGTTGAGAATGCATGGTCAATGCAGCAATTAACGACGCCAGAAGGCTGTGCCCGCGTACTACAGCGCTATTTAGATGTGCATTTAGGCCCAGACGCCGACCCAGTGCAACTACGAGCGCGAGTCTCAATGTGGTCACAGTGGTACTTTGCCATGCTGCTGCCAAGTTGGGTGATTGTTTCATTGAGCCATAATTGGCAGTTGCCTATCGCGGCAGAGCGGATATTTTTGACGCTGCAAGAAAACGGCCTGCCAGAGCAAATCTATTTCGATGGTCCCGGCGAGCCTTATCTTGCGGGGCTACCCTTGGCACGTTTTGATGTGATGATCGAGCAGCATTTACGCGCAGTATGCCAGTCAATGGCCGAGGTTTCGGGCCTAAAACCAGGTATATATTGGAGTAATGCTGGCGTCCGTATTGCCTGGGGAATTGAACAAGCCCTGCTGGTTAATGCTGATATCCGCGATGGCCGGGCCTTATTAAACGCCCGTCTCCTGAGTGATGGCAGCAAAAATCCGCTGATTGACCCTGTACGTGCTGAAAATCCAAGCGATCCTAATAGCATTCGTTATCGTCGTCAGTGTTGTCTACGTTATGAACTGGCCGATCATGAAATTTGCAGCACTTGTCCGCTGGAGTTAGCAAAAAAACGCCGCCGAACGACGGTGGAATAAGTGTTTAATTAGCGATATTTTCTGGAGTAAATCGCTGAGATAAACCTAAATAGCTATTTTGGCTTAACTTAGTGCAATAAGTGATTGGATTATCGATAAGGAAAACGTGTGTAATCGGGTGACATAGACCAACGAGGTATCGATTATGTCAAAATATACCCCCGATAACGCTTCATCCTGGAATTCAGTGGCGACGTTTAAAGCCGGTGTGGCGCATTTACACTCGCTGGCCACCACTGCTCTTCGCTCGCTCACTCAAGCCGTGAATCAGCCAATTATTCAAACCTGGAATACACTATCAAGTAAGAACCCGCCGCTCAGAGCAATGATCGTGCACCGTTACGCTATCCCGTCTTCACGTAGCATAAGCGCGGCGGAAGGTTTTTTTGGCTTTATGCCGATCCACTCTTATGATCACGAGCGCTATATTCTTGAAGTCGCGCACGGCACAAACAAATATCAGGTTGAAGTGCCGCACAGCTACTATCAAAACAGTAATATCGGCGATGGTATCGACATCCACAGCCTGTAATCTTAACCGTCGGCACCCACCGGCTTTACGCAGCGTTATAGAATATTTACTGCGTCGCCGGTGCCAGGCTAAATGCCTCGGAAGAAATACTCGCGGATAAAGGTTGTGCCACGCTCAGGGTGATCCAATTCGATGTCACCTGTTGGTGTTTGTTATCCACTACCGTGACAGATAAGCGATAAGTATTGCTTGCTCCCGGTGTGTCATCCCACGCGGGCATAATCACACTCCAACCGTTGACGTCACGATTATTGTGCGGTGGCGTCAGACTCAATGCTTGCGTATCGCCCTGCCAGCTCAATGCGCTGATGCTATTTACGGCACGTACATCGAGTTTGAGCGGCAAGTTATCCCCCGCTTGTAGTACCCACGGCGGCGTGGCTAAAAATACCGACAACGTTTTTCGCTGGCGGTATTCTAATACCGGCAGATTGTTACGCTCGACAGTATCTAAACGACTGCCGCGCAATGAATGCGCCTGTGCTACATAGTCAGGAGAAAGCTGTTGGGCGAGAGGTACACCAAGACGGTAATTGAGCGTCATGTTGACCACATCCTGATTATCTCCCGCCTGCCCTTGCTTATGTTCTGCCTTAAAGGTCACCAGCGGCACCGGCGTGTAATTTACGCCTAAAGACATCGCCGACGGATTGTTTTGATAAACGCCGTTGCCTAATAAATCGACTTGATTCCCCTGATATTGCTCGAAGCTAATACTCGCGCCAAGCTGGCGATAGAATGGCAAATAGCCTTTGGTCGTGATGTCATAGCCGGCAGCCTGCCGACGCATCAGCGTAGAGTCCGCATATTTGGCTTTAAAAGAAGAAAACGGATGATAATAATTGGCTGAAAAATGCAGATAATCAGTCCAGGCTTCTGCGCCTAAGCTGCCACGACTCTGATCATGAGTAAAATCATTATCAACAAACGCGTTGTAGCCCAGCATCCAATGGCCACGAGACCAGCGCTGGCCAAGACCGAAGTTACCAATATTGGCATCACTGGTGTGCTGTAGTCCTACCTGGCTATAAGTCAGCCTATCTGCCGATTGTAATAACGGACTCAGTAATTGGCCTGAACTGCCAGCCAGCGTGCCGCCGCTAACATCAAGATTCATCGATGCTGTCCCCAGCGGGGAAAGTAAGCTGCTAGTTTTTTTCTGCATCAATCGCGCAGCCTGCTGCAATGCCAAAGATTCAGCCTGTTCCCTGAGCGGATCGTCACTGGTACTGGCTTTGCTCCCTTCGCCAAACTCTTTTAACGCCGTCGCGATTTGCGTTTCGAATTTTTTGGCGACGTTATCCCCGGAATGATTCGACGAACTGCCTAAATCGGGCAGCGCTGAGTCATTATCAGCGGCGGAGTCGGTATTAGATGAAATTGGCAGGGCAGATAGCTGCATTGGCCCGGCGTTAAATATTGAGTTGTTCTCGCTCGCGGGTGCGGAATCATCCACCGGAAGCTGTATGAGCGGCGAATTATCCAGTATCAGCGCTGACGCATTCAGTGGTAAGAGCGACGCGATAAGGCGAAAACCGATCTTTAGCATGGGAAGGCGAATCCGAGAAATTGTCGCCCAAGGGAGTGAAGTTACGTCTGTCATACTCTATTCAATTTAAGAATCAGCGTTGATCTTAGCCAATGAAGATAATATTTCAAGTCAAAACCTGAATGGTACAGATGAATATCAGCACCCTCCGTCTATGCAATACATTAAAAGCTCATATATCAAAAATTTCTAATGTATTGCACTAAGTAAAGGGATTTATTTAAAATTTAAGTTTCATTTATGATCCGTTTATATACCACTGATACTTAAGAATTTTCCAACGCACCATCATGTGTTTACTTTACGTTTACTTGACGCTTAGCTGACAATTCAATTTAAAATGACGGGTATAATTCTCCGGAAAATTTATGTTTCGGAGAAAACAGATGCAGAAAGCATCGAAACAACGCTTTATTGGGCTTGAGTGGTTGCGCTTTCTTTTAGGCTGCTATGTCATGATTTACCACACACTGCATCAATACCCGCAGCGTTTTACTATTCCCTTCCTGGCAGAATTTACCAGTATGGGTTTTTTCGCCACCAGTACATTTTTCGTGCTCTCTGGTTTCTTGCTGACCCATGTCTATTTTAATGGCAATGTCATGCGCGAATCAGGGCGAAGCTTCCTAACCAAACGCTTTTGCAATCTGTACCCAATTCATATCGTAGCACTGGTGACGTCAATGTTGGTCGTGACCTTTATGCATTGGCTGTCTATTCCCCCGCAAGGCCCAACGGCCAGTCTGCGATTTGTGATTTATGATACCAATTCAGAATTAGGCGGCACGCATCCTGAGCTTTTCCGCCATTACATGACCAATATACAGTTGTCATTTAATGTGTTCTTGCAGATGTTTATGTTGCAGGCTTGGAACCCCTATTTCCTGACTTTCAACGCGCCACTGTGGTCATTATCGACGCTGTTCTTCTTTTATCTTTTATTCCCATTCCTCGCCCCTAAGCTATTGGCGGTACGTCGAAAATGGCTATGGCTAGGGATCATTATGCTGGTGTACCTCGTCCCACCGATCTATGTTGTGTGGCAGCATCAATACGGCATGCCGTTTACCGGCTTGTTGCAACGTAACCCGCTGCTGCGTCTACCCGAGTTCCTCGCCGGCATTGTGGCTTACGCGCTATTCCGCCAGCACCAACAAACGGGAATGCTCCCCAACGGCACGATACGCGGTCTAATGGTTGTCGGTATTTTGCTATGCTTTGGCGTTGCCACCGCCCTGTTTACTCACGGTGCACGCTACTGGTATTTCATGTTGCACAATGGCTTGTTGCTACCGGCGCAGGTTTGTCTGGTCTATCTCAGCGCCATGGCTCGTGATCCGAACAGCAGCTGGCTACGGCACTGGTCACCTCGACTGGGCGCAGCATCGCTGTCTATTTTTGCCTTCCATGTGCCGATCTTTAACCTATTCCGCACATTAGAACAGCTGGTTCGCGGTGCCCCGATGACCTGCTTTAAAGATTGGAACGCCTGTATTGCCGCCGCTGGCAACGTACAGCTTTCGGTGGTGGGATATCTGATTTATATGGCTATAACCATTGCCGTTTGTTTGCTATTCCAGGAGCAGTTTGTGGTCAGAATGCGCAAATTACTGCTGCGTTGTTTCCCACATACCAAAGCGGCCGCTTGATATAGCAATCACCAAGTAGCAAAGAAAAAGGCGGGGCTCGAGAGCCCCGCCTTGCATTACATTTTCGACACAGAAAAGGTAATAACTCGTTAGTACAACTTAGAAGCGGTAAGTCAGAGATACTGCAACCACATCTTTGTTGCTCAGACCCAGCTTGTTGTTATCACTCAACGCATTGATCTGGTAATCAACATAGGTGTACATGTTTTTGTTGAAGTAGTAAGTTGCGCCGATGTCGTAGTATTTAATCAAATCTACATCGCCTACACCGTTTTCAATATCTTTCGCTTTTGATTGGACATAAGCGATAGATGGACGCAGGCCATTCTCGAATTGATACTGTGCAACCAATTCAACACCCTGGGTTTTATGCGCGTAACCAGCAATCGACGTGCCGTTTACTTTGCCTTTAAACGCAGTCTGATTAGTTGTTTCGTTAAACATCGCGGCCAGATAAACCTGGTTAGCGTCATACTTCAGGCCAGTTGCCCACGCGTTAGCTCTATCACCTGTACCGTAAACAGAGGCTTTCTGACGGCTTGTTCTGTCAGAAGATGACCCAGCGATAACAGCACCAATGCCTGTACCGCCAATATCTTCATAAGCCAAGGAACCACCGAAGCCGTCTCCGTTAGATTTAGAGTCAGGACGGTTGTTATTGCCGTCAGCTTTAGGAGTGACGGAGTCATTTTTACCCTGATACTGCAAGGCAATGTTCAGGCCATCAACCAGACCGAAGAAGTTTTTATTACGATAAGTTGCCAGGCCGCTTGAACGACCTACCATGAAGTTATCGCTATAAGCGGTATCGCCACCAAATTCTGGCAGCATATCGGTGTAGCCAATTGCGTCATACACTACGCCGTAGTTACGGCCGTAGTCGAATGAACCCCATTGGCCGAATTTCAGACCGGCAAAGCCCAGACGGGTTTTATTGCCTTCATCACCTTGAGCTTCAGCATTGTTAGCCTGCGCCTGATATTCCCACTGGCCATAACCAGTCAGAGTATCATTAATTTTAGTCTGGCCTTTGAAGCCGAAACGAACGTAAGTTTTATCACCATCGTTCGACTTATCTTTACTGAAATAATGCTTACCATTTGCACGGCCGTAAAGATCCAGCTGGTTACCGTCTTTATTATAAATCTCTGTTGCCTGTGTTGCACCGGACACAACAATAAGAGCGACCGCTACGGCCAACGCACTGCGCTTCATCATTATTTTATTTTCCTAGATTTAGATAAAGGTGTCCCATTGCCCATATTTTAAATATGAAGCCGAAGGTTTCTTAGTATTTGTATTTGCGTCTATTTGTAAATCGACATGAACACTACCACTAAGCACAAAAAGTTAAAATGGAAAAGTTGCGCCTACAAGGTTAAATTCACGAAAATGATTGTAACAAAAAGTAACAAATAAGAATTTATAACTACATGATTATATGCACTTTTAAGATAAGCTCATGCACTTGAGCGGTGCCGTAGCACCAAATCGGTGCAATTTGACTTAAAAACGCCCGCTTTATGTCAATTTATGTACGCCTTAACCTAAATAAAATTCTTTTAATGGTTGTTAATATATTTACATTTAATAAGCAGACTTTGTTTTAAAAAATAGATAGCAGTAAAAGTATTTTCAAAAATAGTGTGAGGTAAATCACCAATATTAAATTCATTTTTGTTTGTCATGTTTTAGTCACAATGACCATGAATTGAGATAGATGAAATATATATTTTTTTGCTATTAGCTTATGCCGGGATTTAAACGGGCTATTGGTGGCAAATCGTAGACAGATATAGAGGAAAGAAGGGATACCTCTCAAGGCTAAACCCATTTTTAGCCTTGAGATACAGAAGAGAGTGTGATTTTAAAGCAGGGTTCACAGGAAGCTTTTAGCTTTATTAAGTAACGCTGACTTGGTTATCACGCCGACCAAGCGCCGGTTTTGTGCGTTTTCTAATACCGGCAAACGCTCGAGCGGTGACTGGCTAAACATCGCCCATGCCTGCTCATAGTTGTCATATTGATAGAGCGTGGTAAATGCCTCTTCAATAAACTGTGCAATAGGTTGACTGGCCTTGATACTGCCGTCGATTAAGCCGCTGGCGAGTACATTGGTCGGCACGCCGCCGAGAAAACGCTCTTGGCGATCGACGATATAAACAAAGCGATTGCGATGCTTGAGTCCTTCGGTCACAACGTCGGTTAGTGAAGCATCGACATACATCTTCGAACACGGATGCAACAACGAGGCGATAGTCTCTTGCTCAAATTCATTTTTCGCAGCAAAGCGCGCATTCAAACGCGTTAATACGGGATAGGTACCGCTGGATTTAAACCGCGATGCCACCATATAAGAGATAGCCGTTGCCAACATCAGCGGGAATAGCAACGAACTGTTCAATGTCATTTCAAACGCCATCATAATCGACATCAACGGCGCGTGGCTGGTTGCTGCCAGCAGCGCACTCATGCCAATCGCCGCGTAAAGCCCAACCGGGCCGGGATCAAAGCCCATTGCCTGTAACAGGCTGCATACTAACGCCCCGCTTGCAGCGCCAATCAACAATGAAGGCGTAAACAATCCCCCCACCGCACCAGAACCAACTGTAATGGCCGTTGCGACGATTTTCAGCACCAGCAGTAATAATAAGGAGTGATGTAAATCGCCATTGTTAAAGATAAGTCCTATGACTTCATAACCGTTACCCAACACCAGCGGAGAGATCATCGCCACCAGCCCAACGGCTAATCCGCCGATACCTAAGCGCAGTGCCGGATGACGTAACGGCTGCATCGCCACGCGAACCTTATCAATAGCACCAATAAATAGCGGCCCCATCATGCCGGTGACGGCACCAATGGCTAACACCGTTAACATCGCCGAAGGCGACGGGCTAAATACTGCCGAAGAATAGAGGTACAGCGGCGCGTAACTGAAAAAAGATCTCACTGTTAGTACCGCTACCGAGGCCGAAATAAATAGCGGGATTAAACGCTGTACCGCCGTGACACCGAAGGCTATCTCAGCGACGAATAACGCCCCAGCAAAAGGCGCATGATAAACCGCAGCTAACCCACCGGCTGCGGCCATGGCGATAACATCAGATTGTCGCAGAAAGGTAAAACGAGAAAAGCGCGCAAATAAACTGCCGCTCATCGCAGCCAACTGTACCATTGCCCCTTCTCGCCCAATCGATCCCCCGCTGGCGATACTTGCCAGAGAAGAGAGCGAGCGTAATAAGGTACTCACTACTGGGATGCCAGGTAAGCGCTTATCGATGACATCAAGATAATCGGGCATTTTCCCGTGACGCGCTTCATAACGCAGGGCCTGCTGCAAAATTAAACCCGCAATAACCCCACCAGCAGCGGTAACCAGCGGCCATGTTATCCATGGGTATTCATTAAAGGCTTTGGTGATATCACTCCCATCAGTAAACATCAGGCCGTTAATTGCTGAAATTGCCAGACGAAAACAGACCGTCACCAATGCCGCAATGATCCCTACCGGAATGGCAATCAACAAATTCACCCACTCCGTCTTATGCCCCGCCCCATGAACCCTAAAACTCATCGTTGCCTGCCAGATGTTAGTTTATTTTTATCATTACGTGAGATGCTCACTCTACACAGTCTGCGGTGCCTTAGCCTATGGCGTCTTCAGTACCTGTGCGCGGGCAAGAGTAGCATTTTTATGTGCAATCAAAAAATAGACATCATAGGCAATAAGCTAAGCGTTCGGTAACAGTATGTAATTATTACCAGCGGCTTAAAATAGATATAGGGTAAATAGCGAAAAACAAAGCATAAGGATATTCATTGAATATTTTTATTTTGATAAAAACAAATCACAGCTCGCATATTTAACACGTAAAACAAAAACAACACTTTTGATTAAAAAAAGAGAAAGGCTATCTACTAGGGTTAATAACACCCCCCCCTACTCTATTAAAATCATAAAGGCCGATCATGAAAATAAAAGCTGCATTACTCAGTAAAATACATGGTGATTATACGATAGAAAATTTACGTTTAGCTGAGCCACGCGAAGATGAAGTCCGCGTTAAATTGGTGGCATCAGGAATTTGCCATTCGGATGAGGCCACAAGAATTGGTGATTCGACGATCCCTTTTCCTGCCGTATTAGGGCACGAAGGTGCGGGTATTGTTGAATTCGTTGGTAGCGAGGTCAAGAATATCAAAGTGGGTGACCATGTAGTGATGTCTTATTCTTATTGTGGCCACTGCGCGAATTGCCGCACCGGTTTGCCTGCCGCCTGCAACGACTGGCCCGCCCTTAACTCAAGCGGTTCACGCCCTGACGGTAGCCACGTATTTAATCAGGAAGACGGCACGCCGGTTTCTAACTTCTTCTACCAATCTTCCTTTGCGACCCATACTTTAACCAAAGAAAACAACCTTATCGTGGTAGATAAGAGCGCTGACTTACGCCTGGTTGGCACCTTAGGATGCGGCTTTTTAACCGGTTTAGGGACCGTGATTAATGGCCTGAAACCTACGGTGGGTTCATCGATTGCCATCTTTGGTACCGGTGCCGTTGGGCTGGCCGCAATGATGGCAGCAAAAATATCAGGCTGTTCAACGATTATCGCCGTTGACATTCATCAGTCGCGTCTGGATATCGCCAAGCAGCTTGGCGCTACGCATCTTGTTGACAGCAGCACAGGCGATACGACCAAACAAATTAAGGCGATAACCGATGGGCTAGGCGTTAATTATTCGGTCGATACCACCGGTATATCTGCCGTGATGCAAACCGCACTAAATTCAATGCGCACCCGTGGCACAATGGCTCCAGTCGCCGTGACCTCTAAAAATATGGATATCAATACTTTTAGACAATTAGTGGTCAGCAGTAAGAAAATAATCGGTGTATTAATGGGAGATGCCATTCCACAAATATCCATTCCGCAATTAATTAAGTTTTATCAAGAGGGACGATTCCCATTCGATAAGTTGGTCAAGTTTTATAAACTTGAAGAAATTAACCAGGCGAGTAAAGATTCTGCTAATGGCAGTACCATTAAGCCAATATTAATTATTGATGAACATTATAAAAATTAGCGTTCGAATCAACGTTGGGGGTTAACGCTGGAATCAGCGTTGGGATTAACGCTGGAATCAGCGTTGGGATTTAAAAGCGTTAGAATGGTGTATGTTTCGGTTCCTCAAATGCAGTGTTCAATGCGGCATTGCAGCCAGAACCGCTTCAAGGGTGGGTGGCGCCACCCTTGAAAATCCCCCGCCTTTTCAAACTTTAACATCCAATCCAGTGGAGGCCATGTTTCAGCAACTTCCGGTATAGCGCAAATGCCAGCCTTTCAGGCTCCCCGCCTCCGGGTTCAAGCCAACGATAAAGCTGTTGTCTTTCACCACTCCACCGGTGGCATTTTGAGTGCGCTTAGCAGCTTTTAAATCAACGGCAACAACACAAACAGAAAAACAAAGGCAGCTTATCTTTTGACGTTAAAAAGGTGAGTGGCGCACTCGAAATGGCGCTGAAGGAGCGGTGAGAAATCGCGAAGGCTTTATTGAGCGAGTCCGAATCCCGACTGAAGGCACTGCGGAGCAGCGACATTTGCGCCTGTCTCCGTAGTACCTGAAACATAGCTTAATTGGAATGAGATATCACACCATAAAAAGGCGCGGGATTTTCAAGGGGAGCGCCTCTCCCCTTGAAGCGGCTTAGGCTGCAATGCCGCATTGAACACTGCATTTGAGAAGCCGAAACACGCACGTTACTATCATTTTCTAAATCTTGACGTTGATTCGAACGCTAACTGGCGCACTCAAAATTTCACTGACGAGTGGTGGAGAGACAGCGAAGCAGGCTCGAACCCGAAGGAAGGCATGGCGAAGCCATGAAATTTGCGCCTGTCGCTGTGGTAACTGGAACATAGCCTAATTGAAATCCGCTATCACACCATAAAAAGGCGCGGGATGCCGAAGGGTTCCGCCTTGAACCCTTCGGTCGGTTTCGGCTGCGAGGCCGAGATGATCTCTGCACGCTAGAAAACCGAAAAATGCACCGTTCCGATTTTAAAAACCGTATCAAAGCTCGGTCTAGCCTGAATAAACGTTCCGATTTTAAAAACCGCATCAGGCTCGGTCTAGCCTGAATAAACGTTCCCGTTTTTAAAAACCGCATCAGGCTCGGTCTAGCCTGAATAAACGTTCCCGTTTTTAAAAACCGCCCCAAGCTCGGTCTAGCTTGCCACAGTTTCTATCCATACCGTTTGCGCATTGGTAAATTCACGAATGCCAAAATGTGATAATTCGCGGCCAAAACCGCTGTTTTTCACCCCGCCGATCGGGACGCGCGGGTCGGTGAAGCTTGAGCTGTTGATGAATACACCGCCGGTATCGATACGAGATGCGAGTTTCTTCGCCGCTTCGATATCTTTACTCCACAGGCTACCGCTGAGGCCGAATTCAGAGTCGTTAGCCAATTTTATTGCGTGTTCGGCATTGTCGATGCGAATCAGTGAGGCAACCGGGCCAAACAGTTCTTGTTTGAAGCTGGTCATGCCTGGCGTGACTTCACTTAAAATCGTTGGCGCGTAGAAGTTACCCTCACCGGCAATTTTGTGCCCGCCTAGCAGGCATTTTGCGCCCTCTTTTATCGTCGCCTGCACTTGTGCATCCAATTCATCACGCAAATCATAACGTGCCATTGGGCCGATATAGGTGTCATCTAATTGTGGGTCACCGACTTTCATGGCTTTGACCGCGGCGATAAATTTCTCGCTGAATTCATCAAATACGGCGTTATCGACCATGATGCGTTTTGCCGCAATACAAATTTGACCATTGTTGACGAAACGCCCACCGATGGCCGCTTTCACCGCCGCATCAATATCAGCATCGGCCAAGACGATAAAGGCATCAGAGCCGCCAAGCTCAAGCACACATTTTTTTATCGCGGCACCTGCCAGGCCAGCAATTGCACCGCCTGCGCGCACGCTTCCGGTTACGGTAACGGCGGCAATACGGCGGTCTTTAATCACTTTAGCCACGGTGTCGTTATCGGCATTAATTATCGAGAAGACTCCGGCTGGCGTGCCTGCTTTCGTCAGAATATCGTGCAACATATAGCTGCTACCCATGACATTAGGCGCGGGTTTTAGCAGATAGCTATTGCCCGCCAGAATGATAGGTACTGCGCCACGCAGCACCTGCCAAATCGGGAAGTTCCACGGCATTACCGCCAGTATTGGACCAATAGGTAAGTAATCGACATAGGCTTTGTTATTTTCGACCGTGGTGGACTCACGCGCGAGAAAAGCCGGGCCATTCTCAGCATACCATTCACATAACTTGGCACATTTCTCGACCTCAGCCAGCGACTGGGCGATCACCTTCCCCATCTCTTGGGTCATCAACTGCGCCAACGGGCGAGCTTGTTGGCGTAACTGGGCAGCAATAGCGCGCAATAAGCCAACACGCTGTGCCATATCGCTGCTACGCCACTGGGTAAATCCATCAAAGGTGTGTTGCAGCGTATTCTCTACCGCGGCTTGTCCGTCAAAAGGAAAATGCTTGATCACTTGCCCATCATTAGGATTCAGGGATAACGCGCCGTTTGGCGTGGAAGCAGTCTGATTCATAAGTCCTACCTTCTCTTGTGATGCGGATGGAGTTGGGTTTGCTTAATGGTGTTGCTCTGAGCGTTGCAAACCGGGATGACAGGCATCATAGGCTTGCCAGCCATTCTTTAAAAATGAATAATAATGAAAATATCTTACTTCAAATGAGAAAGTATGGACTTAACCCAATTGGAAGTATTCAAAGCCGTAGCCGAAGAAGGCAGCATCACGGCAGCGGCCGATAAACTACACCGTGTACCTTCAAATATTTCGACGCGGATTAAACAGTTGGAAGATGAGTTGGGCGTTAATTTGTTTCAGCGGGAAAAGCTACGCCTGTATATCTCCGATGCCGGCCGAACCTTTCTCGAGTATAGTCGACGAATATTAGACTTGGCCGAAGAAGCCAAACAGAGCGTTTCTGGTCAGCAACCCAGCGGGATCTTTACGCTGGGTTCGATTGAAAGTAACGCGGCAGTACGCCTGCCTTCCCTGCTCGCTCGCTATCACCAACGCTTCCCGCAGGTGGAGTTAGATCTCTCAACCGGTCCTTCCGGTACGATGGTTGAGGGATTATTATCGGGCCAATATAATGCCGCTTTCTTTGATGGCCCGCTGCGCCATCCTGAATTTGATGGTATTCCTGTTTATGATGAGCAATTAGTATTAATTGCCTCGCTCAATCATCCGCCGGTCACGCGCGCAAAAGCTATTTCCGGATCGACGATTTACGCTTTTCGTACCAATTGTTCTTATCGCCGTATCTTTGAGAACTGGTTTAGAGAGGATAACGCGGCCCCGGGTAAGATTTTTGAGATGGAGTCTTATCATGGCATTGTGGCCTGCGTTACCGCCGGTGCTGGCTTAGCATTAATGCCTATTAGTATGCTGGAAAGTATGCCCGGCCAAACGGGGGTAAAAGCCTATCCGTTAAGTGGAACCATGGGGCAAGTGAAGATTTGGTTGGTATGGCGTAAAGGCATGGCGACGGCAAATTTAAATGCCATGGTGGCAATGTTGCAAGACACTCAAGACTCAGCTCGAGAATAAGGAATAAAGGGAAATGTTCACGGCTAAAAATATGCTGCTGTTGTTAACATTACTGGCCGCAGGCTGTAGCGGCGCAAAAAATAGTGTCGATGCTGCCGCACCGCAAGACGCCATTTTACCCAAGCTGCAAATCACCCACACACCAAGCCGTGAGCAAAATATCGCCAATATATCTCAATCCTTTCTCGGCACACCTTATCGTGCGCATACCTTAATTGGCTCAGCGTCTACGCCAGAAAAACTGGTGGTAAATTTTGATGCGGTCGACTGTTTTACCTATATCGATTATGTGCAGGCCCTGGCGCAATCCTCCGATCGGCAGTCATTTACCGAAAACCTGATTAAGGTTAGATATGTTGATGGCAAAGTCAGTTTTTTGAATCGTAAACACTTCTTCACCGATTGGGCGGCGACAAAAACGCCTAATGCAGTCGATATCACCACGCAGGTCAGTAAACACGCGATTGCGGTACGCAAAGAACTCAATCTTAGGGGTAATGGCAGCGAAATCCTGCCAGGTTTAGGTATCACCCCGCGTGTTGTTCACTATGTGCCGAGCCGTAACATCAATTCCACGGTGATTGCTAAGCTGAAAACTGGCGACTATATCGGTATTTACTCGAAAGAAGCCGGGTTTGATGTGTCTCACGTCGGGATTTTTATCCGTAATGAACAAGGCATTTATTTTAGAAACGCCTCCTCGCTCGCCAAAAATATGAAAGTGGTTGATGCCGAATTTTTGACGTATGTACGTCGTACGCCGGGGATTGTTGTGATGCGGGGGGAGTGATTGCAATGGGGGGGCAGGCCCATGCGGCGACTTCTATGGGGCACTGGCCCCATCATCCCCCTCGAGATATGTAGCATCGGTGCAGGTTCGGCCGCTTATTAGTACTGCATAATATATCAGCGCTGCCGAACGCGACCGGCAGGGGCTTTTCGGCGAAAGCCCCTGCACCCAACGCCTGCGTTTAGCTTATCGGGTCGCTGCGCGACTGCCCGCGCTTACTGCTTCGGCCGGGCGGGTCGGCAGAGACGGTCGTCCCTGACCGGCTCTGCCTAAATCCGTCTTCCCTGACGGATTTCCCCTGACCTTATTCGTTCGCTTGGCCGATAAGATGCGCTATTGAAGGTCAAGGTCAACAGATCTAAGGTCAATAGATCGAAGGTCAACAAATCGAAGGTCAACAGAGTTAAATCAATTAACCAAAGACTAATTTACTGATTATTTTAGGGTTTTAATAAAACCGTTAATAAGGTTGTCGATGTGTTGTTCGCCGCGGAAGCCCAAGTGTTTGGCGTAGGTGGCTTCGAAATCGCCGGGCCAGGAGTTGACGATTTTCTCGATTTTTTGGTCAGGTTCAAGCCGAACGAGGTTGGCAACGTTGTCTCCAGCTATGTTGCGCAGGGAATCAAGCATCTGTTGTACGCTGACCGATAATCCCGGCAGGTTGATCACGCGGCCTTGGGTTAAGGCAGTCGCGTCGAGTTCATGGCCCAGAATGAGGTTTTCAATGGCTTTTTCCGGTGATAATAGCCATAACTGGGTTTGTGGGCTAACCGGACACACGGCGGCGATACCTTGTAAGGGTTCACGGATGATGCCGCTGACAAAGCTGGATGCCGCCTGATTAGGTTTGCCAGGACGTACCGCAATGGTCGGCATGCGCAGGCTGCGGCCGTCGATATAACCACGGCGGCTATAATCAGCCAGCAGCAAATCATTAAGCGCTTTTTGTGTACCGTATGAGCTTTGTGGCATCCACACCTGAGAATCGGGAACGACTTGCGGCAACGCACCACCAAATACCGCGACGGAGCTGGTGATCACCACTTTCGGGCAATTCCCCACCGCTCTCGCCAGTTCAAATAGCTGTCGGGTTGCGTCGACGTTGATACGCATGCCTAACTCAAAATCTTGCTCAGCCTGCCCAGAGACAATCGCCGCTAAATGGAAAATACTATCAATCTGACGGTCAATAATGCTGGCTAGCCAATGACGGTCGGCAATATCGCCGCACACCACTTCAACACGCGGATCGCTGATCCCCTCCAATGCGACCCTATCGCAGGCAATAATCTGGCTGATAGCCTGCTGCTGGCCGTTTTTGTCTGTTAATCCTTTGCAAGTAATTAGACGCTCAATCAGTTGACGGCCGAGAAATCCTGCCGCACCGGTGACTAAAATCTTCATAGACTCTCTCCTTGCTAACAAAGGGTTAGCGATTCACGGTTTTAGCCGGAATCACAAAAACTAACAGCGCGCCAACAAACAACGCGGCAGAAATAATTAACATCCCGGCGGTGGTGCTTTGCGTCAGATCTTTGAGATACCCCATCATATAAGGGGCGACAAAACCGGCCAGGTTGCCCCAAGAGTTAATCAGCGCAATCCCCGCCGCTGCTGCCGTACCACCAATAAAGGCCGTCGGCAAACTCCAGAAGAGCGGCAAGGTACTCAGTGCTCCCATTGCCCCAAGCGTTAAGCCAATCATGGCAATCGGCATGTTATGACTGAAATTCGCGGAGATGATCATGCCAACCCCGCCCAACGCCGAGGTCAGCGCCAGATGCCAGCGCCGTTCACGTAAACGATCTGCACTGCGCGATACTAAAACCATCGTCACCGCCGCGGCGGCATAAGGGATCACGCTCAGTAACCCAATGTGAAGCACACCTTTAACGCCGCTGTCTTTAATTAAGGTCGGTAGCCAGAATCCAATGGTGTAGAAGCCAGCAATAAAGCAGAAGTAAATCAGTGTTAACAACCACACTTTAGGTTGTAGGAATAAGCCTTTTAGGCTGCTGTGCTGATGGTGCTGCTCTTCATTATTGATATTGCTTTGTAAGAGGCGTTTTTCTTCATCGTTTAACCAGCGTGCGTCGCTAATGCGATCCGTGAGCTGGTAAATGACGATGATGCCGATAATCACCGACGGCAATCCTTCTAATACGAACATCCATTGCCAACCGGCGTACTGATAAAGCCCGTCGAAGGCTTCCATAATCCAGCCTGCTAATGGCGCACCAATCATTCCCGATAACGGTACTGCGGTGGCAAATAACGCAAACATCCGTCCGCGGCGGGCGCTAGGGAACCAGTTGGCAATATACAAAATCACCCCGGGATAGAACCCCGCTTCAGCGACGCCAAGCAGGCAGCGCATGATGTAAAAAGACATCGGCGTGGTCACAAAGGCCATACCTGCCGAGATAATGCCCCAGGTGATCATAATGCGGGCAATCCACAATCTTGCGCCAACGCGATGCAGGATCAGGTTACTGGGGATTTCCAATACAAAGTAAGCCAGGAAAAAGATCCCCGCGCCTAGCCCATATACCGCTTCCGAAAAGTTAAGGTCGTTGGACATTTGCAACTTGGCAAATCCCACGTTAACTCTGTCCAGATAGGCCACGATGTAACACAGCATCAACAACGGCAGAATATGCCATGTCGCTTTGCGATACGCCTTTTGTTCTATCGATGTCTCTACAGCTGGAATCGAGGTGTCTGATGACAATATAGACATGGTGACGCCTTCTATTAGGGTGATTTGTAGGAGTCTGGTGGATACCGCGCACCAGCGGCTTGATGTTAATAATAGTTTTTATATGTTATTTAAAGTGAATATAAAGGATTTAAGCGTGATTAAACGCGGCGTTGTTCACAAATATTAACAGTGAGAGTGGTGACAATATGAAGGGAGTTTTTTGTGAAAAGTGACCGTCTTGAGATCAGAGGATTATGAAGCTTCGCATTAAGCAACTTCCTTGCTAAACATAGCAATTTTAATCACTTGTGGTTTGGCTGTGACTATTTAATCTCTGGCAAATTAATTAGTTAATCGTTGTCAGTGGTTTATCATGAGTGGGAAAACATCAACATCAGTCTATTTGGATGAGCAACAACGGGATTCGGTGCAAAAGTTGTATCGTTCTTGGTTGTGGCGCACCGAGCTGCCAACCTGGCTGCTTATTATCACCATTTACGGCGGCTGGTTTGCCACCGTTGCCTGGTGGAAAACAATAGGATTGTTACCGGCGACCTTGCTGCTTATCTGGTTTAGCACCTGGTATATGTCGTTACAGCATGAACTTTTACATGGTCACCCGACCCGCTTTCCTCGCGTTAACCAATTATTCGGCCTGCTGCCGTTTTCTATTTGGTATCCCTACGGCACTTATCGCGATTTGCACCTCAAGCATCACTATGATGAAGATTTGACCGTGCCGGAGACCGATCCTGAAAGTTATTATTTTACCCGTAGCCGTTGGCATCATTTTAACGGCGCGCAGCGCCTGCTGGTGCGCTTACGTAATACTTTCCCGGGCCGTATGTTATTAACGCCACTGCTGACGATGCGCTGGACCTTCGTGAATATCTGGCAGTCCTTCCGCGAAGGCCGCCGCGCTTCTATCGCCATGTGGAGTGTTCATCTGGTGTTGATGATCCCGGTGCTTGGCTGGCTAGTCCATAATGATTTCTCAATAATTTACTACTTGTTTGCGGTAACCTGGCCGATGTTGGCCATGACCAAAGTACGTTCCTTCTTCGAGCATCGCGCCGCAGAAGACCCGGAAGCGCGTACCGTAATAAACGAAGCCGGTCTGTTTTGGCGTCTGCTGTTTCTGAACCTTAATTACCATTCAGTGCACCACGACCTGCCGCGTATTCCATGGTACGGGCTGCCGCAAGTTTATCGCGCGAACAAGCAGCAGTATCTGGCGCGCAATCAGGGCTTTTATGTCAAAGGTTACGGCGAGTTAATGCGTGAGCATTTGATTAAGCCAATTAAGGTCGAAATTAATACCTTCTTCCCTGACGGACGAGGGAATAAGAGTACGGCGTCGCAGGAGAAGCCAAATGAGTAAGCTGCTTTCTATTCCCATGTACGATGTGAATCATGCCGATACCGAGGCGCTGCTGCGTGCGTTGCGTCAGTTGCTGAACGAAGAAGGTTTGGATGGCGATAATGCGCTGTACAGCCTGCCGGAGGACAGACTAGCCCACTGGCGTAATCCGCAACTGCTGCTCAGCCAGACTTGTGGTTACCCGCTGCGTGCCCTGTTACCGGACGTGCAGGTGGTCGGTACCTTTAATTATCAAGCGGCGGGCTGCGAAGGCTTCCGCTATAGCAGTCACTTGGTGGTTAGAGAAGCCTACGCAGGAAAAACATTGGCTGACTTCCGCAATCAAACCGTGGTTTGCAATAGCGAAGACTCTCAATCTGGCTATCACTGTCTGCGCAGTCTGGTCGCGCCATTGCAACACGAAGGCCGCTTCTTCTCTGATATCGTATTCAGCGGCAGCCACCGTCAATCGCTGGCCACCTTGAGTGAGAAAAAGGGCGACATTGCCGCGATTGATGCCGTCACCTGGGCGCTGGTAAGTCGCCACGAACCTGAGCGCGTCGCAGGATTAATCTCTATTGGCACCACCCCGCTAACGCCTGGGCTGCCAATGATTACCTCGGCACAGACTTCGCCACAGGTATTACAGAAACTTCGTCAGGCGTTGCAACGTCTGGCCACTGAACCGCAGTGGCAAGCTATCCGCGACGCCCAGCTAATCAAAGGTTTTAGCGTGACCACACGCGAGGATTACCAGCCGATCAGTGATGCGGTAGAAAAAGCCGCGGCGACGGGTTTGTTGACGCTGTAGTGATGGGTTGACTGTTAACAGAAAACCGCCTTTTGAGAATCACCCGACTCGTTACTCCCCTGCTTATTTTCGTGGGGGAGATTTTTAGCAATGACAGGTCACTCTCTGCATCCAATGTATCAACAAGCCGTTTATACTCGTCATACTTGAAGTTGCTTCTGCGTTGATTACATTACTCGGCCCATCCGTGGGCCTCGCCCCGTTGGGGCCGCTGCAAGCAGCGTTCAAATCAGTTCCAGACTGATTTGTCGTTCCCTTGACGCCTTGAGGCAACTCCAATTATTTTGGGTATATAAGGCTGTGTTTCAGCTTTCTTTGCGCGGCAATATCCCTTAATGATAATGAACTCTCATCGCTTCCCAGCCCAGCAATGACAGCCTGACGAGTTGCTTCATCATTCATTTCCTGCTGCTCCAATAAGCGAAGAGCAGAACGCATAACTTCACTCGCAGAGGCGAAGCGACCACTGTCTATCAATCGACTGATAAATGAGTCGGGTCGTTTGTCAATCATAATACTTGTCGTTCTGGTCATAATATCCCCCTGTATTAACTATCAACACAATCATCATAATGCTAATTCTTGATATTTTACTTTCCTTGTAAGATTTCATCTAAAATAGATAAAGTGGATTTTTTATTATATAAACACTAAAGATAGGCATTAAATAATTAATCACCCCTAACTAAAATCGAAAAAATTGCGACAAATCAGTATTCATATTTAACAATACAGGCAAGATGATTTTTTTGTATTTTATCTAAGGGTAAATCTAATGGCATTACATGGAAAGTTTATAATAAATGATGCGCATTACTCGCCTTTAATGTTTCCCGGTGTGGGGACATTTTTAGCTTTCTCTGGTGATGGAGCCTACCGTAACCGTGGCGCTTGCGGGATGATTCCCAAAATGGGGCCGGTTCCGGCAGGAAAATATTGGATCGTTGACCGACCAGAAGGAGGGCTCAAATCTCAACTCAATGCAGGTGTCAAAGATGCTTATAATCATCTCGTCAAAGGAGCCACATTTAAACATAATGAATGGTTTGCTTTATGGAAAGATGATTGGGCAATCGATGATTATACATGGGTAGAAGGAATTAAACGTGGTAACTTTCGTTTGCATCCGGGAACATTGTCAGAGGGTTGTATAACACTTCCCCATGATTGTGACTTTGCCATGTTGCGTAATGCATTATTAAGAACACAAAAAATAGATGTTCCCTGTATGAGAAAATTAAAAGCATACGGTTCGATTGAGGTGATCACAAATGGCAGTAAAACATGTTCTTGAGCTGACAGCTAAAATTGCCTTATTCATTGTTACCATGCTATTGGTTGCTAAATACATTCCATATGATGGACTTGTTGACGGTTTCCTTTCTAAAAGAGTTAGTTTTGACGGGGCAGATAAAATAAGCAAATGGATATTAGGAGAACCGGATCCAGAACCTTACGAATCCATTAGAGATTACATTAAAACTTTAATTAACATACTAATCAGTGTGCCGTTATTCTGCATGGTTATCACTCTTTTGAAGAGGGTTAGCAAGAAAATAAAAACTACTGATCTTTTAAAGGAATGGATATCGTCCACATTGAGACGCTTTGCAAAACTTTTGACTTTTCTTTTACTATTCTGGGCATTGCTGCGCTGTTTACCCTATCGCACGGTATTCCCCGACAAACAGACTTATTCACCTTTCACTATGGCAACAATCATAGGCCTTAATCTACTCATAACGATTGCTTGTTACTGGTTCATCACGAATAAAATCACAACAAAAAGGAGTTTGTAAAATGCCAATCTCTCCATATATGTGGCTAAAAGACGACGGCGGGGCAGATATTAAAGGATCTGTTGATGTCAAAGGCCGGGAAGGAAGTATAGAAATCATAGGCTTTAGCCATGGATTGAATCTACCTGTAGATAGCGCTAACGGCAAGATCACTGGAACGCGCTCACACTCCCCACTCATGATCGAAAAAGAATTTGATAGCTCTAGTCCATATCTTTATAAAGCCGTTGCCACAGGTCAAACTCTAAAAAGTGCAGAAATCCGTTTTTATCATATCAATGACGCAGGGCAAGAAGTTTGTTACTTCACTATTACGCTCGAGGGCGTGAAAGTAACGGGCGTAAACCCGGGGATGCCAAACACAAAGCTGTCAGGAAACTCGCAGATAAATCATATGGAATCGATTTCCCTACAATACAATAAAATCACCTGGCGTTACGTTGATGGTAACGTACAGTATGCCGACGACTGGAACGTGAAAACTTAGTCATCATAATGTACTAAGTGACTCACTAACCGAGGACATTTACAGCACTAAAAATGGCCGTAATAGGCCTTTCAGACTGCTGACAAAGTCCGTTATTAGGGAAAGTAAACCGTTGGGGTCGTAGCGAGCTTGCTCGCCGGAGCGCCCCTAGGATTACTAAGCCCGTGTATCTCGGTATACCAGACAACTTTGTCATCAAACTCAAGGCCCATTACGGGCCTTGAGTTTATTAATTTTTTGTACTGAACTGATTCGCCACCGGCGCTAATCCTAACTTCTCGCGCAGCGTTCCTGGGCTATAAGCCTGTTTCATTACGCCGCGAGCTTTGAGCAGCGGTGCAACCTGCTCGATAAAGTTGTCGAGATCGACTGGCAGGAACGGGAACATCAGGTTGTAGCCATCTACGGCCCCGGCGTTGAAAGCTTCACTGAGCTTATCGGCCACTTCTTCGGCAGTGCCAATGACTAGCCAGCTGTCTGAGCTTTGCAACAATAGACGCCCCAGTTGCAGCACAGTCAGATTAGCGTCATAACCACGGATAATTTCTAGCGCGGTGCGCAGGCCATCGAAGCCCTCTTCTGCTGGCAACGGCGGCAGCGGGGCGTGTGGATCGTATTCGCTTAGATCCATGCGCAGATAGGTGGTGAGGAGATCCAGCGCCATCTGGTCATTCATCAACTCTTGAATCAGTTGCTCGCGCTGCTGCTTCTCTTCTGGCGTATTGACGACCACCGGCAGCACGCCGCCGAGGATCTTAAACTGGGACGGCTCACGGCCAACCTCACGCAGACGGCGGTCCATATCGGCGCGATAGGCTAACCCCTTCTCGATATTGCTCATAAAGACGAAATGGATATCGGCCTGCGCGGCAGCCAACTGTTTGCCAGATTCTGACGATCCCGCCTGCACCACAATCGGATGCCCCTGCGGTGGACGCGGCACATTAAGCGGGCCGCGAACCTTGAAGAATTTACCTTCGTGGTTTAACTGATGTACCCGCTGCGGATCGGTGAAATAACCGCTCTGTTTATTGATCAATACCGCCTCATCTTCCCAGGAATCCCAAAGCTTGCGGACGACTTCGATAAATTCAGCGGCTCGCTGATAGCGATAACCATGTTCAGGCAGCTGTTCAAGACCATAGTTAGCGGCCTCTTCTGGCAACCATGAGGTGACGACGTTCCAACTGGCGCGCCCCTGGCTCAAGAAGTCTAACGAAGCAAAATAGCGCGCCAGATTGTATGGCTCGTTATAAGAAGTGGATGCGGTTGCCATCAGGCCGATATGTTCTGTCACCGCAGACAGCGCGGCCAGCAAGGTGATGGGCTCCAGACGCGGGTTGGCATAATGGGCCAGGCCACTAGGGACGGTATCCCAGATAGCAACGTGGTCAGCAATAAAGATATTATCGAGCGTTGCCGCTTCGGCTTTACGCGCCAGGTCAGCATAATATTTCAGGGTGAAAATTTCTTGACCCGGCGCCTCAGGATGCCGCCATGAAAAGCGATAATCACCCTGTGGATTAAAGAAGAACAGATTAAAAATAGCGGTATTTTGCGACATATTGGCGTGCTCATAGAAGAGAGAAGGACCCTCCATGGCCCGATATATCCGTCATATCTTCGTCATACCTGGCGTTGCCTCTGGGTTGGCAACACCAAGTATTTTGGCTATCGATTAGGTATGACGGGTATAAATTACTTGGCGGCTAACTTATCTTTAACCCACTGCTCGGCAACTTTAGCCGGATCTTTATGATCCACGTCGACCTGTTTGTTCAGTTGAATCACATCGGCGGTGGTCAGATGGGCGGAGACATTGTTAAGGATTGCTTCTACTTTCGGAGAAACAGAACCTTTGTGAATTAAAGGTACAATGTTCTGTGCTGGCTGCTCGTGCTTATCATCCACCAGCATTACCCAGCTCTCTTTCGCCAGATCACCTTGCGTTGAAATAATGGTTGCTACGTCGATCTTACGTGAGTTCAACGCCAGACGGCTCAGAGGACCGGCGATATCCAGCGACTTAAAGGATTTGAACTTGATACCATAAACACGCTCCAGACCTGGCAGGCCCAATGCGCGCGTTGCGACTTCCGGTGGCCCACCGACGACCAGCTCAGGTGCAACCTTCGCCAGATCAGAGAGCGTTTTCAGGTTGTATTTTTTCGCTGTTTCTTCACGTACTGCCCACGCAGTAATGGAATCAGCTGGCGCAGCATTCAGCAATACCAGGTCTGCTGGCAGCGTCTGTTTCAGCTCGTCAGACACTTCCTGTTGAGTGGTTGACTTGCTGCCACCGTGATAATAGTTCAGCAGCGCACCCAAATATTCAGGCACGACATCCAGCTCGCCGGATTTCAGAGCAGGGATGATTATCTCGCGGTTACCCAGGTTCAGACGAGTTTTTACATCAATCCCCTGCTGTTTCAGCGCGCTAGCATAGATATTTGCCAGTACTGTCTGCTCAGAGTAGTTAGCACCACCGATGGTGACAGTTTCAGCGTTAGCAGCGAAGCCAACACTTGCCAACCCTGCGGCCAACAGCGTCAGGCGGAACCCTTTGCCTTTAGTGGACAACCAGTTTTTCATCGTCATCATTATTCTCGCTTTTATGTTGTGTGTTGCGTGTATTTTTATGGCACTTGTTTTGTTTACGATACTTGTGTTGTTTACTGCATACGTGCAGAGGTTAATCCGCCGTTGAAACTGAAAAATGTAGCCAGCGTTTAGCAATCAGTGACATCAGTAGCTCACAGACAATCGCCAGCAGAGAGATAATGATCGACCCTCCCACTACCTGCGGGAAATCACGTTGCCCTAAACCATCGATAAGAAAGCGCCCCAAACCATCCAGACCGGCATAGGCAGCGACCACCGCCGTGGCAATCAGCTGTAATAGCGAGGTACGAATACCGGCAAAAATTAGCGGCATTGCCAGCGGTATCCGCACTTTCAGCAAGCTTTGTAACGGCGTCATACCCATCGCTTTGGCCGCATCACATAATGTTTGGTCCGCCTGGCTGATGCCGACATAGGTATTGGTGAGCATCGGCGGGATGGCCAGCGCGACTAACGCAATAAATACCGGCACATCGTTAAAACCAAACAACATGATGCACAGCAAAATAATGCCCAGCGAAGGGAAAGCCTGACCAATGTTAAACAGGTTGATAACCAGAAAACCGCCGCGTCGCCAGTAACCAAATAAGATACCCAGCGGTTGAGCAATCACGATGGCAATCGCCAGACTCACCAATACATAGTAAAGATGCTGGCCAAAGCGTGGCCAAATCCCGAGATCCCCTGTCCAGTGATCGGCTTGCATAAACCACTGCCAGGTTTCATGAAAAATCGCCATTAGCGTGTCCACCCCGTCAGACGATACCCGATGCGGGTGATCACAAAATCGAGAATCAGCGACAGCACCAGACTTAACGCTAAGCTGACTAATATTGGCGTCAGGAAGTTTTGGTTAAAACCGAGGATCATCAGTTGTCCTAATCCACCCTGACCAATCAATGCAGTAACAATGACCAGGCCGACCAACGTGACCGATGCAATCCGCAGTCCGGCAAATAGCGCAGGTAAGATCAGAAATATTTCGATATCCATAAAGCGACCAAAGCGGGTATAACCCAGTGCCCGGGCCGACTCCAAGACTTCAGCAGGTAGCTTCTGCATCCCGGCGAGTACATTGCGTAGCAATATCAGCAGTGAGTAAAGCGTCAGGCCAATGACCGACGTCGTCATCGATAATCCAGTCCAAGGCAGCAACAGGATAAACAGCGCCAGCGATGGAATGGTAAACAGCACACCGCTAAGAGAAATCAAAGGGCCAGATAGCGCCGGCCAGACGATAGAGATCAGTAACATCACCGCGGTGAGTGCGGTACCGAGCGCCAGTGACAATAAAACCATCTGCAAATGTTGCAGCGTCAGCCCACCGATCATTGACGAATTATCGCTCACCCATTGCCAATCAATCATCGCGATGCAACTCCTGATGGCGGTTAAGCGCATTGCTTAACAAACTGCTATCGATGGCACCTGCGTAACTGCCCTCTGGCGTAATACGTACCAGAACGCCCTGTGGCACATTGAGCAATTCGCTATACACATTACGCAAAGATTGATGTTCATCGGCGAAATGTACCGGCGTCTGTTGACCCTTCTCCAGCCAATGCAGTGGACGGTTATTGGCATCCAATACCAGCGCACGCTGCTGGCCAAGTAACGGGTGACCACCCGCTAATGACTGTCCATCTAGCGCTAATAACGGAACATCATGGCGAGGTAAATCCCCCACCCGCATCATCCCTAAACGTTTCAGATTAGGTTCGGGACCGATGAAATCACGCACAAAGTCGCTGGCCGGGAAAGACAGAATATTATCCGGCGTATCAAACTGCGCCAGACGGCCACCTTCCTGGAAGATAGCAATACGGTCGCCAAGGCGAATCGCTTCGTTAATATCGTGAGTCACTAAAATAATAGTTTTGTGCAGTCGAGCCTGTAATTGCAGTAACTCACTTTGCAATTTTTCTCTGACTACCGGGTCGATAGCAGCAAAAGGTTCGTCCATCAGCAATACCGGAGGATCGGCGGCCAATGCGCGTGCAATAGAAACGCGGCTCTGCTGCCCGCCTGACAGCTGGTGCGGATAGCGTTTGAGCACTAAGGGGTCAAGCGACATCAATGCCACCAGCTCATCAATGCGTCGGGCGATAGTTTTTTTATCCCAGCCTAACAGGCGTGGCACGGTGGCAATATTCTCCGCCACACTGCGATGTGGAAACAACGCCGGGCTTTGCATCACAAAACCAATCTTGCGTCGCACCTGAATAATATCCGCGCTAGAGAGCGCCTGCCCCTGAATATAAACCTCACCGCTGTCAGGAATATCCAAGCGGTTAATCATACGAAGCGTGGTGGTTTTTCCGCAGCCACTTGGGCCGACGAAAGTACAAAACTCGCCGTCATTAATCGTCATACTCAGCGAGTTAATCGCATGCTGTGCATTGCCTGGATAAGTCTTATTTATATTTTCTAATCGAATCATAATGCGTTTAAACTTCCTCATACTGCACAGTCGATGCTCATACGCCCCAATTGAAGGGTATAAAACGTAAAAATTTTCTTTTAAGTTTCAGCGCACTATTCGCAGCAGTATTACAGAGCCGTTCACATTCACAAATCCAAGATGGTTCTAAGAAATGCTAAAAAGTAGCTATATAAAAAATTACATATCCATGCAAACTATATGGATTAAATTTTCATAAAGGAGATAAATAACTTCGGGGATAGCGAGGGAACACCCAGCAGCAATTCACATCAATTTAGCGCACTTTAAAAGCCGCCAAATAACATCTATTCGCTCTTAAATAAAAAGCAAAGTCTGCTTATCTTTTGACATTAAAAAAGGTGAGTGGCGCGCTCGAAATGGCGCTGAAGGAGCGGTAAGAAATCGCGAAGTCTTTATTGAGCGAGTCCGAATCCCGACTGAAGGCACTGCGGAGCAGCGACATTTGCGCCTGTCGCCGCAGCACCTGAAACATAGCCTAATTGAAATTCGATATAACATCATGAAAAGGCGCGGGATGCCGAAGGGTTCCGCCCCTGAACCCTTCGGTCGGTTTCGGCGATGAAATAACACTGAGCACAATATTTAAAAAACCGAAATATTCACCTTTCCAGGCTTTGAGAAAGCCGAAATAAACTCGGCCAAGCTTATTACTTCTCTATTAACATCAACCCAGCCCGCAACCCTATCGCGACATTAGGATTCGGGAACAGTACCCATTCTTTGGCATGCTCAACCCGGTAATCTTGACCGTTTTGTTCGGCGAGGACAAAACCTTGTGGGTAGGCGGTAAAGTTGAGCGCATCTGCCGGAATATGCAGCTGGAAATCCTGCTGCTTACGCAAGATATCTTGTACCACCTGATAATGTTTCATCGGCGACAGCGTGCGCGGCGGCGGCAGTTGGTCGCTAACTAACGCTTCCAACGCCTGCCTTATCAACACAAACTGTTGATGATCGTTGTGACCAAACGGCAAGGCTTTTCCCAGCTCTAATGTGCAACTGTCAGCATCAAAGACTTTGCTACTGAAATGGGTAAAGGTTCCGCCGGGTGAGCGATGATAAACCAACGCGTCTAATCCCGCGGCATCCAGCCAATTTAGCATTGCCAGGGAGTAAGGACGTGCCTGCAACGGCACTAAACCAAAGCGGGTATGCAACGATCCACGGATAGCGGTGTGCAAATCGTAGTGCAGGCGCTCGGTAGCACCGGCGGCGCTCGCCAGACGATAGAATTGTGCCAATACCTGCTCGAGCTGTTGCGCACGCTGGGTTTCGTCGCTTGGCGCAAAACTGGCATGACGTCCGCCAAACATGCGGTTCATATCCGCCTGAATATAGCGTTTGTTAGCACGCATCGACGGCGGATTGCCCATTATCACCAGCAGCCGCACTTTTAATGGTCGCGAGCCTTGTAATAACTCGCTCACCAGCTGATTAAGTAGCTCAATCGGGGCGGTTTCATTGCCATGAATACCCGCCGATAACACAATCGCCTGCGTACAAGTATGGCGAGGGGATAATTCGACTATCCCCTCGCCTAGCCACTGCCAATCCAGCGTTTCAGTTTGGCCACAGGGGAATTCAGGGGGACGCCCAGATAATGTTTCAGCCAGAAAATCAAATGTCATTGCCCTGCTCCTTGCTCGTTTGATGGCATTATTGCTGGAACGGATAAATCGACCCTAGCCCCAGCAATTGCGTCAGTTCATCCAGCGCCTGACGGACTTCAATCAACAATTGTGGATCGGCCAAGTCTTCCGGACGCATGCGGTCACGATAATGTTTATCCACCCACTGATTCAGACGAGTAAATTGTAGGTCATTAATCATCGAACCAGGATTGACTGCCGCCAGTTCTTGCTCATTGAGCGCCACACGCAGGCGTAAACACGCCGGGCCGCCGCCGTTACGCATACTTTCGCGCAGATCAAAGACTTCAATACGTTCAATCGGCCCACCGCTGGCAACCAATTCACTCAGATAGTCCCACACGCCGGCGTGCTGGCGTGACTCTTCTGGCACCACCAACAGCATTTTGCCATTCGCCTGGCTCAACAACTGGCTGTTGAAGAGATAGGTGTTGACCGCATCATCGACCGATACGCGGTGTTGAGGCACTTCAATCGGATTAAAGTCACAGCCCAACGCTGCCAGCTTACGGCGAATTTCATCCAGCCCATTTTTAGGCTCAAGGAATGCCTGCTGATGGTAAAACAGCACATCGCGGTTACTTACCGCAATCACGTCATTATGAAATACGCCGCTGTCGATAGCCTGCGGGTTTTGCTGCATAAATACAGTGCGCTCGCCATCGAGTTGATGCAAACGCGCCACGGCTTCGCTGGCGATACGGGTTTGTCGTGCCGGATAACGCTGCGGCTCCGTCCCGCCCTGCGCCAAACCATCGCGGCCATAGACAAACACCTGCACGCCTGGTTTGGCATAGTCAGCGCATAAACGGTTATGGTTGGCTGCCCCTTCATCACCTAATGTTGCCACCTGCGGCAACGCATCATGATGGGCAAAATGCTGCGCATTGCGGAAGGTCGATTGCAGGATAGCGCCGGTGGTTTCTGCTTCAATGGCGCGATGGAATTTGTTGTTCAGATTTGCCACGGTGAAATGCACACGCCCATCGGCGCTATCCGCCGATGGCGATACGGTGGCGGCATTGGCAACCCACATTGAAGAAGCCGAGCTGAGCGAGGATAACAGGCGCGGCGAATAGGCCTGCGCCTGTGCCAGCACCGACTGGTCGCTGCCACTAAAACCGAGCTTGCGCAGTGTCGGCAGATGCGGGCGTTCATGCGGAGGCAAAATCCCCTGCTTGAATCCCAAATCTGCCAGAGCTTTCATTTTTGCCAGCCCTTGCTTGGCCGCCAGTTTCGGATTGGCAGCACTATTTTGGTTGCGGGTTGACGCTTCGTTACCAAAGGATAATCCGGCGTAATGGTGAGTTAACCCCACCAGCCCATCAAAATTGACTTCATAACTCATTAGCTGCTCCTGTCCTTCAACCGGCGCGAGTAAAATCGATACCCGGAGATAATGTCGCCGGTAATTGCAGTTCGCTGCTTTCAAGCGATGCCATTGGCCACGCACAGTAGTCAGCGGCGTAATAAGCACTTGGACGATGGTTGCCCGATGCGCCAATGCCACCAAATGGCGCATTGCTTGATGCGCCGGTAAGCGGTTTGTTCCAGTTGACGATCCCGGCACGTGCTTCTTGCAGCAATTGTTCGTACTGCTCACGGCTTTCAGAAATCAAACCGGTTGCCAGACCGAAGCGCGTCTGGTTAGCCAGTTCAATCGCGCCATCAAAATCGTCATAGCGGATCACGCTAAGCAGCGGGCCAAAATACTCTTCATCCGGCACCTCGTTGATACCGGTTAAATCAATAATACCCGGCGTTAATAGCGTGGTTTGCGCATCAGGACGCGTCAGGGTTAGCAGCGATTTACCACCGAGTTTCAGCAAATTGTCTTGCGCACGCAAAATACCCTGCGCAGCAGCATCGGAAATCACGCCGCCGATAAACGGCTGTTGTTCGTCATTCCAGCGGCCGATGCGTAACGACTGGGTGACCGCCACTAAGCGCGCCAGGAATTGGTCACCTTGGGTACCGCGTTTAACCAGCAAACGGCGCGCACAGGTGCAGCGCTGCCCGGCAGAAATAAACGCCGATTGGATAGTCAGGTTTACCGCCGCATCGATATCGCTCACCGGTTCAACGATCAGCGCGTTGTTACCGCCCATCTCCAACGCCAGCATCTTGTGCGGCTGTCCGGCCAGCTGTTTATGTAGCTGATAACCCGTTGCCGCGCTACCGGTGAACAATACGCCATCAATATGTGGGTTGGCCGCCAGCGCTTCACCGGTGGTACGTCCTCCCTGAATTAGGTTGATTACCCCGTTTGGCAGACCGGCGCGTTGCCATAAATGCAGCGTGGCTTCAGCGGTTGCCGGCGTCAGTTCACTGGGTTTAAACACTACGGTGTTGCCAGCCAGCAAAGCGGGAACGATATGGCCGTTCGGCAAATGTCCTGGGAAGTTATAAGGGCCAAATACTGCCATTACGCCGTGTGCACGATGGCGCAATACCGCTTCACCATCAGGCATCGGCGTGTGTTTGACCCCAGTACGCGCTTGATAAGCTTCCAGCGAGATAGCCACTTTGCCAATCATCGCCTGCACTTCGGTGAGCGTTTCCCAACGCGGTTTGCTGGTTTCACGGCTGATGGTTTCCGCCATCTGAGTTTTGCTCTCAGCCAACAACTCACTAAAGCGCTGCACTATGGCAATGCGTTCACTCATCGGGCGGCGTGACCAGGTTTTAAATGCCTGACGCGCGGCCACACAGGCGGCATCGACATCTGCGGCATCGGCAGTCAGTGCAGACCACAGCGGCTCATGACTGACCGGATTGTTTTTTTCCAACAATGGGCCGTGCCCAGCGCGCCATTGTCCATCAATAAAAAGGGCTGAATGCGTCATCGTTAGCTCGCTTGTGAGAGTTGGCGAGACGCATTGTTGCGCCCGGCCTGTGGAAAGAGGTTAACCGCACGCAAGGTGTCGCCAGCGTTAACGCCCAGCATTTGCGCCGTTGCCGCATCCAGCGTTAACTGACCAATGTCGTCGTCGCTATTGACTAGCAAAGCGCGGAAGTTTTGGTAGTTTTCATTGGCGACCAGATAGACGCCTTCTGTCTCGCTATTGCGGCTTGGTGTAATAGTCGCACGCAACAGCTGGCTCTCTTTTACCGCGCGCAAGGCATCAATTTCTGCTTCTAACGTCGGGCCAGCATCGAAAATATCGACATAGCCCTGATAGCTGAAACCTTCAGATTCCAGCACTGCCCGCGCCGGAGCCGTTTGTTCATGCACCTGGCCGATAACCGCCCGCGCTTCTTCGCTTAATAGGTCGGTATACAGCGGATGTTTTGGCATCAGTTCGGCAATGAAGGATTTTTGCCCCAGCCCGGTCAATCTGTCGGCCTGGGCGAATTCCATCCCAAAGAAGTGTCGCCCAACGGCATCCCAAAATGGCGAATGACCATTATCGTCAGATACACCGCGCATTTCGGCGATCACTTTGCGTGAGAAACGATCGCGGAACGCCGCTAAAAACAGCATCCGCACTTTAGAGAGCAGCTGGCCGTTTTTACCATGGCGATAGTCTGGGTCGAGGAATAAGGTGCACAGCTCGGTATAACCGGTGTGATCATTACTCAAGAACAGCGTCGGCACCGGCTTATAAATATTCTGACTCTTGGAAGCATGAACCAAGGTGCCTAAGCGGAAGTTGTACCACGGCTCGCTGAGCCCAACACCAACTTCAATCGCGCTCACGCCGACGACTTTGCCCAGTTGAGTATCTTCGAGGACAAACAGATAACCTTGGTCAGCTTTATCGAGCGTCCCCTCCCAGGTGGCAAGGGAGCGCTCAATTCTGGTACGCAGATGCGCTTCGTCTTTGGGTAATGACGTCAAGCCAATCCCCGTTTTGCTAGACAGATGCAGGATGTCAGCCACATCACCGAGTTGCACAGGTCGTATTAGCATCATGATGTTATCTCCGACAAAGTCGAGCCACTGCGCGCTCTAATCTATTTAACCCCTCTTCGATATCATCGCTTGGAATAATCAAAGAAGGCGCAAAACGCAACACATCAGGCCCGGCGATTAACGCAATCAGCCCTTCTTCCGCCGCCAGTTGGTTCAACTGTTTGGCCTGTCCGGCATAAGCGCTATTCATCACCGCGCCAATCAGCAAGCCTTGACCGCGAACTTCGGCAAACACCTGATATTGATCATTAATGCGTTGCAGACCATCGATAAAGGTTTGATAGCGCTTTTTCACACCGCTCAACACCTCCGGCGTATTGATGAGATCAAAGACTTTGCCGGCCACCGCTGTTGCCAGCGGGTTACCGCCGTAGGTCGTGCCGTGCGTACCCGGCTGGAACAATTCGGCATAGCGGTCAACGGTCAGCATCGCGCCGATTGGGAATCCACCGCCCAACGCTTTAGCACTGGTTAAGATATCCGGCACGACGCCGTAATGCTGGTAAGCATACAGCTCGCCGGTGCGGCCAACGCCAGTTTGGACTTCATCAAAAATCAGCAGCGCGTCATGTTTAGTACAGAGTTCACGCAGCCCTTGCAGGAATTCGGCATCCGCTGGCAGCACACCACCTTCACCTTGAATCGGCTCAACAATCACCGCGCAGGTACGAGAGGAGATATGGCTGGCAACCGCGGCCAAATCGTTAAACGGCAGGTGGGTAATCGCTGGCGGCAACGGCGCAAAATCGGCAGAGTATTTTGGCTGACCACCGGCGGTCACGGTAAATAAGGTGCGGCCATGGAAAGCATTCTTGAAGGCGATAATTTCATTTTTAACGCCTGGCTGCTGCTGATGACCATACAAACGCGCTAGTTTCAGCGCCGCTTCGTTAGCTTCCGCTCCCGAGTTACAGAAGAAGATTTTTTCAGCAAAGGTGGCATCAATCAGTTTCTTAGCCAAACGCAGTACCGGCTCATTGGTGTAACCATTGCCTAAATGCCAGATTTTCTCTGCCTGCTCGAGTAACGCTTTTTTAACTTCAGGGTGTGAGTGGCCCAGTGCGTTAACCGCAATCCCCCCGGCGAAATCAACATACTCTTTCCCCTGCTGGTCCCACAGGCGCGAGCCTTCGCCGCGTACTAAAACAAAATCTGCCGGGGCATAAACCGGAACCATCCAGTCATTGAAATTTTGGCGGCTAATTTGCTGTTCCATATCAATCTCACTGTTTCAATTGGTTATATTTTCAGAGGCGTTTATCTGAGATAGCGATTGGCGAGTCTCACGTGATGCCGCTTTGGGCATCAACAGAGGTTGCACAGCCAATATGCATAACGCTGTTCTCAGCTAATACGCGTTGTCCGGTTTATCGGTTAAGAAAACTCGGTTGCATTTTTGTTAAAAAACGCGATATCTGATTTTGATAATAGATTGCAGGCATCGTGCCAGCCAGAGCCAAAAATGAATAAAAAAGGCCTGACCAAGAAAAAACAATTACTTAGCATCGCCACTTATGCACATAAATTGCATAATAAATGAATAATTATTGTAAAGGCCTGAGCGGGCCTGAAAGGGGCAGAATGAGTATGCAAGCTGAGAAAGGCGGATTTATTTTGCTGGATTTGTGATCTGTCGCGAAAAGCGGGAAAGAGAATCAAGGCGAGATGGCGAGATTGCACCAATATAGTGCCAGCCGCGCACTTAAATCAGGCAAAATCTTGCGCCGTAACAGATACACAATGTGACATCGTGCCCGGCGCAAAGGGGATTAATCAGCACGTTTCACTTCATCGGCGACCAGTTCGGCCAATAATTTGATTGCCTGTTCGCAGCGGCTATCCCATTCAAATGAGGTGTTAAGACGAATGCAGTGACGATAGCGGTCTTCAACCGCAAATAACGTACCCGGTGCGATGCTGACGCCTTTGGCTAGCGCACGCTGATACAAGCGTACCGCATCAACCTGTTCCCCCAGATCCAGCCAGAGAAAATAGCCGCCATCAGGTAAAACAACGCTGACGCTCACCGGAAACAATGAACAAATTGCGTGATACATCGCCATTTGCCGCTGCTCTAGCTGACGGCGTATGCGGCGCAAATGGGTATCGTAACCGCCCTGCTGAAGAAAATCGGCCAAAGCTAGCTGCACTGGTACGCTGGCTGATAACGTGCTCATCAGTTGCAAACGCTGAATCCGCTCGGCGTATTGCCCTGCGGCCACCCAGCCGACGCGAAACCCCGGCGCCAGACATTTAGAAAACGACGAACAGTGCAAGATCTGCTGGCGGTGATCGGACATTTTTAACGGCATTGGCCGATCGGCACTGAAGTAAAGTTCAGCGTAAACATCATCTTCGATCAGCGCGACATTATGCTGTTGCAAAATCGCCACCAAACGCTGTTTCTTCTCGACGGAGAGTGAACATCCCAGCGGATTTTGAAAATTGGCCATCAGCCAGCACGCTTTGATCGGATAGGTTTCTAACGCCTCTTCCAGCGCATCCAGATTGATGCCCTCACCCGCGTCGGTAGGAATGGCGACCGCTTTGAGTTGGCGGCGCTCAATAGCCTGCAACGCGCCATAAAAAGCCGGTGATTCGATAGCGACCCAATCTCCAGGCTCGGTCAACACTTGCAGACTCAATCCCAGAGATTCCATGGCGCCGGAGGTGATGACAATCTCATCGGGCGCGACTTCTATTCCCTGCTGGGCGTAACGTTGTGCGATACAACGACGCAGTTCTTCATTACCAGGCGGTAAATTCGCCGTAGCGCTATGGGCTGACATGCGGCGCACCGCGCTTGCCAGTGAACGGGCCAAACGAGGCTGCGGGAATAGCGTGGGATCGGGGAACGCGGAGCCTAACGGCACGATATCCGGGTCCTGCGCGGCTTTCAGAATATCAAAGATGGCATCGTTGACGTCAATTTGCTCAGCGGTGTGCAAGCTTTGCGGCGTTCTATGATTGCGGCGCACCTGCTGGCGTGGTGCTACATAATAACCAGACTGCGGGCGAGAGACGATATCCCCTTGGCTTTCTAAGAGTTGATAAGCCTGCAATACCGTCATCAGGCTCAGACCCGATTGTTTGCAACTCTCACGTAATGAAGGCAATTTGTCGCCCGGCAACCAGACTTGAGCGTCAATCTGGCGACGCAAAGTTTGGGCCAGCTGTTGATAACGTGATACCGACATGGGATGTGGCTCGATGCTGTTATAGTAAAAATTAACCAAATGATAACTATTATAGTATGGCGATAGCAATGAAATGATCGGCCTTGCGCCTTAAATGCTCACGGATTAGCTTTACTCATGTTTTTTATGCGGGTTCCGCATGTAAGCGAAAGGTTAAGGTTTTGGGCGCTCTTGGCCGAAGCCTTACGCTTTCCAAACCTTTCCGTCATTATTTATCAAATAGTAACACTTGAGCTTGCACACTTTTACACGCCACTCGCATTACTATTCATAAGTTGGTTTAGACTCATTTTCGTCAACAGATACGGCAGTTCGCCGAGTATCTTTGCTAAAACAGAAAAATGAGGATTGAGATTATGCGTAAACTTACCGCAATGATTGTGGCTTCTACTCTGGCAATGAGCGCCGCGTCTTTCGCCTTTGCAGCCGATACTACGGTTTCTGATGCTGCACCTGACACGACACAAAGCAAAATGATGCACCACAAAGGCATGCATCACCCTAACCCATTTGCCGGTCTGAACCTGACTGAAGCACAGCGCACACAAATGCGCGAATTGATGAAAGAGTCTGGCCCACATCATCAACGTGGCGAGATGAGAACTCAGATGGATGCCCTGCATAAACTGGTGGCAACCGACAGCTTCGACGAAGCTAAAGTGAAAAGTCAGATTGATGAAATCACTCAAGCACAATCTGCACATATGTTAGAACGCGCCAAAGTAGAAAATAAAATGTATAACCTGCTGACGCCTGAGCAGAAAAAACAGTTCAACGAGAACTACCAAAAACGCGCTGAGAAAATGGCCGAAAGAATGGCCGAGCATAAAAAACATCAGGCAGACGCCGCCCAATCAGCACCAGCCACTGCTGCACCTGCAACCCCTGCTGCTGCGCAGTAATCAATCCAGCGATTTGCTGTGATGCAGGTAAAAACCGGTCAATTGGCCGGTTTTTTATTGCCGATGAGCCGCAGATATTTTATCACCGCCCGCAGCCGCGGTTTCTTTAAGCCAAGCAATAAAAGCCTCAATCTTTGGCCAGCGTTTATCCGCATGAGTACTGATGTAGTAATGCTGCTCGCAACGCAGCTCATGCTGGGGAAAGGGCAATATCAACTCGCCTGACGCCAGTTTTTGACTGAGCAATTTTTTTCGCCCCATCGCCACGCCTGCGTGATGCGTCGCCGCCGTTACGGCCAACTGTGCCTGATCAAACTCCGTCGCTAATGTACTGCCGATATCCAATCCAAAATGCGTCGCCCACAGCTTCCACTCATCGTCACCGGAATACGTGCTCCAGGCTTGCCTATCGTGCAGTAATCGGCAGTTTGCCAAGTTTTCCGGCTGCCGGTAAAGCGAGTAACGTTCGGCATAATGCGGGCTACAGACTGGCACAATGCTTTCGTCCATCAAATACTCCTGATGAAAGCGTTCGGGCTTAGCCGCATCAAAACTTATGGCTAAATCAGCGCCCATTTTTTGCAAATCAATCGCCTCGTTACCGGTGTAAATAACCAGCTCGATCAGCGGATATTTGTCGAGAAAGTCGGCGATTTTCGGGGTAAGCCACGATTGCGCGAAAGAGGGGCGACAATAAACGGCGAGTCGCCCTGCGTACTCCTGATTTTTAATGCTTTGTACTTCACGATTCAGAAACTCGAGCGAGCTGCTCATCGCCGCGTACATTCTTTCGCCCTCTCTGGTCAGCTCGATTCTGCGATGACCACGAGTAAAGAGTTTAATGCCGAGCTCATTCTCTAGCTGGCTGATACGATGACTGACCGCGCTGGGTGTTAGCGCTAGCTCTGACGCGGCTTCCGCGAAAGAAGCGCGTCTGGCCGCCACCTCAAAGGTATAAAGCCTTGCCAGCTTACCCCCGGTGATTTCACGCAGATCGTCTGTCATATCTTCCCTTTGAGCCAAAAACCTAACCGATTGACATAAATACACAAATAGCACAACCGCAGCAAGCCTGAACGCGAATATCTTGAGGTTAGCTGATTTCATCTCAAGATGAAAAACCATCGTTTGTCAGCGTCAGTTGTGTGAGATGTAATATTGTGTGAGATGTAATAACGCAAGAAGACACACTGTGCCGCACAATAGCGATAGCCCGCTTTGCCGACAGTCTGTCATTCATGCTATTACCCTGTATTCCATCATGCCGCTGAGAGCACGAGATGACTGATTTAAATTCAAAACTCAACGCTATACCCGCTGTCGATGACTTAAGAGCCATGCGGGAAACCATCTGGTTAAATAGCGATGTCAGCACCACCAGCGAAGGGCTGCTACGCGTCGGTTTAACTCAGGCAGACGCGGAAGATGCGCAAGCCAGATTGCAACGCTTTGCTCCATTATTGGCGCAGGCTTTTCCTGAGACGCTGGCAAGTAAAGGCATCATTGAGTCTGATATCGTGCCCATCCCACAGATGCAAGCGTTGCTGGAAAAAACCAGCCACATTAGCGGCAATCTGTGGTTAAAAAAAGACAGCCATCTGCCTGTTTCAGGCTCAATCAAGGCTCGTGGCGGCATTTACGAAGTATTAACCCATGCAGAAAAACTGGCTGTTGCGGCGGGGATGCTGAGTCTGGATGACGATTATCGCCTCTTGCTCACCCCTGACTTTCGCCGTTTTTTCAGTCAGCACAAAATTGCCGTGGGTTCTACCGGCAACCTTGGACTATCAATTGGAATAATGAGTGCCCGCTTAGGGTTCCACGTCACGGTACATATGTCGTCTGACGCCCGCGAGTGGAAAAAAAATCTGCTCCGCAGTCACGGTGTCGAGGTTATCGAGTACCAGGAAGATTACGGCGTTGCGGTTGAACAAGGGCGTCAGGCAGCAAGCAGCGACCCGAGCTGTTTCTTTATTGACGATGAAAATTCTCGCACCCTGTTCCTCGGCTACTCGGTAGCAGGGCTGCGACTGCGCAAACAGTTGCAGGAAAAAGGCATTAGGGTTGACGCCGATCATCCATTGTTTGTTTACCTCCCCTGCGGAGTGGGCGGAGGCCCGGGAGGCGTGGCGTTTGGGCTTAAACTGACCTTTGGCGACCATGTGCATTGCTTCTTCGCTGAACCTACCCATTCACCCTGTATGTTACTCGGCATGAGCACTGGTCTGCATGATGCGATTGCAGTTCAAGATATCGGTCTGGATAACAAAACCGACGCTGATGGCCTTGCCGTGGGACGCGCATCGGGCTTTGTGGGACGCGCAATGGCGCAGCTTATCGATGGCTGTTATACGTTAAGCGATGAATCCATGTACGATCTGTTGCTGATGCTGGCAAAAACAGAAAATATCCGGTTGGAACCCTCTGCCCTTGCCGGGATGGCAGGACCGCAGCGTATTAGCGCTAATAAAGCATATCAGGCCCAGCACCACATAAGCGCCGAGGCCATGCGCCACGCCACTCATATTGTCTGGGCGACCGGCGGCGGCATGGTGCCCGATGAGGAAATGCAGCGGTATCTTGCTAAAGGTCGGGGATGATAGCCATGTTATTTTCTGTGAGATACACAACTACAGCGTCTGAGTAATTAAAACTACTGTGAATTTCAAAACCGGCCATTTGGCCGGTTTTTAGGTTTAGGACTGCTATTATTTATTTCCCCAGACTCATATTGAATCTGCCCCTTTTTTAACTTGGGCAAATATTAATCAATTACTATGTTTTTGCAAAAAATATAATTTCAAATACCCATACTCACTATAATTTATACTCGGATGAGGCTGAAACTGCGTTTTCTATACATGAACGATAGCAAAGAGAATATTATTAAATAATGAAAGAAGATAACGACATTCAGCTACTTAGTGAAAGCATGCTTTTCACTATATAAGATAATTCCCATAGTGGAATACTGACTACTAATACCTCTGTATTTTTCATGGTAATTATTTATTGGCAAAATACTTCTTTTGCACTGATACTATTGTACCTACGTTTTCAAAGTCGGACCTCTATTCATGCAATCCTTAGTTGAGATATATGACTTACAGCAGCAAGTGAAGCACAAGCTAAGCCAAAAGAAATATCAAGATATTGACGTGCTATTTGCGCCACTGCAAGGACAGGATTTACAAAATACACTTCGCATCCAGTTTATTTTTAATCCTCAGATTGATGACCATAATGTGATATTGTCACAACTTCATGACTGGCAGCAGGAAACGCCGGGGAGTTATTATCCTTATGTCTTTTTTGCTAGTTTTTGGCATACTCTTGCCGCCAAAGAGCGTGGCATGCAAACCATGGATTACGTCACTCCCTCACAGCGTCTAAGGTTTGGCGTTGCTAGTGATCAGTTTTTTTATTGGGCGTTAAAAACGCTAGAATTCAATCCTGATTGTGTCGCAGCCTATAATATGCTGCTTGGGGCTTCAGGGAACTTTGGTATGCCCGATTGGTTGGAGCTACCGATCACACAACCGATTCATTTTTCATGTACGCATTATAATGAAGAGGCCAAAACGTTTTTATCTTCGTTCCCGGGGTATATCGTTCCTCAGGATTCAATTGGTATAACGCTGCCACCACTAAGCAGTGAAGAGCATAATTTTATCCCTTTCTATTGGTTGAGGAATATCTTAGTGATTGACCCTGAGCATATCGAATCAAGGAAAATTACACTCAAATTCCTATCGCCACGATGGTATGGCGATGAGAAATATGAAAATGTTCATCAATTTTTAGCAAGTGACTATTGTTCAGGTTTATCAGCACAGCAGATAAAAATACTGCAACGTGAAAAAGAATTCGATCGGCTTACAGCGTATAATACCCTATCCCCAAACAATTATAGAAAAGAGTTAGACAGACGCGAAAAGCAATTTACAGATTTGATTACTGTGCCGCTCACCAATGAAGATGATTCTGAGGCGCTATTTGAATATATTGATTTCTGCTACCATATTTTGACGAATATGCCAGATAGCCGTCAAGAGACAAACGATAATATGGTGAGAAATATTTACCAAGCATTACACCATATCGTTAATCTGTCGTCGCCTTGGATTATATTTTATCGAGCAGAAGAAGTTTTCAATCTATTAATATTCATGATGAAACTTTATGAATTTGAAGATAACCACAACGTCTTTGAAGAACTTGCAACGCAGACACAGTATCGTAATTTAACATCTCCGCTAGAAATTTTGTATAGTGCGTTGGCTGCTAGTTTTTCATTAGCCAATATTCACCTTACCGCTCAACGTGAAAGCATCGAACACTATTATATCTCCGATGAGAGAAAACTTGATTACAACATTTTCAGATCACATATTCTGGTTCTATGTAAAATGGGATACGCGACCTCGATAAAACCGGTGCTCGAAAGATTTGCTACCAAATACCAGGCCATCAACGCCTTAGTATTGTGCTATGAAATATATCATGGTGACGCCCCCAACCTGGCACAGATGCTGTCGATTCAGCCTAATACGGACAAAGCAAACTCATTTTTAGATATCGCTGTACAACAGGGAGCTTCACAGGCAATTTTTATTAAATCTCGTGATCTAGAAAATTTAATTGAGAGCAGCAGTAACCCGTCCGAGAAGTCAGCGCTTACCGTCGAAAGAGAGAAACTACTAAAACTTAACATTCAGTTGGGGGATGCTGTATCCCAATATGATTATGCGTGCAGTTTAATTGCATCCGACGTAGAGCAACAGATCCAGCAAGGGTTGTTTGTTGAGGCACCAAAAGTCTTGTCCGAAGCGCGTGTAAGGCTAGATCAGCGGGCATACATCGCTTATCTTTATGCTTTTTGCGCCTTCAATGCTCGTGGTATGAGTAAAAACTTTTTTGTTATGGACTTTTGGATCAATCAGGCTGTGGTATGGGATCCAGATCCTGACTATATAAATTTCCTTCAGAAGATCAAAGAAGGTGTTGCATTACAACCTCTGTATAAATACTACCTGAAAAGAGACAAAGGTAAGGTATCCGCAGAGATGGCAAAAATAATGAATGACGTGATTCAATAGAGGGGAATTTATCGATGACAACAATTCACATTGTTATATTAGTCATTGTCGTATTGATGTTTATTTTCGTTAGGCCAAAACTACTTAAAGCACAAAAACAGGCCACGACAGTGATGTTACCAAGAAAGAAGTAATGCCACTTTTATTCGCAGGTATTGCTAAACTAAATTGTCATGACCACCTCCACTGGAGGTGGTGTTTATTCCACTAGTAACTCTCAGCTATAACATCTGCCTGCAACTACGCCTTATTTAAGGGATATTCCCCAAATGAACGTAACCAGTGCAAAAACTTTTGTACTGCTTCGTCATTTCTGTCGCGCCATAACAGGTAATACTCACCGGTATTGATGCGCTGGTCGTTGAAGGGGGAAATCAATCTCCCCGATTCAAGATGCCTGACACAAAATAAGTGTGGAATGACCACCAGCCCCAGCCCATCTTCGGCGGCCTGAATGGCAGCAAACGTATGATCCAAGGTGATAGTTTGGCTATCGTCATCTCCACCTTGTGGAAACTGCTGATGCCAGGTTTTCCAGAGATCCTCTCGCGCCCGGATCTGTATTTTTACGTGGCCTTCGAGCCTGTCAGGCGATACCAACGGCCTGCTGCGCAAGTAATTCTCGCTACATACCAGCAGACTAGACTCTTTTAGAAATGGCGTCGATCTCAGGCCGGAAAAATGTGCCGGGTCCCTGCGTATAGCAATATCAAAAGGCGCGTCGAAATTGACAGGCCCAATGCTGGTGGTGACATCCACCGTCAGATCGGGATGTATTTCATTAAGCCCTGAGAGTCTTGGCATTAGCCAGTGCATCGCAAATGTAGGCAGACACTGAACGGTCAATCTTCCTGATGGCGCGTTGGCGCAGAGCGTTTTTTCCGCTGCGGCAAGCTCATTCAGCAAGCGTGTGGCAATACGTGAAAATGCCTCGCCAGCTTCGGTTAATCGCACCGACTTATGGGCCCGATAAAACAGCTGTGTGCCCAGTTGTTCTTCCAGGCTACGGATATGGCGGCTCACGGCACCGGTGGTGATGAACAGTTCATCCGCAGCAATTCTAAAGCTGCTATTGCGGGCTGCGGCTTCAAACGCAGGCAAGTGAGGTAAGGAGGCGAGTCTTTTCATTGGTTGAGTTTAACTCAACCAATTGACGCATTAAAGATCGTTTGTCAGCGCGACGTGTTTCTTCTTAAGCTCACTCACATCACCCAGCTATTCGGTACTCTTATGCGCACTGTTACTGTCCGTCATGCCTCCCCCGCCGATATTGATCGGATCAGGGATATTTACACCCACTATGTTCTCAACAGCACCACCACCTTTGAGATAAGCATGCCAGATACTCAGGAGATGCTCAGCCGATTACTCAAGATACAAAACGCGAGCTGCCCGTATCTGGTCTGTGAAGTCGATAACGAGATTGCCGGATATGCTTATGCTTCACCTTACCGGCCGCGCGAGGCTTATCGTTTCACCGTTGAAGCGTCCATCTATCTGTCTACCGAGTTTCAGGGAATGGGGCTTGGCACGGCATTACTCAACGCACTTTCCCAACACTGCGTTGAGCAAGGATTCCGACATATGGTCTCCGTGGTCACCGGGGACGCTGGCGGTCCATCGTATAAATTTCATCTGCGAAATGGTTTTGCATACTGCGGTACGCTGAAAAACATTGGCTATAAATTCGAGCGCGCCATAGATACGCACTTTTTCCAGAAGGCTATCTAGATGAAAGCTTTCCCTCTGCTTTGTGTTGGTCGGGCAGGCACATGCCTGGGGACGATGGCTTTTGCCGGCGCGCTGCCGGTTATCCGTAATGAATGGCATATAGATGCCGAATCCGCTGGCACCATTCAGACGGTTTTCAGTATTTGCAATGCCTGCGCATTGTTCATCGCCTCATGGCTGAGCGATTACCTTGGAGCACGGCGGGTTTATTTAATCTTCTCCTGGCTTGGCGTGCTGGCATTAATGGCCTTCGCCTGTTTTGCGCGCTCATATTCGTCAGCGCTGATGTTGATGGTTTTTGTCGGATTGACTCAAGGTGGCGTATACACGCCTGCGATGATACTGGCGATGAAAATGAACGGTCAGGCCAAACGCGGCTATGCCGTCGGTACGATTCTGGCGGCAGGATCTCTTGGCTATCTTCTGTCGGTTTTCATCGCCAGCGTTGGCGCGATGACATGGGGAGCGCCTGTCGCCTTCTGGCTGTGCGCGATTGGCGCGTTAGCAGGTGCCGTATCGGGGGCCCTGGCACTTCTCGGCTATAAAGAAGAGATCAATCCCCCGGCCGAGCATACCGGTGGGCCTGTGACTTATGCCTATTCGGCAACCGCGCTTTTACTGCTAATAGGTTACATCGCCCACTGCTGGGAACTGCTTGGCAACTGGGCATGGACGCCGAGCATGGTAGCGGAAAAACTTCAGGCCTTAAATCTTAGCCCGATGACCATAGGATTGATTGTGGCTTCGACGGTTCATCTGTCGGGTATGTTTTCTACGCTGATCGTCGGGACAATATCTGACTATTTTAATCGCGCTTCGGTGCTGATTTTTATGGGCGCGGCTGGCGCATTAAGCTGCGTGCTGATGGGATATTCTGCTTCCTGGAGCATTGGCTGGACACTGCTGCTGACATTCAGCGGAAGTTTCTTCATTTTAGGCGATTCAGGCATTCTATCCGCCGCTATCGCCGATAACGCCCCGGCAGAAAGATTAGGCAGCATTATGGGAATACGCTCACTGTTCGGCTTTGGCATCGGCTCATTTGCGCCCTTGTCATTTGGCAAAGTCATGGACGCAACGCAAAGCTGGGAAATGGCTTATACGGTTCTCGCCATCGGCGGCACCACAGCGTGCCTTTGTGCGATATTGCTTAGGGTGAGGCGTTAGGGTTGTAAAGGTTAACGTAAGAAGCCGACGGCCAGCTATTAGCGATTTGATTTGTGTTGATGAAATTCAATAATCAGCGCAGCTAATTCATCCTCTTCGGCATAAAAATACGCCAGCGGTAAATCCAATACCCTGGCAATGCGCATCGCCATCTCCAAATCCGCCTGATGCTTTCCCTTTTCATATTGATTCATCCGCGCACTTGATGTGGCTTCATCCAGACCAGCTAATACACCTAATTTGTATTGCGATAGTCCAGTGCGTAAACGCGCTTCTTTGAGTCTCTTGATCAGCATAATTCCGGCATTAACCTTAAGTTCACAACATTAGCTAATACACTAACAAAGTCTCATCAGAAAGGTGAAATGGCCATCATCAAAGCCATTGGGGTTGAGCCGCAACTGATTTGGCCAAGCCGCTATCAGAATTTCAAGCAAGGGCAACATAGTGTGAGAGAGTTAAAAATGAAAAAGCTTAAGGAGTAAATTGTTAAGCGAAGCGCCCATTTCAGATTTGGTATTGATTTGGGCGTTACTCTTATTGGTTGGGGTTTGGGCTGGTATCTGAATATATAATTTGGCAGACAAGCATATGCCATGAACGGATATTACTAATAGGATGGTGTGTTAATCTGTAGAAAACCGGTACTTGGAGGCTTGAATGCTTTATAGCTGCATGAATAATACAAAATGGAGTGAGATCCGCCAAGCAATGGTTAACATGACATCTCCCCCTTTATGGAAAACCACTTTTCTCAATGGCTATGAATCCGCAGTTGATGGCGAGTGGTTTTACCATTTCAGTGAAGGGGGCTATTCGGATATCCAGTATCTTGATGTTTTAACAAATTCAGTTGAACAACACGTCGAGGTGGGAGCTATTCTTCGGTCTATTCATGTCCCCGGAATTATGACTTCGACAGGCTATAGAATTTTAGGGTACGCTGATTCTGCTAGTAGTGTGGCTTATCTTTAACTGGGAATAATCATGAAGCGGCCAATAACATTACTTTAATCGTAATGTTAAAATGGTAGCCCCCTTAGTCCTTTGATGCCGACTAGATGCTGTATCGGCAGCTCAGTGCCAGGAGCGGAAGTTACTAGCCTTTGTTGCAGTAATTCTTTGGGGGCACATCGCGGCTGGCGCGCAATGCTTTCCCCGCCACGCCCGCCCGCTTAATGGAGCGGTTTTAATGTAGTTACATTGCTAAAATCTGTCACCATAGGTTCTTGGGCGAAGACAGTAGATGCTTCATTTTTAATGCAATTACATGCAAATAACAGCATACTTTGTGAATTATGTATTGTAGCAAATATAGCCGTTTTAAATGTCGTTTCGTGGAGAAAATATGACCAATCTCAAACATAACCTCGATGAGCTGCAGCAAATAGCAAAAGAACGCACAGTCAAAACGCAAACTATCGAATATGATCTGGAAACTTTAGTAAAAAAAATAAAAAGAAACGTCATAAAGCTTAATCCTGAGTATCAACGAAAACACCGTTGGGATGATGAAACATCATCAAGATTAATTGAAAGTCTTATACTTAATATACCGATACCTTTTATCTACATCTCCCAAGATGTTGATGTTGATGAGGAAATAGATTCTGAGTCATCACGTTTCTCGGTCATCGATGGACAGCAGCGGCTCACTGCAATTTATAATTTCTTTGAGAATAAATATCAACTCCAAGGTTTAGAGGTTCTTGACAAGCTCAATGAGGCATTCCATAAAGATTTGCCTCCATTTTTAATGAGGCGTCTCGAAGAAAGAAGCATCAGATGTTTGCGAATTGACTCTACGCTTGACCCACAAGTGAAGTATGACATCTTTGAAAGACTGAACTCTGGCTCGGTAAAGTTGGAGTCACAAGAACTGCGCAATGCAACATGCAGAGGTCCATTTAAAGACCTCGTAAAAGAATTGTCAAAAAATGAAAACTTTAAATTGGCATGTAAATTAACACCTGATAGTTCCCGCGTTAAAAAAATGGAAGATGAAGAGCTTGTACTGCGTTTCTTCGCCATAAACTACCTTGATAGCTATAGGGATTACAAAGGGAAGTTCAAAAATTTCCTGACTAGTAAGATGAATTCATTTAACAATCTACCTATAAAGCAGTTAGAGGAAATGGAAGGGTTGTTTAATGATACTTTTAAAGCTATTAGAAAATCTAATATAGATTATCCTTTCACTAAGTATCGGGCAACAGTCGATGGCTTTGACAAAATGTCTGATTTTAATGCTGCGGTGTATGATTCAATTACACACCTCTTTATTGAAAGTTTGAGAAAAGGAACGGTTGTTACTTCCGAAAAAATTCTCAGAATGTTTTCAGATCCGGATTTTTTTGCAGCATGTGAAGGTAGTGTAAATGATGTTGCCAAACTAAATACAAGGATTAATAAGGCAAAGGAAACAGCATAATGGCTACATTCATTGCGGATTATCTTGATACCGTTGATCTTCAGTGGAGTGAGGTTGATATTTTAGTCGATGAAGCGGTCCGTGTTCAGGAGTCAAATGAATATTTATATAATGCTCTTTGTCGCTCGATTACAGTTTTGATTGTTGCTCATATGGAAGGTTTTGTTAAAGGCGCAGTCAAAAACATTATTAGCGATTACGCATCCATAAAATTCAGAGAGTTACCTATTTCGATTAAAAGAACTTACTGTAAAAAATATTTAGGATTTGATGAGAAAGCATTTTCCGGATATCAAGATGCAATTCAGTGCTTAATGGATGATTTAGAGAAAACAGATGACTTCAAAATTTCTCCCGAACCATTCATATCGGATAGAAATAGAAACCCAAAGCCCGATGTCATTGGTAACATAGCATCAAGGTTTGGGGTTGGAGATATTTTTAAAAACCTACACGAATCAAGATTTGATAAAGTTTTTGCTATGACATCTCCACAAATTAAAAATGCTCTTGAAGTTATCTCCGTTTTAACCAAACGAAAGGTATGTGATTTTCCTTATAAGGTAAGAAAAAATTCTTACTATACAAATCCGGTAGTATATCGTGGGCGAAGTTTATGGCAGACTTTTTTAGATGATTTAAATCAAAAGCGTCATAAAATAGCTCATGGCAATGACTTTGCGAATGCAACAGATATTAACTCACTTATTGTTCTTAAAGATAAGGTCAGGATACTTCAGTACTCATTTTTATTAATTATTTGCTCTGAAATATGCAATGCACAAGTAAAGTAGATAATGTTAAAGGGTAGAAATTTTTCTGCTCTTTAAAAATCCTATCAATTATGTGGTTTAAAAATAACTTATAGCATTGTAAGTATCCCTGCAAAAGGAGTCATTCACTTTAACAAATATGTCAATGTCCGCTCCTCGCTCATAAGGGGCAACCATACTCAAATCTCCCATATTGCAGGAGATTTGAGTATGAACACGTCACCCCGGAACAAAGGCCGTATCTCACTTGCTGAAAACTATATGAGCTATGCTTGAATACAACCACCCGATAGTTTATCGGAACATCAGCCTGAATTATCATTCACTGGCAATATTTTTTGTTAAGCTCATTAAATGACTTCATCTGCAAGTGATACTCATAAACTAAGGATTTATCATCAATCGTGTATGCAATGGGACGGCGTGAGTACTTAACGTCTAATATCAAGTGTTGTGGCTCTGCAGAGATAAACCGAGCACCTATTTTTTGATTAATTTTTGTTCAGCCAGAAATGATTCCGCACACATAATTCGCCCCCTCAAAGTGATGAGTGCTCATTTCGGAGAATGATATTGGCTTTGAAAAATCAATACCGCTATCGCAAAAACCTAACATCATTTTCTTATTATTTTCATTTGAAGGATCTTTTGCTAAAAAATCTTTGAATAAATCAAAACTTGCCGATGAACTCGCTACTTTTTTAAGAAAATTAATCACATATGGCTTAATTTGTTTGTGCTGAATATTTTCTTGACCATACGAAGCTGGAACTATAGTTAATAGAAGCAACGCAGATAAAACCAAACTTCTCATGAGCCTTGCTCCGTGAATGGATGTCCATGTTACATCGGCAAAAAAATACCTAACTTTAATGACCTGTGATTTTCAACCACATTAGACGCTTAAATCACCTTGTGATGCAATCAATAGCAATCCGTCCGTTCCTCGCTCATGAGGGACAACCATACTCAAATCTCCCACATTACAGGAGATTTGAGTATGAACACGTCACCGTGGAACAAAGACCGTATCATCGGCCAAAAAAAACCACTTCAGATATCTCATATCTGGGGGATACGAATCAGGCTTGAACTTGAAGGTAAAACGCGTGATTTGGCTCTGTTCAATATGGCCCTGGACAGTAAGCTACGAGGCTGTGATCTGGTAAAACTCAAAGTATCTGATGTTGCATATGGTAGCTCTGTTTCAAGCAGAGCAACGGTGTTTCAACAAAAAACCGGTAGCCCTGTCCAATTTGAGATAACCAAACGGACAAAAGAAGCTGTTACTGAATTGATAAAGCTTGGCAATTTGCACAGTCAAGACTTTTTGTTCCGATCTCGGGTCGGTACTGACCAGCATATATCAACCCGGCAATACAACCGAATTTTTCATGGGTGGGTAGCAAAGCTTGGTCTCGACGATTCGCTGTACAGCACACATTCCATGAGAAGAACAAAACCTTACCTAATCTACAAGAAAACTAAGAATCTCAGGGTGATCCAACTTCTGTTGGGTCATAAGAAACTGGAAAGCACAGTCCGTTATCTGGGAATTGAGGTCGATGATGCGTTAGAGATCTCGGAGTCGATTGAAGTCTAAGGTTGCCAGGGCTGTAACAGCAGCCCTGTGCCAGGAGCGGATGTTCCTATGTTAATCAACAGGGAGCAGGTCAGGTATTTCGATGGGTTTGGTAATGAATGGGTGAAAGGTCCATCCCGCACAGCTGGTCAGGCATTTGAATGGGATGTCCAGTTATCTCGGACATGCAAGGCGCAGTTAGGCTGGGCAACTCGTGATGGTGTAAGTATCCCAGCTTTAGTTCCAGGCACTTTTTGAGACTTCCGGGTTTTCAGCCATCAGCCGGTATTCTTCCGGT
>NZ_JBMOUD010000015.1:0-126781 GCF_049319665.1 Rouxiella sp. Mn2063 | reverse complement strand
GATCTCCTCAGGGGACATAATCAGTATGTCGGAAGATCTCTAAAAGTGAATGGACCGTTTTGACGGGGTACTTACAAAATCGCGGGAATACAAAGGACAGACCTTAGGGTGAAGTCAGGTAACTATTTTTTCTACGCAGTGACTCTCTGATTCCATGTGTCTTTATACATTATATTGCCATCAACGTGTTTCCAAGTGATGGACTCATAACGTAGCATGATAGATTCTAAGTGTGTCCCTGTCATTACTCCTGGGTACAGGTCGGGTGTGATAGATGTTATTTTAACGTTTTCTAACAAGATGTTAAAATACTCAGATTCAAAGCCAGCATCGACGATCTGATACATTTTTATCGTTGCAGATTTAAGTGTGGCGCCTTGGCTAAGCGCTTTGTATAGAAGCGGGGTTACTCTATCAAATTCTTTTTGGAACATAATAGGACTATGCACGCGTGTTCCTGTCAGCCTCCCAGTATGGCTATCTGTAGGGATTGCAACATTATGGGTTAGTGATTTTATTTCTATTGCACCAATGCGACCACTAACTAAGGAATCACCTACAATCGGTGAATTGTTTTCATCAGTAAGCCATAGATAAGCAGGGGTAGACATTTTAACAACTCCTTATGTTATTTGTATTTATCAAACTTTGATGTATATTTTGCGAAAATCACAATCCAAAATATTACAGATATAGCACCTATTAAAACCCCATAGAATGGGAATATGTATATACAAAAAACCCATGACAGTATAATAACTATTGGGAATATAATTTCTGAGAGCATTAGTGATATCAAACTCTTAAACATTATATTTCTCTTTCATTTGTGTATAAAGATCATCAAAGTTATTAATTAGCTTCATTCGTACATTTTTAATCATTTCCTCTAGTACTGGTTCGACAAAGTAGTAAAGCATTTCTAATTCTGCCGTATATAAAATTGAGTAATATTGAGGATCAAGAAACTTTAGTTTACGTGCGGCCATTGCTGCTTTTTGATCAATACCAAATATCTGCAAAGCCAATATGGCATAAGGTGATTTTCTTGCGATCCTTTCAGCTACGATATTGGATACGATACCAGAGGTAGATAGACCTGTAGACAGTGCATAAGCAATTGCAAATCTTGCAGATTTTCCGGTTTGTGAGTTAGCGAGATGTCCAGAAACAGTCTTTGTTAAACTTTGAACCTTGCCGTCTTGGTTTTCATTTTCGGTGTCTTTAACTACCATTTCAAAATACAAAAATAACATGTGTCCTATCACATCTCGGTATCTGTAAATCGAGGCTATAGAAAGTCCCATCCTCTTTTCTTCTGTTACTAGCTCATGGCATACATCGCCATATTTAGGTATTAAGCAGGAGGCGTACCAACTCGCTCTTTCCATACCAGAATAGATATTAGAGAGAGTATTTTTGGTTTCAGTCACATAAGCATTCATCCCTTTTTGTGCATAGATAGATAGCTGCCTATCACTTTGAAATTTAACCCTCAAATAATCAGATGCTTGCATAAATCATCTCCTTATAATTGAGGTATAGTATTAATTTTTATGTGGGTATTGCAACCACTAACTAAGGGGTGAATGGGAGGAGGACAGCAAAGAATGATGAAATTTTATGTTCGGAAATGAACCAATACACCGAAAGGTAGTGAGTAACATCACGAAAAGCACAACGGTGGTGTAGCCGATGTTAAAGCGATCATCCACACCACAGTACACATCAAGTTAGGCACGATAAATCGGGTAGGTGAACAGTAACAGATGACATAAATTGAGGCCGAAGTGGAATAACGTTGCTACCCACAGTCGTCCGCTGAGCATCCACGCCAGACCATAAATTAATCCCGCCAGCAGCGAGAAAATCACCATTAATAATCCACCGGGCAGGTGTGCTAAGCCAAAGACTACCGAGACCAGAAGCAGCGCGGGCCAGTTACCTAACCATTGGCTAACGCGTTGTTGCAGGTAACCGCGAAACAGCGCTTCTTCAGCGAGCGATACAAAGAACACATTCGCCAGCATAAAGCTGCCAATCCACTCTGGCCAATGCGCTTCAATACGTAAGCCGCCCAACGCAACGGCGAGAAGCAACAGCGCCGGGATCGCCAATACTAATAAAATCCACTGCCATCTGTGCCCCTTAATACCGGTTTTAGCCCGCCATAAACTCGGTAATGCCGCAACTAACAAAAAAGGAATTAACGCCTTATCTAAATTGAAATACATCGAGAACGGCGCGCTATGTGGGCCCGCGATAACCTGATTAAGTACTTTAGGATTATTAAAGCCGGGGACCAAATGTACAAATAGCGCCGCGGCTGCCAATAACAGCACACACTCTCCGGCTATCGCTGCAAACCTTGATAACGAACGATAACGCCATAGCAGACAGGCAAGTACCGCAAAAACCAGCAGATAGGCCAAGCCCGGCCCTAATAACACACCTGAGTAAAGCGCCCAAACCAAGGCGATCATCAGTAATAACAGCGAGAGAGTCTTCTTAATTGGCAATAAGAACAGTGAACCAGCAAGGGTAAACCACATAACAAAAATCCTTTTTAAAATGATATCGCGCGAAGTGTAGCCTATTTTTACAGCGAAAATGGCAAATGACTACTTCCAATTATTCCGATGGATAATAACCTCATCATTCACTTTCTTGGGTTATTATTCATGTGGCATCCACTCTACTACGGTAATTAATCATTTCATCACCATTCTAAAAACAAGAGATATCCACTATGTCCGGCACAATCATTCTGGTTCCTGGCTATACCAATTCTGGCCCGGAACACTGGCAGTCTTATATAGAAAGAAAATTTAAAAATGTGGTCAGGGTCGATCAGCTTGAGTGGGATAATCCAGTAAGAAGTCACTGGATTGCTGGGTTAGAGAAAACCATAGCGGCAACAACAGGCGAACTCTTTTTGGTAGGTCACAGCTGCGGGGCGATGACGATCGCTCAATGGTCAGAACACCATTTTTCACCTCGAGTGAAGGGCGCATTATTAGTGGCTCCCGCAGATGTCGATGCCGCTTCAGCACCGCTGGCTATTCAGGTACAACGCCCGGTGGCACTAACACCATTCCCCTTCCCTACCACACTGGTTTACAGCGATAACGATCCTTATCTGTGCGTTGAACGGGCTAAAATATTTGCCAATAACTGGGCCAGCAGCAAGCTGATTGAAATCCCCGGCGCAGGCCATATTCATACCGCAGCTGGCTTCGGCGAATGGCCTGCCGGGGAACAGCTACTTATTGAGTTGTGTGGATTTGAACTGGAAAGACGTTAGGTACTCAATCTTAGGATCAAATCGTGTTGCAGATTTTTTAGCTACAACCGCTATTAATGTACTTTATTCACAATAGAAGCTGGCATTACATCATGTTTAAAATAAATATCCTCAATACCCAGACATATTTAAAAATTCTATCACCAGTAGATACAGTCACCGTTGAGCAATACTTTCACACTAACGCTGCTCATCTCGCTCCTTGGGAGCCTCTGCGCAGTGAAGATTTTTATAGCACGCCGCAAATCCGCCAACGCCTTAATAATATGCTCGCCGATGCACAACAAGGCGTGGCCTTTCAATTTGGTATTTTTGCGCAACCTAGCGATGAAATGATCGGGGCTTGTAACTTCACTGGCGTGGCGCGCGGCCCATTCCAAGCTTGCCATTTAGGCTATTCACTGGCGCAACATGCGCAAGGTAAAGGCGTAATGACGCTAGCGTTACAGGCTGGGATTCACTTTATGTTTACCGAGCAAAAACTGCACCGGATTATGGCCAGCTATATTCCTCACAATGTAAAAAGTGAGCAAGTGTTGCAAAGGTTAGGATTTGGACAAGAAGGCTACGCAAAATCCTACCTGAAAATAGCCGGAAAATGGCAGGATCATATTTTAACTTCCCTGATAAACCCGCAAGATCTAGAGAGTTAATGAGCCCAAAAACCGTCGATAAAGCAATACCGACCAGAAATAATTCTTCATCTATTTTCGCTGAAAAACACCAGGTACCTGCGGCATATTCTACGCCACTCAGTTAACACTCTTCCTAGCCTGATACTGAGTCCTGCGGGTGCCTGATATGCTGAAAATAGATCCACGTGAAAACCAAAATTATTTAAGAAAGCTTTCGCTTAATGACCTCGCGGCATTTGAAAACTACTATCTTTCTAATGCGTCACATCTGGCTCCTTGGGAACCGGTATACCAAGTAGACTACCGCACTCGCCTGAGCAACATTTGGCTCGAAGATCAAAATGGCACTGCATTTTACTTCGGTATTTTCAGCATTGAAGATGACGAATTGCTGGGTATTTTTAACTTTACTGGCATCACCCGCGGCAATTTTCAATCTTGTTATTTGGGCTATTCGTTGGCAGAGGAAGCACAGGGAATGGGGATAATGACCCGAGCATTGCAAATAGGTATTCGATTCATGTTCGAAGACCAGGGAATACATCGGATTATTGCCTGCTATCAACCAGAAAATCTAAAAAGTCAAAGACTGTTACAACGGTTAGAGTTTGAACAAGAAGGTTATGCAAAGTCTTATCTGTTTATCGCGGGGAAATGGCAGGATCATGTTTTGACGGCGTTGGTGAATCCTGGGCAGCGTTGAGTGACCTCAAGACACATATTTATCATAAAAATGCTCTTAATATCGAGAGCTTATGTTACAGGAACATAAGCTCTCGTATCAGTATATACCCGTCATCCTTGAAGTAACCTCTGTATCGGCACGGTTATTTAACTCGTTCAATCTTCCCACAAGCAATTGGCAAGGTGGTATTGGTAGAATAGCTCGCAACTTCTCCAGCAACGGTGGCCGGTAGTTTTGTATTTTCAGGTACGCCGTGTACATAAAGAACACGCTTATCTAAATCGATTTTTCCGCCTTTAAACACTTCACCAAATTTCTTCTCAAGCGCAGCAAGTGGAACCACTTTGGTATATTCGTAGTTGCCATGTTTATCAGCGCGAGGATAAGTATCCGTCGGGATATTCATTTCATGTGGCGCATCGTTGAATGGCACCATCGTCGTTCCTGAAACAGCCCCTGTCTCAATTAAATCTATGTAACCATCACCATTTGCGTCCTGCTTAGGGGTGACACAAGTGGCATCTTTACCATCTGGATAACCGTGGAAATGCTCCCAATGGATGATACCAGGCGGTGTATGCGTCATTTTGATATGCACAACCAATTTATCGCCCTCAACCTTAAAAGTGGCATCACCAACGGGAGAAGATCCGATCTTATCGGCATTCACTGCCGTTAAATGTGCTTTAAAAACCTCTTGTTGCGCAGCATTAACGCTTAGCGCGCAGAATGCCAGGCCAGTCGCTAACAGGGTGTTCTTTACCATTTTGCTCATCATCACATTAACCTTCTTTATGCAAAATATTGTGAGTCGTTACATCTTAAAGATGCATTTAATATGCACCTTTAAGGGATGATATACGATCATCAAAGAATTGAAACGATTTAATCGCGTGCACATCGCAAATTTATTGTTGGCTACGCCTATTTGGTAGGGTGATGCAACGAAGTTGAAGCGCAACAAGGGGCACTTTGAGTAGCTATCGCGATAAACGCCCGTAATGGGCGCACTATCGCTGTATTACGGGCGTTTATCGCGTATTAGGTTGGAGTAAAGCTGCGGGTCTGCTACAACACTTTCAATGCTGCAACAATGGCAGAAACCAGTAAGGCTGTATCTTTTGGATTCAATGATTTACCTCGCATCGCCATCCGCCAATAAAGACCGGAAGGAATAATATCCAGAGCAAGTTCATATTGAATTGTCGCGGGTAACTCACTGCGCGCTATTGCACGTTCGATGATCCCGTATCCCTGCTCGCGACGCAGATAAGCCATACGTTCCAGCAATGGCGCTGTTTCACCAGATCGGGCCTTTTCTGCATAAAGATCGGGCAAAATACGTTTCACTAGCCGGTGTCTGAGTACTTTTTGCATCATTTTCAGATAGCCATGAAGATCGGCCACTAAAGAGCCTTGATCGGCAGTATCTGTCAACTTAATTTGCACCGCTTCAAACGCTTCTTTAGAGAATGCCAGCTTCGATGGCCATCTGCGATAAATCGCCCCTTTCCCCGCTCCGGCACGGATAGCAACGCGTTCCAGGCTAATGCCGTTGTAGCCCATTGCTGCCCACTCTTCGAACAATGCACGGAATAATGCTGCCGTTAAATCATCGCGCATAACGGCTGCGCCACTTGGTTTTCTTAGCTTCATTTGGTCGACACTCTTGCGTTCCATCCAAAACTCCAGATAATATGGTCGGAACGATACTGTTCCGACCATAAGGAGTAAATAGATATGTCCCTAAATGAAGATCTTTTTCCTCAACTAACCTCCCTTCTGCGTCAGACACTCAGCTCGCTACTCGACCCAAACGCTAAATTACTTCTCGATATGATGGCGGAAAATGTGGTTTTTGAGTTCCCCTATGCCTTGCCAGATGGAGTGCAGGCCGTTAATGGCAAACAGGCTCTGGCAGATTATCTGCTTTCGGTTTCCGGCCTTATTAGTCTTGATTCCATGACGCTGCAGCGTTGCGTTTTAGCACTGGAAGGCAATACCGCCGTGCTGGAATTCAGCGGTACAGGGCGGCTGAATAAAACTGGTCAGCCTTACCATCAGCGCTACATTTCCGTCATTGAAATTAAAGAGCGGCTCATCGTGCGCTATTCCGATTACTGGAACCCACTGGCGCTACAATCCACTCATCAACAGGAAGGTGAAAGTCATGCCGAATAATATCCTGCTCACCGGAGGTAAGGGTAAAACCGGCACATTGATCGGGGAGTTATTGACACAAAAAGGCTTTGCTTATCAAATCGCTACCCGCCATCCTGTATCGGATAATGAAGTTACTTTTGACTGGATGCGCCCGGATTTGGCCGACGCTGCCTTTAACAACGTGAAGGCCTTGTATATCGTTGCCCCCACCAACACCAGCGATCATGGCACCGTGGTCCTTCCTCTACTCGAAATTGCACTGCGAAAAGGCGTTCAGCGTTTTGTCTTGCTCAGCGCTTCATCGTTGGAGGCCGGTGCACCGATGATGGGCAAAATTCACACATGGCTGGTGGCTAACGCGCCGGAATGGGTGGTGTTGCGCCCGACATGGTTTATGCAGAATTTTTATGAACAGCGGCATCTCACATCGATAAAAGCAGAACACACCCTTTATTCAGCCACTGGCGACGGCAAAGTAGGCTTTATTGATGCGCTTGATATCGCTCGTGCTGCCGTCTCAGCCTTAACTTCCGATAAGGTTATGAATAGAGATTTTATTCTCACCGGCCCGCAAGCACTCAGCTACGCCGACGTTGCGGCAGCGCTCAGTCAGGCGTTGGGTAAAAAAATTAGCCACACGAATCTGACCATCAGCGAGTTGTCTAAACGGTTACAACACAACGGGCTGGATGAAAACTATGCCCAAATTCTGGCCGCAATGGACGGGGAGATTATGTCAGGGGCAGAAGATCGTACTACTGGCGGCGTTAACAGCCTTACTGGCGTAAACCCCGGCTCACTAGAGGCTTTTATCCACCGAGAGCTTCACCGCTGGGGAGTCTGATGGCCTTTCTTCGGGCGGTTTACTCTACGCCCGAAGATTCTGCCCCACAATTAGCGTACAAATTTTATGCCCACCGCACAGCAACCGTCCGCAGGATATCGTCGTAATATTTCATTATAAGTAGGTGATGTTTCATGTTTTCTATGCAAGGTGGTATCGGAGGGCTGACAGATCCGGTCTCATGCATCCAAACCAAAATAAATATAACCAATTGATATTTATTTGCTTAACAAGGAATCATCATGAGTCACATAAGAATTGCTCGCGATTTGTTACCTTACCTGTGGCCTAAGGATGCCCCGAGGTTGCGTCGTGCGGTCATCTGCTCATTGTTATGTCTTTTCATCGCGAAAATTATCATTTCTTTTATACCGCTTACCTATAAGGTTCTGGTTGATCATTTCAGCGGTGATAATTCTCTCATATCCGTACCAGTCGGAATAATCTTTGCCTACGGTTGTGCCAGGCTGATGGTCACCGTATTTGATGAATTACGCAATATTCTGTTCGTACGGGTGAGTGGAAATGCCATACGCCAGATAGGATTGCGAGTGTTCCGCCAGTTACACCAGCTAAGTCTGAGATTCCATCTTGATCGCAAAACAGGCGGCCTTTCGCGAGTTATAGAAAGGGGGACACAAGGTATTTCCGTCATTCTGTCGAGAGTACTTTTCTCGCTCGTGCCGATAGCGCTTGAGGTCACCATTGTTTGTGGGATCCTCTGGTACCACTTTGGTGCAGGTATCAGTCTGATGACGCTGGGCACCGTTATCACTTATGCGGGCTTTACAATATTGATGAGCAGCTGGCGAACTCGCTTTCGTCGGTTACTTAATGAAGCCAGTGCCGAAGCAAGCAGCAGGTCGATAGATAGCCTCTTGAATTACGAAACGGTCAAATATTTCGGTAATGAGGAACATGAAGCTCAAAGGCTTGATCTTTCCCTGCATAAACACCAACAGGCGGCCGTGAAAAATGAATCGACATTTTCGCTTCTGAGTATCGGTCAGACTTTTATTATTTCAGCCGGCCTGATTGCCGTGATGCTTATGGCCGCCAGAGGGATAAGAGCAGGTGAAATGAGCGCGGGTGACCTTGTGATGGTCAATGCCTATATTCTGCAACTTTATCAGCCTCTGAATTTCTTCGGCTTGATGTACCGGGAAATCCGTCAGGCTCTGATTGATATGGAAGATATGCTGACTCTTCTGAATACCCCTGTAGAAGTGACTGACCGGAAGGATGCTCCTAAACTCGACAATATTGCCAGCCAGATTGAGTTTGACGATGTGCAGTTCAGCTATGATGGCCGCAGGCAAATTCTTAATGGAATAAGCTTCAATATTCCCGTAGGTAATACTGTTGCGATTGTAGGAGCAACGGGCGCTGGCAAGTCAACGCTCTCAAGGCTTCTGTTTCGGTTCTTCGACGTTACGAGCGGAGCTATCCGTATAGATGGGCAGGATATAAGGAACATCACTCAATCCTCTCTTCACGCCGCTATTGGTATCGTTCCTCAGGACACGGTTCTGTTTAACGACACCATCAGATACAACATCGCCTATGGCAAGCTAGATTCAACTCAGGAAGATATTGAGAAAGCGGCCAAAATTGCCCGGATAGATAATTTTATCCAGGGTCTACCCGATGGCTATAACAGTCGGGTTGGAGAACGTGGGCTGAAGCTTTCGGGGGGTGAAAAACAGAGAGTGGCAATCGCCAGAGCCATTCTTAAGCATCCCCAAATCTTGATATTCGACGAGGCTACCAGCGCACTTGATACCGCGACAGAGCGCGAAATTCAGATCAGCCTGCGTGAAATCAGCCTTAACCATACGACAATGATTATTGCCCACCGACTTTCAACTGTTGTGGACGCTGACGAAATTCTGGTGCTTGCAGATGGACAGATTGTTGAGAGGGGATCTCATATGGACTTACTTGAGTGTAATGGCCGGTATGCTTCAATGTGGAAATCTCAATCTAGAGAGAAGTAAGGCGGTTTTTTCCCAGACAGGACGCAGCGTAAATTTCTCACCCGTGCTGAGGTGGTTATTATCAACCACATTTTCCCTGCTAATACATTCGCGGTACTGTCGCCAGTGTTCGGGTGCTGCAAGGCAGCCTGATTATCACCGTGCAAGAGCCAGAGCAGGAACCCGAAGTGATGCAGACACTGCGCAAGGTCTGCAAGCTTTCAGCCCGCAAGCAACGGCAGATAACCGAGTTTATCCAGGTGATTGCGGCTCCACAGAAGCGGGCTGAGAGGAAGGGGTAACTGACTGGTTTATAAAGTAAAATCCCGGCGAAGTTGCCGGGATCTATTATTTAAATTAAGGATTCACCTTCAAAGAGAACAATTATCGAGTCCTTACCTAATTCCTCTCTTAACATATCAGCAACGTTTAATGTTGATACCTGCAATGACTTATCAACCAAAGCTATCCGAAAAAAAGAACTTGGATCAAGGCCAAACTCATTCGATATTTCCTTTTGTATTTCATCAGGTTTTCTAACCTTATATAGAACATAATGATCTGGAAAAATTTCCGAGTGTTTTTTAGTCAATGCATCTATCTTATCCTGTAAATCAGATACACATATTTTTGAGTAACACGTCAAATTGATAGCCATATTATTCTCATTTCAACCTAGTAATATTTCCTGACTTATCAATCACAATGATCTTATCCAAACCAAGCATAGGCCATTGATTAAATTAATTTTTTAAAGAATCCATAGTGGCAGGTGTATCAGATATATTAATAACGACGTTCGTTGTTTGACCTTCATCTATTTTACCCTTAACTTCACTCCAGATATTTCTCACACTTCCTGATTTCGGTGCATAATTATCGAATATCTCACCATTTATTTTATAATCAGGATTCTGAACACCGGGCGTAACAGGATTTTTGTTCAACGTGATAACCAGACTTTGACAAAATACTAGCACTTTCATTTTCTCTGGTTAATGAACGAATTTCCTCTGCTGCTGCATTAGGCGGGAATTTTGTTGGCTGACCAGTTAAAGAACCGATCGTGCTTTTTCCGGTATTCTTCGCCGTATTAGCCTCCACAGCTATTGTCTCAAGAGACTCCTTGGTAACTCTGTTACCAGTCTGCTTATCAACGGCAATGATCGCTTTCATTTCAGCTAGCTGTGTCAGTTGCTCTTTGGTAATTTTCCTGGTAGCTATAACCCCAAAACCAACCGGCAACGCATCCCCCATACTCATCTCGGCCGCCCAGATAGCGACCTCGTTGACACACTGTACTGGATTTGAGTTGCAGGCTCCCATAGCCGCCTGTGCTATCGAGATAATTTCTGGAGTTACAGCTATTGCTGTACCGCCTGCAGCACCTGCACCTAATGCAACAGCTATGGCCTTATTAACAGCCTGACCACGATGACAAGACTCCGAATCTGGATCAGTCGAGCAAGACAGCACATCCTTGCCATGCTCTTGCACAAATTTCGTCTAAGTATCTTCAGCTCCACCCAGAAGATTATTCTCCACGATAATTTGCCTGTCCCCGTTACTAGAGTGAACATATCAAAAACAGGTAATTACAAAATTTTAATTATAGTCTCAAATGTATAAATAAAGACTATCATCGTAAGGTGCGTTAGAGAGTGTCTTATCAATCTCCTTTTGTGCTTTAATTTCCCACTCTTTATTCATTTTTGCCATAAGTGAAATAATCATAGGAAATGCCACACGACGGCCATCTCGTCCAGGAATACGATGTTCAAGTTCGTATTGAAACGATATATGCGACACAAAACTTGAAGTAATCCAATAAAGGAGTTCATCAATTGATTTTGTGATCTTTCTTGAGAATTCGTATCCTCTTTCCGAGGAAACATAGTTATACATTTCATTTTCAAACGAAATATAAGGAGTACCATCATTAGTCGGAGCGGAAAAAACATTTATAGAATGAGGTGGATAACCAATTTTTAAAACTAGCTTATCAACTTCTTTCTGAATTTCGTTAATGCTAAGCAACATATTAATGAACCTCTCGGATATATTCGTTTTTAATAAGCCAATCTACATTTACCCTTTCTTTCATATTGGGCAATATCTGAATACCCCCCCAGGCTCACCAAAAGCAGGGGCTATTTTTCCCTGCATCACAGGCAATGGCTTCAAAACTTCGTGTTCGTAATATTTCTCAGCTTTTGCACCTGGAGCCAGTACTCTTTCTCCATAAGGTGTTCCTTTGGGAGCCAAGAATGACCCACCAGGCTCACCATATCTATCCAAACGGGTTCCTACAGGAAGAATTGTCTTAATCGGCTCTTCCGCAAAACCTAATTTTTCCGGCCAGTTCCAATTGTATTGATCCTTACGATACTTATCGTATTGTGACCAGACTCCAGCCTCTTCATCACCAGCAAGATTTCCCGGTGCCGGTGCTGGTGATCTTCCAGATGTAGCAGATTCTTTAATTGCATCATTACCAACTGGTTTAGACGGTGCCGCGCCGGGTTCCTGAACCCCCTTCATCCCATAAACTGCACCACCAATCGCCGCAGCAGTATGTATTCCGGCCATTGTAGTATACAACTTGTCTGCCGTTTCCCGGCTTACTCCCCAGTTTTCTGCGAGCCTTGTGACGTTTGCTTCACGCTCCGCTTTCGCATCCGCTGTAGCATATTGCCACATCTGAGCATCAACCTGCTTTGCACCATCTTGATAGACACTGCGCATGTTACCAATATATTGACCGTCAAGCTGTTTTTCGTAGCTCTTCGCCATGGACGCCAGTTCCTGACGCATTCCATTGCATGCCGCAGATGACAGATTCTGGCAGGCTGCGCCCAGTGCAACATCAAACGCTCTGCTCTTCTCGTCTAGTTCAGCTACCAGTTTCTTTGCATCTTCTTTTTTCTTCCCTTCCAGGTACGGTAGAGACCACTTCGCATCCTGACGTTGTTTCTCGCCTTGAGAATTCAGCGCGTTATTCTCCACCGCCACCTTGCCAGCAACAACCCCTGAGCCAATAGCATTACTGGAGTTTCCGGCTACACCACCGGCCAAACCTACGGCCATGGTGCTGAGCGCACTGATATTGCCTTTTTGTTCGCTGGTTAACTCATCAATTTTTTTGCCGGGATAGAGTTCGGCGGCGATGATATTGGCGGCGGCTTCGCTTGCTGCCGCACACCGCTGGCACCGGCGATGGCAGAGCCAATTCGGCTAGTAAAGTGTCAGACATCCTCGTTTCCCTAAAAAGCGGCTGGCTTGAAGACCGAGGTTTGATACCGGTACGCCAGTTAACGTTCAGGTGCTGCAAGGCTGTTTGATTATCACCGTGCAAGAGACGAAACAGGAACCCGAGGTGATGCAGACACTGCTCAAGGTCTGCAAGCTTTCAACTCGCAAGCAGCGGTAGATCACCGAGTTTATATAGGTGGTGGCGACGCCGCAGAAGCGGGCTGAGAAGAAGGGATAACTGGCTGGTTACTAAAGTAAGATCCCGGCGAAGTTGCCGGGTTCTTTGTTATCAGAAAGGTGAAAATAATATGCTTTTATTGTTGCTTTCAGCATGAAAATTCAAATCAATCACCGATGATAAATAATCATAGATGCTTTGGTCTAATGACTGTTCTTCCATCAAGCTTTCAATTTCTCCACGGAGACTCGCTAGTTGTCTGTCACTAAAAAGCTCCATATCACAGTTAGATAACTCTGATAGTAATGGATATTTATAGCTATCACTTGTAATTAAAAAATTCTCATTCCCCGTAAAATCTTTTAATGAAGTAATGCTCTCGCCTCTATCTTTATCCCATAAATATATAATAAACATAAAGTTATCTCACCACAGTTTTACCAGGGTAATGTATTGACTAAGTTACCTTTTTTATCAGTAATAACTGTCATTATTGATGTTGAAGTATTGCTATTCATTGCATCAACACCGATATTTTTCCCCATATCTACAGTACGAATATAGTTACCTGTCGAAGGGGAATACTGTACAGATGTCTTAACAACAGTATCTGACTGTAAAATAGTTTTTAGTTCATCCTTAGTGACAGTAAAATGAGATTTATTAGATCCCACTCACCGCCATGTTTTTTCCAAGCATATTCCAGTCCAGTACCTGTTGACCCATCACCGTTTCTGAGATTAACCCTTGATTGAACGACTGAACCTTTCCAGACAGGATTACTAGCCGCCACAGACTCGGCCTTCGCAGCCGCCGCTTCTGCCGCTGTTTTACCAATACCTATCGCTCCTCCAGCTCCAACACCACCGGGTACGATAACTTCTGATGACTGGAGCCCAATATTATTGACACATACCGCTACGTTACCAGTACAAACGTTTAATCCTGCTTTCAGCATCGCCGCTATTTCTGGCGTCGCAGCAGCAAGAAAACCACCGCCAAGGCCTGCCGGTATCGTTACCGTTAACGCATCCTGCATCGCCTGACCATGATGACAAGACTCCGAATCAGGGTCCGTCGAGCAGGACAACACATCCTTACCATGCTCTTGCACAAATTTCGTCTGAGTATCTTCAGTTCCACCCAGAAGATTATTCTCCACGTCACCTCTGATTTTTTACTGTTTGAACCCGGAGAACGTGAACCGGAAGATGATATGAAGCTGCGTTTTGAGGCAGTGGCCGCCATGCCGGAAGAGGATCGCGAAGTCGCTAAAGCGGTACTAGATGCGATGATTGTCAAGAGTCAGGTCACGCAGGCTGTAGAGCAGGTCGGTAAAACGACAGCTAAAGAGAAGGGATAATTTATTTAACGCGGGGCTGAGGTGTTACGAGCATCCCAACCCCGCTAACCACAACCAACGCAAGGAGTTGATTATGGCTGAACACGATACTAAGCCAGAAGTTGTTACAACTGAAGCCCCGGCACTAAAAACCCGTCGCTACACCGTGGGATATATCCGCGACTGGAAGACCCATAACAAAGCCACCGCCATCACCCTGAAGGGCGGCTGGCTGAACGATGCGGGATTTGAGACCGGGGCGGCGCTGAAGGTGCGGGTGATGCCGGGCTGTCTGGTGCTGACCGCGCAGGAGCCAGAGCCGGAACTGATAGAGGCCCTGAAGAAGGTCTGTAAGCTCTCCACCCGCAAGCAGCGCCAGGTCACGGAGCTGATCGAGGTGATCAGTAAGCCGCAGAAGCAGAACGGTAACTGACTGGTATATAAAGTAAAATCCCGGCTCGACGGCCGAGATCTTACTTTTCAGTTTACTCGTATATTCCTACACGGAATATATCAGTAGGGAATAAAGGCTGCATTATCAACTTGTCATTAAAAATAAATATTTTTGGTGATAGGGCTGTAACATCATAAATATTCTCAACAATTAAGCTTAATTTTGACTTAAAAATTGGAATGCTTGCATCATCTGCAAAAACAAATACATAATCATTCCTCATTGTATTTATGCTCAATAGAGCATCGATATTCTCATAATCTAAATGCTTAATTTCTGACCAGGTAACACTCCCTTTCGTGAACGGATATTTATTTAAAATATCCATAGCTTCCTGTTTACTCTGTCCCTCAACTATATCAAAATCAGCACTCAGTGCTTCTCGACACTCATCGAACAAAGTCATTTTCTCTACCTGTTTAGCTGTTTTAATATCGTTTCAAAGGATTTCTCATTACCTTCAAAAGGTATAACTTGCTTAATTGCTTTCCCTGGGCCTTTTCCTTGAGAATAATCCCATATATTGATATGGGTACCCTTTTCAGGATCATAGTCAACGCGCCAACCAACTTTACCATCACCGGATTGTCGTCCTATTACTTTTCCATTTCCTGCACTCACCTCTAACCGGCCAATGACAGGCTTAGAATCAGCGCCCAAGTTACCCACAATATCTAATGCTTTATTTCTCGCACTTTCCCAATTTTTTTCAGGCTTAAGGGTTGTTTCAATACGATTTCCCGATTGTGTATAAGCCAAGTCATCCTTGCTCGGCCCGTCCGGGATCGGCGTTACCGTGCTATTTCCGCCTGTATCCGGCGCACTGCTGGTATTCCCGGTATGGCTGGCTCCATTCCGATCATGCTGATCCGGCGTCTCCAGCGTTGTTCCCTTGCTCTGATCATGAGCCGGAGTGACCAACTTACCACCCGTCAGATCTCTGTCCGGCTGCGGGAAGATGGTGATTAAACCTTTCTGATCCTGCCCTACCATATAGTCATAGGCAGCACGTTGCTCTGGTGTCAGTTTCTCTATCAGATCGGCCTTACCAGACATCGCCACACTAAAGACGTAATCCCGTTCAGTCGACGAGATATTATCCAGTGCCGTTTTCGCTGCTCCGATACCCAGCAGTGCACCCAGACCCTTCTCAACCAGTGCGTTACGGCAGGCGGCTACTTCAGCACAGCCCTGCACCGCCAGCCTCCCACCCTGAACAATGGCATTCAGCGCATTATTCTCAACCGCAACCTTGCCAGCAACAGCTCCTGAGCCAATAGCATTACTGGAGTTTCCGGCTACACCACCGGCCAGTGCGCCAGCCAGCGTGCTGAGTGCGCTGATATTGGCTTTTTGCTCGCTGGTCAGGCTATCTACGGTGCTGTTTGGATAAAGCTCGGCCATGATAGCGTGAGCGGCCAGCTCACCGCCAGCAGCTCCTACTGCGCCTCCGGCAACTGAACCGCCTTGCAGATAGGCAACCACGGCTCCCGCCAATGCATGACCTGCGATATTGGCTGGCATGTTGACATTATTATTTTCGTCAGTCGTGGCTTTTTTCACCGCCAGCGCAAGGTATGGCGCTAATCCACCGGCTAACATTTGACTTGTGTTGCCACCAGCCAGTCCAGCTAAAGCACCGGAGATTGCTGTGCCCGCCGTCCAGAATGGGCTGCCGATAGCGAATGATTTTTGTGCCTTGATATAATCAGGATCGGCATTAATCATTCTTGCCTGTTCCTCCGCCGAGGCCTTGAGGAATTGCTCATTTCCAGCAAGTTTATTGTAGGCATCTTCCCGGGCATTGAGCTGCATCTGTTGACCAATGTTATTGATCGTCTGTATCGCAGCATCGCCAAGCGCCTGAGAAAATGCCTGATCTTGTTCTATTTTATCCTTGTCGAAAATTTTACTGATATGACCATTAGCATTCTCGGTATCGTGACTTAATGTACTGATGTCCTGAGCCTGCTGTTCTTGATTACGTACGGTCAACGTACCATCAGCAATCGCTGAATACGTGGTACCCGATGCACTGCCACTGCGGTTAATCGAGACGGGTAACGCGCCTCCAGCATGAGTTGCCTCTTTGTTATCGTCCTGCCCTTTAGCGTAACCGCCGCTTATGCCGACTGTGTTGGATTTATAATCCGCTTTATTTTCAATATCACGCCAGCCCAGCGTGCCGGTCGACAAGCTATTGTTGGCCGCCTCCGCCGTTGAGGCGATCACCGCGCCGTTAAGCTGGGTGTGGTTGCCTACATTGATGTCAAAGCCCTGATTACCGGCGAACAAGCCGCTTTGGTCGCCGACGCTGGCGTATTCACTGCTGGCTTTCGATTTACTGACGCTAAGCGATGCCGAGCCGGTCATTGAACCAATGGTCAGGCTGGCTCCGCCGCTGGCACTCATCTGCTGGCTCTTATAGTTGTCGAGATCCTGCAGGCTAGTGATGGTCAGGTCATGCCCAACATTGGCGACAATTTTATCGCCGATGGCCTGAGCGCCAGACAGCACGGTGTCGTTGCCACTGTTGAGGGTCAGAAGGTCTTTGCCGTTAATACGCGAGTTCACGTAATCGGTAGTATTACCGTCTGACGAACCTTTCGACAGATAACCGCTGGCTTGTACACCGAAACCAGTGTCTTTCCCAACCGAGAAATGTACGCCGCCGCTCCAGCCGCTGGCGCTATTACTTGAATGTTGAGAACTGTTATTAGCAGCAGCCTGCAACAGCAGATCGTTTTGTGCGGCTAAAGTAACGCTATTACCGGTGATACCGCTGCCAGTCACGGTAATATCACCGCTCTGGCCGTTATTGCCGGTCGCAACGATAGCGACATTGTGCCCGCCACTTAGCGTGCTGCCGGTCACCTGATTTTGGGTCAGTTCTGAAGTGGAAGTACTCTTGCTCGATCCGAGGTTAATCTGCACCTGCACTAAATTAGCATCGGCTTTACCTTGTAGCAGTTGCCCTGCCTGAGTCGCAGTGCCATTCATCGAAAACATCCACGCCAGGTTAGCGACTTGCACCCCAGCCAAGGCTTTCATGCGATCATCGCCCGTTTGTGAGGCTTGTTGAGCGATATCATTTAGCGCAACTAATGCATCAGTTACCGGGCTGGAAATGGATACGGTCAACCCGCTCTTTTTCTGCTCGTAGATCTGCTTACGCGTCAGCATATCGTTGCCCGGATCAATGGTGACGGCACCACCGACAACATTCAGATCGTTTTTGGCGATAGTATCGGAACCACCAATATGGAGCTTATCGCCGGCAATCAGGTTAACGTTGCCACCGGTACTGCCCACGGTGCTGGCACTCTGGCTTTGTGTGGTGCCATCTTGATTAATCTGCTGGCGTGATGAGGTACTGCCAATGGTGATACCCAAGCCACCGCCGCTGAACATGCCGGATTTTTTCTTTTCATCCAGACGATAGCTAGACTGCTCCTCGGTTGCCGCCGTAATGTCGAGGTTGCCCCCTGCTTTCAGCGTGACATTGCCATCGCCAACAACGGACGAGCCTTTGACCGCGATATCCTGACCGGCAACCATCGACACATTGTCACCGCTAAGCTGCGTGCCTTTCTCGGTGGTCGCATAGTCCTCTTTCACCGTATGCGTGGTGGTTTTAGACAAGAAGCCTTTTTTGGTTTTGGTCTCTTCGTCGTAACTATATTGGCTCTCTTGAGCCGTGGTAAGGTTGATATCATGACCGGCGTTTAATGCCAGATCGCCTTTGGCTTCAACCTGCGCGGCCTGAGCAGTGATATCTCGCCCCGCCACAATACTGGTGCTGCCGCCGCTGGCGATATCAGTGCCTTGCTGGCCGATATTTTCACGGATACTGACGCTGTTATTGCCGTGGTTTTCGCTGTACGTGCTGCTCTGCTGCGCAGCCAGATTGACGTCGCGCCCCGCGCCGAGTGACATATTAAGATCTGAGGTCAACTGCGCGGCTAACGAATTAAGATCGCGCCCGGCATTAATCGTCAGGTTGCCGCCGCTGCTTACCGCGCTGCGAGTCGCATTGTTATCATCAGTGCGGTTATTACCGTTACTTTGATGGCTGCTCTTGTCCATCGTCGTAAAGTTGATGTCGTTGATAGCGGCAAGCATCGCGTCGCCTTTTGCGGCGATGGCGCTGCCAGCAACATTGAGATCATGTCCGGCGTTAGCCTTCAGCGCACCGCCCGCACTGACATCACTAGTCTGGCTGGCAATGCTCTGCCAACTGCTATTTCGGGTCGTTTTGTCGTCGGTAAGAACATTGCCTTTGATATTGATATCGTTAAGCGCCACCAATTGCAGGTCGCCACCTGCCGCCAGTTTGGCACCGATGTTATTAATGTCGTTATTGGCGGTCAGCGACAGCCCTTTGCTGGCCGAAATACTCGCCACATCACCAAGCAACGTGGAGCTAAAGGTCAGTTGCGTATTGTTACCCAAGCCAATACCCGGCGCAGCCGTCCACTGCTGTGCCTGAGTCAGGTTATTGATGCTGCCGCCAATCGAGGTCAATGCCACCGTTTGGCCGCTAATCGACGAGCCAATATTGTTGATATCGCCCAGCGCGCTCAGTTGCAGGTTGCCGTTAGAGGAGATCAAACCGGCATTCAGGTTATCCAATGTGCTGCGGCTGTTAGCGGTCAACAGGGTTTCAGCCTGGATAGTGCTGCCTGCGTTGAGGATATGTCCGGCATCCAGATTCACCGTGCTGCCGGAGATCACGCTACCGGTAACTGCATGAGTATCGTTAGCAGAAAGATAGAGCTTTGGCGCAAGCACCGTCTGGCCGTTGATATCGGTTTTTTCCCACCAGACGATACTTTTGGTCAATGCTGCAACTTGTTCCGGCGTCAGGCTAACGCCCAATTGCAGACCCAACCCGGCCTGTTGCGCCGCAGCGTTGTCGATTAAGTACTGCATCTGTTGCAGGTCAGATCCCGTGCCGCCGACATAACGCTGGCCGGTGCGGTTAAGCACCGCATTGCTGACATAGCGAGTATCAAAAGCCGCATCGCCAAGGAATTTATAGTCGTAGTCCGGTTTAAGGTTCAAGCGGTCCATAAAGTAGGCCGAACCGATAAATTTACTCTCATCGGTATACACTGCCGCCGTTTCAATCCGTGGGCTAGGCGGTGTGCCCGGCTGTACCACCGGATTGACCACCAAGCCCTGTGCAGGAACGGTGCTGGCAGCGGGGATAGCAGTAACAGTCTGGTTCTGCGCCTGAGTGGTTACTGAAACCAAGGTTGGCAGTGAACCATGGTCTGGAGAGACAGGCAGCGTTGGATGTGAACCACTATCTGGTGATGCAGGTAATACTGCTTGCGATCCCGTGTTTGCCGATGCCGGTAATGTTGGCGGTGAACCTGTATTTGATGATGTTGGCAATACGGGTTGCGCCGCTACGGTTACTGGTGCAGGTAATGTTGGCAACGCCTCCTCAGTTGAGGCGACTGGCTGTGTAGCAAGAATAGGTGTAGAAGGTAAGACCGGTGTCGTCCCTGCATTTGGTGACGAAGGCGACGCTCGCTGTACATCAAGAGCAGGGGCTGCCGACCACGTTGGCTGCGCACCTGAGGTGATTGCTGATGACAGCGTTGGCAACGAATCAAGGTGAGAGGCTGAGGCAGAAGTCGATAACATATCCAGCGCCGTTGCCGACGTCAGCGTTGGCAGTGCGCCAATACCTGGCGCTGAAGACCACGCAGGTAATGAACCAAGGCTAGGTGCACTGGATAAACCGGGCAGCGAGCCTTGGGTTGGGATATTGACAAAGTTCGGGCCGCCGCGATTCTGTGTTGCCTGTTGATTAATACCTGAAACAGCTGCCGCTGGACGTGAAAGGAAATCATTTAGTCCATTAAACAGCGAAGCGTCAGTTTTTCCGATTTCACCCAACTGCGGGTTGGTAGTGATCAGATACGGACTGGACGGATCTTTGCTGGCAACAAACAGACCATTATTACCGGTAGGTAACGGGTAATCGGTCAGCGATGCGCCCTGATTACCGATTTGTTTTAACGCATTGTTGATCGAATCATTCCACTGCACCGATCCAACTTGCAGATTTTTACCGCCTGCCAGCTGCTGGTTCTGCGTTCCGCTAACCGGTTGCAGGCCTATCGTGCCGTTTAGCGATGGAGCGCTAATAGCATGAGAGAGACCGCCTGCATTGGCCGTCGTATTGGTATTACTGATGTTATTGCTAAAGCTGGCGTTAACGGCACCGCCCGCTTGGATGACGGAGCGAAGGCCATCGCCAGTACTGATATTTTCGTAAGTTGGCGCACCAACCAACTTATAAGTGAGTTTTGAGTCTAAATCTGTATAAAAATTGCGTGCCCAAACATGGCTTTTTCTTAATCCAGAAACAAAATTAGGATCTTTATCTAATACTCCCGTAACTCCAGTGTATTGATAAGTGAGATATTCATTCTGAACGCTATTTTCATAAGACTGATTATTAAGGCTTGAGCCAGAAAGGACAATGTTACTTCCGGCAAGCAGCGTACTTGCAATATTATCCAACGTACCGCTAGATACGACGAGATTACGATTCGCTACAATACGACCAGCCCCTCCGCTTGCGTTTGCGGTAACTGTTGATGTCCCAATTAAAAATTGTCTTTGTGAAGCGGTTTTTGTTGGAGCTAGTCCCGTAACCTGAATATCGGTACTTCCGCCATTACCTTTGCCGCGGCTTCCACCTGTTTGTTTCGTGATTGTCGTAGTGTAAAGGCCAATTTCATCGTCATTTAAATCACCTAACAGAACCTGAATTGAAGTTGCACCACTCGAAGCCGCACTATTCGCCGCCTGATACGAACTCGAAGTACTCAACCCATCGCGCTGATTCAACAAATGGCCGGTATTAATGGTGATATCACCATTGGTGGTTTCAATATTGCCGGAAGTATTAACAACCTGGCTATTGGCCGCCCCGCTGCCGTCACGCATCATCCACAGGCTGTTGCCTGCCAGAATATCGCCGCGATTATTCATGATGCTGTCGGCGAACAATTGCAGGTTGTTACCGGCGTACAGCAACGCGCTGTTAGCCAGTTGACCAGCCGCCGACAACAAGACATTGCCCGCCCCGCCGACAAAGCCGCTGTTGTTGATCAACCCACGGCTAATGAGATTGATATTCCCGCCGGACTGTACGCTGCCGTTGCCATTAAGCGTGATATTGCCAGCATTAACGCCCACCGTTGCGCCACCGCCGCGCAATTGGCCGTTATTGACAAAGTTACCGGCGGCATTCAGTTGGATACCCTGGCCTTGGATCGTGCCCTGCACATTCAGGTCGCCCTGAGTACTCAGATTAAGGTTTTGCCCTGCCGCCAGCGTGCCGGTCTGGGTGAAGCCCGAGCCGAGTTGCAGGTTCATATCGCCGAGCGCCAGCAGGCTCCCCGCCTGATTAAGCCACGGCGTGGACAGCGTCAGATTACCGGCGCTGTAAAGTTTACCGCCCGCCTGATTATCGGCGCTTTGTACATTCAGCCCGAGTGTCTGGCCGCCAAATACCATGCCGCTGTTATGCAACGCACTGCCGTTGAGTTGTAGCCTGTCGCCCTGGAGTTGTCCCCAGTTAGTAACCTGATCGACATTCAGCGTGCTGTCGCCTTGTCCGGTTAAGGTTCCGCCATTGTTAAGAGCCGAGCCGCTCAATGTTAAGCCCTGTGCTTGCAGCACGCCGCTGTTGGCAACAGTCGGTGCTGAGAGCGTTAATCGGCCGCCGGTCAGCAATGCGCCTTGGTTATTCAGGCTATTTGATAGCGTCAGAGAACTGACGCCATCGCCTTGTAGGTAGCCTTGGTTAAGTAAAGTTTGAGCAGCAAGATCTAATCCACCTTGGCTACGCAAGGTCGCGCCGCTGAGGTTAGTGATATCGTTCTGAACCCGGCCTTGCAGACTTTGTTGGCCTTGCAACTGCCCGCCATTGGCAAGCGAGTTAGTTTTGAGAATCAGGTTATTGGCCTGAATACTACCGCTGTTAGCAATAGTGCCAGCATTAAGCGTACTGGTGCCGCCGCTAAGCAGTGAACCGCCCTGCTGGACTTGTAGTTGACCGCCAAGAGCGGTCGCTAATTGAGTGACGCCGCTAACCGTACCGCTGTTAGCAAGATTGCCGCCCTGTAAGGTCAGGTTAGATGCCAGCCAGTTACCCTGATTATTCAGGCTAGCGGCTTGAAGTACTGCCAGCCCAGAAGAGACGACTTTGCCCCGTGCCTGAGTGTTCAGCGCACCGCTCAGGTTAAGGTTGGCGCGAGAAGCGCTTTGGATAGCCCCGTTAAGATCTAATTGATTAGCATGTAAATCAGTGCTGTCAGCCTGCCAGTTACCGTTGTTGGTGACATGAGCCGCGGTGACTGCCAATGCGCCTTGCGTCAGCAGATTACCGGAAGTCGCATTGTTCAAGTCCTGTTGCAACTGCACTGTCAGTTGCTTAAGGCCAATCAGGTTGCCGCCGTTATCTGCGCTGTTGGCATTCACGGCCAGCGTATTGCCTTGAATTTGCCCCTGATTATTAAGATAAGTTGCCTTGATTGCGGCATCTTGGCCGCTGAGCAACTGGCCGCTGTTCGCCAGCGTGGCGGCATTTATCGTCGCCGCCCCTTGCGTTAGCATATCGCCGCTATTGTTCAGGCCAGCCGTTATCTGTGCGTTCAAGCCATTGCTGCCCAGTAGCGTGCCGTTGTTGGTCAGGCTGTTACCCGCCAGGCTCAGGCTGCTCCCTTGCAAACGCCCCTGATTTTGGGTGTCGCCAAGATGTAAATCGAGCACGCCACCCGAGAGCACGCGCCCTTGCGTGCCGTTAGCTAAGGAATCTGCGGTCAGCGTGGCGCTAGCATTACCCTGTACGACGCCATTGTTGCTGATGCGACTTGCGGTAAGCCCAAAGATTTTTGCCGCCAGCGTGCCATCGTTGGCTAATGTTGGCGCGCTAATATTCAAGCCGTTAGCCGCGGCAATCACCCCAGATGCTTGGTTAGACAGGCTGGTGCTGGCGTTAATGCCGACATCACCTGCACTGATCCTCCCCTGATTGACGAGTGTTTTACCCGCTACGCTCAACTGATTTTGTGCCGTAATACTGCCTAGTTGCTGCAAGGCATCGGCCTGCAGATAAAGGCTGTCATTGGCCACAATCGCCCCGCCGTTAGCCAAGGTTGTGGCGTTGATAGCCACCGTGTTAGCGCCCAGCGCAGCGATGTTATTCAAGGTAGCAGCCTGAATATTTAGCGCACCCAGCGTGACCAGTTTCCCGGCTAAATCAGCTTGTGTAGACGCACCGATCCCCAGCGCATTTTTACCCTGAGTTTGTGAGCCCGCGCCAGTAGCCAGTTGCTGAGTCGCCAGCGCCAGATTACCGTCGGCAGAGAGGAAGCCGTTAAGCTTTGCGGTATCGGCATTCAGGCTGATATTACCCTGACTGGTTTGCACCGATCCCGCACGGCTGGTTAGCGTGCTGGCGTTAAGATCCGCGCCCTGCTTGCCGGTCAGCGTACCGCCCAAATCCGCCTGAGCAGCGCGCAACGTTAGCTGGCCACTGGATAACAGTGTACTGGTATCGCCAGTAGTCAAGCCGCCTAGTACATTCAGCGCTAAATCGCCAACCGCGCCGGTAATGCCCTGATTATTAAATTGGTTCAGAGCCAGGCTCTGGCTGCTGCCAGATTGTGAAGTGCCGACGTTATTGAACGTGTCGCCGGTCAGATTTTGCGCAGCCAATGATTGCAATAACCCGTAGTTGCTCAATGTCTTGAATGTAAACTGTCCGTTGCGATTCGCCGCCAGCGTGCCGCCATTGACGACATCACCCGCCGTCAGGCTCAGGTCTCTACCGGCTATTAAGCTGCCGAGCCACTGTTGACTAGCGCCAATTTTGGCCTGCACATCATTCTGAGCAGAGATTTTGCCGCTAGCGGCCGCATTTAAGCTATCAGCATTGATGTTCAGGTTGCTGCCAGCACCGATCGTGCCATCAAGCTGCTGTCCGGCGGCAGATAACAACATATCGCCCTGAGAGGTAAGCGTGCCACCGCCAACGACCTGAAGCTGACCGCCGCTCACGGCCAGCGTCTGTCCATCCAACGAGCCGGCAAGCACGGCGCTGTTGTTAGCGGCAATCGATAAGGCTTTATCGCTGTGAAGATAACCCGGTGTACCGACGGCAAGATTATTGGCGCTTAGTCCTACGTTACCCGCGGTAGAAAGCTGACCGTTCAGCGTCTGTTGTGCGGCATTCAGCGTAATATCGCCAAGGCTGGTCAGCAGAGAAGTCTGGCCGGTACTTAACGCCCCGACGTTCAACGTCACCCCATTCTTACCGGTCAGCACGCCATCAAAGGCCATCTGCCCGCCGCCAATATTGAGCATATCTCCGGCAAACAGCGAGGCGTGTTCACTGAGCGTTGCTTTGGTAGCAACTTGCAGCCCCAACGCCTGTTGCGAGCCGATCAATCCCTGATTATCAAGAATATCGGCGTTGATCTGCTGCGCGCTACCAGACTGTAACTTGCCGCTATTACTCAGTTGGGCAGTCGTGAAGGTTTGTTTGCCCTGCGCCTGAATCAATCCGGCATTAAGCAATTTTTGGATAACAATCAGCGTATCGCCAGCGGCGGCCAACGTGCCGTTATTAGTCATATTGTTGGCGTTTAAGCCCAGCTTGCCACCTGCGGCCAGGCTGCCATTCCACTGGCTATTATCCCCGGCATTGGCCTGAATATTGCCTACGGCGAAGAGCTGAGCTTGGTTGCCAGAACTCAGTGAACCGCTAGCCAGTTGTAGATTAAGACCTGCTCGTAATTTGCCGTTGAGCATCGCGCTGTCGCGTGCCTGGATATCACTATCGGCACCCGACTGGATTTGCGAGTCTTCTGTAGTAGCCAGTTGACTGAAGCGTCCGGTAAGCTGCTTATCAGTAGAAAGCAAACCCGCAAGCTGTGCGTTATCGGCATTGAGCGTCAAGTCGCCAACGCTGCTGATAGTGGAGTGACTTGCCGTAGTGAGCGAGCCAAAACTTAATTTGCTGCCCTGTTGTCCGCTAATATCTCCAGCAAGCTGGGCCTGCCCCGCGGTAATATCGAGCGCAGCATTAGCATCGATGCTGCCGTTTTCACTCTGATTCAGCGTCTGTGCTGCGCTAAGTTGTAATGCGCCTTGTGCGCTTATTTCGCCATTATTATTTAGGCTATCGGCCTTGATACCTTGCGCACCTTTAGCCTGTATTTTTCCACTATTGTCTAAGGCTGCCACCTGTAGGGCCTGATCCCCCTGCGCCTGTAAGATCCCCGTATTACTCAGGTGCTGAGCGGTCAAATGCAGAGAACCGTTGCCTGCCAGCAACCCGGCGAGGCTAATATCGCCGCCGGTAAATTGAATATCGCCCAGACTGGAGATTTGTGAATTCAGCCCGGCGTTTACTGTGCCACCGTTTAGCGTCAATCCGTTATGGCCGCTTAATACACCGTTGAGAATCTGTCGATTAGCGTCAATATTTAATAGATTGCCAGCAAACAAGGTGCCTTTATCACCGAGTGTCAGCGTGTCGGCAATGTTGACATCCATCGACTGTTGCGACCCCATCATTCCCTGATTATCCAGCACATCGGCCTGAATATGTTGCGCCCCGCCAGACTGGAGTTTTCCGCTGTTATCCAGCGCCTTGAGTTTCAGCGTCTGCTCGCCCTGTGCCTGCAACGTGCCGATATTATTCAGATGCTGAGCCGTCAGTTGGACATTGCCAGTCGTGGTCAGCAAACCGGTATGTTTAATATCATCGCCGGTCACTTGAATATCGCCAACGCTGGAGATTAACGAATTATCACCGGTGCTGACCGTACTACCGTTTAGCGTCACGCCATTTTGGCCGCTCAACACGCCATCCAGCGTCAGTTGGTTGCCGTCAATATTCAGCCGGTCGCCCGCAAACAAGGTGCCTTGTTCACCAAGGTTTAGGGTATTGGCGCTCTTCACGTCTATTGACTGTTGTGAGCCGATGGTTCCCTGGTTATCGAGCGCATCAGCCTGAATATGTTGCGCACCAGCAGACTGAAGTTTTCCGCTATTTTCCAGTGCCTTGACCTGTAGCGTTTGCACTCCCTGCGCTTGCAAAGTACCGGTATTAGATAAATGCTGCGCCGTCAGGGAAATATCCCCTTTGGCCGTCATCAAACCAGCAGAGTGAATATCACCGCCGGTAAATTGAATATCACCGAGGCTGGAGAGCAGCGAGTTCTTGCCGCTATCGACCGTACCCGCATTCAGCATGAGGCCATTTTGGCCGCTTAGCACACCGTTTAAGGTTAACTGATTACCGTCAATATTCAGCCGATCGCCGGCAAACAGCGTACCCTGTTCGCCAATATTCATCGTATCAACAGTCTTCAATGTCAGTGACTGTTGTGAACCGATCGCCCCCTGATTATCGAGCGAATCAGCTTGAATATGTTGCACGCCGCCGGACTGTAATTTTCCGCTGTTATCCAATTCAGTGGCGACCAGCGTTTGTTGTCCCTGTGCTTGAATCACTCCGCCGTTGTTCAGTTTTTGCGTCGTGAGTTGAGTATCACCTTCAGCGGCCAGCGTGCCGTTATTAGTAATATCGCCAGCATTGAGTTCCAGATTGCCGCCTGCCGTCAGGCTGCCATTCCATAGGCTGTTATCACCCGCATTTGCCAGGATATCGCCAACGGCATAAATCTGAGCGCCACTGGCTGTGCTCAGCGAGCCGCTGCCCAATTGCAAGTTTTGGCCAGCACGTAAATTACCGCCCAATATGGCGCTATCGCCTGCTTGAATATCGGCATTCAGACCAGACTGAATTTTTGACCCCGCCAGCGTCGCCAGTTGCCCAAAACGTCCTTTTAGCTGCTTATCGCCGGCTATCAGACCGCCAAGCCGGGCGTTGTCAGCTTCTAGAGATAAATCACCGAGGCTGATAAGCGTTGCATCGGCGCTGGTAGTCAGGGAACCGACATTGAGTTGAGTATTCTGTTGGCCGTTAATTTTCCCGGCCAGTTGCGCTTGGGCGGCCGAAAGACCAAGTACACCATTCGCGGTGATACTGCCTTTCGCACTCTGGTTAAGCGTCTGTTTTACTGCGAGTTGTAACGCATCTTCTGTGCTTATCACGCCATTATTATTCAAGCTATCAGCCTGAATAGACTGCACGCCTTTGGCCTGTAGTTTTCCGTTGTTGATAAGATCGGACGCCGCCAATACTTGTTGGCCTTGCGCCAGGATCACCCCGCCGTTGGTCAGTTTTTGCAAGGCAATCTGCGCGTCGCCCGCGGTAGCTAACGTGCCGTCATTGGTCATATTGTCGGCATTCAATTGCAGATTACCGACCGCATAAACCAGCGCACCACTGGCCGTATTTAGGTAATCACTGCGCAATTGCAAGTTTTGTCCGGCGCGCAGGTTGCCGCCCAAGGCTGCGCTATCGCGCGCCTGAATATCAGCATCCAGACCAGACTGGATTTGTGAACCCGCCAGCGTAGCCAGTTGCCCGAAATGTCCTTTCAGCTGCTTGCCACTAGAAAGCAGGCCGCCAAGCTGCGCGCTATCAGCCTCAACAGACAAGTCACCAAGGCTAGCCAACATAGAATCAGCCGTCGTATTCAGCGTGCCAATATTGAGTTGTGCGCCTTGTAACCCGCTGACATGACCGGCAAGTTGCGCCTCGGCAGAGGTGATATCCAGCGTATCATTGGCCGTTATCGTGCCGTTCTCGCCTTGCTTAATGGTCTGTTTTATCGCCAGTTGCAGGCCATTTTCGCTGATTATTGCGCCATTATTATTCAGGCTATCAGCCTGCAGAGACTGGCTACCTTTGGCCTGCAGTTTTCCACTGTTATCAAGCTCAGTGGCAGCAATCGTTTGTTGGCCCTGTGCCTGAAGTATTCCACCGTTAGTCAGTTTTTGTGCGGTGAATTGCGTATCGCCACCGGCAGCCAACGTGCCGTTGTTAGTGATATTGGCAACGTTCATCCATAGAGTAGCGACAGCATAAACCTGTGCATCATTAGCAGCATTCAGTGAACGACTGTTTACATGAAGGTCTTGTCCAGCGCGTAAATTACCGCCCAATAGCGTGCTACCGCTGACCTGAATATCCGCATTTATACCCGACTGGGTTTGTGAACCCGCCAGCGTGGTCAGTTGCCCGAAATGCCCACTCAATTGCTTATCGGTAGAAAGCAAGCCGCCGAGTTGTGCGCTGTCGGTAGCAATAGATAAATCGCCCAGGCTGGTCAGCTCAGAATCCGCGGTGGTACTCAGGTTAACGATGTTGAATTGCGTGTCCTGTTGACCGGTGATTTTACCGGCCAGTTGAGCCTGAGCGGCAGTAATAGCCAATGCACCATTAGCGAGAATGCTGCCGTTCGCCCCCTGACTCAGCGTCTTTTTAACACCAAGTTGTAACGCGTCTTCTGTATTTATTGCGCCATTATTATTCAGACTATCGGCCTGAATAGATTGCGCCCCTTTAGCCAACAGTTTTCCGCTATTGGTCAGCTCAGTGGAGGTTAAGGTTTGTTTACCCTGGGTTAGGATCACCCCGCCGTTAGCCAGCGTCTGCGAGGTAAATTGCGTATCACCCGAGGCGGCTAACGTCCCGTTATTAGTGATATTGGCAACATTCAGCCATAGATTATCCACGCTATAGACCAGCGCACCCTGCGCCGTATTCAGTGAGCCACCGCGCAATTGCAGATTTTGTCCGGCACGCAGGCTACCGCCCAAAGATGCGTTACCGCTCGCCTGAATATCAGCGTCTGCCCCAGACTGGGTTTGCGATCCGCCCAGCGTGGTCAGTTGCCCAAAATGTCCGCTCAGATGCTTGTCAGTAGAAAGCAGGCCGCCAAGCTGTGCGCTGTCAGCGTCGATAGATAAGTCACCGGCACTGCCAAGCACCGAATTACCCGATGTGCTCAAAGAACCCACGCTGAGAGTCGTGTTCTGCAGCCCGCTAATCTTACCGGCTAGCTGGGCCACGGCGGCGGCGATACTCAATACGCCATTAGCAATAACGCTGCCGCTTTCACCCTGCTTAAGGGCCTGTTTTACGCCAAGTTGTAACGTACTTTCTGTACTGATTGCACCATTATTATTGAGAGTATTAGCCTGAATAGACTGCGCACCAACGGACTGTAATTTCCCGTTGTTAGTCAAGTCTGTGGCGCTAAAGGCCTGTTTGCCTTGTGCCTGAATCACCCCGCCGTTGCTGAGCTTTTGCGTGGTGAATTGCGCGTCGCCATTGGCGGCCAATGTGCCGTTATTGCTGATGTCAGCGGCATTCAGTTGCAGGTTACCGCCCGCCGTCAGGCTGCCGTTCCACAGCCCGTTGTTGCCTGCATTGGCTAAAATATTGCCCACGGCATAGACCTGCGCACCGTTAGCAGAATTGAGCGAGCCGCTGCTTAATTGCAGGTTTTGCCCGGCACGCAGATTGCCGCCAAGCTGTGCGTTATCACGCGCCTGAATGTCGGTATCTAAACCAGACTGAATTTGTGAACCGGCCAGGGTCGAGAGTTGTGCGAAGCGTCCGGTTAGTTGCTTATTGCTGGAAAGCAGGCCGCCGAGCTGCGCGCTGTTGGCATCAACGGATAAATCGCCAATGCTGGCAAGTACTGAATCGCCGCTCGTACTCAGCGAGCCAAAATGAAGTTGTGTACCCTGCTGGCCGGTAATTTTACCGCCCAACTGAGCCTGTGCGGCGGTAATACCGAGCATACCGTTGGCAGTTATCGTGCCGTTTGCTCCCTGATTCAATGCCTGCGCCGTCGTAAGTTGCAGGACGTTTTCCGTGCTTATCGCACCGCTGTTATTTAGGGTAGTCGCTTGAATATTCTGGGCATCTTTGGCATGCAAACTTCCGCCATTATTCAGCGTGGTGATAGCCAACACTTGCTTACCCTGCGCCTGAACAAGCCCGAGGTTTGTGAGCTGCTGCGCTATTAGCTGCATATCTCCATTAGCAGCAAAAGTGCCATTATTGGTAATATTAGTCGCATTTAGCGCCATATTACCGCCAGCGGCCAGACTGCCGTTCCACATCCCATTATTGCCCGCATTGGCCAGAATGTTGCCAACAGCATAGACCTGCGCACCGTTTGCAGCGTTCAGCGAGCCGCTGCTCAGTTGCAGATGTTGCCCAATAAACAGATTACCGCCCAACGAGGCATAATCACGAGCCTGAATATCGCTATCCAGTCCGGATTGAGTCAGTGAACCTGCTAATGTGTTGAGTTGCCCAAAACGTCCCGTCAACAACGTATCGCCGACCACTTTGCCGCCCAGCTGCGCTCTTTCGGCAGTAAGCGATAAATTACCGTGGCTGGTCAGAGTCGAATCTACGATTGTATTCAATGAGCCAAAATTGAGTTGCGTGGCTTGTTGCCCGGTAATTTTACCTGCCAACTGCGCCTGAGCGGCCGAGATAGCCAATGTGCCGTTAGCGTTAATCGTGCCGTTTACGCCTTGGTTAAGCGCTTGGTTGGCTGCCAGTTGCAACGCACCTTCAGCGCTGAGCGTTCCATTATTATTTACGCTGTCAGCCTGAATACGTTGGGTTCCTTTCGCCTGTAGTTTGCCGCTGTTATTTAACGCGGCGGCCTGAATGTTTTGCTCACCTTGCGCCTGCACGCTACCGGCGTTAGTCAGGTTTCGAGTCGTCAGGTTGGCATTGCCGCTGGTGGCAATTTGCCCGCTGTTAGTAAAATCGCCTGCGTTGAGTTGGAGATTTTTTCCAGCAGTCAGGCTGCCCTGCCATTGTCCGCCGCTGCTAGCAGTAGCGTTGATGTTCCCTGCAGAAGATACCTGCGCCGGGCTTTCTGATGTTAATTGATTGGCAACTAAGGCCACATCACCACCACTGGTGACATGGCTGCTCTGTACCGCCAGTTTTCCTTGGCTATTGAGCGTCATGTCACTGCCAGACTGCTGCGTTCCCTGCAAAGCAATTTCCTGCGCGTTGGCGTTGAGTTTTCCGCTGGCCGTCACATCGCTTAAGGTTAATTTGCCGCTGGCATCAATTTGCATATCGCCAACGGAGGTTCTCAAATTGCCGAGGTTAACCCCAACGCCTTTATCGCTAGAGACCAAATGTATGCGGTTGGCGTACATCCCACCGAGGGCACCGGTATCAATCGCGATAGAAGGAGCAGAACCTGTCCCGGAAATAGGCGTGGCATTTCCCTGAGCATCAACATGATTGGCGCCGATAGTCACATTAAGATCTTTGGCATACAGCCCGGCGTTAATCTGTGCAGCACGAGAAATCAATGAGAAGGAATCACTCTGGCGCGCATCCAGTCCCTGCCCTTGCAGAGTAATAGCGCCTTGGGTCACATCCAGAGATTGCAGCGAGCCGTCAGCCCCGAGCACCGGTTTACCGGTGGTCAGCGTCGCATTGGGGGTATTGAGGAAACCGCAGCCATTACAGGTTATGCCATACGGGTTAGCAACGATAACATTCGCCGCTTTACCGGCAACTTCCATGTAGCCATTCAGTTGCGAAGGATTCGCTGACACCACTTCATTGATGATGCCCCGCGCTTCCTTACCGGCCGTCAGGTTGGGGTTGTTTTGAACTAAACCGCCCAACTGGGTTTGTGTCAGTTGTCCGGTGGCATTGTTGAGGATCAGCCCTTGCTGCCCAACGTTAAAATCATTGTATTTGTTATGAGAAATCCCCGCCTGATTCGGCGTAGCAATATTCACTACCGGGACGCCGTTTCCGGCCTGATCGACTCGAGCACCGTTACCATCCGCCACGGTGATACCGGCAGCAAAAGCGGGCATCACAGGTTGCCACATGACCCAGCCCATTAGCGCGTAGCTAAGAACTTTGCGCCATAGTGCAATAGGCTGATTGTCGAGAGATTTCATCCCTGAATTCCTTATTAAATTACAATGCAAAGCTAATGCGGTAATAGACTGTGATGTGGTCTGGTGACAGTGAATCTGGGTATTTCAGCGGCCAACCCACGGTAAACTGACTGGAAAGATGGCTATTGGCGCTGGTAAGCCCGATTGCGCTACCCCATAGCGTGCCAGAAGCGTTGATGTCCTGGTTACCGTGTTGCAGATAGCCGCCATCTAAGGCCACAACGCTGCTGATTTGCCCCAGCCCCGGCAACGTGAACAACTGGGTATCTAATTCATTACGCCAATAACCGCCGTTATCACCAGAGAGGTATTGTTCTTTAAAACCGCGCACCGAGCTTTCCCCGCCAATCGTCAGTCGTTCGCTGCCGTAGAGACGGTCATTGGTCCACTGTCCGTAAGCACTGGTTAGCCAGGTAGTTTTCGCCGTAATCGGGCGGTAATAACTGGTGGACAGCACCCACTTGGAAAACTCAGCACGAGGTGCATCAGGCGCTTTATCTCGATCGTTTTCGCCACCTAACCAAGGTACGCCGCGGCTCAATGCCGGGTTAAAGGTGGCGTAGCCGCCCCATAATTTTTGGCTGTAATTAATACCGGCAGTCCAACTGGTCAGGCTACGGATACCGCTTTCGAGCGGCGCATCGTTGAGGTAATTGCGGTTGAAGCGATGGGTGACGCCGAAGGTAGCGGCGGTTTTCATGTCGCCATTGCGCAATAACACCCGAGAGATGTTGAAGCGATGCGCCTGACTATCACCGCTGGATCGCCATTGATAGCCTTGGGACAAGATAGTGCTGAGATAATCGCTGTAGCTATAGTTGTAATCAAACAACCAGTAACCGTAAGGCAGGCTCACGCCCGCCTGCACGCTTTGTGCATCCCGACTGTTAGAAAACGCGCTGCTGCGCGCCCCGCTGACAAACCATTGGTCCGCCAGGCCAAATAAGTTATTCGCCGTCAGAGAACTATTTATCTGCCCTACTCCAGTACTTCTTTGCCCGCTATTATCAAAGCCAAGGCCAAGAGTAATAGGAAACTCTGGTTTCTCGGTTAAATTAACAATGGAATATCCCGGTTGACTGCCTGGTTGAATTTCAATCTGTACCGGTGTTTTACGCAGGCGATTAATTTGTTCCATACCTTGCTCAATATCCCGCAGATTGAGGATATTGCCGGTAAGCCGGGGAAAGGTCATCGCTAAGGTGCGAGCAGGAATATTGTCGATTTTAATTGCTTCGAGCTTGCCTTCCATCACCACTAAATTGAGGGTGCCGGTTGAGAGGTCTTGCTCGGTGAGAAATGCGCGGCTGGTAATATAGCCTTTAGCGATATACCAATCCGAGACTTGTTTGACCAAGGAATTAATCTGATTAATACCTAAACACTGTTGCAAATAAGGTTGGGTCAGTTGACGCTGAACTCGAGCATTAAGCAGAGTGGCACCAGTGAAGGTAATAGAATGGATATCAAAACAGGGGCCTTGAGAGGCAGAAGTAGGCTGCATCGGTACAATGTCTGGCCGCTGACTGCGCTGTAACTCTTCACGCTGCTGTTGGTTTTGTTGCAATAATTGGCGTTGCTGTTGCTCAATACTATCGCGATCGGCCGGACTAAGCGGGGCCGCAAGGGAAATAATCGGCAAGAGCATTATCAAGGCCAATATATATCGGCCTAAAATGGCAGAAAATTGACCCCACGACGCTTTCTTCCACGCACTGAACTTTATTGTTCTATTCACTCGTATCGAACTTATGCTTTCCATCTATCAGGCACGCTCTTAACGTGCTGATGAGTCAACACATCAAATTAAAATTAATAAATTGAATTAGGATTTTATTTACACAAATTGACATATCGGCAAGGAAACATGAAAGTTTAGTGTTTTTGAAGAAAAAAATTTGGCTTAAAACCCCTCATATATAGGGGATATGTTTATGAACTTCACAAAACGCTCAATATTGAGTAGCACTTTCAAAAAAGCCGTCTAAAATCTTTGCCACCGATTCACCAACTGACTAAAAATAAGGAGGCCTACCATGATGTTTTGTGAAATTGAAATTATTAATTTTTCACATTCCTTTGGTGATGGTCGTTGCTCAAGCGTTGCCGGTATCGTGCTGCGATAACCCTGCTTGAGCGAAGCTTACTGAATAAAATCCTCTTCTCTCGGGCTTACCGGGTTGTCGTCAGCGTTTATTGACGACGGGCATTTCTATGCCTGTAAATCTGGACAAAGCAATGAGCATATCTTTTAGTTCACAAACATTACTTTCTGCACAATCCGTTTCCATTGATACGTCTTTCGGTCCGCTGCTGACTGATATCTCCTTTAATTTAAAAAAGGGCGATCGCATCGGCTTAATCGGTCATAACGGCTGTGGCAAATCAACCTTACTAAAAATCCTGAGTGGCGATATTGAGGCCTCAAGCGGCACCATTACCGCGGCTAATCAGTGTTTAATGGCCAGAATCGAGCAGCAGGTGCCGGAATCTCTCAGTGAGGTGACGTTACTTGACGCAGTGATTGCCAGATTGCCAGAGGCAGAACGTGTCGACCAAGCCTGGCAGGCGGAAATCCTGCTCAATAATTTGGGTTTTACCACCGAGCAATGGTCGTTAAACGTTGCTGCACTCAGCGGCGGTCAGCATACGCGACTGCTGTTGGCACGCGCGCTGATTCTGCAACCTGATTTATTGCTGCTTGACGAGCCGAGCAACCATTTGGATTTACCAACGTTGCTGTGGCTGGAAAACTTTCTGAAAAACTGGCGAGGCAGTTTCGTGCTGGTATCGCACGACCGCTATTTGCTCGATGCCGTGACTAACTGCACCTGGATTTTACGCGATAAAACGCTGCAATTTTTCCAACTGCCGTGTTCGCAGGCCAAGCTGGCGTTGGAGGAGAAAGACCTCGCTGATGCCCATCGCCATCGCGCTGAACAAAAGGAGATTGATCGGGTAGAGAAGAGTGCCAAACGCTTAGCCGTATGGGGCAAAGTGTATGATAACGAAGACCTGGCTCGCAAAGCCAAACAGATGGAGAAACGCGTCGATAATTTGAAGGAGGAGCAGACGCAACTGGCGGCAGCCAGCGCGTGGCGGCTAACATTACGCGGTGAAAAGCTTGATGCAGACCGGCTTTTAGCGCTCTCCAATTGCCATCTTCGCCCGGCACCACAGGCACCAGTTTTATTCCATCTGCTGGCGCAACAGGTAAAAAGCGGCGATCGCATCGCCATTATGGGCCGCAATGGCTGCGGAAAATCTTCGCTATTACGACATTTATGGCAGAATTTTCAGCAGGCAGAGAATCTGGCCGACGGCGTGGTTTTCCATCCTCGATTACACGCAGGTTACTATGATCAGAGCTTGCAGCAGCTTGATGATGACGATTCTCTCAGCGAGAGTTTATGTCATTTTGCGGCGCTGACCGAAGATCAGCGCAAAATGGCGTTAATCGGCGCAGGGTTTGCTTTCGTTCGCCATCAGCAGAAAGTCAGCAGCCTCAGTGGCGGTGAACGTTCGCGTTTACTGTTTGTTGGGCTAACCTTGGCTAGGTACTCGCTGTTGCTATTAGACGAACCTACTAACCATTTAGATATGGAAGGGAAAGAAGAACTGGCGCAAACTCTGCAACAGTTTGCAGGAGCCGTGATGTTAGTCAGTCACGACAGGATGCTAATTGAACAAAGTTGTAACAGATTCTGGTTGATTAATCAGGAAAAACTGGAAGAGTGGAACACTCTGGAACAGGTTTACGCTATTTTGGGTGATAAACCGGCTAACGAACAGACGTTAAGTACCGCAATCACTAGGAAACCCGAGGCGTTATCGCCGCTTCCTAGCGATGAAGAACGGTTACTGGCGCGGTTAGTTGAATTAGAAACGCAGTTGGAAGCAGAGTTGGCACGCAAGGCTAAGCATCAAAAGCCGGTGATTCAACAACAAATACGTCAGGAAATCGCGCTAATTAGTGATCGGTTATTCTTAGATTAACCCGACAGGCCGTCTGCGGACGGCCTGATTTATACCCACGTGACTTAAGGATATGTACCCAAGAAACGTCGAGAGCAGTCAACACCTCTGCAACTTGAAGTATGTTGGGTATCGGTAGGCGGGGTATATCGGATGATATGGTCAAAAAGGGTCAATACATGGCAGCAAAACACCGTCTTTTCATTGTTCATGGTTATCTGGCAGGTCCACATTTTCATTGGTTTAACAGTGTTAAGACACAGGCGGAAGCGTTAGGGATGGAAGTTGTGGTTCCAGCAATGCCAACGCCAACAAAACCCGAGCCGAACGCCTGGCTCAAGACATTAGAACACGCCGTCGGTCAGGTTGATGCACATACCTATTTTGTTGGTCATAGCCTCGGTGGCCTGACGTTATTGCAATATCTGAGCCAACAAAAAGTAACAACATGTGTGGCTGGCGCGATTCTGGTAGCAAGTTTTGATGAACCTCTGCACACCTTACCGCAGTTAGATGCCTTTAGCGCATCGCCGCTGGATCACAGCAAATTGCAGAAAACCATTCCGCGCTGCGCGGTGATCACTTCGCTCAACGATCAGATTGTGCCGCCAGAATACAGCTTGCGTTTAAGCCAGAATTTGAATGCTACTCTGCACGGTCTGCCGAATGCCGGGCATTTCCTGGAAAGCGATGGATTTAGCGAATTACCGCTGATTACAGAATTCCTCGAAGCTTTTATTGCTGACGTTGAAGCCTGTGCCTAACGCAGATGAGCTACTTCTCCCAGCAGGATTGTGACGTTCGTCTGGAATGGGGCCCCAACGCCATTGCGCAGTTAGGGCCTGAGGCAGATTGCATCATTATTATTGATGTGATGTCGTTTTCAACCTGTGTCAGTATCGCCTGCGATCGCCAGGCGGTGATTTATCCCTTTCAATGGAAAGATCACCGGGCGCTCGAATACGCGGCATCGATAGGCGTTGAAAGCGCTAATATCGACCGCCGTTTTACCGGTCAAGGCTTCTCGTTATCACCGGTATCGATATCTTCGCTGCCTACAGGGCATCGACTCGTGTTGCCCTCCCCCAACGGTTCAGCGCTGACATTTCAAGCCAAAGCGTTATCGGCTAAGGTGTTTAGCGCCAACTTGCGAAATCTGCACGCCACGGCGAAAGCCTGTGAGAATTTTCAGCGCATTTTACTGGTGCCCGCCGGGGAGAAATGGCCAGATGGCTCGCTACGCCCTGCCATTGAGGATTTGATTGCCGCCGGTGGCATTATTTCTCACTGGCAGCACAAACGCCTGTCCCCAGAAGCGCAAATAGCCCTCGCGAGCTACCAGCAATCGGCACAGCGCCAGCACCAACCGCTACGCGAATGCAGCTCAGCGGTTGAACTTATCGAACGGGGGTTCGCTGAAGATGTCCAACTGTGCTGCGAGCAAGATATTAGCTCGCTGGCCTGTTATTTACAGGGAGATTGCTTTGTTGGCATTTAAATCTTTACCTGGTTAACTCTGGCCGATAACTCAGCGGCACTCTCTTTTCTTTCACTGTATCGGTCAACGAGATAGGCTGAATTTCCACGTGTGAGTAAGGTAAATTTCATCAACTCCTCCATCACATCGACAATACGGTCGTAATAAGCCGAAGGCTTCATTCGGCCAGCATCATCAAATTCCTGCCAGGCTTTAGCAATGGAGGATTGGTTAGGGATAGTGATCATCCGCATCCAACGCCCGAGAATACGCATCTGATTAACGGCGTTAAAAGATTGCGAGCCGCCGCTCACCTGCATGATAGCTAAGGTTTTTCCTTGAGATGGCCGCACCGCACCTTCGGACAGAGGTATCCAGTCAATTTGTGTTTTCATAATGCCAGTCATTGCGCCGTGTCGTTCCGGCGAACACCACACCATTCCCTCAGACCAGCGGACTAGCTCTCTCAATTCGGCAACTTTGGGATGCGTATCAGGCGCATCGTCAGGGAGCGGTAAACCGGAAGGATTAAAGATACGCACATCGGCTCCCATCGCCGTCAGTAATCGTGCCGCCTCTTCCGTTGCCAAGCGGCTAAAAGAACGTTCACGCAGTGATCCATAAAGCATGAGTATTCTTGGCTGATGGCGAGCAGGCTCAAGATTAAAGCGTTCAATGCTGAGATTAGGTTCGAATAACGTCGTATCAACATTGGTAAGATCTTCTACAGTCGTTTTCATTTACTTATCTCCATTCCATGCAGAAACACGCTGTAAATCTGCGCCAATCACCCACTCTCCATCCTCTTTCACAAAAGGTTTTTGCGGAGGATTAGGCAGAATATCGAGCACGGCTTCCGAAGGGCGGCAAAGTTTGGTTCCCAGCGGCGTAACAACAATCGGGCGGTTAATCAGGATCGGATGAGCAAGCATGGCATCGATTAACTGCTCATCGCTAAAATGGTCTTCGGCCAGCTGTAGCTGCGCATAAGGCTCGACATTTTTGCGCAGCAATTCCCGCGCGCTAATGCCCATTTGCGTCAGCAGTGCTATCAGCTTTTCACGCGACGGTGGCGTGGCAAGATAGAGAATAATCTCTGGTTCAACACCACTATTGCGGATCAATGCCAATGTGTTGCGCGATGTACCACAGGCTGGATTGTGGTAAATGGTAATATCAGTCATGGTGATTATCTCCTGGGATTTCAGGCTAAATAGACAGTCGGATAGCCAAGGCGGCTAGCGTGACGAACAGTACCGGCACGGTCATCACAATGCCGACGCGGAAATAGTATCCCCACGAGATTTTGATATTTTTCTGCGCCAGTACATGCAACCAAAGCAAGGTCGCCAGACTGCCGATTGGCGTGATTTTGGGCCCAAGATCGCAACCGATAATATTGGCGTAGATCATCGCCTCTTTTAATAATCCCGTTGCTGAGCTGCCCTCAATCGATAAAGCACCGATCAGTACCGTTGGTAGATTGTTCATCACTGACGATAAAAATGCGGTCAGGAAACCGGTTCCCAGCGTAGTTATCCATAATCCGTGCTGGGTAAGTTGGTTAAGAATCGAGGAAAGGAAATCGGTCAACCCGGCATTGCGCAGACCATAAACCACCAGATACATCCCCAGCGAGAAGATCACTATCTGCCACGGCGCACCGCGCAGGACTTTGCCAGTATTGATGATGTTGCCTTTGCGAGCCACCACATAAAGGAGTAATGCGGCAACGGCAGAGATCAAGCTAACCGGCACGCCCAGCGGTTCTAAACCAAAGAAACCAACCAGCAATAATGCCAGCACAATCCAACCCGTTTTAAAGGTGGCCGCATCGCGAATCGCCAAGCGAGGTTGTTTAAGTTTGGCCAGATCGTAAGTGACAGGAATTTCTTTGCGGAAAAATAGATGCAGCATGACCAAGGTCGCCACAATCGCTGCGATATTGACCGGCACCATGACCGAGGCGTAATCGTTAAAGCTCAGCTTGAAGAAGTCTGCCGAGACGATATTCACCAAATTAGAAACCAGCAAAGGCAGGCTTGAAGTATCAGCAATAAATCCCGCCGCCATCACAAAAGCGAGCGTAGCGCCACGACTAAAGCCTAACGCCAGCAGCATGGCAATGACAATCGGCGTCAGAATTAAGGCTGCCCCATCGTTGGCGAATAACGCGGCAACCATCGCGCCAAGCAGCACAATCCAGGTCAAAAGCCGTTTACCCTTGCCCTGTCCCCAACGGGCAACGTGTAAGGCAGCCCATTCAAAGAAGCCCGACTCATCAAGCAATAAACTGATAATAATGATGGCAATAAACGTGGCGGTCGCATTCCAGACGATTTGCCAGACGATGGGAATATCGCCCAGATGTACAACCCCGGTCGCCAGCGCCACCAGCGCCCCAAAGACGGCGCTCCACCCTATTCCCAGTTTTTTAGGCTGCCAAATAACCAGCGCCAGCGTAGCAATAAAAATGACAACGGCAAGTAACATGATGACACCTCAAATACATATGAAAAATCATATATATTAATGTTTTTTTAAATTAAGAACATGTTGAACGAACAGCAGAGGACACTGAACTGTTGTGGATCTTTTTACTTAATTGCCTGATGTCATCGAGCTGACATTGATAGGCCTGTTCAAGAATATTGGCGATCCACACCGGGATTTGTGGAGAAAGACGATAATACACCCACTTGCCTTCTCGTCTATCGGCAAGCAACCCGCTGTTTCTGAGCATTGCGAGATGACGGGAGGTTTTAGGCTGTGACTCATCCAGCACGGCCGTGATATCACAAACACACAGCTCACCACTGTGTTTTAGCAATAGCATAATGGTCAGTCGTGTTTCATCCGACAGGTATTTGAAAAGCTGTAGTGGCGTAATTGGCAACATTCTTTCTCAGTCTTAGACGACCTAACATTGCCAGCAGTATAATCCATACATATGAAAAAACAAATATGATCTATTTTCATACGCTAAAAAGTATTTACACACCACAAAGTATTTACAGACCATAAAGTAGCGCCAATTAATGCACAGGGAGCTAAGTACGTAAATCAGGAGCCACTGCCGACCAATCACGCTGACTGAGCGTGAACAACAAGCTTGCGGGTGCCCCTGCTACGTCGTTAATTTTACCGGTCAGCTTCAGTCCTGATTTAATCAGTACATTTTGCGATGGCAGGTGATTCTCACGTACGCGAGCAGAAAGCTCACTTAAACCCAGCTTCTCAAATGCAACGGCAACTAAAGATATCGAAAACTCAGTCGCATAGCCTTTGCCCCAGGCCTGGGTTGCAAAACGATAGCCGAGGTTGTTAATCGCCTCACCTTCGAACGAGACAACGCTAATACCACCAAAACCTATCACCTGCTGCGGCTCACTCAGCTCAGAAATGGCTAGCATGCCAAAACCATATTTATCCCAATGCTCCAACCATCCAGCTAACACTTTTTGCGCGTGCTGCAAATTAGGATAAGGCCCGGCTGGATTGAAGGTATTGGTCGCCGAAATGCTCTGACATTAAAATATCTTTTGGTTTTGTTGAGTCAGTTTAATATCGCCTTCTACATGAGCGATACGTGGCCGATATACCGGACTTTGCAGGCCTAAACCAGCCATGTTGCCAGTAAAAATATCCCCGCGGATAGAGCAACATAATCTTAAATTACGACCCCATCTTAAGCGAGTTGTCCGTAAGACCATCTGTTTCCCAAAGTCAGAAGAAATTCACGATAAAATCATCGGATGGTAACTGACGATCAATCACTACCACTAAATTTGCGTCACGATCGGTTTTCAATACTACGTCTGTGATAGCGCGCCAAATTTAAATTTTCCTTATTTTTTCATGATGATAAATAATTAAACACAGATAACGGGCAGCAATCCCTGCTGCCCCCCGACTTCCTTATGCCAGCACTACCTGATCGCAGCCACATCCCTCCAGCGATACGCCCACAAGCGTGACCTGATTTTCGCCAAAGGTCAGCACCAGATCGCCATTCTGTTGCGATGCGTAGTCATGGAAATCGCCGCTGGCCCCCCCGGTGCCCATAAATACCAGCTTGTCCGTAGCCTCAAAGCCGTACAGCACGTCCTGGCCAAAGTCACCGCTGAACAGGAACGTGTTATTGCCTCCGGCGCTCTGCAGGATATCGTCACCGCTGCCACCGACATAGGTGAGATTACCGCTGTCGCGGCCAATGAGGATGTCGTTCCCGGCATTACCGAAAAGCCAGGCATCATTGACACCTGCCTGCAAAACGTCATCCGCCGCGCTACCGTTGACAGACGACGCCCAGGCCTGGAGACCGCTATCAGATTTCAGCCCTTCATCGGTGACCTGATGATCGACCTCTTTATGGAAGATGATCCACGAGGACTCCTTGCTGCGCACCGTGTCGATATTCTCTGCCAGAGTGATACCACCATGAGCATCACGTAGATAGAGCGTATCGCCGTCCCGTGCGATTTCGGTGTTTTTCAGTGCCTGGCGGGTATCGAAAGTATTGTGGCCTTCACCGCCCAGAATCACGTTGTAGCCGCCGTCGTCACGGAAAATGTCATCCCCGCTGCGTCCCTCCAGGTAGTCGTTCCCTGATCCGCCTTTAATCAGGTCGTTACCGTCGCTGCCGATGATAAACGTCGGGCCGCTGTGGGGCTCTGCGTTACGGTTCAGATCCTGGACCCAGGTATCGCTCCGGGCGGGATTTGAAAGATTCGACACGATGATGGTCGAGTTTCTGTCAGTGAGGGAGTAAAAATCAGAGTCCAGCACACGGCTCAGGCCGTCCTGATAAGGGGTTGGCAGATGCGACACCCAAGTAGGAAGATTAAGAATCGAGTAAGGGAGCAGGTTCCATCCCCCTGAAGCATAGTGGTCGTTGAAGTTAACAATGTTATTGGTTGCAGACGCGTGCGGCGCATCGTGTATCCCCAGCGAGTGCAACGTCAGCGATGTGCCATCGAGAGCTCGGAAAACCGGATCGTTTTCATAACCCACGTTGATCACTTTGTCGTCAGCCTCATACTGCGTCGGAGAAGCAAAGGCGACATAGCTGGCGTCCGTGTAAAAACCGTCCCACAGCGCGTCACTCTGTGAGGCCATGCTATTCACGGCCAGGCCACCCAGGCTATGGCCACTGACCAGAATGTCCTTACCGCTCAGGCCGTTTGCCTGTGCAAAGGCCGCTACGTCACTCAACAGGTTACCGAAGGCGTTCGGGACATACCCCTCGGAGTAGCCTCCAGGGCCGAACCCGGCCAGCAGATCGTTAATCACATCGCCGATGGTGTCGGTAATCAGAGATTCCCGTGGTCCGCTGGTACCGCGAAAGGCAATGCCAATGGCGGTGAGATTGCCTTCATCGTCATATTTACCCAACACTTCGGCCTGGGCAGAGGTGTAACCTGCATTTTCACCGAAGTAAGTACCGCGGCCGTCTGTTTTCCCCTGATAGCCAATCGCATCGGCGCCAATGACTGACCAGCCGGCCTGGTTTACCGCCTCGAGTGCCGCCTGTTCTGAATCAGGGTTCCACGGCACGCCCGGCAGAATGCCCTGTGAGTTGGTATTACCTAGGAGAGCGGTGACCAACGTCAGCGGCAGGCCGAGACCGAAACCGTTGTTGGCGTAACCCTCTGCGAATCCGTTATCAATGTTGTGGTAAGAGTAGGTTGAGATAGCTAATGCGTCGGCGAAGCGAGCCTTTGCGGTGCTTTCATCGAGATCACGATAGTTAAAGATGCTCATATCCGTTCCTTATCAGTGTGCCAATGGCCCAGCGATGGATAGTGCAGGGTGCATGCGGCGGAAAAAGAGGAAAGTGATGCAACCCGAACGACAGCTGGTCGGATGACTAGCTTCGGAAACATAATTATTGGCTATGATGGGAAATAATGCGAACAATTAGGAATGGAACATGTCGGGGAAAACGGCTAAACGTCTGCTAACGTCAGAGAAATTTAGCCAGTCCTTTACTTATCGCTTGCGGGTGCCACTCACTTCGAGCCGTGTCTCACCGCCTTAACGCCCAATAACTCCACTATCCACTTTGGTAATAACCACCGTAGAAGATCGTGGGCGTCCCTCCGCTTTTTGATCCGGCCAGTTGGAAACCGCGCGGGGATTGGCCGGATCGGTAATGTCATCACAGCCTTCTACATGACTGATGCCTGGCCGGTATAACGGGCTTTGCTGGCCTCAACTAGCCATGTTGTCAGTAAAAAATATACCCAGCGGATAGAGCGCAAAAATTTTATCACGCGAGCTGATTAGCTAGCTCTTCTGAAGTGTAGGGAGTAAGCAGATTCTTATCCGTTGTTCAACCCACAGATTGGTGAGCAGTATCACAATCATCACAAAATGAGAGAGGACCCGACACTACATATATAACGTAACAACTTCCCGATTAAAAAATAACTAACTCATATCATTAATAAAAATATATCAGAGAGTTAAGTGCAAGGCTAAAAATTCATAAACCTTACAAAAGTTTACATAGGTAAAAAATTCGTATGGGTTTTGAAAAATGTACTACATTTCAAATATACAAAAAAAGAATAAATGTAACTTAATGAAAATAACAATTAAATGAAATAACCAAGATTGAAAATTAAATAATCATTAAAAAACAATTAGTTAAATTTCAATTAAAGCACTCAATCATAAATTATTGAGAAAGAAAGTATGTTATGAGATCGTATAGCACTGAGTTTTTTTAATTATTTTATTAATAATAATTTATTAATTTTTTGTCATTTAGGAACAAGAGAGCATGTCAAAAAATACTGGAAATAACAGAAGAGATTTCATCAGAAATGTCTTTGTTGCGGCTCCAGCTATCGCCCTATTTGGTAGCCAGCCCTCTCATGTATTAGCCGCTGAAGGCAGCGCACCTCAACCAACAATGGCTGACTATACGCCCCTCTATTTTAAGAAAGAGGAGTGGGCATTTATCAGCGCAGCGGTGGATTGTTTAATTCCTCACGATGAACATGGCCCCGGCGCACTGGAAACACAAGTTCCAGTATTTATTGACCGGCAGATGTTTGGCTATTTTGGCCATGCCGCGACCTGGTATATGGAAGGGCCATTTGATCCTTCTGCCGGTGCGGATCGTGGTTATCAGTTGCCTTTAACCCCGCAGCAGCTTTATCGCATTGGTATTGCAGAAACCGATAAATATTGCCTGGATAAGTATAAAAAGGTATTTGCCGAACTGACTAACGAGCAAAAAGTCGCGGTACTTGAAGGGTTGGAAAAACACGAAATTACCTCGCCACGTTTGCCTTTAGATACCTTCTTTTCCTTCTTGTTAGACAATACCAAAGAGGGATATTTCGCCGATCCAATTCACGGCGGCAACAAAGATATGCAGTCCTGGAAGATGATCGGTTATCCGGGGGCTCGTGCGTCCTACTATGAGTGGGTCGATAAATACAATGTCCACTACCCTGTTGGACCGGTTAGCCTGAAAGGGGTAGAACTGTAATGTCCAAAATCGTTAATAAAAAAGTGGATGTGGTGCTTGTCGGTCTCGGCTGGACCAGCTCAGTAATGGCGATGGAGTTGGCTGAAACCGGGCTAGAAATGCTGGCGCTGGAACGTGGTGAAGACCGCGATACCGTGCCAGATTTCGCCTATCCAAAAATGGCCGATGAACTCAGCTACGCCGTGCGCCTGCAACTGATGCAAAATCTTTCCAGCGGTACGGTGACAGTACGCCGTAATGAGCAAGAGACCGCGCTGCCTTATCGCTCGATGGGGGCATTCCTGCCGGGTACTGGTGTAGGCGGCTCGGGGATTCACTGGGGAGCTTATACCTTCCGCCCCTTGCCCGAAGAGTTGAGATTATACAGCTACGTCAAAGAAAAATTTGGCGCGGAGACGATGCCTGCCGACATGACGATTCAGGATTATCCGGTCAGTTATGAAGAGCTGGAGCCCTATATTACTCGTTTCGAGCAGATCGTCGGGATCTCCGGTATTGCGGGCAACGTTAACGGTAAAAAAGTCGCTGGCGGTAACCCGTTTGAAGGCTACCGCTCTGCGCCTTTGCCACTGCCACCACTAAAGAAAACCTACAACGTCAGTATGTTCGAGCAAACCGTGCAGTCGATGGGTTATCATCCTTACCCAACGCCAGCCGGGATTGCTTCACAAGCTTATACCAACCCTTATGGTATGCAGCTTGGTCCCTGTAACTTCTGCGGTTTCTGCGACCATTACGGCTGCCTTAACTACTCCAAAGCCTCGCCGCAAACCTGTGTGATGGATGCCTTAAAACGCTATAAGAACTTCAAGTACAAAACCGGCTGTGAAGTGACTCGCGTTAACATGGACAGCAGCGGCAAAAAAGCTACTGGCGTTACTTATGTTGATACGCAAGGTAACGAAGTCGAGCAGCCTGCTGATTTGGTTATTCTGGGTGCCTTCCCGTTCAGCAACGTCCGCTTGTTGCTGCTCTCCGGCATTGGTAAACCTTATGAACCTGCGAAAAACAGCGGTGTAGTAGGTCGTAACTTTGCCTACCAGAGTACCGGCGGCGCGACCCTGACCTTCCCAGATAAAGCCTTCAATACCTTTATTGGCGCTGGTGCTAACTCGGTAGGGATCGATGATTTTGCCACCAGCCAAATCGACTTCAAAAAAGAAGGCTTTATTGGCGGTGCGATCATCAAAACTTCGCAGAGCGGCAGCGGCCCGATCAAAGGTACGCCGGTTCCAGCGGGTACCCCAAAATGGGGCTCGGCCTGGAAGAAAGCCGTTAAAGAGAATTATGGACATACCATGAGCATTGAAGTGCATGGAAGCAATATGTCTTATAAAAATAACTATCTGGATTTAGACCCGACCTATAAAGATCGCTGGGGCAATCCGTTATTGCGCATGAATTTTAACTGGCATGATAACGACATGAAGATGCTGGCGTTTATGAAGGCTCGCGTTGAAGAAATTGCCAAGAAAATGAACCCGGCTAGCTTCACCACCTCCTTTAAGAAAGTCGGTGAGCAATTTGACGTCAGGCCTTACCAGACCACACACGTGGTCGGCGGCGCGGTGATGGGCGATCATCCGTCAAACAGCGTAGTAAACAAGTATATGCAGAGCTGGGATGTACCTAACCTGTTTGTTATCGGCGCCAGCGCGTTCCCGCAAAACATCCAGTACAACCCAACCGGTCTGGTGGGTGCACTTGTGCTCTATTCGGCGAAGGCTATTCGTGAGCAATACCTTAAATCCCCGGCTCCGCTTGTTGAATTAGGTTGAGATGACGTCATGAAGAAAATCACCGCCCCACTCTTTTTCGCACTGGCGTCTTGTGCGGCAAGCCATATGGCTTTTGCTGATACCACGCCTGATGACAGCGCCCTGATAAAACAAGGGGAATACATTGCCAGAACCGGCGACTGTATGGCCTGCCACACCGTGGGCAATAACAAACCTTACAGCGGCGGCCTCGGCATTAAGAGCCCGTTTGGGATTATCTATTCCACCAATATTTCTCCCGACCCTAAATTCGGCATCGGCGATTACACCGAGAAAGAGTTTGCCGATGCGGTACGCAAAGGCGTGCGCAAAGATGGCTCTTACTTGTATCCAGCAATGCCTTACCCGTCTTATGCCAAGATGACGGATCAGGATATTCACGCGCTGTATGTCTATTTCATGCATGGTGTGCAGCCGGTAGCAGAACAGGCCAAACAGACCGACCTGAGTTTCCCGTTCAACCAGCGCTGGGGCATCATGTTCTGGGATAAATTATTCACCGACGACGGTGCGTTTAAACCGACCGCCAGCCGCAGTGACGAAATCAATCGCGGGGCTTATCTGGTGCAGGCAGCAGGACACTGTGGCAGTTGCCACACGCCTCGCGCTATCTCGATGCAGGAAAAAGCCTACGACGACAGCAGCGACCAATATCTGGCAGGCACCGAGCTTAACGGTTGGAATGTGCCGAGTCTGCGCGCCGGTGGCGATGGCAGCAAAGGTATTGATGGCTGGAGCGTGCAGGATATCGTTGATTATCTACAAACGGGTCGTAACGTTCATGCTGCCGTTGGCGGTGAGATGACCGCGGTTATCCAACACAGCACCAGTCATATGACTGATGCTGACGTGAAAGCTATCGCAGAATATTTGAAGACCTTGCCACAGCAGTATGCGGCCGGTGACAGCAAATCATTCTCTGAAGATGCGCGTAAGAAAACCGAGGATCAGTTAACCCAGGCCACTAATCTGACCGCCGGACAGCGCGTGTATCTGGATAACTGTGCCGCCTGCCACTTTGTTAGCGGCAAAGGCGCGCCAAATGTGTTCCCACCGCTGGCGGGTACCGCGTTAGCCAACTCCGCCAACCCGACAGGATTAGTGTCTATTATCCTCAACGGTTCGCGTCTGCCAACGACACCGAAAGCGCCGACTCAGTTGGCCATGCCAGACTTCGGATGGCGTCTTAACGACCAGCAAGTTGCAGATTTGGCGACCTTTATCCGCAGCGGCTGGGGGAATAGCCAAACGGCAGTGAGCGCCGCTGATGTGAAAAAAATCAGAGCGCAACTTCCACCACCGGCAGTCACCTCTAAACCGGGTGATTTGGATGGTGTCGAGCACTATTCCTCGCAAAAGTCACAATAAAGCGATAGTCAGTCGCTCACGCGCCCTATTTTACGGGGCGCGTTTTTTACATGCTCATCTCGGTCAAGGCAGTAAGCAAGCCCAACCAGCACAAAAGCAACGTCAAGTATGGCGGGGATCCTTTAAATCACATATAAATCCAGATATTCATTGACCGGCATTTGCACGAGTTTCTCCAGATCCAATGAAGCATCGAGGATCCGCTGCTGCTGTTTTTCTGGGAATTGGCGCGCCAGGTTGGTTTTGAATTTCTTCACTAGCAATGGGATCCCGTCCTGACGACGGCGAGCGTGGCCAATCGGGTATTCCACCAGCACTTCCTCAAATGTGCTGCCGTCGTTAAATTCCACGCTGATGCCATTGCCGATCGCCCGTTTTTGCGGGTCATGATAATCCTGAGTCAACATAGGGTCTTCAACACAGGTAATTTTCTCCCGCAGCGCATCAATGCGCTGATCGGCGGCGATGCCATCTTCATAATCTCCGGCGGTTAAGCGGCCAAATATCAGCGGGATCGCCACCATATATTGAATACAGTGATCGCGGTCGGCCGGGTTATTCAGCGGACCATGTTTATCAATGATACGGATGCAGGCTTGGTGAGTACGAATAGTAATACGCTTAATATCCTCAGCGCGTTTACCCGTCTGCTGCAATTGTTGATGGACTGTCATCGCGGCTTCAACCGCCGTCTGCGCATGGAACTCTGCCGGGAAAGAGATTTTGAACAGCACATTTTCCATCACATAGTTGCCATAAGGCCGCTGGAATTTAAAAGGTTTGCCGTTAAACAGCACATCATAGAACCCCCAGGTTTTAGCGGTGAGCGCAGAGGGATAGCCCATCTCGCCCGTTTTGGCTATCAACGCCAGGCGTACCGCCCGCGAGGTAGCATCGCCCGCCGCCCATGATTTACGTGAACCGGCGTTAGGCGCATGGCGATAGGTACGCAGCGATTGTCCGTCTATCCAGGCGTTAGATACCGCGCTTAAGATTTCGTCACGCGATAGCCCAAGCATCTCGGCAACAACGGCGGTAGAGGCTACTTTCACTAACAGTACATGGTCCAGGCCAACCTGATTAAAGGAGTTTTCCAGCGCTAAACAGCCTTGAATTTCATGGGCTTTGATCATCGCAGTCAATACATGGTGCAAAGTTAACGGTGTTTTGCCTGCCGCCACCGCCGTGCGCGATAGCCAGTCGGCTGTAGCCAGAATACCGCCGAGGTTATCAGAGGGATGGCCCCACTCTGCCGCTAACCAGGTATCATTAAAATCCAGCCAGCGGATCATCGCACCGATATTAAATGCCGCCTGTATTGGGTCGAGCTGGAATTGCGTACCGGGCACCCGCGCGCCTTGGGGTACAACGGTTCCCGGTACAATCGGTCCCATTAACTTTTTACACGCCGGGTATTCCAGCGCTTCAAGCCCGCAACCGAGCGTATCCAGCAGGCAATAATGCGCGGTTTCAAACGCCACCTTGGAAGTAATATCGTACTGCATAACATAATCGACAATATCTACCAGCACGGCATCATAGTCTGCACGAGTGGAAATATTGAGTGATGAAGACATGGGGATTCCTTAATGCCTCAATTTAATGAGGCATAATATGAGTGTTAACGTTTTAAATAATGAGCGCTTATGTAATTAACGCTTATCCAACGGAATAAAGGGCAAATCGTCGGGTCCGATATAATTGGCCGCCGGGCGGATAATTTTATTATCCTTACGCTGTTCAATGATGTGTGCCGCCCAACCGCAGGTGCGGGCCATCACAAACAGCGGTGTAAACATCACTGTAGGAACACTCAAACGGTGATAAGCCACCGCAGAGAACCAGTCGAGATTCGGGAACATCTGTTTCTCATCCCACATCACCGTTTCCAGTCGATCGGCAATATCAAATATTTTGCTATCGCCAGCCTGCTCAGATAATTCACGTGCAACCTGTTTGATCAAGCTATGGCGCGGGTCGGCAATGGTATAAACCGGGTGACCGAAACCAATCACCACCTCTTTATTGGCGAGTCGCAGTTTGATGTCGTTTTCCGCTTCATCCGGCGTGGCGTAACGTTGCTGGATCTCCAGCGCCACTTCGTTAGCTCCGCCGTGTTTTTTCCCGCGCAATGCGCCAATAGCGCCGGTAATCGCCGAATAGATATCGGAGCCGGTGCCGGCAATCACCCGAGAGGTAAAGGTCGAAGCATTAAATTCATGCTCGGCGTATAAGATTAGCGAGGTGTGCATCGCCCTGATCGCTTGCGCGTCCGGCTTTTCACCATGCAGCAGATGCAGGAAATGCCCACCGATTGATTCATCGTCGGTTTCTACCTGAATACGGTTGCCGTGATGGCTAAAGTGATACCAATACAGCAGCATCGACCCAAGCGACGCTAGCAAGCTGTCGGCAATATCGCGCGCACCGGCAACGGAGTGATCTTCTTTTTCTGGCAGAGTACAACCGAGCGCCGATACGCCGGTTCGCATGACATCCATCGGGTGTGAGGCCGCGGGTAAAGCTTCTAATACGGCTTTGACTGAAGCGGGCAATCCGCGGCGTGAGCGTAACTTTTGCTTATAGGCCGCTAATTCTGCACTGGTCGGCAACGCGCCGTAGATTAGCAGATACGCCACTTCTTCAAATTTACAATATTGTGCTAAATCAACAATATCGTAACCAAGATAATGCAGATCGTTGCCGCTGCGTCCCACGGTACATAAAGCGGTATTCCCCGCAACAACGCCGGACAGGGCAACAGATTTTTTAGGTGTGAAGGTGGTAGGTTGTGAGTCGATATTCTCTTTGCTCATAATCATTCCCTCGTTCTGTAACGATATAAATAGTCAGAGATGGATGACGCCTTTTCTGTAAGGCAAGCCGTTAAACTTTTTTAGCAAATAACCGATCGAGCTTTTGTTCGTATTCGTAGTAGTTAATACATTGATAAAGTTCTGCGCGAGTTTGCATGGTATCGACCAGATGCTTTTGGGTACCCGCCTGACGTAACCCACGATAGAGATTTTCTGCCGCTTTATTCATCGCGCGGAAGGCTGAAAGCGGGTAAAGCGCCATGGCGACTCCCACCGTTCTTAGCTCATCTAAGGTAAACAGCGGCGTGACGCCAAATTCGGTGAGGTTAGCTAAAATAGGTGCGCCAGAGGTTTTCGCAAATACCGAATACATATTTAGCTCAGTGACCGCTTCCGGGAATACCATATCGGCACCGGCCTCAACATAGGCGTGAACGCGTGCCAGCGCGGCTTCAAGGCCTTCTGCCGCCAGCGCATCGGTACGCGCCATGATGACAAAGTTCTCATCGGTGCGAGCATCGACCGCCGCTTTGATGCGGTCGACCATCTCTTGTGTGCTGACGATCTCTTTATTAGGGCGGTGCCCACAGCGTTTAGCGCCTATCTGATCCTCGATATGCAGTGCTGCCGCCCCTGCTTTACCTAGCGATTTTACGGTGCGAGCGATATTGAAAGCCGAGGAGCCAAACCCTGTATCAGCATCGACCAATAACGGTAAATCGCACACGTCGGTAATGCGGCGAACATCAGTCAATACATCATCGAGCGTAGAAATACCTAAATCTGGCAAGCCAAGAGACCCCGCCGCTACCCCGCCGCCGGACAGATAAATAGCCTGATAGCCCGCCTGTTTAGCCAGCAAAGCATGATTAGCATTGATGGTACCTACAATCTGTAATGGCGATTCTTGAGTCAGGGCAGCGCGAAATACGCTACCAGGTGAAGATAAAGTCATAATTACCTGCCTGTTAATCTGCTGTTGAATGCGTTATTCGCTTTCTTTATTCACGCCCTCTATTAAACATAGCAAGGGGGGTGCCAACTGCTATGCACCGACCTCTCAATTCACAAACAAAAATAAATAACACCAATTTATCAAACAGTTATAAAAATAATGAGATTAAACAAAGACATTGGGCTGCTGATATTGTTATCTACTACGTTTCAAGTTATGTTCCATTTTTCGTTTCATTTTTTCTTAATGAAACAATAAAGAAACAAGTATGAAATCAGAACAGCGTTCAACGAGGAACAAGATGGCGAACTCTTCACTATTTAGCAGCGAAGCCGGAGATAAACCGGTGATCTGGACAGTATCTATTTCGCGATTGGCAGATCTTTTCCGCGATATCAGTCTGGAGTTCGATGACCGCGCGACTATCACGCCGATCCCGCACGGTTTTGAAAAAGCCGTGCAATTCATCAGAAAAAAACTGGCAACTGAACGCTGTGATGTGATTATTTCTTCCGGCTCAAACGGCGCTTACCTAAAAAGCCGTGTTTCGGTACCGGTGATTACCGCCAGAGCCAGCGGTTTTGATGTGATGCAAGCGTTGGCTAAAGCGCGAAAAATTAGTGAGAAAATCGGCATCATTACTTATCAGCAAACCCTGCCCCAGTTGGCCGAGTTTCAGCAGGCGTTTGATTTACCGATTGAACAACGCAGCTACGCCACGGAAGAAGACGCCCGTGCACAGATAAATGAGCTGAAAGCCAAAGGGACTGAGGTGATTATTGGGCAGGGAATGGTCACTGATTTAACGATGGAAGCCGGGCTGACTGGCATTTTTGTCTATTCTGCCAATTCGGTACGTCAGGCATTTAATGACGCGATAGATTTGTCTCGTTTAACCCGTGCCGGTGTCAATCAGAACCACACCTATGCTTCACCTAACGCATTACGTCCACGCCATAATATCAGTGATTTACAGGGTGAATCTCCGGCGATGGAACAAGTTCGCCAATCTATTTTGCTTTATGCCCGTTCCCCCGCCGCCGTATTGATCCAAGGCGAAACTGGCACCGGTAAAGAACTGGTGGCACAAGCGCTGCATCGTGAATATGTGGCCAGGCAGCCCAATCGCCATGATAAGAAAAGTGCACCTTTTGTCGCGCTAAATTGTGGCGCAATCACCGAGTCACTACTCGAAGCTGAATTATTTGGTTATGAGGATGGCGCATTTACCGGTTCTCGCCGCGGTGGACGAGCGGGATTATTTGAAGCGGCAAACGGCGGGACGCTATTTCTCGATGAGATAGGCGAGATGCCATTGTCGATGCAAACTCGCTTATTACGGGTATTGGAGGAACGCAGCGTGGTGCGAGTCGGCGGCCATCGCCCTATTAACGTCAATGTGCGGATCATCAGTGCTACCCATTGTGATCTTGATAGCTGGCAGCAACAAGGACGCTTTCGTGCCGATCTTTTCTATCGCCTGAGCGTATTGCGTTTACAGTTGCCCGCACTACGGGAACGCCAGCAAGATGTGCTGACGTTAGCACAGTGGTATTTACGCCAGTCATTGACCGCGCTGAATGCCCCACCACCAGAGAATATGCTTAACGCTTTTGATCATTGCCGCGAGCTGTTGCTCAACTATCGCTGGCCGGGAAATATTCGTGAGTTGCGTAACCTAATGGAGCGCGTTGCGCTGTTTCTCAGCGCCGAGCCGCAGCGGCCTTTGGATGCTACTTTTATCCTAAGGCTGTTACCTGAGTTAGCACACTCAGAACTCAATGCATCCGACTCATTTCAAAACACAGAAACATTTTCGACACCGCCTCCCCCGGTACTTTCAGCACAACAAGCGTTGGAGAAATTTGCCGGTAATCATCAGGCAACGGCTGACTATTTAGGGATTAGCCGCACCACACTATGGCGCAGGCTGCGCCAGGAACGCGGATAAATCAGAGAGAGAATAAAAATGGTCGTCCGGTTTTCGGTTGTGAGTCTTCCCTGCTGGCGGATAATCTGGCGCTATCACAGCAAGGATGTTATCAGCGTCCGGCGGCTTAACTCTGAGGATATTTCAGCATGCAAATTACAGATGCCAGACAAATCGACCGTTATTATCAAGCGTTGTTAGCCCGCGAATCAGAGTATGTCGGTATTTTCTTTGTCGGGGTAAAAACCACCGGCGTGTTTTGCATCGCCACCTGCCGGGCGCGTAAACCAAAGTTTGAAAATGTCGATTTTTATTCAGATTTTAAAGATGCGCTGGATGCAGGATTTCGACCTTGTAAGATATGTCGTCCGACAGAAAATGCTCATGCGGCGCCTGAATCTGTGATGCAAGCCATCGAGTTAGTACGTAAAAATCCTAAAGAACGGATCAGCGACTGGCAGCTAAAACAGCACAATATTAGCCCTGAAACGACCCGCCGCTGGTTTATTAAACATTACGGTATGACCTTCCAAGCTTTTCAGCGCATGTTACGAATAAATACCGCGTTACAAGAGCTTCAAGGCGGAAGGCGCACCACCGATGTCGCACTAGATAGTGGCTATGATTCGCTGAGTGGCTTTGGTTATATCTGTAAGAAACTCACGGGTAATGCGCCATCAGAAGCAACACGCGTTATTCAATTGCATCGCTTTACGACACCAATCGGCCCGATGTTTGTTTGCGCTACCGATCGAGGTGTTTGCCTACTAGAATTTGTCGACCGGAGAATGTTAGAAACCGAATTCGAGGATCTACAACGTCGTCTTAAAGCCCGTATCATCAGCGGAGAGAATGACCATACTCGGCAAGCAGAACGAGAAATTGGTGAATATTTTGCCGGCCAGCGCCAACAGTTTGACGTTAAACTGGATGCGCCAGGCAGTGAATTTCAGCGCTCGGTCTGGTCTGCGTTGCAAAGTATTACTTACGGCAGCACGGCAAGTTATCAGCATCAGGCTGAAATCATCGGTAATCCTCATGCCGTTCGTGCCGTTGCTTCTGCTAACGGCGCTAATCGCATTGCCATTATTATTCCTTGTCATCGCGTGATTGGTAAAAACGGGGCATTAGTCGGATACGGCGGTGGCTTGGCAAGAAAACAGTGGTTAATAGAACATGAGCAACGGCATAGTGAAAATAAAGTCAAAAATAAGAAATAGCTTAGATTTATGTCTTATTTAAATTATAAATAAGACGTATTATCAACTATTATCGCTATTGATAAATTAGTGTTCAAAAATTAAAGATAACCTGTAAAAAAATTTACATATCTTGCACTTTATTTTCCATTTTTCATGCAGGTTGCTTATCTACTCTTTTATATAGTCATGCTATAACGTTTGAATCATTTATCATTTTATTAGGTGATTCATTGTGAGCCCATCCTCTAAAACCGCTCCTCGTGAGAGCTATACTCCCGTTGCTAAACTGCTTCATTGGGTAATGGCTATTATCTGGCTAACTGCCTGGGTTCTCGGTTATCTGGCAGTAAATTGGAGTGATTTACTTAATCCAAATTTTGATATCGTTGATGCTCATAAAGCACTAGCCAGTACGATTATATTCCTTGTTGTTATCCGCGTTTTTTGGCGGTTAAGTCACCCCGCCCCAGCCCTACCCAACAGCATCAGTCCATTGCTGCAACGTGTTGCACATTGGGGGCATTTTATTCTTTATGCATTTGCACTGATTGCCTTACCGCTTTCTGGTTGGATGTGGAGTTCTATTGTCGGCAGACCAATTATGATGCTGTGGATTTTCCATCTGCCGCCTTTGGTTGCGCCGCATCCTGAATATGCGCATTTAGCAAAAACTGTGCATCTCACTATTGCCTGGAGCATGGGAGCGTTAGTGCTTGTGCATATTTTGGCGGCATTAAAACACTATTTCATCGATCGGGATGGCGTCCTGGAAAGCATGGTTCCGCATGGACATTCGCGAGCATTGAAGAACACCGAAAAAAAATCGTGATAAAAGATAAGTAAAATAAAAAACCGCCAGCTCACAAGTTGGCGGTTTTTTTATTCTGAAGAGAAATCCGTTTAGTTCAGCTGTTTCTTCATAGAAAGATCGGTATCTCGTCCCGCCAGGAAACCGTAGAAGATATAGCCGACCAAAGTAATAATAGAACCGCCGAATACGGCGTCCACACCGCAGGCATAGACGCCATAAATACTATAGATAACTGCCGCAGTACCGACTGTTGATGAAATATAGTATTGCGATTTAGAAACATGGTTCTTACGCAACATAACTTGCAAGCCGGTCATCGATAGAACGTATGGCACCATATTAATAAAGACAGCCAGATTCAGCAGAGTATTGAACTGCTTGAGCAAGTTTGGCGAAATTGTCATACAGGCCAGCAATAGCTCCAGAGCCAGCATAATTAACATACCGGCAATCGGTGCATCATCTTTGCTTATTTTGCTAAAAATAGCCGGGAATAGACGATCGTCCGCTGCCGCTTTTGATACCTGAGCATTGGTAAACTGCCAGCCTAACAATGAACCGATACAGGCAATAACGGCAAGTGCAGTCACAATTTTCCCGACCATCGGCGTAAACATCATTGAGAATACTAACCCAAATGGCGCATCAGAAGTCACTAATTGGTCATTTGGAATAATACCTTGAATCACCGATGTTGACGCAATGTAGACGATAGCGGCAAAGCCGGTACCGAACAAACAAGCCAGCGGAACATTACGTTCAGGGTTTTCTACCGCATCAGAGTTTGCCCCTGCGGATTCAACACCAAGGAAGGCCCACAAAGTTAGAGAGATACCAGAAGAAATAGCCCCGCCCGTTGACATATCATGGGGGTTCCAAGACGCGGCGAACAATGCCGGGTCGAACCAGAACCAGCCGATGATCGCTAAGCCCGCGACAGGAATAATAATCCCCCAGATGGTGACGCTGGAAATGCGTTCAGTGATCTTAGGCCCTTTGAAGTTCGCGACCATCGTTAGCACTAAAATGGCGATAACCGTCAGAAAGGTATGAATTGGGGACGTTTTTATCCAAGGTAAGAATGGTGCCAGATAGCCCGCAGCAGAAACGGCTATTGCCACACAGCTGATAACCAGACAAACATAGTAAGTGTATGAAGCAATAAAGAACGATGATTTACCATGTGCTTCGGCGGCATATGCCGACATCCCGCCAGATCGCTTACAGAATGCTCCGCATTTAGCGAAGGTATAGGCAATACACATGGCCCCCGCAATGGTGACTAACCATGACAATATCGAGATTGAGCCAGTTTCAGCCAGGCTAGCTGGCAGCATAATAATTCCCGATCCCATCATATTCACTGCGACTAATATGGTTAGGCCAACAACCCCCATTTTCTTAGATTTTGTAGCCATTTACATTCTCCTGCTTATGGTTTTCATATGACAATCCCTTTATTTAACCTGGATTTAAATTCACTAATTCTCAATATAAATACCAATTATTTAACTGCGTAATTTTCAAAACGAAGTTATTTCCCAATAAAATATATTTATCTTATATTTTCGGATGATTATTCACATCAAGAATAAATCTTGAGGCAATATTATTTCTACTAAATATAAAGTCAAACAATTAACAACCAAAACATATCCTCGATCAATTTAATGCATAAACGAATTTAAAATAAAAAACAAAAGACAAAAGACAAAAGACAAAAGACAAAAGACAAAAGACAAAAGACAAAAGACAAAAGACAAAAGACAAAAGACAAAATAATTCAAACAAAAACAAAAAGATACGCGAGAGATTCGACAACAAAAAATAAGAATTCATTATTTATAAATTATTATCTTTTCATTTATTTTTTAAATTTAATTATAGAAAATTATTTCTTTTTAGTTTATCGTTTTTCCAACTTGAATCGAGCAGCAAAAGCTAACAAGGCAATTTATTTTTATTCAAAATAAAAATACGTCCCGTTAGCAAGCAATGCCATTAAAAAAATTCAATATCTAATGAATATTAAAAACTATTCAAAATAGCGCCATTGCGAGGTCATTATGTGTGATAAGAAGTATTTAGTCGTTGTTGATAAAGCAATAAGTAAAAACGCATCGCTAACACCCGTTGAAGAAACTATCGATCATATTGCAACGTCATTAGTGGCTAAAGGCGAGCATATAAAATTTGCGCCGAGCTACTCTGAGGCAGCCGCTTATGTAAGCTCAACCGCACCGGTTGATTGTGTGATGGTCGAATGGGTTCCCGAGCAAAAAGAGTGCATTATCAGCTTCTTGAAACAGCTTCGACTGCGCCACGAAAAAGCACCGGTCTTCCTGCTGGTAAATTCACATGCCGACAATAGCAGCGTGACGCCAGAAGTGATGGGGGAAGTAACTGAAACCTTCTTGTTGCTTGATGATACGACTGACTTTATCGTCGGGCGCTTGCAGGCCGCTGTTGCCCGTTACGAGAAAGCCATTATGCCTCCTCTGATGGCAGCAATGATGAAATACGCCAAAGAGAAAGAATACTCCTGGTCCGCACCGGGACACCAAGGCGGTATTGGTTTTTGCAAAACACCGGTGGGTCGTAAATTCTTTGATTTTTATGGTGAAAATATTTTCCGTACCGATATGGGGATTGAGCGTGCCTGCCTAGGTTCAATGCTCGATCACACCGGTGCATTTGGCGAAAGTGAAAAATATATCGCCGGCGTTTTTGGTGCAGACCGCTCTTATTCTTTGGTTGTCGGAACCTCCGGTGCCAACAGAACCATTATGCAAGCCTGCTGTACTGACAATGATATTGCTATCTGCGATCGCAATAGCCATAAATCCATTGAACAGGGGTTGATGTTAACAGGGGTGAGTCCGGTCTACATGACACCAACCCGCAACGCTTATGGCATCATCGGCCCAATTCCTAAAAATCAGATGAAGCCAGAGGCCATTAAGGCCAAGATCAAAGAAAGTCATTTTGCCAGCGAAGCCAGCAACCAACGCCCGGTTTATAGTGTCGTCACTAACTGTACTTACGATGGTTTGATTTATAACGGCGATACGATTCAAGAGTTGTTAGGTCAAAGCTGCGACCGTATTCACTATGATGAAGCCTGGTTCGGTTATTCACGTTTCAACCCGATTTATAAGAGCTTCCACGCAATGCGTGGCGATAAGTCAGCGCATACAAAAGACCAACCGACTATTTTCGCCACCCACTCAACACACAAGTTGCTGAATGCATTGTCCCAAGCCTCTTATATTCATATTCGCGAAGGTAAAGGCAATATCAAAGAGGCCCAATTCAGCCAAGCTTATATGATGCATGCGACAACCTCGCCACTGTATTCTATCGCCGCTTCAAACGATGTGGCAGCGGCAATGATGGATGGCAAACAAGGGATTAATTTAACCACTGAAGTGATTGAAGAGGCCGTTGAGTTCCGCCAGGCAGTCGCTAATGCGTTCCATGAAGCGCAAAAAAACAACGACTGGTTCTTCAAACCATGGAATGCCGAGGTGGTCACTGACCCGGCGACAGGTAAAAGTTATCCATTTAAAGACGCGCCATTATCCGTGTTGACGACTGAACAGTCTTGCTGGAAATTGCAGCCTAGTGATGAATGGCACGGCTTCAAAGATTTAGATGAAGATTGGGTGATGCTTGATCCTGTGAAGGTAAGCCTGTTAACACCAGGACTAAATCAGGATGGATCGTTGCAGGCCAAAGGCGTGCCAGCGGCATTAGTCACCGCTTATCTGTCTAATTTGGGGATTGTGCCCACCCGCACTACCGATTTCCAGGTGATGTTCCTGTTCTCCATGGGCGTGACTAAAGGTAAATGGGCAACGCTGATGAATAGCCTGATGTCCTTTAAGAAGCATTATGATGCAGACGCATCGTTATCCGAAGTCCTACCACATCTGGTAGAGACCGCACCGGAATTGTATGGCGATATGACCATGCAGCAACTGGGTAACATGATGATCGACTTCTTGAAAACACATAATCCGAGTGAGCAATTGAACAAGGCTTATTCTAGCTTGCCGCAAATCGATATGTTGCCGCGCGCCGCCTATACGCAACTGGTTTATGACAATGTTGAGCTAGTTTCAATCTTTGAATTGGCAGGGCGAACAGCGGCAAACTCCGTTATCCCTTACCCACCAGGCATTCCTATGTTGATGTCAGGTGAAAACTTTGGTGACCAAGCCAGCCCGCAAATTGCTTATCTACAGGCCCTGCAAGCATGGGATGAAACCTTCCCAGGTTTCGAGCATGAAACTGAAGGCGCTGAGATGGAAAATGGGGTTTACCACGTAATGTGTATTAAGCAATAATAGGAAGAGTAAGCCCACCGTTTAAGCGGTGGGTTTACATTTTGAAGGATTTTTATTATTTACTCGTAATAATCCTAATCCTTTGATTGAAAAACAGACTATAATTGAAAAACTAACCCACCTTGATGTAAATACATATTTACGCTTACATTTACACTTCGAGAAAATTACCGCCCTTGACAATAAACATTACAATTAATATTTAATTTTAATAAATAAAAATTCAAATCATCGATATATTTTAAAATTAACAACAAAAAACCAGCAAGAAAATGCACATCACAAAAGACTATTATATGACGCAGATCAACACTAATTAAATAAGCAACGCCAGAAAGAGAATTAACGCCAATATACCTAGCTCACTTGTTTGACCTCTGTTGTGATGCATAATTAGGCCACATTTAAATTGATGCGAATAAAATATGACAAGTAAAAAAAACCAAGCAGAGTTAGAAAATATATTTAAAGATATGCTGAAAAACGAGAGCATTGGCTCACAATCAGAAATCGTTGATTTTTTGCTAAGTAAAGGTTTTAAAAACATTAATCAATCAAAAGTTTCTCGGATATTAGCAAACTGTGGTGCAGTACGTACGCGTAATGCCAAAATGGAGATGGTTTATTGCCTTCCAGCAGAACAAGGCGTTCCAACAGCCAAGACTACGCTAAAAGGATCAATCATTGATATTGAATCTAACGATAATATGGTAGTAACTCACACCGTTCCAGGTGCGGCGCCATTAATTGCCAGATTACTTGACTCTTGTGGTAAATCAGAAGGAATTTTAGGTACCGTTGCCGGTGATGACACAATATTTATCGTGCCGATTGCCGGTGTTACATCTGAACAACTCCACCATTCTGTTTTAGACATTCTTGACGCAGATTAATATAAGGTTATTTACCTCCAGACCAACACCAGAATGTGCTAATTCGAAAAAACAATCATAATCAATCCAATATAATATGTTTTGTATTTAAAGAGGAATTAACCATATGGACATAAGAAAGGTATTAATAGAAAAGGTAAAAAACGCACTTAATGCGCTAGACATAAATACAACACAACCTATCTCAGTCCGTCCATCAAGCAGACCTCAATTTGGTGACTATCAAGTTAATAGCATCATGAGTATGGCGAAAGAATTAGGTAAACCACCGTTAGCCATCGCCCAACGTGTTGCCCAACAACTAGAAGCTTCAGAAAACAAAGATAAATTAATCGATAAGCTTGATGTTGTTGCCCCTGGTTTTATCAATATCTCTCTCAACACGCATTGGCTCTCTAATCAGTTAGAAAACGTCTCGCATGATGATGCTCTGGGTCTTACAAAAACGACGCCACAAACTATTGTCATTGATTATTCATCACCTAACATTGCCAAAGAGATGCATGTAGGTCATTTGCGTTCGACGATTATTGGTGATGCCTCCGTCCGTACCTTAGAATTGTTAGGACACCATGTCATCCGCGTTAACCATGTCGGAGACTGGGGTACGCAATTTGGCATGCTGATTGCGTATTTAGAAAAAGTACAAAACGATAATCATATTGCACTTTCAGACCTTGAAACCTTCTATCGCTCGGCCAAGAAGCGCTATGACGAAGATGAAGAGTTTGCGAAGAACGCCAGAAATTATGTGGTGAAACTGCAAAGCGGCGATGAATACTGCCGAGATATGTGGCGCAAACTGGTCGATATCTCGATGAAACAGAACCAAAAGAATTACGACCGCCTTAACGTCACCTTAAATCCCAGCCACATCATGGGCGAAAGCCGTTATAACGATATGCTACCCACCATCATTGATGACCTACTTTCCCGTGGCATTGCCACCAGAGAGGACGAAACGGTGATGGTTTATCTGGATAAGTACGAGAATAAAAAAGGCGAACCTATGGGCGTCATTATCCAGAAAGGTGATGGTGGTTATTTATATACCACCACAGATATCGCCTGTGCCAAGTATCGTTATGAACAGCTTCATGCCGACCGTGTGCTTTATTATATTGATGCCCGCCAGCACCAACATTTAATGATGGCATGGGAAATTGTGCATAAAGCGGGTTACGTTCCGTCATCAGTTAGCCTTGAGCATCATATGTTCGGCATGATGCTCGATAAGGAAGGTAAACCTTTCAAAACCCGCGAAGGCGGTACAGTGAGGCTCTCGGAATTACTCGATGAAGCAGTCATCCGTGCACGTGCGCTAATCAGTGAAAAATCGCCCGATTTGCCTCACGACGAGCTCGATGAACTGGCGGAAGTTATCGGTATCGGCGCAGTCAAATATGCCGACTTGTCGAAACACCGTATTACCGACTATGTCTTTGACTGGGATAGCATGCTGAGCTTTGAAGGTAATACAGCCCCTTATATTCAATATGCCTATGCGCGTATTGCTTCGATTTTCCGTCGTTCGGGTATTAATGAGCAGCAATTGCAGGGAGAAATTACGCTAAACAGCCCAGCAGAAAAAAATCTGGCAGTTCGCTTGCTACAATTTGAGGAATATTTGTTGGTGGTCGCCCGAGATGGCACGCCACATGTCATGTGCTCATATCTGTATGATCTAGCGGGTCTGTTCTCTACCTTCTATGCCTCTTGCCCGATTCTTAATAGCGAGGATCCTGCTCAGCAAGCGAGTCGCCTAAAATTGGCCGCCTTAACCGCGCGTACGCTAAAAACAGGTCTGGATACGCTGGGGATCAAAACGGTAGAAAAAATGTAGTCACCGTCTTAAGTAGCGTTTCCTTTACTGAATTGGGAAACGCTATATCCAACTATATTCCCTCCATATTGCCCGCTACCTGTGCCACTACAACCCAACGTTTTAATGCCAGCTTGTGTATAGTGCAATCTAGGTCGTAAGCATCTGGGCAAGAGTATGGAAGAGAAATCATGCGACAAAATCAGTTAGACGGAATAGTTACTTTTATTGTTGTGGCGGAGGAGCGTAGTTTCTCGGCCGCAGCGGTTCGTCTTGGGATCTCCCCTTCTGCTGTCAGCCAATCAGTACGCACACTAGAGCAACGTTTAGGTGTAACGTTATTCAGCAGGACAACTCGCAGTGTCTCACTGACCGAAGCGGGTACACAGTTTATGGAACGAACCTTACCTTGTGTTCAGGAACTAATATCGGCCAGTGAAGAAGCAGGACAAGATGGCGATACCCCAACAGGACTACTACGTATCAATATTCCACGTAGCGCACATTTGATCTTATTGCAGCCACTTTTACGCCATTTTCTTGATGCCTGGCCGGGTATAACGCTGGAAGTCATGGTCGACAATGCGTTAGTCGATATCGTCGGGCGCGCATTTGACGCCGGAATTCGCTTCGGAGAAATGATTGATAAAGACATGGTGTCAGTACCACTTAGTCCCCCGGTAAATACCTATCTTGTCGCCTCCCCTGATTATGTCGAGCGCCACGGTATTCCTCTGCATCCAACAGAATTGTTGCATCACGATTGCATCGTATTTCGCCATAATAGTAGCGGACAACGAGAACGTTGGAATCTGAGTAAGGACGGCGAGAACATCGTTTTACCCGTCACCGGACGGTTTATTATCAATGACTCACTGGCAATGATGCAGGCTGCTCTCGATGGCGTGGGTATTACCTGGATGATCGGTGGCTATGTAGAAAAGTTGATTGAAGAAGGAAGGCTACTATCAATTTTGCCAGAATGGTGTCCGCAGGTACCTGGATATTGCTTGTATTATCCCGACCGCCGTCAGGTATCACTTAAATTGCGAGTATTCATCGACTTCTTGAAACAACAGTTAGAAAACGGGATTACGCCCGATATCAAAGATACTTTCTCCTATCAGTGAAAACTTAGATTATTAAGTTTTACTTCATAACTCGACAACTAATATGCATATTATCAGCGCACTGCTGCTGCGTTAATTTATCTGTCGCTACCGTCCTCCCGCTGTCCGGGAGTCATGGTTCATCTCGCAGATAAAAGGTCGCACAATGGCACATTCATATTCTACAAAAAATATTCTGATCACCGGTGTATCCAGCGGTTTTGGGCGAGCGCTGGCAGAAGAAGCATTACAAGCAGGTCATCGTGTTATCGGTACGGTGCGTAATGAGCAAGATAAACAAGCCTTTGATGCGCTGTCATCAGGCCATTCCTTTGGTTATGTGCTTGATGTGACGCACAGTAATGAAATTCCGACCACCATTGCAGCAATTGAAGCTGATGTTGGTGCAATTGATGTATTAGTCAATAATGCGGGATATGGCTTGGAAGGCATCGTTGAGGAAGTTTCACTGGAACAAATTCGCCAGCAGTTTGAGGTCAATGTGTTCGGTGCAATCTCGATGATCCAAGGCGTATTACCGTTTATGCGCCAACGTCGTGCTGGCCATATCCTGAATATTACCTCTATGGGCGGCATCATTACGATGGCAGGTCTTGGGATTTACCACGGCAGTAAATTTGCACTGGAAGGTATTTCAGAAAGCCTGGCAAAAGAGGTTAAAGGCTTAGGTATTCACGTTACAGCGGTTGAACCCGGTGGATTCCGTACCGATTGGGCTGGACGCTCAATGACTCGTGCTGAACGCCGCATCGGAGATTACGACGAAGTATTTGAGCCGCTACGTAAACGCCGCCAAGAAGCCAGTGGCAAACAGCTTGGCGATCCAATAAAAGCAGCACAGGCAATGTTAAAACTGATCGCTTGCGATAATCCCCCAATGCATCTGCTATTGGGCAGTGACGCCATTAAATTAGTCAGCGATAAATTGGCTTTGTTGCGACAAGAGTTTTCTGAGTGGGATGACGTTTCTCGTTCGACGGATTTTTGATTAATATTACGTCATATTAAAACTCATGGCCCCTGTAATAGCCGGGGTCATGAAAATATAATCAAAACAACATGTAACCAATTCCATGTAAGCGCTCAATTTATTATCTCGTTATGGAATTTCAGACACCAACAATACATAACCTTTTTTAACTCCAGGGGTATTGCCTGTATCAGTCAAAGTAAAAGTCAAATTGGCCGTAGAGACTTTCCCTTCTTCTATATCATAATCTTTTGTCTGAGTATCACCGTCAACACCAAGTTTTATCACAGTATCAGACAGAGTCAGTAAATTTGTTTTATTATCACCTTCTAAAGTCAGCCTCACTTTTGTTTCTTTATCACATTTAATAGTAACCTGTTTCTCGATAACCTTATTATTATCATCAATCGTCACCGTTCCGAAATTTATGTCTAAAGGCGCATTAACTTGACACGAAGGCGAGTTTGGCGCTATTGGCTTTCCGATATAGCTATTGAATTTCCATCTAGTCCCTTCGTCAATTGCACATGTAATCATGATGGTTTTATCTTTATTGTTTGAGAAGTTTTTATATAACATCACAGCAAATGATAATTCTTTATTTATCAATTGTGTAGCAAGATCAATATTACGTGGGCATGTTACATTAAAATTAATATAGGTCGCAGCCCTGTCCCACTCAGGAGAATTATACCAAATAAAAACCCCCGGCCAAGGCCTAACACCAGTTTCCAATACTATATCTGTTTTATTAAGGCTTCCTCTAATAATATAAGAATTAGCATCTTGCTTTACCACACTCATAAAAAAAGCATAAGACGAATTCATAGAAGCAAAAAAAAATAAAAAACAAATAACTACAAACTTAAACATATCATTCATATTCCAGGCTAAATCTTGCAACCGCATTGAATGGGCCACGCTCTATAGTATGGTTTTTTATAGCGTCTGGCTCGCCTTGTAAATAAGCAGCCATATTGATGGCATTACTTCCATTTTCGAGCACATACTTTTCGCTGAGTTTGTTAATAGGTAATAGTTTTCCTTTTTCACTTTCTATCCCGATGGCAATACCTGAAGCTTGACTGCTGGGATCTATTGCTAGCAATCCCTCTATTTTTGTATTTTCCACGCCATTGAACATTATCTTTACGGTTTTCCCGATACTGAGATCACATTCGCTAAGATGTACAGTAAAAGGTAACCCGTTTGTGCGAGTATTATTGTAGAGTTCTTTATCTATTACCGTACCAAAGTCCAAGGGTATGATGGCATCCTGAGCCGAAATCATACACGGCTCATCAACTAAAGTACCATGAAAGTACATATTATCTTCAGCATGAATGGCAAGGCTTAATGTCAAAAAAATAATGCCAGATATTATTGCGTAATAATATTGGCAGTACAGAAAGTTGCTTTTCATTGGTACACCGCCAATAATGTAGCTGTTGCGCTAAATGGTTTCGGTTCCAGATTAAATCCAGGTTTCTTAACTGGCACCGCTTTCAAGATGACCGGCTTATCTGCGCTAATAGAAATCGGCTTATTCAATTCAAACGGTTTATCATTCTCTAAAATACGAATACCTAAATAAGTGACATCGGTCTTAATCGCGGCTACATCATAATCTGTTGCAGTAGCGATAATTTCTAATGTCATATCCCAAGTCGTACTCGCATTCGATTCACAGTGTAATTCATAATCGATAGTCATTAGATTATTCACACCATCGACTTTTCTGATACCCATCGTCTTAAAATCCACATCAATTTTGTTGCCATGGTTAATTGTGCAAATAGGTGGTTCAATTAATGTTCCAGAAAACTTCATATTATCTGCCGCATGGCTCTGGATAAATGGCATAGCCGTAGACAGAGCAAAAAGGAATCCTTGGAAGCGCGTCATATTTACATTCCTTTTATTGATACTCTACTTTCATGGTTGCACTAGCCGAAAAAATCATGCCAACCAACGTAGAGCCTTGCCGTTTTATCGGGGCAGCAAAAAGTTTAGGTGTGTTTGGATAGGTAAATTTCAGAGGGGTATTAATTGGAAAAATTTGCCCATCTTCCTTCATTATTTTTATCGCGAGATGTTTATTATCTGTTTTTAGCAGTTGCCCATCGAATATCGGCGCATCGCCAGAAATTGTCATTTTTAGAGCAGACGAACCCTTACAGCCTGTAATTGTATAATTGATGGGGATCTTTTTATAAGGAGCAGCAACACTGCTCACATCCACCTTAGTGGTCATCACATCATTACCAAAATCTATAGATATGATCTGGCCATCATTAATTTTGCAGGGCTTGGCAACGATGGTGACTGAGACAGCAATTTTATTACCTTGAACGGCATAGAGTTGTTGGGGGACTAAGCCAATAGCGACAGAAACAAAAACAGTCACCCAAGTGCATATTTTTGAGCGTGTTGGACAGAGTAAATTATTTGCCATATTACATATCTTATTCATAATTCAGCCTAAAATTCACTAAGGCAGAATAAGTACCGGCACGTAATGGTGCACGAGTACGCTCTGGAATAATATGATAAGTCAGTGCATCCTGCCCAGGAATCAACAGTAACGGCTCTCCACGGCTTCCCAAACGCACATCTCGACCGTATTTATCCGTGAGACGTAGTGCTAAACCAGAACTCCCCTTAACCTGTATCAATTGGGGATTATCGACATCTGCTACCGCGGTAAAACTCACCGATACGGCCGGCTGATAAGCCGCCCACACGAAGTTACCAGTACGTTCATCGTACTGGCCCCCGGTACGCTGGCAATCGCGCAAATAGAGTTGCACAACAACAGGATAACCTTGATCGCCAATATGTGCTAAGCGCGCCGTTCCGATCTCACCAAGGTTAATATCCTGCCATTCTGAAGCCATGTTTAAACGGCAAGCGCTTTCCATTAATGCGCCATGAACATGTAATACGCCACTATTGCTATCATCTTCAATATGATTAGCCGCATAGGAACAAGGGAATATGCTATAAATAGTGCAAATCAACGCTGCTATTATTGGCCTACAAACCATGAAAAGCTTCCGCCAATGTCTATTAGCACGGAGACTAATGTTATTTTCTCCGCTATTTTTCAGTTGCATATCCCACTCCCTTCCTTATCACAGATATCAATTTGCTTTAATTGGTGTGGCCTTACAGTTCGAGCCATTGCAGGTAAACTGCAACTGTGGACGACCACCAAAGTCATTGATATAGGTAAGCACTGGTGCTGTTCCCAAAACGCTGGCCCCTTCATTTAATAATTTACTGCCTTTCGGAGAAATCATAATGGGTTCGAAGTGATTATCTCCAGCCCGATCTTTTTTGCTACTAGCATCAATAATTGTCACATAATAACCAGTTGGGTTATTAACTTGGTATTTCTCACCTATTTTTGACAATGTAATCTGCTCTTGAAAAGGTTTCATATCACTCGTCACCACTAATGCTTTCGGGCGGAAGAACAGCTTAATGCGAGTTTGTAAGGCTAATTGCAATGTATTTGGCTTATTGCTCTTCGGTGGAATTTCACGCAGATTAAAATAAAATAGCGTCTCGTGATCCTGAGGCAATGTATCTACCTGAGGAGAGCTTTGAATCTTGACCTGACTTTTACTTCCGGCCTCCAAACGCTGTAATGGTGGAACAACCATCAGAGGGCTGGTCACTTTATTACCCTGTTCATCTTCGAGCCATCCCTGGGCAAGATAAGGCAATGATTTATTTTCATTACTTACATTTAAGCTCACAGACTTTTCCGCTCCATTAAATACGACCCTGGTACGATCTAATGCAATCGCTGCTTGAGCCTGCTGCACAGAAAAGACAGATAGCAACAGGCTGCCTAACAATGTAAATAGTTTCATTTTTATTACCTTCATCATATACCGTTAATTATCTTGAATATGTCTAAATTAAAAATTAGAAATACGAAGCCACTGATTTTCAGCAAAAATAAAATATTGTTATCTCTCATCTAAGAAAACTTACTCACTCGCCCCTTCTTTTGATGACAAGCGGCAAGGTAGCAATAAGTTAGTTGTACTGCTTTTAGGTATTTTCTCCGGTAATGTCAAAGTACATTGCACTCTATTAGCCCAATGTACTTCCATTATCTCTTTTGGGTTAATTCCGGTCAGATAGGTACTCCCGTCGTCCCCCACCAGGCCTACACTCTGTTTCTTCATATTAAATACTGTGGCGCCGAAAGGTGGAGAACTCCCATCGGCCAACTTAATCACCGCCATCGCCTTTTCGCCAGCAATAACAGAAAATTTACGATAACCGATTGCACCTTCAGTCAGTGTTGCCTGTACTACTGATTTAACCGCTTCCGCATCATCAGGTAACTTATTAACATCAATACTTATTTTGTTTCGATAGTAATTGCTAACATCCGTTAATATTGCCTTACCAAAGTAATTACTATGAATCGACGTTCCATAGCCAGCAATAGGTACATTAGCAACGCCATCAGTATCTAATAGCATCCTGGTACCGCCGATTATTCCTCCCCGGTGTAATGCCGCACCTTGCATTGTTGCCGTTGCCCCGCCGCGTAACGTTATGCCAAGAGAAGAGTAACGCCCATCCTCGTAGCTAGCATCCGCATCCACCTGAGCAATATCGCCCTCATGGGTATAATAACCGCTGGTCATGGCACCACTCCGCGTTACCCCTGTACTCACACGATAGCTATCGCCATTTTCCAATCGGTTGTAATAGCCTACTTTCTGGCTATTATCGTCACGGCTATAACTACCGTCATAGGTGAGTGACCCGTTATTTCCCCAAGGCACGGATAAGGACATATACATACCGTCATCATTGGTTTCGTCATATTTATTTCGATACGCCGTTAGCGACAAGCTTAAATTACGGAAACGCCACAAATCGAAATTACGCGATATCGTCAAGCTGTACCTATTACTGGTTGGACGATTCCAGTAAGTCTGATGGCTATAGTTGAGATAGGCGCTGATCCCTAAATCAGTAAACTGCTGGTTGAAGGTCAAGGTATACATCTCCTTGCTACTTCCACTGCGTTCACCACCGGAACGAGACTCGAGATACTCATTCATCGACATATAATCTTTCTCAAAGAAACGGTAGCCAGCAAAGGTGACCTGGCTATCTGTCTCATCAAAACGCTTAGAGTAACTCAAGCGATATGACGTCCCGGACAAGGTGCCTTCCTGCGGTAAACGCGCCCTCGATTCAGTAATATCAAATGACAATGCCCCCAACACCATCAAATCACGCCCGACACCAATAGCTAGCGAGTTATAATCGCCGCCACCAATCCCACCGCCGTACAGCGACCACCCGTTATTTACCCCCCATGAAAACTCCCCAGTGGCAAAAAAATCGCCATTGGTATGGTGCTTCCAATCTGATGGACGCCCCATGGCAACTTTGTAGCGAATTTGTCCAGGCCTGGTCAGATAAGGGATGCTTGCAGTATCCATTTTAAATGTCTGAACCGTGCCATCCTGCTCTTCAACGCGAACATCTAATTGGCCTGAAACCGCATCATTGATGTCCTGGATGCGAAATGGACCTGCGGCGACCTGAGTTTCATACAACACTCGCCCTTGCTGGCTAATCACTACCTTGGCATTGGTACGAGCAACGCCTGTCACCTCTGGCGCATAACCCCGCAAATTTGGCGGTAGCATATTGTCATCGCTGATCAGGCTCAAACCCGTAAAACGCACGCTGTCAAAAATATCTGAATAAAGCGAGTTTTCACCAACGCTTAATTTTGCGCCCCATTTTGGAATAGCGCGATAAGCGTAATAGCGGCTCCAATCCCAACTCGTTGTCGTTTCTTGACCATTACCTTGGTGATCAACTCGAGTTTGCCAATCCGCACGCAATCGCCATGCCCCTAAATTGGCTCCTGCAGTACCATTACCGCTTACATTGTAACTTTGCGTTCCACGCTGCTGTTCATGCTGAGTCGTCGCATTAAAATAGTAATCCAGCAAGAGGCCTGGTATGCCATTTTCCCAGCGTGATGGTGGATCCCAATTATCCGCAGAATATTCAAGATAAGCCTGTGGAACGCTTACCGTTAAACTCGCACTCCCTAAATCTGGGCGCGCGGTTGCCCCCGGTAAACTTCCTAGCATTAGACAATGCCCTTGGTGCCACCAAGACAGCTTTTTAGTCATGGCTTCTTTAAGAGCAAATTTCTTCACCATATCCGGTGAGATGCAGGCTTCACTGCCTTTCGGATCATTGTCAGGGGCATAAAACGAAACAGATTGCTCGGGCAACTCTTGTTTATTAATTCGTATTAGCATCATATAATCCCCTGGCATAATGTAACCGCCACGAGAGAACTGCTCCAAATCAATATTCCCCCTATCTTTAACATCTAAAACATCAATGTTAAACTCAACATCGACTGGGGAATTATTTTGCATGTCATTGTCATCAGAATTAGATTGCATTTCTTCAGCACTGGCGTAACAAGTGATACTTCCTAACGCGCAGGCCAAACACACCGCTAATAATCGCGGCCGAAATGATGGTAAAATCCAATCCGGAGTCATAGTGCAATCAATCCTTTCATGCAAACCGCATCAATGCGAACTAATCACTCATCTTAATTCCCATCCAAGAAAAAAAGAGAGAGCAAGATATTATTCATTTTATGATTTATAAATAATTTATTTTAGAATATTAGTTAGTAATAATTCATTTTAAAACGAATCGTCGAATTATAATGCCCCGGACGTATCGTTTGCTGGTTTCCAACTAAACGCAGCGAATAATCCAATTTTCTATTTCCCTGCATCATAGCGATACTCGGCAAAGGGTTCCCTGGTATTGCGACATTCCCTTCAGCGTCAGCTATCTGCAAGGCTATACCGCGTGCCTGGCCATCCACGCCAAAAAAACCATGATCTTCAAGACCATCAAATGTTATTTGGAACCGTTGCCAATCGGGTAAATTAGGATTAACTCTTCCAAGCACACAATTTATTAAGTTAATACTGAACAGTTTGTGGCTACTCGCTTCACTTTGTAGCAACGAATTGATGGGAAAAATAGACATCTCAATCGTCTGATCGCGGCTTGAAGTATCAATCGCACAAGCAGCCTCAGTTACCGCACCTTGCATTTTGACCCGTCCAGAACCTGCATCTGTTGCACAAACACTCTCAATAGAGAATAAAAAAAACATCAGAAAAAAAAACAAATACCTAACTGAATTAATATTCATCTCTATCGGTTCTTCCTTTCTATCTAGAATGCATGCGAGTTTTCCTCGCATGCACGGTACCCGATAATAATAAAGATTAATTATAACTCAGGGTAAAGTTTGCGGTGCTATTGAAGCTACCAGGGACGATATCAACGCCCTTATCAGTATCTTTACCCTCTGCATCCTTACCCATATCACCTTTCAGGTAAGCACTGAACACCAAATCAGCGCTTTGTGCACCAGCACTTAATTGTTGGCCCGCAGTCGGTTTACCCAGTTCAATGATATTACTGTTACCATCGGTAAGCACAATGCTGGCACCTTTAGCGGTACCGGTCATGCCCAAATTACCGCTAGCACTCTTCGCGCCATCGAAAGTTGTTTTAACAGTTTTAGCCGTCTTTATGCTGCAGTTTTCTAAAGAGATAGTAAATTGCTGTGGAGCCGAAGTACCACCATTTTCCAACGACGCGTTAGAGATAGAACCGAGGTCAACAGTCTGCACTCCATCTTTATCCCCGACCGGTTTAATAGAACAAGGCGCATCAATAATAGAACCGGTAAAGTTGATTTTACCGTGACCTTGGTCTGCCAAGCCTGCACCTGGTGTAGCTGGCACTTCAGGTGTTGAGCCTTCTTCACCGTCAGCATAAGCCGTTGAAACTGCGCTACATGACAAAGCTAATACCAGCAAAATTTTATTCATTTTCATTCGACAAATTCCTTTAGTGTAATAAATCCTATCGTTCTCTCGTATTGGTACGAGTTACTGCTTTCTATAGCCCCACACATATAGATAAATACGCCAAGCAACATAATATGGCGTCCTAAACATGCTATCCGGCAACGGGAGAAAGAATACCTTCGCAAAACAAAACCAGCAAATTAATCTGCAAAATCAACAAAAATTAGACTTTTATAAAAAATTAAGCAAAATATTAGAATTTAAACCCATAAAATGAATTTTCATTATAACAGCGGAGAACAGTACACTAATTAAATATCAGTTTAATCCTAATCAAAAAAAAGAGTAAACTTGCTCAATTGACATAAAATGAGATGTCAAATCAGATTTTAATAAGGAATGGTAAAATTCTATTGAAGAATAGAATTAAACACCTAATATAAATACCAGGAAGGTAACTAAAATATGAAATATATTATTAATTTCACCGTTGTTTTTGATTCAAAAAATCGCACCTTAGCTTTAGCAAATGAAAAACAAACAGAAATAGAATTAACGAAACCCGCAACAAGAGTTTTTAACGAGTTAATAAAAAGTAATGGCGATAACCTCCCGCGCGATGTAATTTTGAAAAAGGCTTGGGAGGATTTAGGATATCCGGCATCCAACCCTAGTCTTAACAATTGCATCAGTGAACTAAGGAAATCATTCGAGCTTTTAGGCTTAGATAAAAAACTTATTGTTACAATACCGAGGATTGGATTTAAAATTGAAGCCAATATTCAATCATACCCAATCATTGTTCATAACGATGTGGAAGAGAGTGAAACGACTAACGATATCATGTTATCAGAAGATAGCCATTTAGTGGAAATTGGAAGTAAATCCATTTCATTAATTACATCAATAAACAAACCAAAAAAAATCATAAAAAAAATAAAAATTGTGTATTTTCTTTTGTCAATTTCGATTCTTACTATTATCTACCTTCTCTTTAACCGTGGACAATCGTCGTTACCAAAAGAATCCGCCCCTCAACTGATTGGCATTTATAAAAACTGCACGATTTACACACTTCATAGAATGCCAGCAACACCAAATTTAATGTCAAAGGCGACTAAAATGCTGGAGTCTGAAAATGTAGATTGTAACCAAGGAAAGCAGGATATTTTTTACTATGAGGAAAAAATAAGTAATGAACCTATGAAAGTTACATTTTTCGCCTCTTGTAAGAAAACAGAAACAGGAGACAATAAATTTTGTATAAAATACAAAACAATAGAATAAAAAATTAAAATCATAGCGTTAAAAAAATAGTATTAAAACCATCGTTAGCAATTATAACCCCTCACCTTTAACCCATAAATATAGATATATCGACGGAATCAATTAACTCTCTAAAAAATAATATCAGCTGATGATTTTTGATGAAAAATATCAGCTGATATTATCCTGCGGTCAGATACGGTCTTGTAGCTTCCACCGATTCTACAATCAAAGCATGGCCACATCGCTTGTTACACTTGTTTTTATCGATGCTTATCGCCACGTATTTTTTACCTTTCCATTAAAACAACCTTCCCCCCGCAAAATCCAACCATATGATAAACAAATAAAATAGTTGTTTTTCTTTTGTTTACTTCCGTTTGCTTGTTGAATTTGTGAAAGCTATCAATATTTATCCTTTATTTATCATTTATAACATTATCGCAATTCTGGCGTTACAGTTGAGAATAAAAGGTAGAGCATGTTTACAGAAAAACGCAGGCGCTTGATCTTAGAGCTGCTGTATAAAAATGAGAGTGTGTATGTAAACGATTTAGCTCCACTTTTTAACGTTAGCAAGGAAACTATTAGGAACGATTTGAATTTCCTGACACAAAAAGGGGTGATTAAGCGTTGTCACGGCGGTGCCATGATAGAAAATAAGACCCTTAACGCCGAAGCGATAAATAAATTTGACGCTACAATTATCGATTTTTTTAAAAAGATAAAAACCTACAAAGAAAATACCCCCGAAAAGAAACGCAAAAAAATGAGCGGAAAAGTCTGCATTTTAGGCTCATTTAACGTTGATATTATTGCCAATGTTGGTCGTTTCCCGAAAGGCGGCGAATCCATATTATCGACCGATAGTATCATCGGTCCCGGCGGAAAAGGCGCTAACCAAGCACTCGCTGCCAGCAAATCATTAGCCGATGTTCATTTTGTCGCCAAGGTAGGTAAAGATCAGTTTAGCCAGTTTGCCTATGACCATCTTTCCTCTTCTTGCATCAAAAGCATGACGCTGTACCAACATGAAGAAGCTAAAACCGGCAGCGCACTGATCTATGTTTCTCAACAAGATGGAGAGAACATGATCGCTATCTACCCAGGTGCCAACCAGTGCATCACTGATGAAGAAGTTTTTGCTATTACCCCTGAGCTAGCCAACGCTGATATCTTTTTGACTCAACTGGAAAATAATTTTTCTGCCACGCTAAACGCGATAACTATCGCGCATAAATTGGGAGTCAACGTCATTCTTAATCCGGCTCCCTACTCTCCTGATGCCCTGCAATGCCTGCATATGGTGGATTTTATTACGCCTAATGAAACAGAAGCATCATTACTTTCTGGCATCGAAGTTAACAATCTGGAGAGTGCGAAACGGGCCGCCGAGTGTATTAAAGAACAGGGAGCAGGGTGCGTCATTATTACAATGGGTTCCAAAGGCGCACTGATTTTTGATGGTAAAAAACATGAATATATCCAAGCATTTAAAGCAATGAGTGTCGATACCACGGGTGCGGGAGATGCCTTTAACGGCGCTTTCGCCGCGGCGATTGCCAAAGGAGAATCTGTCGTACAAGCGGCTCGATTTGCCTCGGCGTTTGCTTCCCTTGCGGTAGAGAAAATCGGCGCTTCTAACATGCCGGATCATGACAGCGCACTATCCCGCCTTTCCCAATACAACGGAAAATAATAATGAGTGAAAAAAACAATTTTAGCGAACCAGCAGGCAACACCGGGAAGATTGAAACCAATGGCGTTAATCCAGTCACCGAGCAAGAACGCTATGGCACACCGGCCGGATTGTTCCCTATTTGGTTTTCATGGAACGTCTCCATCCTAGGAATTACTTATGGCATTTATGTTTACTCTTTGGGGTTAAATGCCTGGCAATCGATTACCTCAGGGATTTTAGGCTATATCGTCTCGAGTTTATTGGTGGGTATTTTAGCCACTGGCGGGCCGAAAACCGGACTACCGACACTCACGCAAACTCGTTTCGCTTTTGGTTATCACGGCAACAAAATACCGACCCTATTTGCCTATATATCTAACATGGGCTGGAAAATCACCATCATCACACTCTCCGCCACTACCGGGGCTGCGCTGTTTGCCAAACTTTGGCCATCAATTTTTGCCAATGCCAGCGGCAGTGCCACTTTAGCCTGCACTTTGGGTTGGTTTATCGTGACCTTATTTGCCACCATGTCGATTGCTATCTACGGACATCAGTTGATTATGAAAGTGGAAAAGCTTATCGCCTGGCTTACCGGCGGTATGAGCATCATATTCATCATCATGATCCTGCCGCACATCCATTGGGCTCAGGTCGGCCATGAACCTGCTGGCAATCTGATTACCTATTTTGGCGGTGTCGTACTGGCAATGACTATGGTCGGACTAGGTTTTCTGAACTATGGCGGCGACTTTGCTCGCTATTTACCGAAAACAGCATCTGCTAAAAAAGTGATCTTCTGGACAACGGGCGGCATCTCATTCCCCGTCGTAGTATTGCTAGTACTCGGCGTGCTGCTGGCCAGCAGCAACCCAGAACTGAGTAAAGCCGCTTCCTCACAGCCGATCGCCGCGTTAACCGATCTGTTGCCGTTCTGGTTCTACGTTCCTTTCTCTATCGTGATTATTATTTCACTGCTCTCCGCAGCGATTACTGGCGTCTACAGTTCTGGATTAGCATTATTAGCAATGGGTGTGCCAGCCAGCCGCGCCACTACCACCGCTTTTAACGCCCTGTTGATCGCCTTCGGCGCGTTTTATCTGCTGTTTATCTCCAGCTCATTCTTAGCAACCTTCCAGTCATTCCTGGCATCAATTTCAGTAGTACTGGGATCTATGGGCGCAATCCAGCTGATTGACTTTATCCGTCAACGTCGCTTGGGCTGGAATGTTGATATGGCACAACCGGCAGGTCTTGGTGGTCGCAATGGTCGCTGGACCGCACTCGTCTCATTGCTATTAGCCACCATTGTCGGTGCAGGAACTATTACCTCATCAGATCCTTATATTGCGCATCTGGTCGGTTTTTTACTGACCGATGAGACCAAGCATAGCGTTTTCGCTACGGCCAATATCGGCGTTATTGTTGCCATGATACTGGGCGCGGCTTGCTACGCGTTCCTGACTTTTGTGTGCAAGCTGGACGTACCACCGATTTATTCCAAACAGCGTAAGTAATTCACAATATTATTGGTGGCCGATCGGAAGGAGCGTTATGAATCATGATGCACTAAGAAGACGCCATCTGCTTTAAAAGTAAGATCCCCCGCCAACCCGGTGACAAGATGTCTTTCATTGCCGGGTTGGTGCGGTTGTCTCCAGAGATGTAAAAAAATTATTACCACTGGGAATAGTGCTAAAATTCGCGTTTAATTATAATGTAACCGTTAAATCTAATAGAACATTCATCGTCGTTAACAATAGATGAAGCTAGAAATATATTGTGTTTTCTTTCTTTATTCTCATAGCTGACTTTGACAATCAGATTCCTAGGGTTTCCCTCACGATAAATTCCTCTATATTCCTCTAATGAAACAAAATTATCTGTGTCTTTAACTTTATCCTCTTTCGCCATAAAATCAGAGAAAGCACTATCAACCTTGACATTATCGATAAGCTCCATTTTTGTTTTATTTTCAACAATTGTAGATCGGGAGATCTTAAAGTCATTAAGCATTGCATCGGTCATACTAATACCAACGGATGATGCTGGAATGGCACACGGATTTTTCTCAACTGCTTCGACGATTGTTGATAGAAAAATGTGGAAGAAAAAAAATAATCTAATGATAGTATTCATTTTACTATAAGCTCCTTATCGTTGCTCTCATAAATGCGGTGTCTAAATCTTGGGTCCAGAACAATACAACCATTTGAGGCAGTGCCAGGATGTTGAATACTATCACCATGAATTAAAAAACCATCTCGGCCAAACATATTATTAGAAGGGTACTGACTTAATCTCAAGGTATACCTGCCAGCACGACGATGCGTAAATGGTACACCTACAATTTTATATCTACCGCGAGGTAATGGTCCTTTATCTTGCAGGCTCTCAAATTGAGGATCGTTTTTATATCCAATAGCACCTGCGTACCTAGCAGTAAACTCTAATTTACCATTGTGAGTGAAGGTTCTTTTTCTTACATCATAAACCCATGTCATCGCCTTTCTCCTTGAAACTCTCTCCATGCGATATGGCGTATCACGCGCCATATCAACTCCTACACGCCTTTATGCCTTTTCCCTCCACGTATCACTATGCTGAATATTCCCATCACAGTATTTCCACGTAATACGCTCATAACGCAAACATACTGATTCCAAATGATTCATATTCTCAACCGATTTAATGTTGTGCATTATTGGATTTACACCGACAAGCTTTACGTTTTCGAGTAACATATTAAAGTATTCTTGTTCCTGCCCCGCATCATTAATTTTGTACCATTTCAATTCTGCTGATTTTAATGTTTGCCCCGTTGAGACAGCTTTGTAGAGATAAGGACTCGAAGAATCGAACTCTTTTTCAATTTCCATCGCACTATGAATACGGGTTCCGGTTAATTTTCCCGTGTGATCGTCGGTAGGAATATTAAGGCCATGCATAAAGCTGACAACTTCAATACTGCCTTCTCTACCCTGTACATCTACCGAACCTTTAATATCTGCGCCACCATCATCTTTTAACCATAAATAGGCAGGAATAGCCATCGTGTCATCTCCTTTGATTAACACCTGCTTAATAGCATATCATCCATAATTAATTGTTAATTAATTAACACTCGATAAAAGTAAAATATAACGAAATGGACTTTACGGTGATTATTTAAATTTAACTGGGTGGCTAATCACATAACATAAAATAACCTTCCCCATACAGAGAAGGTTAATATGCTCACTACTAATATAATTACGCTTCCTCACTAAACCGTCGCGTTTCAACACGACGCGTTTGTGCCAGCACTAACAGCAATCCGGCCAGCGCAATAACTGCGCCCATTGCAGGGACGTAGCTGTAGCCTAAACCGGACGAGATCACTGCGCCACCCGCTCCCGCACCGATAGCATTCCCCAGATTAAAAGCACCAATATTAACCGAAGAGGCCAGGCCTGGTGCTTCACTGGCGACGCGCATCACCTTCATTTGTAGCGGCGGAACCACGGCAAAGGTGGCGGTGCCCCAGATAACCATACTGACAGCAGCGCCGATGCCGGTTGTGGCAGTGAAAGGGATCGCTAGCATAATGAGGATTAACAGTAACAAGAAACCTTTCAGCGCGCCGTTAACCGAATAGTCAGCAAAACGCCCACCTAAGTAGTTACCCAGCGTAAAGCCCAAGCCAATCAGTACTAACATCGCGGTAATAAAAGCAGGCGTTGCCGACGTGATGCTGCTTAATACCGGCGCAATATAGGTATAGAGAGTAAACATTGCCCCGGCCCCGAGCGCGGTAGTCAACAAAGCGGTTAATACCTGTGGACGAATCAATACCGACAGCTCCTGACGCACATTAGGGCGGCGCCCCGCTTCCCCTTTCGGCAGCGAAAGTAACAGACTTAACATCGCTAGCAACCCCAACCCGGCAGTAGAAAGGAAGGCCATCCGCCAGCCAATCACTTGGCCTAACCACGTGGCGGCCGGTACGCCGCCGACATTAGCAATAGTTAGCCCCATAAACATGGTTGCGACCGCGCTGGCCTGTTTATTTTTTGGCACCAGGCTGGCGGCAACAACCGATCCCAGCCCAAAGAAGGCACCATGGTTAAGGCTGGTGACTAAACGAGAGAGTAACAAGGTCGTATAATCTGGCGACATGGCGGACAAAATGTTGCCCAGCGTAAAAATGCTCATCAGAAAAACCAGCGCGCTGCGCGGGGAGCGACGTGAGAGCAGTAAAGTCATCAGCGGCGCGCCAACCATCACGCCAACGGCATAAGCACTGATCAACATACCTGCCGTTGGGATCGAGACGTTGACCCCCTGCGCAATCACTGGCAGCAGGCCCATCGGAAAGAACTCGGTCGTACCGATACCAAAGGCGCCGATAGCCAAAGCAAGTAAAGGAAAATTAATTTTCATAGCGATCCTGTGATGTCATTGCTCGTGACTCAACGTTGAGCAATATGATGAACGATGCCGACATCATGTCAGGTGGCTATTGATGGAGAAATGACGCTATTTTCCAAAGATAATTGCATTAGATGCAATAAAAGGAAGGTATTAAGCCTGTCTCGCACATCGGGATACCAAAACAGAGTCCGCGAACGGACACGCCTGCGGACAAATTCATTACGCCGAAAACGATGCTCCTTCTAAAAGTGAGCGACGTTGAGCATCGGAAACTCTGAATATTCTCCGATGCTTATTCGCACGTTTATACCCGCAGCACTGTGAACAAAGCACAACTTAAGAGGGAACTCGCTAAATAGCTCAACATCACAATAACTTAAACGATTTCCTTATCCTGCTGATGGAAGTCAATCGAGGAGTTCAATACCGGCTTCACGACGTTATGACGAATAACGAAATCGCCAAAATCTTCCGCAGGCAGACGATAAGCAGACCAATCAGCAATCAGTGCTTCCAGCAGCGTTAAGATTGCCGCCAGCGGTAAATTATCGCGATACAAGCGTGGAATACGTGTCCCTTGTTTGTTGCCGCCAAGGTATAACGCATAACGTCCTACCGCGCGCCCCACTAAGCCGATTTCCGCCAGCATCGCACGTCCACAGCCGTTCGGGCAGCCGGTCACCCGGAAGATAATGGCATCGTCGCTCAAATGGTGACGCGTAAGAATAGTATCCAACGCATCGATAATACCGGGAAGCACCCGCTCCGCTTCAGCCATCGCCAGCGGGCACGTCGGGAAAGACACGCAGGCCATTGAGTTTTTCCGCTGCGCGGAAACTTCATCATCAATCAAAGCATATTGACGGGCGATCGCGTCTATTTCCGCTTTCTGCTCTGAGCTGACCCCGGCAATAATCAGGTTTTGGTTTGGCGTCAGGCGAAAATCTCCCTGATGGATACGGGCGATAGCGGCAACGCCGCTTTTTAGCGGTTTGCCCGGCGAATCGATCAAACGTCCGCTGGGAATAAACAGCGTCAAATGGTGTTTGCCATCTATGCCGCTAAGCCAACCGATGTGATCCCCTCTTCCGCTAAAGTGATAAGGCCTAATCGCTTGAAATGATAGCCTTGCCCGGCGTTCAACTTCGGCTTTAAAGGTATCAACGCCAACGCGATCGAGAGTATATTTGGTCTTAGCATTACGTCGATTAGAACGGTTTCCCCAGTCGCGCTGCGTCGAGACTACCGCTTCCGCCACGGCTAACGTTGATTCCAACGAGATGTAACCAAATTCACTGGCCAGCCGCGGATAGGTGCTGTCATCGCCGTGGGTCATCGCCAATCCGCCACCGACTAATACGTTGAAACCAATAAGTTCACCCTGTTCCTCTACGGCAACAAAATTGAGGTCATTTGCATGAAGATCAACATCGTTCTGCGGCGGGATAACGACGGCGGTTTTAAATTTCCTCGGCAGATAACTATTCCCCAGAATAGCTTCATTCTCGGGCTGCTGCACTTTTTCACCGTCTAACCACACTTCGGCATAAGCATTGGTTTTCGGCAGCAGATGCTCGGAGATTTTTTTAGCCCATTCATAAGCCTGCTGATGCAGCGCAGATTCAACCGGGTTAGAGGTGCATAATACATTGCGATTGACATCGCCTGCCGTCGCGCGCGAATCCAGACCCAAGTGATGCAGCAATTGATGAACCGGCTTGATATTTTTTTTCAGCACACCGTGCAGCTGTAATGCCTGACGGTTGGTAATACGGATGCTGCCGTATTGTGTATGTTCAGAGGCAAATACATCAATGCCGAGCCACTGTTTGGGGGTAATAATCCCACCGGGCAAACGCACCCGCAACATCACCGTGTGCAATGGCTCGAGCATTTGTGCCGCGCGCTCTGCTCGAATATCCCGGTCATCTTGCTGGTACATTCCGTGGAAACGAATGAGCTGAAAATTATCACCAAGGAATCCCCCCGTCAGATCATCCGTTAAATCCTCCGTTATGGTACCCCGTAGTAATTGACTCTGAGATTTCAAACGCTCGTTATCAGATAATTTATCGTCTTTCATGGGTAAGCAGACTCGTTTATAAAGGAAATAAAATATCCCTATAAACTAATCAATTGGCCTGCAGGCAAAACAGATACAGTTTTGCGAATCACGGCTATAACAGCCGTTTTTTAATACAAAAACAACATATGATATGACTGTTAGTGAGCGATTCACGCAGTTGGAGGGTAATGTACCCAGCGGCAAGTCACCCAGTTCATGAGCTGCTGGTCACCCGGCCCTAAGAACCAGAGAGATAATCGTTAAGTAATGACAGGCCACCAGCAAAGCATTAGCTTTCCATAAACTAAATTTAATTAGGTAATAACTGAATTTATCTTATTTCACTATGAATCATATGTTTTTGACGAATAAAAACGCATATATAGGTCAATTAATTAATATAATTCTTAAGACTATTAATTTACGGATTAATTCTTTTTTTGCATTTATATTTAATTTATTAATTAAAAAACTTGCAGAGAGTGATATTGACGTAACTATTCATCTCTGGTGTACTATCTAAGCATTTGGTTTAGTCAACTGGTTATTTATTAACCTCAAAACGCCCAATTGCAATTAACACTGAATTTCATAAAAAAATAACACAATATCTCTGATGAGCTATCGAATCGTTTGATTCAATTATTCGGTGATTTTACGCAATAAACCTCAAGATGCAGGCATACAGTAATCCTAAAAACTTAGATAACTAAGTATCCAGGATTATTGATGGTTACCTACGCCTATACAATTTGATGAGTGTTGAGTTTATTCACCTAAAGACTACGGGCTGCTATTAACTCTGGAATTACTATGAAAAAGATAACACAACTTATGCTGGCATCCGCCGGCTTACTTATTTCTGTCATGGGCCACGCTGAAGAAGCGAAGAAAGATCAGACTGAACACCGTATTCCTGCAGTAGAACTTATTAATACTCCAGATAATCATTCAGCCTTTATCAGAGGTTCTATTCCTTCTCTGGCAAAACTCTCTTCACAAAATCTCTATTTTAGTAATAGCTTTGAAGAGTGGCAGAAAGGCGTGCATCCAGCCCCGAAAAAACAGTATGTAGTGACCCTGAAAGGCAAGCTAAAATTTAAGGTCAGCGATGGCTCAACCTTCATCATCGAGCCAGGCACAGTGCTACTTGCAGCCGATACCAAGGGTGAAGGCCACAGTTGGGATATCATTGACGGTAAAGAGTGGGAGCGTGTTTACATCCCAATCGACGGAGACGATCACTTCATCGCAAACAAATAATTTTTTAAAGTTAATCCCAAGCCCTGATATCAACAAAATATTCGGGGCTTATCGCTTCGGAAATAGCCATTCAATTTCGCTTAAATATCTACAGCATTGCCTTACATATAAGCTCCTCCTTCCCCCCCCTCTAATAAAAACTCATAAATAACACTAAAGAAATCATGACGAATGCCGATAAGAGGTTTTTATAAAATAAAATGATATATACCCAATAAACTTCAAGATGCAGACAGGCAGAAATCGAGAACCCCCGGAGCTTGGATAACTAAGTGGCTGGAGTGAACGAGAACAGCCCTGCAACTTAAAGTATGACGGCTATATCATCATAGTTGTACTCTTTGCTGTTATTTCTTTCGATTACGTTCTTTTCTTTCCGGTGATATAACAACAAAAACTCTGGGTGTTTTATGAACAAACTAAAAAACATGCGACTCAGTACCATGCTTGGTGCTGGTTTCGCATTAGTTATCGCTATTGGATTTTTCGTCGCACTATTTGCCAGAGTGCAGTTGGTTTCTATTGGAAATAACCTAAATTACACAGCTAATACTCGACTGGTGAATTTGTTAATCGTGATGAAGATTAAGGATAATATCACCGACAATGCTCATGACATTCGTGATATGGCGCTATTCACCACACTGCCACATAGTGAGGAACAGAGCCGGGAATACATTAGAAAAACCAACCAAACTCTCGAAAAACGTATCGCCGACAATAATGTGTTACTGCAACAGCTCGATAAGGCGCTGGTACTAAAACACTCCCGCGAGATGTTTAATAACCTAAATACACTCCGCCCTGCTTATTCCCAAGCACTACGCAAAGTGATGAAGGTCAGTGCTGAAGGCAAGTATGACACAGCAAGAGAACTGGTTATCAATGAGGTAACAGGCCCTCAAGCGCTGGTGCTGGATGCGCTCAGTAAAATGATCGATTCACACTCCCAATCGACAGTTAAAATGGCTCGCAATTATGTTGAGGACGCTCATTTCTCTGGCAATCTATTGTTGCTGATAACGATTATTAGCGCACTGATTGGCGCAGCGATCTCCTGGCTTATTGCTCGCGCAGTTAAAGGCAAACTTGGTGGAGAACCGGCTTATGCGGCATGGGTAGCGCAACAGGTTTCTGAAGGCCAACTGGATACGGCAGTAGCGTTGAAAAGCGACGATAGCCATAGCTTGCTCGCGGCAATGGATAGTATGCGCGCTCGCTTGTTAAGCATTGTTCGCGAAGTCCGTGATAGCAGCCATTCTATTTCAACAGGCGCCAGTGAAATTTCTGCCGGCAGTACCGATCTCAGTCAACGCACCGAACAGCAGGCTGCCAGCCTGCAAGAAACTGCCGCATCGATGGAACAAATGAGTCACACCATCGAGCAAAATGCCGCAACCGTACGTACGGCAACACAACTGGCAAACTCAGCGAGCGATACAGCAACACAAAGTGGCCACGCCGTAAATAATCTCGTGCTGACAATGCAGGAAATCACCGGCAGTTCGCAAAAAATTGGCGACATTATCAGTGTTATCGACGGTATTGCTTTCCAGACCAATATACTGGCACTAAATGCAGCGGTGGAAGCGGCACGGGCGGGTGAATCAGGCCGTGGTTTTGCAGTCGTTGCAGGCGAGGTTCGTTCACTAGCACAACGCTCAGCCTCTGCGGCTAGTGAAATTAAAGTGTTGATTGAAGAAAGTATGCGCACCGTAACCAAAGGCTCGGATATGGTGAGCTCCGCAAGTGAAACCATCGATGATTTAGTTCAGCAATCCCATCGCGTCGCAGGCCTGATCTCAGAGATTGGTGTCACGACCGAAGAGCAAGGCCAAGGAATACACCAAATTAATGTCGCTATTACGCAGCTAGACCAGGTCACTCAGCAAAACGCAACACTGGTAGAAGAATCCGCCAGCGCTGCTGACAGCCTGAGCGACCAAGCGGCTAAACTGGTGCAATTAATGAGCGTGTTTAATATCGGGCAGTCATTGACGCCAGCCACCGGGCGTCAGTTTCAGTCCAATCCAGTAAAAATAACGCGCCGACCAGCATTAGCGGCCGTCAGTTCTGGTGATTGGGAACAGTTCTAGAATTGACGCTTGTGTTCATCGCTGTGGCGGTAATAGAAAAGACCTGTTTTAAATAAAAAAGGCCTACGTTTTACGTAGGCCCCATAAATCAGGTAATAACATCGACAACAAAATCAGCAAACCTTTTTCACACTGCGACGGCGACTCTTCTCTTTATACATTTCCGCATCCGCTTCACGCAGCGCCATATCTGGCGTGGTAACTGCAGGATTGATAGCAATAGCGCCAATACTTGGCCCAGCGTAATCAATCAGGCAAGAGTGCAATTGGTACTGGCCGGTAAGCAACTCACTTAATCTGGCTTTAAATGCCTGCGCCGCTTGCAGTGCTTCGTCATATTCTTCAGGGCCAACACCGGCCACGATAAATTCATCCCCCCCGACTCGGCCAAGGACTTCGTCAACACGCACGCCTTTTTTCAGTCTTTCTCCCACTGCGACTAAAAAATCATCGCCGACTTCATGCCCATGAATATCATTAATCTGTTTGAATTCGTCCAGATCGGTAAAGGCAATCAACACATAGCGGGCATCCCTATTGGCACGGGAAAAGAGTGGCGGCAACTGCTCAAAAACAGAACGGCGGTTGGCAAGCCCCGTCAAATCGTCAGTGTAACTGGCGGTCGTCAAGGCAGCGTTTGCTTGCTGCAACTGCCTCATTAACTGTTCATTCTGAATTTGCTGGGCAATAAGATTGGCAAACAGATGCAGGACTTGCTCGCTACGTTCGGAAAGTTGGTGACTCTCAGAGCTTGCCGCACACAAGGTACCGTAGAGAGAACCATCGGCCAACATCACCGGCGTGCTAACGTAGGTGGTAATATTTAATGCTTTTGCCGCTTCAGAGTCCCCCCATACACTGGCAACATCACAGGTGTAGCGCATTCCTTCGTCAAGAGCCCGCTTACAAAGCGTATCTGCCCAAGGCACCGATAGTCCTTCTGGGATCTGCATTTTTTTGCTGTTGCGGGCAAATAAAACGTGCTGCAAGCTGCCATCTGGCTCAATACGCGTCAGATAGGTCGACTCCATATTGGTCACCAGCTCGAGCATTTCTAGCAACTGGCGGACGAGCCCTTCAAACGTATGTTCCGAATGCAGTGCGGTGGAAATGCGTTCGATAAGATTGTCAGTCATTGGTCAGAAAACTCTTGTTGAATTGGCAGTGCAGGTCATAACCTGTTGAGCGTTACGTTTTAACATATTTGCAATGTAACGTCCTCTCTCCGGGTCAAATCTTTACGAAAAACATACTCAATATTAGGTATATTTCTGGCAGGAAACGTTGACGCAAATGCTCAATATCAACAAAGAACCGCGCGATGTATAAATAAACTCTTATCGAAAACGACAAGGGACTAGGTATTAACGCTGCATCTTGCTCTCTTCAATCCATTGCGCCGTTTCTTTGGCGAAGTAAGTTAATATCCCATCCGCGCCCGCGCGTTTAAAACACAATAAAGATTCCAGAACCGTAGTTTTTTTATCAAGCCAGCGGTGCTGAAATGCTGACATATGCATCGCATACTCGCCTGATACTTGATAGGCAAAGGTCGGAATAGCAAAGGTGTTTTTTACCTCACGAATCACATCCAGATAAGGCATTCCAGGCTTGACCATCACCATATCGGCTCCTTCCTGAATATCTTGAGCCACTTCTTGCAAGGCTTCCAGCCGATTTGCCGGGTCCATCTGATAAGTCTGTTTGCTGTTTTTTCCCAGAGTAGATGCCGATCCAATAGCATCGCGGAATGGACCATAATAACTGGACGCATATTTTGCCGAGTAGGCCATAATTTGGGTATGCAAATACCCGGCTTTTTCTAAACTTTGCCTAATCGCGCCAATACGGCCGTCCATCATGTCACTGGGTGCCACAATATCGACACCAGCGCTGGCATGCGCCATCGCTTGCTGCACCAAAATATCGTTAGTGACATCGTTGAGCACTTCACCGTTCTCATCGACAATCCCATCCTGGCCGTGAGAGGTATAAGGATCGAGGGCAATATCCGTTAATATTCCCAACTGTGGAAATTCCCTTTTTAAACACCGAATAGCTCTGGGGATCAATCCTTTATAGTTAAAGGCCTCTTTGGCATGTAATGATTTTGCCGATGCTTCGATACAGGGAAATAACGCTAATACAGCAATACCGAGCTTTGCCACCTCTTGCGCCTCTTGCAGCAATACATCAAGGCTCATTCGATAAACGCCAGGCATCGAGTCCACCGCCTGTCGTTGGTGAGTCCCTTCAACGATAAATACCGGGTAAATAAGGTCATCGACGCTCAACTGATGTTCCGCCACCAAACGGCGGCTAAAGGAGCGTGAACGACACCGGCGCAAACGGCGCGCGGGAAAAGTGGCAGGAATAATAATACTCACCGGGATCTTCTCTTTTTTGAACAATGAGAACCGCAGAGCGTGTTCTGCGGCTTGGACGATGTGTTTTCTGTTATCTGCTGAATACCAGCTTATGGCCATTGGGCGTGGGCAAAATCTTTCCTTGATGATAGGCACAGTGCCCATTCACCCAGGTTGTTGTGATACTGCCACCGTAAAAGGTGTCATCAATGAAAGGCGTCCAACCGCATCGATAAAAGAGTTCATTGCTACGAACGTGGTAAGGCTTGTTTGGGTCGATAAGGACCAGGTCGGCCCAATAGCCTTCACGTAAATATCCACGCTCTTTTATTTGATAACGCTCGGCAACAGCATGACTGGTTTTCTGCACCATCAGCTCCGGCGTCATCACGCCACGCTGACACAAATCCAATAATGCCGGGATTGCATGCTGGACTAACGGCAGCCCGGAAGGCGCACTGAAATAATGTCCTTGCTTCTCCTCCCAGGTGTGCGGCGCGTGATCGGTGGCAATAACATCAATCACACCGTCGTTTAACGCCTGCCACAACGCAACCTGATGCGAGGGCGCTTTTACTGACGGATTGCATTTCATCAAGTGCCCTAAGCGAGGATAATCAAGCTGATTGAAAAACAGATGATGCACACAAGCCTCTGCGGTGATCTGTTTTTTCCGCAGTTGAGCAAGCGTCGGTGCCGCGTCAAATAGCGCCAATTCTTCAGCAGTGGTGATATGTAGAACGTGCAGACGTGAACCATATTTTTTCGCCAACGATACCGCCAATGACGACGAACGATAACAGGTTTCAACGCTACGGATTTCCGCATGTTTATGCGCCGGAATATCATTGCCATATTTGAGGCGATAAACGGCTTCCTGCGCTTTAATCAGCTGCGAATCTTCACAGTGAGTGGCGATGAGTACCGGGGAGTCAGAAAATATCTGGGCCAGCGTTTCTTCGTTATCGACCAGCATATTGCCCGTTGATGCGCCCATGAAAATTTTCACCCCGCAGGCTTCATCAGGGCGCAAACGGCGAATTTCATCGAGATTGTTATTGGTCGCCCCCAAATAGAAGCTGTAATTGGCGACAGAAACCTGCGCAGCACGAGTAAATTTATCCTGTAATGCGGCTCTATCTGTGGTTTGCGGCACCACGTTAGGCATTTCCATATAACTGGTGATTCCCCCGGCAACTGCAGCCCGCGACTCGCTAGCAATCGTGCCTTTCGTCGGCATTCCCGGTTCACGAAAATGTACTTGGTCGTCAATCATCCCAGGAATGAGCCACTGCCCTTTGGCATCAACGACGGTCATTTGCGCAGTCGCGCTAATATCAGCGGCGATATATTCAATGCGTCCCTCACGAATAAGCACATCCGCAGATTGCCGCATCCCTTCATTAATCAGCGTCGCGTTTTTAATTAATGTCATGTTCATGGCGTTGCCTTTCGTCTTGCTATTCGCGTCATTGGCGGCGCGTGATATGCGCCGCTTCTAATCAAATAATTAAAACTCGTTGCGTAAGCGGCGGTAGCCTTCAACTAACTGCACGTTAGTTGCGGCGACATCTTCGGAAAATTGCAAGGAAGGCAAATCGACTTGATTAAACAAGCTCAAATCGCTCTGTGGCCCAACATGCTCACACGAGGGGATATAAAGCGCAGGCGGAAGCGTCAAGCCATCGACCACCGCGTTATAGCGGATCACACAGCCCTCGCCGATAACACAGTTAAACAACACGCTGTTGAAACCGATAAATACGCGTCCGGCAATCTCACAAGGCCCGTGCACAATGGCTCGATGGGCGATAGAAGTATGGGAGCCAATCGAGACACCGGCACCACTTTTAGAATGGATAACGACTCCGTCTTGAATATTGGAATGTGAACCGATAATAATCGGTGACATTTCGCCCTTCTCATTAAGCTCATCTGCCCGGATAACCGCATAAGGCCCGACATAGACATAATCTTCGATGACAACCTTGCCACAGATAATGGCTGTGGGGTCAACATAGGCTTTTTCGGAAACGATAGGAGAATGACCCGATGGATTTTTACGCAGCATGAGAACCTCTTTTCCAGACAGCGAGTGCGACGGCATTGTGAGCGTGAAGGCTTTCTTGATGTTCGACGCGAATCGCCACTTGATCAAAATGACATTGATTATTTAGCGCGCGATAAAGTCTTCTCGCCGCATCCTCACAAAACATTAAGTTTTGCCCGTTAGCGATAGCAAACGCCTGTTCATCGCTACGTTTAACCGCCGTTTGCACCGGAGTAGACAGTGCCGTTTCGATACGATTGATTAATTCAGTGACAGGAAATTGCGCGGCATCCTGACCCAACGTCACCGTCACCCACGCCCAACTGCGCTGGCTATGTGGCGTGGCAGGTAAGCCACGTTTATCAAACCAATCAGAAACCTGCTGCACAGAGATAGCGTCAGGTTGATGGTCAAAATCGAGGCTGAATTGCTGCTGGGCGACTTGTACGCTTAACGCCGCAGAGCTTGGGCAGGTTGATGAATATGGCACGCCAATTTTTAGCGTCAGCATCCATTGGTGATCCAGCCTGGCATCAATCTCGAAGGGATACGCCTTCCAGCCTCGCATTTCTGAGAGCAAAGACGGACGAGAAAGTAGGATATCGCCACTGAAATGAAGATGGGCACAAGAGGCTTGCCCTTGATGAGAAATAATAAACTGTGTCAGCGTGCTTTTAATCAAAGCGGGCGTCAGTTCACTCTGCGTCAACTCATCCAACGCCTGATAAAGGCGCGACATGTGTATACCTTTTTGGCCGTTCTCTATTGCCAGCAAATCAATACCGGCATTCACCGTCGCACTTACCGGCCTTCCGGCTATTTCAATCGGTAAAGCAATGCCTTCCATGCCAACCCAATCAAGTCCAATACTGCTTGCCACCTCATTCATTGCCTGCGCATCAGCCAGCGGCGCATTCGGTGTTTCAATTGTTACGCTCATGCATCCTCAGTCTTTCTCTATTCAACACCACACACTAGTTATGTTATAACATAACAATATTGCGGTTTCCGTAATTTTATAAAGAAAAATGGAGAGCGGTTAAAGCGTGAGCGGAAAGCGATAAGAACAACGAGTGGGGGGAGATTAAAAGCGTCAGAAAGGGGCTGAGTGAGGGGGAGAATCAACATCAACCAACAGTAACGTACCGTAGCTTCCCGGTAGTACCCGGTGAACACTGCCTTGAGAAACTAGAAAATATTCGCCCTCTTGCAGAGAGAATGTTTCATTATCAACAACAAGCTGCATATAGCCTTGGATAACGACTAAGAGTTCATCAAAATCTGGGTGTACTTCATCCGGGATCCCTTCTCCCCCCATTTTAATAACTTTAATATTCGCGCCACCTATTTTACCGATCGCTAAAGATATCCATTCGTCGGCAAGGCTGGCAGCGATACTGGTGAGTTGTCCGGTTTTCAATAGTCATCTCCAGATAATAAACAGAGATTATATATACTCAATTTAACCGCACGCCCAAACTCATAAATATGATAAGAAATGCCAAAAAATATCCTCTGGCAATGCCATGCTGTTTTGGCCGACAATAATTCGGCCAATCTCTGACCCGCTCGAATATCAAAGTCAGTGAACAACACCACAGGTTTAATAGTGCGTTCGCACGACTCAGTACTTGAGCGATGGCAAAAGCAGATATTGTGGAAGACAGGGCGTATAGCGATAAACTCACCTGTAAATACGGCAACTAATCTGCCCGCCGTATTAACAGGTGGAGAAGAAATTATTTATAGTTGAAACTGTCAGGATGGTTTTCCAGGCTACCGGTTAACGAAGCATAAAGAATGGTTTTGCCATCAATAGATAATTCATCTGGAACACTCAGCCAGAGTAACTTTTGACTCGCATTTTTTTCTTCCACACTGGAGAAAACACCGCTCATTTTATGTGTTGATGGCGAGTACAACACCGCGATTTGTTGGCTCGAACAATCATGGGGTTTGCAGGCATTCAACACCAGAAATTGGCTACCGGCTATTTCCACCGTTTTATTCTGTGAGTTGGTTCCTCCTTGCGCCACCCACTTAGGCAATGTTTGTTTACCTAACATTTGCTTAAATGCAGCTTTGGTATCTTTATTCGCCGCCAGAGAACTGATATTCAGGTTATCTTCTGCCTGTACAGATAACGCTGTTAAAGAAAATAATACTGCAATTAGTGACTTTTTCATTAATCAATCTCCTTGAAAATACTCCAATTATCAGCCTTAAAAATAGTTGAGATGCTCGAGATCGGCAAATAACACGCTATGGCTGAGGTTAACACCACGACAGAATAAATTGGTATAACTTATGCTAAAGAACGTCATGACGCTTAGGTAAATTGGTTGGACAACTTTAGGAATCATCTCACTAAGTAGGCGGGATCTTATTTATCAAAATTGGGTTAATTTTTAATTTTTCAAAGACATAAAATATAAATCTTATTCAACATTCCCTCCCATTTCTTAGTAATAAGAAAAACACGTTGTTGCAACACCACGCAAAAATATCCCCTCAACCGCAACCTGAAACATTTGATCATAAATAAATACAAAATCACAACACTTGCAATGCTAGCGTTAATGATAATTATAATCATTAGTCTTTACATAAATCATGCTTACATTGCACATAAGTCAGGATGAATTACAGTCAGAATCCCAAACAAAGAGGCCTTTGTTTGGGATCCTCAACTCCGTGACACACCCCACTATCGTTGAAATGATCGCCTGCGCCGGGTATGACTTTGTCATCCTCGACATGGAACATCTGCCACACAGCGAACCCCTTCTTGCTCAGTGTATTCAGATAGCCCAATCCAATGGCTGTGCGCCGCTGGTGCGAATCGCCGAAGGCGATATTGCCAAAGTGGGACGCGTTCTGGACATGGGGGCACATGGCATTGTGCTGTCTCGCACTGAAACACCAGAACAGGTAAACGCGCTACGAGATGCGATGTACTTTCCACCGAACGGCAAACGCGGCATCACCGGTGGCACAGTCACCGGTTTTGGCACCCTCGCGCTCGGCGATTATATCCAACGGGCCAATAGCGGGTTGCTGCTAATCCCGATGATTGAATCGCAACGAGGCATTGACAATATTGATGCCATTTTGGCCACTGGCGGCGTCAGCTTGGTGATGGAGGGCGCGCTTGATCTAGCGATGGATTTACAGCTTGGCCCTGTTCCCCATCATCCCGATGTGGAACGTCGTATTCAACATCTGGCCGCACGTTGCAAACTGGCCGCCGTCCCCTTCTGTGCCAATCCTCGCACACCCGAACAACAACACAACTGGCAACAGGCTGGCGTTCATCTTTGGCTGTGCGGTGAAGATCGCGGCTTTCTATTTCGCACCCTGCGACAACGACTTCAGGACATTCAAACTGCCTGCTGAGTCGAATGTTATTCGGACGCGTTTTATTGAGGATCAGGTTTATTAAGGATGACGCTTATTAAGAGCCGTGGTGATAAAGGCTCGATTTTATCAAGGCTATTAAGGCCTATTTTTTAGCACGTATTTTTTATTATTTTTATTGCTCACATCAGGACTACTTTTCATAAAACAAAAGGTGTCAATAAGTTGCGTAAAAATCCTTATGTCATAGTCAGTCATGTGGTGAATGCTGCCGTTATAGAAGGTTTTATTCCGGCTGCACAGAAACTCGGCTACCCGGTGGTATTGCTGACCGATCAGTATATGGCGCATAACCAGGTGCTCGATGGCAGCATCGAGATTGTGGAATGTGATGTGTTTAACCCACTGGCTATGTTGGATGTACTTACCGAACGCGGCATCACTCCCACCGCTTGTTTTACCAATAGCGACCATTTACAAACCGCTACCGCTATTGTGGCTAACGCGCTGGGGTTACCCGGAAAAGAGTGGAAAATCTGTTATGCCGCAAAAGAGAAATGGCGGATGCGCCAACGTCTTGCCGCGCTTGAATTACCGTCAACCTGGTCAACGCAATTGTTACCCGATGACCAACCTGATGCGGGTTGGCCTTGGCCGCTGGTACTAAAACCGAGCCAAGGTGTCGCCTCGATGGATGTGAGTTTGGCTGAGGATGTTCAAGCCCTAAACCACCAGCTCGATGCCCTGCCTGTTCGACAGACATTGCTACTTGAACAGTTTTTACAAGGTCCACTATTTACGCTGGAAACACTGGGCGACGGTAACGAATTAGTCGCCTTAGGCGGTTTTGATGTTGAGCTATCCGCCCCGCCACACTTTGTCGAAATGCAGGCCCGCTGGCAGGGAGAGCATAGTGTGCGCTGGCGTGAACAGGCGCTGGAGCAGTTGCGGCGCTTTGGCGTTGGGTTTGGCGTCTGCCACAGTGAGTTTATCGCAACCGTTAATGGTCCGGTATTGGTCGAAATCAATTATCGCAGCATCGGCGATGGGCGCGAATTCCTGCTCGACCGTTTGCTGCCAGCAGGCTGGTTCACGCCTATCTTACAACTGCATCTTGGCCAACCTTTGCCCGTCATTGAGCCAGCCAGTGGTCAGGCATTGATTCATTACTTGGTTGCTGAACAAAACGGCGTCTTACGGCAAGCTCCGCAGCCTCTCAATGCAGCTGGTGTGCGCTATCGCCCGCTGAAAAGTCAGGGTGAACGCATTGCTTTGAGCCATTCCAATAAAGATTACCTTGGTGTGTTGTATCTCGAAGCGCCCGACAGCGCTGCATTAGATGAACTCACCCATCGCGCACAAGCTAGCTTGAGCTGGGAGATTATCTGATGAATCAACATGACTATATTGCTTTGCGTATTATCAATACCTGCTTGCGCGAGAATGTATCCGGCGTGCTGACTCAAGGTGACATCCGTCAAGAGCATGGCAGCCATTGGCTTTACAACTCACATCTGAACCACCCAATGCGTATTGAGGTGGCAGCCAGTGATTATATGCAGTCCTGGATTGCTATCGCACCTCGCTGGCAGATTCAGCAAGGCGATAACTGGCTGTCACAAGAAGGCTACCAAAACTGGCTAGCCTTATTAATGCCAGACAAACAGGAAGAGACTCTGCAACTGTACGCCAATTACAAAGAAGAGGCAGATGCCGCCTGTGAACAAGGCGAACTGTGCCAGAGTGCCTTTGTGCAGTTAAGTGAAAGTTTGGCCCGTCAACCGGGAAATATGTCGTGGGGCGAACGGTTGCTGCACGCCGATCAGATAGCCAGTTATCTGGACCATCCTTATTATCCAACGGCGCGTGCCAAATTTGGCTTCGATATCGCGCAGTTGCGCCGCTACGCCCCGGAGTTTTGCCAGCCGTTTGCGCTACGTTGGCTGGCGGTACCGAAAGAGGCATTAACCCTCACCCGCCCGTCAAACCGTCCGGCGTGGTGGCCATCCTATGAGCAAGTGGGACTGGACGACACGCTGAGTCAAAGCCATGAATTGATCCCGGTACATCCGTTAACCTGGAGTCAACTATCCACGCTTCCTGAAGGTGCTATTGCCGCGCCTCTGGCGTGGTTAGACGTGCGCCCTACGCTATCGGTACGCACGGTACAACTGGAAAGCGATCCGGCCACACATCTAAAGATCCCATTAGCGATGCGCACCTTAGGGCAAAAGAACATTCGCCTGATTAAGCCATCAACGCTATATGACGGTCAGTGGTTTGCCGAAATATTACCGGCGTTAGCGCAAAACGATCCGCTGTTACAAGGGCGTTATCGCCACGTCGATGAATCCTTCTGTGGTCATTTGGGTGAAGAGAAGTTATTCGCCTTCCTGGTGCGTCGTTATCCTGCACCACAAGAACAAGAAACGCTTGCGCCTGTGGCGGCGCTCGGTGGCAGCCTGCCTGATGGTCAATCCTATTTGGAATATATGCTGGCACAACCGGGGATGCCGGATATTGTCAGTTGGTGGCAGGAATACTGTCAGCTGATGGCCGATGTCCATCTTACGCTGTGGCTGCGCTACGGCATTGCGCTGGAATCTAACCAGCAAAATGCCATTTTGAGTTTTACCCCAGGCAAACCGCTGTCATTAATGATGAAAGATAATGATGCCGCCCGCCTGTGGGCCCCACGCTTTAATGCTGCACGCCCGGATCTCGCCCATCACCTAGATGCACTTCGCGATGAACGTATCTGCGTTGAGGATGAGCAGGCGCTGGCACAAATGTTTATCACCATTACCTTACAACTCGATTTAGCGGCGGTGCTGGAAAATCTGGCGGCTCGCGGTGCACTGCCGCGTCAGCAGGGGTATCAAATACTGCGCGATGCGTTGCTACGCACCATTGAGCAGCTCGAACATGCCGGTTGTGATACCGCGCTGGCCCGGCAGGTGCTCTTTGCAGAGGACTACCAACCGGTGAAATATCTGCTGCTGAGCGGCAGCTTATTAAGCAAGCAGGCTTCAGGCGCGGCGGATATCAATAAATACTATGGACAAAGCGGGCCGAACTTCCTCAAAGGGTCGGCGTAATGCGTATCACCAGCTCAGAAACCTCTGCTCAGTGCAATCTGTTCAGAACACTCTGTTCAGTAAAGCTGACCTGTGAATTTTTAGCCTCGAAAGGAATTACGCTATGTTAACGTCGTCGACTATTGATAAACACCCGTCCCATCATGCCGCCTTATCAACGCCCGCCAGAGATGCGGCTGAATATGCTGGCCTGACTGCCCTGCTTAATTGCTATATCCGCGAGTTTGCTCAGCCGCAAGGTGATGTGCGTCTTGCTACGCACGGTAATATTCCACAGGCATTGACCAGCAAAATGATCCCCGGTGATGTGGTGCTAATTACACTCGCCGCCAGTGAGAAAATGCTGGCAATAAAAGCCGAACGCTGGAGTTTATTAGGGCGCGGTTTCTATAGCAGTGCTCCCTTTATTAAACAGTTTGGTAAACCCTGGCGCGCCGCCAGCTGTAGCGATGTTATCTCATTACTGTTAAGCGAAATGGCGGCCACGGTTGGGGAAGCAATCAATGCTGAACTCGCCGAGCAGATTGAAAATAGTATCGGCATCACCCGCGCTTTCGTTGAACATTCGCCTGTGCGCAGCAGTAAAGCGAGCTATATCCATAGCGAGCAAAGCCTGCTTTGGGGGCATCCAATGCACCCAAGCCCAAAAAGCCGCAGCGGCGTGGAGCATAATGCCTTACTGGCTTGTTCACCTGAAGTCGGTGCCAGCTTCCCGCTGGTGTGGTTCCGTGTCGACCCGTCTTTATGGCAATGCAGCGGCGATGCGCGCGTTGTCGCGATGCTGGCCTCACTCGGTGGAGAAGAAAACTGCTATCCCTGCCACCCGTGGGAAGTCGAACACATCGTCAATTCTCCACTTTATCAGCGCGCTGAGGCACAAGGATTAATTAGTCTGCTTGGTGAAGGCGGAATGGAGCTGTTCCCGACGTCATCAGTACGCACACTTTATGGTGAAGGATTACCGTGGTATCTGAAATGTTCTATTCACGTGCGTCTGACTAACTGTGTGCGCAAAAATGCCTGGTATGAACTCGAAAGCGCCGTTGCCCTCAGCGAGCGTTTGGCCTCACAACTCACCGCACTGGAAATCCGCACGCCGGGCTTTCGTATTATGCGCGAACCGGCAGCCACCAGCCTGGATTTCAGCCAGTTAACTGCCGGGGATGAACTGGCGGAAGTACGCCATCTGCAAGAGTGCTTTGGCATTCTCTATCGCGAAAATCTATCGGCGGAAGAGTTGGCACAGTATCAACCGCAAATGGCGGCGGCGCTGTTTGCCTATGACCGCGCAGGTATCAGCCAGATTCAGGATGTGATTGCCCGCCTGTCGCTGGCTCGTCATCTTCATCATCGCGATGCCTGCCTGCTGTGGCTGGGAAGTTATCTGGATATCTTGCTGACCGGCGTGATGGACGCCTTCTTTAATGAAGGCATCGTCTTTGAGCCACATATGCAAAACGTATTAGTCGGTATGGAAGACTATCTGCCCGCCCGAGTCTGGGTGCGCGACCTTGAAGGCACCAAGCTGACCAGCGAGCGTTGGAGCAGCGAGGACTTGGCTGATATGTCAGAACAAGCAAGGCAATCAGTGTGGTATTCCCGTGAGAAAGGCTGGAATCGTATCGCTTACTGTCTGCTGATTAACCATCTTTCCGAGGCGTTGTTCCATCTGGCCGATGGCAACCGCGAACTCGAGCAACAGTTGTGGGATCTGTTGGCTTCCCGCTTGGCAGACTGGCAGCAACAACCCGAAATCGCCGCCATGCTCAACGGCGGGCCGATTCCGTCGAAAAACAATCTGCGTACCCGCTTATTGCAACGTGCCGATAAATTTGCCGACTACACGCAGATGGCGCACCCAATGAGGATTACCCAATGACTCCGAGTGTTTATCACACCCTCAGTACGCTACAACAGTCGCGAACAGAGCCATTCTGCGCTTACGTTTATGACTTGCCGGCGTTGCATCAGCATATTTCGGCCATGCGTGCTGCGTTGCCAGCAGGCTGTGAGCTGTTCTATGCCGCCAAAGCCAACCCGGAACAGCCGATATTACATACCTTATTAGATCAGGTTGACGGTTTTGAGGCTGCATCCGGCGGAGAGTTGAGCTGGCTGCATGAGCAAGTACCGGGCAAACCGCTGATTTTCGGCGGGCCGGGTAAGCTCACCTCCGAACTGGCGCAGGCGCTGGAATATGATATCGATGTGATTCACGTCGAAAGCATCAGCGAATTGCAGCGTTTGGACAGCCTGGCGCAGCAGGCAGGCAAACCCGTGCGAGTATTGCTGAGAATGAACATCGCGCTAGAAGGAATTAGCGGCACACGGCTGATGATGGGCGGTAAACCTACGCCGTTTGGGCTAGATAGCAGCGAGTTGTCTCACGCGATTAGTCTGGTTAAAGCCTCATCGTGGCTAAAGCTGCGCGGCTTCCATTTCCATCTAATGTCGCATCAGCTCGATGTCGATAACCATCTGGCGCTGATGCGTCTGTACCTGAATCAGGTGAAAGAGTGGTGTACTCAGTACGATATTGAGGTTGATTTGGTTAACGTCGGCGGCGGGATAGGTATTAACTATCAACAGCCGGACAACCATTTTGACTGGTCAGCTTTTTGCGCACGGTTGCCGCAGGTGATTGATGAATGTGATGCTAAGGCACTCACGCTGCGTTTTGAATGCGGACGCTTCATCACCGCCGCCTGTGGTTATTACGTGATGGAAGTGCTGGATATTAAGAAAAACCTCGGCGAATGGTTTGCCATTGGTCGTGGTGGTACTCACCACTTTCGGACGCCGGCAGCACAATCGCATAACCATCCCTTTAGCGTACTAAGGCGCGAACATCTCCCGGCGCAAATAGAAAATGAGCCGGTCACGCTGGTTGGTCAATTATGCACGCCAAAAGATGTGCTAGCCCGTCAACAGCCGGTGGCAGCTCTGGCGAGCGGCGACTGGTTGGTGTTTAGCCTGGCCGGAGCATATGCCTGGAATATTTCACATCAACATTTCCTGATGCACAGCCCGCCTGAGGTTATTTGGCTGCGCTAAGGTTCTAGTGTTAAGACAGCATAAAAGCAAAATGGCAGATAAAGGAATATCTGTCATTTTTGCTTGCTTGCAATTGTACGCAACAGTTTTTACATTTCTGCTACAAGAGTTGTTTCTGATACGAGAGAATTATGATTCGAACGCTTCGTTTTCTGCTGTCGTTTTTAGCCTTTGCGCTCCCCGTTTACAGCCTCGCCGCGCCGCTGACGGTAGTCGATATGGCCGGGCGCAGCGTCACGGTCAATGCGCCGGTATCGCGCGTGATGCTCGGTGACAGCCGTATGTTGCTGGCAGTGAATATTCTGCACCCGACCGACCCGTTAAAAAGCATTGTCGCATGGGATGATTCACTGATTCGTCGTGCACCGGATATGGCTCGCCATTATCAACAGCGTTATCCTACACTGAGTAAAATCGCAGTATTTGACAACCCATATCGCAGCTATTTCAGCGTTGAAAACGCCTTAACGCTGCACCCGGATTTAATCATTTTTGATACCGGAATTTTGCCGAAAATGCGCGACAGCGGCACCTTAGCCCTGTTAGAAAAGAGCGGCATTCCGGTGATCTTTATCGATTTTCGCAACCAACCGCTGACCAATAGCCTAGGCAGCATCCGTCTGCTCGGGCAGGTATTTGCAGAACAGCAAAACGCCGAACGTTTTATTACTCGCTATCAGCAGTTGCTGGAGCGTGTACGCCAACGCATCGCCAACATACCCAAAGCGCAGTGGCCAGGCGTGATATTCGAGAATCATGCTGGGATGGCCGGTGATATGTGTTGCGCTGTTTTTGGTCGTAACAGCTTTGGGCAGTTCGTCACCGAAGCCGGCGGCAATAATCTATTGGCAGATAAAATCCCGGCGCAAGGGGCTGATATTAATCAGGAGCAGTTGATCACCTCCAACCCAGATTACTACCTGCTAAGCGGTGCCGATTGGAGCCAGCGCGGCGGCCACTCTCTTGCCGTACCGCTAGGGTATGATGCAACCCGTGACACTGCGCTACCCCGCCTGCAAAACTTAATGAAGCGTAACGGATTCTCAGTGCTGAAAGCCGTGCAACAGCAGCATGTGATGGCGGTATATCACCAGTTTTATGACAGCCCGTTTAATGTGATCGCGATTGAAGCTATGGCGAAATTCTTCCATCCACAAGCATTTGCCGATGTTGATCCTCAGGCGGATCTCGAGGCGCTGTATAAGGATTTTACGGGCGTGGATTATAGTGGGTTGTTCTTTTTGCAATTGAAATAAATGGGCAGCGATGCCCAGAGCTAATCGGTGGATGATTTATGTTGGTGCGGTGCAGGTTCAGTCGCTAATCACTGCACAGTAATATGCATATTCTGCCGAACGCGACCGGCAAGGGCCTTGAGGCGAAGGCCCTTGCATCCCGCGCCTGCGCTTAGCTTGTCGGGTCGCTGCGCGACTGCCCGCGCTTACTGCTTCGGCCGGACGGGTCGGCTGAGACGGGCGTCCTGCCCGGCTCAACCTAAATCGGCCGGTCCATGGCCGATTTCCCCTGGCCTCATTCGTGCGCTTGGCCGACAAGATGCGCTATTAAAGGTCAAGGAATTTAAAGTCAAGGGCTGGTCGTTAATTTGATGACAACGTTGTCTTTGATATCGAGATACTCGGGTCTAGTAATGCTAGGGGCGCTCCGGCGAGCAAGCTCGCTACGACCCCAACGCTTTACTTCCCCTAATAACTGGCTTTGCTTGTATTCTGACGACCAGCCAACAGGCTGGTCGTGTTGGTTAGAACTTGTAGGTTAGGCCTGCGGTGACGGAACGGCCCGGCGCGGGTTGGCGTCCCCATGGGCTGGTATCGATGCCGCGGAACCAGTATTCCTCGTTGAACAGGTTGTTCACCCCAACGTAGCCGCTGAGTTTGTTACGTCCTGATGCCCACAAATCACGGCTAACCTGCGCATTCCATACCCAGTAAGCAGGCATTTGGCCGGCAGATTGCGTGGCGTTATCATGCACGGTGTTGGCCGCATCCGAGTAGGAGTTGCTGAAGTAGTAGCCTGCCAATGTAAAGGTGGTGTCACGCCATTCGTAGCTGCTATCCAGCGTCACTTGTTGGCGAGAAGCGTAAGGCACTTGGTTGCCTTTGTACTGGCCGTTCATCTGCTCAGCATCCAGATACGCGTAACCGGCGTGCAATTTCAGGCCAGATACCGCCGCCGGACTCCAATAGCCTTCCAGCTCAATCCCTTGATGACGAGTTTTACCAATATTCTCGTAACTGTCGTTCAGGCTGTTATAACTAATTTGGTCGTCATAATCGATGCGATACAAGCCTGCACTCAAGCTGACATTTTTATTTGGCGTGAAACGCACTCCGCTTTCATAGTTCCACGACAGTTCAGAAGTCACGTCGCCGCCTTTGACAATCTGCGTGACCTGCGCAGGCCTTACGCTTTTTTGTGCGTTGGCATACAAGAACCATGCTGGCGACAACTGGTAGCCAACGGTCAGACCCGGTAACCACTGCTGATCTGGCGCTGAGCTTCTAAAGCCCGTGACCGCATCGCTATATTTTTCACTGATGTGCTCATAACGCACACCAGGGGTAATGGTCAGGCTGTCATCAAAGAGCTTGACGGCGTTGCTGATATAACCGGCCCAGGCTTTATCATCGAAATCCCAGTTACGGGTGGTGGTGGTGACATCAGTAGCCAGTGAGCGCTGCTTCACCTGATAGCCAATATCTTCACTGATAAAGCGCCCGCCAACAATCCATTGCTGGTTAACCTTATCACCATTAATGTCCATACTCAGACGAGGTTCAGTGCCCCAAACTTTGAAGTTACGCGGCGAGTTCTGCACCGTATTAGCAGGCAAAGACGGGTTCCAGGTTTGGCCCGGCACGGTGCTCATTCCAACGTGGAAATCACGATCTGACTCCTGATCGAAGAACATCCAGTTAAATTCTGCGCCGTCGATAAAGCCTAATGAGCCGAGTTGCTGGTTATAAACCGCACTATAACGCTTGGTACGGCCGTTATAATTATCCCACGGACGCGTACTTTGATTGCGGTTAGCTTTATAAGCGGAGTCACTGAGCGCACCGGCAAGATCAGCACGCGCATCATAATATTGATAGGAAAGATTCAGGCTGGTGCTGTCATTGATATTCCACAGCCCACGCAGGCGGAAGTTCTCAACTTTGCTGTCACTGTGATCGCGGAAAGAGTTGCCCTTCACCTGATTAGCTTCAACCTGCAAACCGAAGTTGTCATTGAGCATACCGCCGGTACGCAGGTAGGTATCCCAGAGATTACGGCCACGCCCATAGAAGGTAGCGCGTTGGGTAATTTCGTTTTCCCAATTTACCGGAATCGGTTTACTGATAAGGTTGATGACCCCGCCGACATTATTCGGGCCGTACTGCACAGCAGCACCGCCGCGTACCACATCAATGCGGTCAATCGTAGAAAAACTGACAGGGAAAAGCGACATCCCTTCTTGCCCGTAAGGGGCCAGCGCCAGAGGAATACCATCTTGCAAGATCTGAGTACGGCCGCTGCGGCTATCGTATAAACCACGAACCGAGATCTGCGGTAATACGCCAGTACCCGTTTCATCCTGGATTTTTACTCCCGGCACGCGCTGAAGTGCATCATCTAGCGTGCGGTTAGCACCATTATGTAACTGATCTTGTGTAATCACCGTACGGTTGCCGGGCCAGGTTTTCACTTGCTCGGCTCGCGAATCCCCCAGAATATCGCCGTTAACCGTAATGGTATCATCTTTCGCCAATGCAATATTGCTTAATAAAATCAATGCAATAGCGCTGGCAATACGAGAGTATTGCATCAGTCTTTCCTTGTTAATGTTAATGATTCTCATAATCATATTTCTAATCATTACCAAATTAGAAGCATTTATTAACAAGTCTTTACAAAGTAGCTACTTATTTATAAATAAGTAAGAAAAATCCAAGGGGGATTTTTGAGTCGAATCAAACAAACAGCGCAGTAATAAAAAATCATGAAAACCAGGAATTACAGTGTATTAAACACAGTCACCCTCAATTTTTTCGTAAAAGAAATGGTGTTAAGAACTGGCAAAGCGAGAGTGTAAAAAGCCTTAAGAAATAAAAAGCATAAAGCCATGGGGAAGTTTTAAAAGTTGTGGCTATTGGCGGCAAACTTTATGCATGCTATGTGCGATCATTAGCTTATCTTTTTCCAGATGATGACATCACTAGAAGTGGCTATAACCAAAAAGATGCCATCCCAAGAAAAACCTACGGTACAGAGATTTTCAGAAAAAATACGGCAACACCCTTGCTGTAAATCAGCAATCAGTGCTGATTTTCCTGGAGGACAAAATATCACATCTTCAATCGGCCAATCGGGAGCAACCACTTCTATTGATTCCCCAAAGCGATTAATTTTGGGTAACCCTCCGCCACAGAGTCCAGATATAGCAATAAGCTCACCTGAAATCGAACCAATACCGCGACATTGCATATTAGCGGGATCATACCAATTCCCGTCAGTATCATAGTCTCTAGACACTTTTCTACCAGAATAGCAATCTACAACACTTCGGCCTGACGAAGAGACAATCAGTAATAAATTGGTTGATTTGGAAAAACCGACTTCGGTTAATCCCCCAACAGCTAACTCGGTGACTTTATCCCATCCCAATGGTGATGCATCATTGACTCTTTTTATGGTTTCGATAACTCGCGTTCGATTATCTTTGCCAGAACGAAATAAATTGAAAAATGACATACGATTTCCTGCATGCTACATCATAAATTATCGTCAATTTATACTGTGATCGATTCTCAATATCTCATCTAAAGATAATGTTCTCCATTGCCCTTCGTTTATACCAAAATCGGTATAGGAATAATGTAACGCCTCTCCAAGAGAGGACCACAGGTGATCTCCTTCAATAATGTTTTTATTGTAATCGATGTACCTTATCTCTAAATAAACGATATCCCCATCGGCGCATGTCATACCAAACAAAACGATAGACGATACACTAGGGTGGGATTGATTCGATTGTTGGCATTCGCTGAACAAGTACATCGGTATGCTTGATTTCATTCGGCTCATCCTTTTCTACTGATGAATATTGCCAACCAAGCCAATAAAAATCAAAAAAAAAGGCCGGATATCCGGCCTTAGATTTGAACAAGAGTGAATAAATTATTCAGTAACTTTGTTCTTCAGGTCTTCTGCGCCTTGCTTGGTTTTGTCCCAGGCCTTCTCGGAACCTTCTTTAGTTTTGTGCCAGGCTTTTTGTGTACCTTCTGACACTTTGCTGCCGGTGCTATCTTTCTTACCTTCAGCTGCATGTTTAGCCTTGAGTTTCAGCTCATCGCCTTTATTCTCAGCCTTGTGCAATTTTTCTTTAGCGGTATCTGCGCCTTCGTGCGCTTTGGCAACGGCTTCGTCACTCACGTGGGTCGTTGTGTCAGCAGCAAATACAGGTGATGCCAGTAAAATAGCAGATAAGGCAAAAATTGCTTTTTTCATCATAGTCCCTCATTGGTCAGATACATTCGATATAACTAACAACAGCATGGCATAAATTTCTAGCCGAACGATTTAAGAATAGACTTAAAACAATGAGTCGTTAGAAAATATTTTTCTTTTGCTTGCCCTTTTATAGCTTACCCACCAGATTAATCTGGTTATATAGGGAAAGTAGAACAATGGGAGGGAATTTATAGTACTGAGTACAGAAACAGACTCAAACTTATTAAATAAAATCGTTGATGACTCAATACTATTTTATCGAAAACCACTGTTCTATTTTGGTAAGGCTTGGCCATGTTCAATGATGGATATATACGACACTACCAACGCTTAGGCCAGTTATGATCGGAAGTCAGATTATTGAAGCACAGAGCAGTAAACAGCAGGATTAATGTGCCGCCGAGTATTGGTGTGAGCAGGAAACTCCAATGTACCTGACCGACCAGCATAATCAGCACCGGATTAGCACCGGCGGGTGGATGCAATGTCGAGGTCAATTGCATCAACGCAATAGCTAAACCTACCGCTAACCCTGTCTGCCAGAAACCATCTCCCAGTAGCCATAAGATCAACAAGCCGATGGCGGCACAAAGCAGATGGCCGAAAACCAGGTTGCGCGGTTGTGCTAAGGGACTTTCCGGCAGGGCAAACAGTAAAACACTAGACGCGCCAAAAGGTGCGATAAGCAGGAGTTGATGCGTCTCTTTTGCCAGCAGGCCTAACAAAGTGATAGCAATCCCTCCCCCAACGAATCCAAAGAATGCATTTCTAAGGCGTGTGTTGCGTATCGCACTGACAGTGATAGAGGGCAAGGCTGAATGGTTACTCATTTAAGCTCCCAAGTAGTAACTTTACTCGCATGGCGGTATGTAGGGCGCCAATCAGAGATGAGATCTCCACTGCCAGAAGAGCGAGCTTCAACCATCTCCCATGGCGTGACAATAATGTTGGAGAAAACAACTAAGCAGTGAGAAAGTTGCGGCGACGAGCGCCGCCGCAACGTACGCTTACGGATCAACTCAGTTTGTAAGAATTAGCACCAGTACCAGCCAGGTTACCCGCGTCAACAATCAGGTATTCAGGACGAATTGGCTTACCATCGAAGAAGTTTTGCAGAATTTCCAGAGTACCCGCCGCGTAACGTGCCTGGGCAGATAAAGAAGAACCAGAAATATGTGGTGTCATGCCTTGGTTCGGCATACGACGCCATGGATGGTCAATCGGCGCAGGTTGTGGGAACCAGACATCACCACCGTAACCGGCTAGTTGGCCAGATTCCAGTGCACGAACAATCGCATCACGGTCACACAGTGCACCGCGAGCGGTGTTAACCAGATAAGAACCACGTTTAAACTTGGCCAAGAAAGCATCGTTTACGAAACCGGTGGTAGAAGGATACAGCGGGGTTTGCAGGTTAACGATATCGCTCACTTTAACCAGCGACTCAGGGGTCGAATGGTAGGTCAGGCCCAGTTCTTTCTCAAGGTCAGCCGACAGACGATGTGGATCATAGTAATGCAGTTTCAGGTCGAAAGGTTTCAGGCGGCGCAATATTGCCAAACCGATGCGTCCAGCGCCCAGGGTACCAAATGTCATCCCTTCAATGTCATAGCTGCGAGCCACACAATCAGCGATATTCCAGCCGCCATTGTTAGCAAACTGGTGCGAAGGCAGGTAGTTACGAACTAATGCCAGCGCGGTCATTACGGCATGTTCGGCAACGCTAATCGAGTTGGAGAAAGTCACTTCAGCCACGGTGATACCGCGTTCGGCCGCCGCTTTCAGGTCAACGTGGTCTGAACCGATACCCGCAGTCAGTGCAAGTTTCAGCTTTTTCGCTTTCGCAATACGCTCAGGCGTTAAATAAGCCGGCCAGAAAGGCTGAGAAATGACGACATCGGCATCAGGCAGATGGCGGTCAAACATCGAGTCGGCACCATCTTTGTCACTGGTCACGATAAGTTCATGACCTTGGCTCTCTAAATATTTACGCAGACCCAGTTCACCAGACACGCTACCGATCAATTCACCCGGTTTGAAACCAAGTTCACCTTCTGGGGTAGGCGCTGTCTGCCCGTTCGGATAGACGCTAATTTCAGGGACGTCATCACGAGCATAAACTGGAGGAAAACCGCTAACTGGATCTGGATAAAGAACGCAAAGAATCTTGGACATAGTGAGTACCTTTTGATCTGAATTTGATAAACAATAATTTCATCTATGTAAATCACTTGTTGCAGACACAGTGTCCAAGTTTCACTACTTTCGATCCAATTGATTGATAATATCTACTGATAGTCAATGCCTATAAGCGCCTTCCGCCAGTGCATCGTCGAGTTGTTCTTGCAGGTCAATGGTCTCGGCCATTCCCCAGGCAGCATTGAGTAATGATGAGGCGTTTTCCTGATGCAAGCGCAGCAGATATATCGGCGAGCCAAATTGCTGACTCATCGGATTCATGCAAATTCCCTGATGCAAAAAATAGCCAGGCACGGCGCTAACAGGCGCAATACTGTAAAGCTCTCCCGTGCTGACAAGATCGAGAAATACAGAAGCGGTATTGGTTTCAATCACTACATTGGGCACGACGCCAGCCTTGGCGAAAGCTTCGTTGATGATGCGGCGGTTGTTCATATCTGGGCTAAACAAACACAGCGGCAAATGGGCAACATCCTCCCAACGCAACGTTGCACCGGGTTTCATCTCCGCATCAGGACCAGAAAGCAAGACAAAGCGTTCGTGATACAACGGGATATGCTCAAACGGCCCTTCGCTGACCGATTCGCTGTAGGCCATGCCTAAATGCAATTGATGCTGTTTCAAGCGCTGGTGGATTTCTGAGGTACTTAGTGAGCAAATTTCGATAGTCAGATTAGGGATAATTTTGCGGTAGGTTTTAACCAGTAATGTGGCGGCAAATAACGCTGAAGGCACGGCACCTATCGCTAAATGCCCCCCCGCGTTATTACGGGCAAAAGCGGCATCCTGACGCAAACTGTCCAATGATGCGACGGTTTTACGGGCCCAGGCCAGCACCTGCTCGCCTTCTTTGGTAAAGCCAATAAAGCGCCGGGCGCGCTGGATGATGGTGATACCGAGTTCATCTTCGAGCTGTCGAATCGCCACGGAGAGAGAAGGCTGAGAAACGTGACAACTATCGGCAGCGCGTGCAAAATGTCGATGTTTGTCCAGTGCAATCAAATAGCTAAGTTGTCTTATAAACATTCCGATTTCCGCTTGGATTGATGAGATCATCAAAAAGCAGAGACTATAACTGGAAATGCTCACTTCAAAGAATCCACTACAATCCCATTTTTAGGTAGTTGCAGTGGATTGTGTCAATTTCATCATCTCACTAACAGTCGATTGGCAAGGAGCGAGAGTTTTGGATTAGCGATAGTTTGAAGGAAACAATGCCCGTTTTGTTTCTTCATCACTCACCTGTTTAAAAGTGATATCGCTTCCGACTAATCGAGCCTTCGCCACTGCTGGACGCGCTTCTATACGGTTAAATAACGCCTCAATATTCGGGTAATCCGCCAAGGGATTTTCAACACCCTTCATCACCCGCTTCGCGCGGTCTATCCATCCCCAGGCAGAAATATCTGCGATGGTATAACTCTCGCCGACAATATATTCCCGGCCGGCTAAATGCGTATCTAAAACCTGATAATGTCGTTCTATTTCACGTCGATAGCGATTGACCGCATAATCTAAGCCTTCTGGTGCCGCATATTGAAAATGTACCGCCTGACCGGAGAATGGCCCCAAACCGCTGGCAATAAATAATAGCCAGGATAATAGCTCTGCCCTATCTTCCGGCTGGCCGAGGAAACGCCCTTCTTTCTCAGCCAGATATAACAAAATTGCCGTTGAATCAAACACCCGCCTTGTCTGACCATTTGCACCTTGGGTATCCACTATCGCGGGAACTTTGCCATTAGGATTGATACTGCGAAAAGCAGGCGTATGTTGCTCTCCTTTACTGGTATCGATAGGGATCACTTGATAAGGCAAATCCAGCTCTTCGAGTAGCAGCGCAACTTTCATCGGATTAGGCGTTGGGTGGAAATAAAATTCGATCATAATATCCTCTTAATACTGATTGAATGAAAGTGAATGGGGTAATTCTTAATCTTTAATGCATTGATTTAAATTCGTTTTTAATTCAAACGCGGCAAGATTTAGCAGCGCAAAAGGCTAGTTGCGATTGCCTATTGAGCGTTTTTTCAGTCGTACCAGATCATGTCTTAATAACACCATTCCAGCACCAATCAGTAGAATATCCTTAATAATAAAGCTATCTATTTTTCCCAACTGCGGGAGCAGGCTCAAGGTGGTCAGGCCGGTAATAATCACCAATACCGAGCCCGCCGCGCCGATAGCCGGGCGGAAAAAACCGATGAATAAAGCGATAAAGGTGATGTTTTCCATCACGCCAAGGAAGTAACTGCCGCCCTTAATACCAAACAGGGTATACAACACCTGCAACCAGGTTACGGAAAGCAATGGTTTAAGCGAGTTAATTTCAAAGCTAAACCATTTATAAGTACCGAATAAGGCAAAGATAAGAATCACCGAAAGGCGCAAGGCGGCCATATCTAGGCCTGACAGAAAGTTAATCGCACGATCCAAGCGATTCTGTTGAGGTGTAGCAATCATCATGGTTTCCTTTAACAATAAAACTACCTACTAGAAGATAGATATAAAGGGTGAAAAATTACGATAAAAACAATCTTGTTGCTTTATCGGTGAGTTAAAAGTGCTTTAGGGCAATGGTTTTAATCCAGGACTCAGGCAGCATCCAGCATTTGCGAAAGCGCCTGCACGGTATGCGCATAACTTTCATTGGACTGCGAACAATTGAGCATCAACGCACCTTTCAGCGCATTACAGACAATCACTGCCATATCCGTAGAAGCAATGTGGTACTTCAGCTTGCCGGCCTGAGCACCTCTTTGCAGAATATCGTTCAGTATACGTAATTCAGTTTGCGCCAGTTTGGTGACAGCCTGCTGTAATTCTTCTGGGAACAGATTGTAGTCAGAGAGCATAGCGTACACGCCACACATTTCGCCGCGTTCAGCACAGCCGGAAAACGCCTCAAGATAAGCTAACAGCTGCGCACGTCCTACAGGTTGGGACAGAATAAAACTTTCCAGATTTTGAAAACCGATGTTTTTCTTATCGCAATAAGCCACCCCAAGATCGGACTTGGCAGGAAAATGATGATGGATGCTGGCTTTGCGGATCCCTAAACGTTCAGCTAAATCGGCATAGCTAAAACCCGCGTAGCCATTCTTCTGAATCAGGGTATCAGCCTGCTCCAATAACTTGTCATAAGTGGACATCATTATGCTCCCGATCAACTCGTACCAACGCAGCAAAATAGCATCGTGCCAATGCGATGCGCTCAACATGCCCCGATATTCTGTTATCCAGGCAGCCGCAGAGAATAGCCTAAATTTAGCGATACAGGATAGCGGTACCGTGCAGCAAGTTATTGCCGCTTGCAGATATAATGCGATAAGAGCTGGCGTTAACCGCATCCGCTTTCATCGCCAGTTTGCTATTCAATTCATCTAGCGTGTGCGCTTCTCCGGCTGAAACAACGCCAACTTCCATCAATTGACTTGATGCAACACGTGAGACTTCCTGACTTGCCGTCGCGTAATTTGCCATGCTAAAAGCGAGAGCGGCCAAGGTGAGACGAATAATATTACTTACTTTCATAGTGGGTATCCTAAAAATAATTTAACGGTTTGTCGTGAGTGACGACAAAAAATCCACCAACTGATAGGTAGATTGGCAAGATGTAATTATCACATCGAGTAAAAAAACTCAGGACTCCAGCAGCCTCCTCAAGGAAGCTGCTGAATTTTATCGCAATATTATTTTTGCTCCGCAGTACCCGGCTTATTATTTAAGGTGAGCCACCTGATTAAATGCCGCTTGTACTTCTGTGGCGGAAGATTTTCCGTTGGCTAACAGCAATTGCGTCAGGATCCTGGCTTTTGCAGGATTCAGCCCCGGCGAAACCACAAAGCCGAATTTATCATCATCGACTTCAACATTACGTTTTACCGCGCCGGTATAGGCACGAGATGCTCGTACGACTACAACGCCTTGCTTGCGTGCATCGGCAAGCGCGACCAGCGCCGGTGCTGACGTATTGCCATCCCCTACTCCGGCCAACACAATACCTTTTGCACCGTCGCGAATGGCATTGCGGATCTGCACATCGTCCATATTGCTATGCGCATAAATGATTTCGACCCGTGGCAGAGTATGTGAGGCTGGTAGTGATAGTTTCAGGCTATCAGCATTAACGGCAGGGGAAAGATACTGAACCCCGGCGGCATCAACATAACCAACAGGCCCGCTGAATGGTGACTGGAAAGTTGCCAACCCGGTCGTATCCGACTTAGTGGCCCACACCGGCGACTGAATAGTATCGTTCATCACCATCAGCACGCCGCGCTCGCGTGATTGCTTATCGGTGGCAACATGCACCGCTTCAAGCACATTCGCCGGGCCATCAGCACCCACAGCAGACGCCGGTCGCATCGCGCCGGTAATAATCACCGGCTGTGGATGATGAATAACCAAACTGAGGAAAAACGCCGTTTCCTCCATGGTATCTGTGCCGTGCGTGATAATGACCGCATCCGTACTGCCAGCGCTCAACAGAGCATTAATTTTGTCAGCCAGGTTAAACCAAATGCTGTCATTCATATCCTGCGATCCAACCGATGCCACCTGCTCACCGCGGATAGTCGCCAATTTATCAATACCAGGCACAGCGGCAATTAACGCTTCCGGCCCGAATGTTCCCGACTTATATCCCAGAGAGCGCGCACTATCACCGGTACTTTGTCCGGCAATCGTCCCGCCGGTCGCCAAAATAGTAATAGTAGGTTTAACGCTAGATTTCTCCGCCGCCTGCTCAGCGGAGGGGGCTGTCGATGTTGGCGCAGCTAGCGTATATCCGGGAAGCGCTGTAGCAACAGAAAGTGCCAAAGCGATGACTGAACGACGCCATGTTATCGTGACCATATTTGTTCCCTCATTATCGACGCTAAATAAAAAACTCTGCCGGGCAGATGTCTTTTCATTAGTAAGCAAGAAGTTAGCTATAGCGGCCGATCTCAATATCGCCGCCGCAAGTAATATCGGCCGTTTACGCGCTTAGTTCATTTTTTCTTGCTGGTGAGGGAGGTATCTAGTCTTGCTTGGTCATCATCAGACAACCTTCCATCATCCCAATACAACCATCGTGTTGATAGTAAATCCCGCATCTGCCAGCCATTGAGCTTTAATTTTTAACTGAAGGTAATAATTGAAATTAATAATCACGACATACCTTTAAATTAATTAAGTAATGGCTTACTCACTTATTATAAAAATAATAACGTTCATTCTAATATCGAGTGCAAAGGGTAAGATCCTATATAAAATTTTCATTTTGCCATCCGAGCTCTCTTTTACACCTGGCAGAATTATCTATACTTCACCTCACTTGTCCTCATTCAGTAAGGCCACTCATGTTAGGAAGCATCCTTGTTGCTGTTGTTGCCGTCATACATATCTACATTCTTGTTCTCGAAATTTTTTTATGGGATACGAAAACAGGCCGAAAAGCATTTAACCTCAGCCCTGACTTTGCTCGTCAGACCCGCGTACTGGCCGCCAACCAAGGGCTATATAACGGCTTTCTGGCAGCAGGGCTACTTTGGGGATTATGGTTAGGTGAACGCGGATTCCAGGTCACGATTTTTTTCCTGGTCTGCGTACTCATTGCCGGGATTTTCGGTGCAATAACGGCCAGTCGAAAAATACTCTACGTACAAGCATTGCCAGCGCTACTCGCATTGATTGCGCTGCTGGTTGGTTAGTTTTTGCAAGCGTCTGAGCTGGTTGTTTTCTGGCATGCTGTAGGTGATTTGAGCGGTTTTTTATATGTAGGGAAGTTGCGGTGTAGATTTTTGGAAACATAGGCTTGGAGCAGGTGAAGGGAGTAGACCAAATGCTACTAAACCCAGCAAAACTAGGAATCCACTATGTTTGATTTTTCCACCTATACACATTAGTTCTCGCTTGGCCACCATTGGCCGGTATTTCAACCAATAACTTTATGTTGCTAGTGGCTTATAAAATAAACCAATATCGCACTGGATAACGCAAGCAATTTAACAATGAATCAGCATGGACAGTTACGGGTGGCTGGTGGTGATAAGCCGGATATTATCCCCATATCCATACAATCAGGCTACAGTGGTAGAAGTCGTTGCTCAACTGTCTGGGAGTGGCGGGATAATGGACGCATTTTACACGCTGCGTGCCTTAGCGCTATCTACTGCCAGCGTTCCGCTCGACAATATTTCAAATTAAAAACCCTGCATAAGCAGGGTTGCACATTAAACTTTTTGCTTTTATAGGGAGCCTTTTTTCGCCCCTTCGATCTCTTTTTTGCAAATATCGCTATTACTAAAATCGTACTGGAGGAAAACATATCCCTGACTCGAACCATTTGCCCTGACTTCCACAGATACGGAACGTAAATTGTTTTTCAGTGGCGCTTCTTTTGTTCCTTTCCATTCTGCTGATAGGAATCGCTCTTTTTTATTCAATGCCATCATCCAGTCTTGAGGCTCTTTCCAGATTGAACCAGACAGCAAGAAATCATTTTTCTCAGCTTTGCCGTAAATGGAGGATAGTGAGTCGCTGAGTTCTTCATATTTCGATTTTAGAGCAATGCCATAACTATCTGTATCAACATTTTTACCAATAGCCCTGATTTGGCATAAGCCGGCCTTCGGAGAAATAAGAAGTCCGTAAGCCTCGAAATCAGCGTTCTGCTTCGGTAACGACTCAGATGTATAAAGGTTTGCGCTATTTTCTACTGGCTTGAGATCTCCGCCGGTCATATCTTCAATATTCTTTTTAGATAAGCCAGCCTCTAAACCAAACGGCCCATCACCTGGTGGAAGCAACGGTGCGTTTGTGGCTACTGGCACTGGTTGTGCGGGTTGTTTTGCAGTAACAGTTGCACTAGCCTGTTCGCTGGGTACCTTAACATCAGCTAATCCATACAACGCCGAAAGATACCGTTGTTGTAGCATGGCCATTGTCTGTTCCTGAGTCGCAACAGTAGACAGTTTCAAAGCTTGGATCAGACCACCGCTGTATAGGCTCGCTTCCTTTTTTGCTTCGATGATTTGGACAGCAAGATTATCAATTTCAGTTTTTAAAGCTGTTGCTGCCTCTGGGTTTGGTTTAACACCGCTAATGGCTAAATCAATCTTTGCACCCGACTCTATAGCGTTAATACGCTGCTCTAAAAGAGCCTTATTCGTTCCCAGCACTTCAAGCCTAGCAGTAGTGAGATTTTTGATTAACCCACCTGTAAATTGCTCCTGCAGCTCTGTTGCTTCGGCTATTTCTTTTTCCGTCTGCGAAAGCTCGCTCTTGAGGCTGACCACTTCTTGTTTCTGCTCAGGAGTTAATTCCTTTGGCCCGCACCCTGTCAAAAGAGTGGCGGCAATAATGCACGCTAAAAGTTTTTTTTTCATATCCCTATTCCCATTAGTAATGTTCGGATTAATCCTAGCATGTAGCTAATTAGTCGTCAGTTATCTAACAGCAAATGCGTCTTCAGTCGGCTTATACTTACCGTCAAAAGCTTTTGTACGTAATCACGCTTTTTACGGGCTTCAGCTAAAGATATCTTTGGGGTAAGTCAGGTTGAATTGAGTTGACGTGAAAAACGCTAAAAATGTAGTTAAATCAGTAGGTAGTTGACTTCAGTGGAGTTCGGGAGAGTTGAAAATGGAGCGGGTGAAGGGAATCGAACCCTCGTATGCAGCTTGGGAAGCTACCGTTCTACCATTGAACTACACCCGCTTAGGTGTGCGTTTGGCATTATAACCCCTTACGCGAGGTGAGCAAGGAGAGAGTGCGGATAAGCGCTGGTAATTTAAGCGGTTAGGCCATAAAAAACCAATAATGGATGACTATCTAAATAACTAACGAATCGCAGACCACCCACTTTGGGTTAAGCAGGTTCATCTAACCGGCTCACATAGGCTTTTACTTCTTTTCACGCATCCGCTAATTTCTCTACACACCCCGCCACACTTATTGCACTAGACTTATTCATTTTTAGTTGAATCAAACTGCTTAACTGTGTATTTTTATGCAAATTAAGTGCATAAAATAAGAATCATATAGGGGTTATTATGTTTAAGTCTTTGATTATCGCCGGGTGTCTGCTTACTTCCATCGCTACATCGGCTTTCGCCGCACAGCAAACCTATGTTGTTGGTTCAGGCGGTACTTACCGTCCTTTCGAGTATGAAAACGATAAGCAACAGCTGGAAGGCTTTGATATCGATATCATTAAAGCTATCGCTAAGGCGGAAGACTTTAATATCAAGCTGGTGAATACACCGTGGGAAGGCATTTTCGCCACGCTGAACTCTGGCGATCGTGACATTATTATCTCTGGGATCACCATTACTGATAAACGTCAGCAGATGGTCGATTTCTCAAATCCTTACTTCCCTGCTGAACAATCTATCGTTGTGCCTGCCGGTTCAAAAGTCGATTCTGTTGCTGCGCTGAAAGGCCAGAAAGTGGGCGTAGTAAACTCCAGCACCGGTGACATCGTAGTGTCGAATGAGCTGGGCAAAAACAGCACCGATATCAAACGCTTCGACAATACTCCTTTGATGCTGCAAGAGCTGTCTGAAGAAGGGATTGGCGCCGCGGTTGGCGATGTCGGCGTGGTGAAATACTACATCAAATCCCATCCACAAAAAGCGCTGAAACTAGTGCCAGACAGCAAGTTTGAGCGCCAATACTTCGGTATCGCAGTTGCTAAAGGCAACACCGAGCTGCTGGGTAAAATCAATGCGGGTCTGAAAACCATCATCGCCGATGGTACTTACGCCAAGATTTACACCAACTGGTTCGACGCTAACGTCCCTACCCTGCCATCTAAGTAATCACGTTTAATCAGGGGATCGTCTCGATCCCCAGTCAAGGAAAGGTATGACTGGATTCCGTTGGGATATCATCTCCGACTACGCCCCGCTATTTGTGCAAGGCGCGGTGATGACCATCAAATGCACCATTATTTGTGTCATTTTGGGCACGTCTTGGGGCTTGCTACTGGGCTTAGGTCGTATGGCACGCGCCGACGACGGTCCATGGAAACATATTTTACGTTTTGCCGTGCAGTGGCCGGTACGTATTTATGTCAGTGCGTTCCGCGGTACGCCGCTGTTTGTACAAATCATGGTGGTTCACTTTGCGCTAGTGCCACTGTTTATTAACCCGCGCGACGGTATTTTAGTGAGCCACGGGTTGATGTCTGGCGATTTCGCGCGTGCGCTGCGTTCAGACTACGGCGCGTTCTTGTCTTGCGTGGTGGCGATTACGCTGAACGCCGGTGCCTATGTCTCCGAGATTTTCCGTGCCGGTATTCAGTCTATCGATAACGGCCAGATGGAAGCCTCACGGGCATTAGGAATGGGCTGGGGCAAAACCATGCGCAAAGTCATTTTGCCGCAGGCGTTTCGTCGCATTCTGCCGCCGCTGGGCAATAACGCCATTGCTATCGTGAAAGATTCCTCGCTGGCGTCGGCTATCGGTCTGGCTGATTTAGCCTATGCCGCGCGTACCGTCTCCGGCGCTTATGCCACCTACTGGGAACCCTACCTGACTATTTCCGTGGTCTATTGGGTACTGACGTTCCTGATGTCGCTGTTGGTTCAACACATGGAAAAGAGGTTTGGCAAAAGTGATTCACGTTAAGGATTTACAGAAACAGTTCGGTGAAACACACGTCTTACGCGGTATTTCCTGTGATATCGCCGAAAAAGAAGTGGTATGTGTCATCGGGCCATCAGGTTCCGGTAAGAGCACCTTCCTGCGCTGTTTGAACGCGTTGGAAAAGCCGAACGGTGGCGAAGTGGTGGTGAATGGCTTTGCGGTACATGACCCGAAAACCAATCTGAATACGCTGCGTTCTGGCGTCGGTATGGTGTTCCAACGTTTTAATCTGTTCCCGCATATGACGGTGCTGGAAAACCTGATCATGGCACCGATGTCGTTAAAAGGCTTAACGAAAGCAGAAGCGATTTCCCGTGCGGAAAAGCTGCTGCAAAAAGTCGGCCTTATCGACAAAATCGATGCCTGGCCATCGAGCCTGTCCGGTGGACAGCAGCAGCGCGTGGCGATTGCTCGTGCGCTGGCAATGGAACCCTCATTGATTCTGTTTGACGAGCCGACGTCTGCGCTTGACCCAGAGCTGGTTGGTGAAGTGCTGGCGGTAATGAAACAGTTGGCACATGAAGGCATGACGATGGTGATTGTGACCCACGAAATGGGCTTTGCCCGCGAAGTGGCAGACCGCGTGGTGTTTATCGATCAGGGCGTGATTCAAGAGCAAGGTACGCCGGAGCAGCTGTTTAGCAATCCGACCAATCCACGTACCAAAGAGTTTTTAAGCAAAGTGCTCTAATCAGAGCTGAAACGCTAGCAAAGAAAAGGCCACCTCACTTGGGGTGGCCTTTTGCTTATCTGCTTGCCTCCACGTTTATGACGGAGGCAAGAGTAGAGATTACTTCTGCGGACGCATTGCCGGGAACAGGATAACGTCGCGAATGGTGTGGCTGTTAGTGAACAGCATAACCATGCGGTCGATACCAATACCCAAGCCAGCCGTTGGCGGCAGGCCGTGTTCCAATGCAGTCACGAAGTCTTCGTCATAGAACATTGCTTCGTCATCACCAGCATCTTTCGCGGCAACCTGGTCAGCGAAACGCTGCGCCTGATCTTCTGCGTCATTAAGCTCAGAGAAGCCGTTACCGATTTCACGTCCGCCGATGAAGAACTCGAAGCGGTCAGTGATGAACGGATTATCGTTATTACGACGCGCCAGCGGAGAAACTTCTGCCGGGTATTCGGTAATAAAGGTTGGCTGGATCAGTTGACTCTCTGCGGTCTCTTCGAAGATTTCGCAGACGATACGGCCCAGGCCCCAGCTCTTCTCGATTTTGATACCGATAGATTCTGCAATCGCCGTCGCTTTAGCCAGGTCAGCCAGGTCGGCGACGTTGGTTTCAGGACGGTATTTGCAGATCGCTTCGATCATGGTCATTTTGGTGAAAGGCTTGCCGAAATCGAAGGTCTGATCGCCATACTGCACCACGCTGTTACCGAGTACGGTTTCAGTCAGAGTGCGGAACAGGGATTCAGTCAATACGATCAGGTCTTTGTAATCCGCATACGCCATATAGAGTTCCATCATGGTGAACTCTGGGTTGTGACGCGGAGAAACGCCTTCGTTACGGAAGTTACGGTTGATCTCGAATACGCGATCAAAGCCGCCCACCACCAAACGCTTCAGATACAGCTCTGGCGCGATACGCAGGTACATATCGATGTCCAGCGCATTGTGATGAGTGATAAACGGACGTGCAGATGCGCCGCCAGGAATCACCTGCATCATTGGGGTTTCAACTTCCATGAAGCCGTTTTCAACCATGAAGCTACGGATACCGGCCATGATCTGCGAACGGATCTTGAAGGTATTGCGAGAGTCTTCGTTGGCAATCAGGTCGAGGTAACGCTGACGATAACGAGTTTCCTGATCCGCCAGACCGTGGAATTTATCCGGCAACGGACGCAGTGCTTTGGTCAGCAAACGCAGCTCGGTACAGTGGATAGACAGCTCACCGGTCTGAGTTTTGAACAGCTTACCGCGCGCGCCCAAGATATCGCCCAGGTCCCACTTTTTGAACTCTTCGTTATACTGGCCTTCAGCCAAATCATCACGGGCAACGTAAAGCTGAATGCGACCGCCAACATCTTGCAATGTCACGAAAGAAGCTTTACCCATGATGCGACGGGTCATCATACGACCACCGACAGAAACTTCGATATTCAGCGCTTCCAGCTCTTCTTTGGTCTTCTCGTCATATTTGGCGTGCAGATCTTCAGAAATGCTGTCACGACGGAAGTCGTTCGGGAAAGGAATACCTTTCTCGCGCAACAGCGCCAGCTTCTCACGACGAGATTTCATCTCGTTGTTAAGTTCCTGCGCGTGTTCTGCGCCTTGAGCCTGTTGCTCAGAAGGTTGTTGTTCAGACATTTCAGTTCCTTATAACCCGGCTTTCAAACTAGCTTCAATGAATTTGTCCAGGTCGCCATCTAATACGGCCTGAGTATTTCGCGTTTCAACACTGGTGCGCAGATCTTTAATACGGGAGTCATCCAGTACATAAGAACGAATTTGGCTACCCCAGCCGATGTCTGACTTATTGTCTTCCATCTGCTGTTTATCAGCATTTTTCTTCTGCATTTCATACTCATAAAGCTTAGCTTTCAGCTGCTTCATGGCCTGATCTTTGTTTTTATGCTGGGAGCGGTCGTTCTGACACTGCACCACAATGTTGGTTGGCATGTGGGTAATACGTACAGCAGATTCAGTTTTGTTTACGTGCTGACCACCGGCACCGGAGGCACGATAAACGTCAATACGCAGGTCTGCCGGGTTGATTTCGATATCAATATCGTCATCCACTTCCGGGTAGATAAATACTGAGCTGAATGACGTGTGGCGGCGGCCGCCGGAGTCAAACGGGCTTTTACGCACTAAACGGTGTACGCCGGTTTCGGTACGCAACCAACCAAAGGCGTAATCACCGATGATTTTAATGGTCGCTGATTTCAAACCGGCAACGTCGCCGTCAGATTCTTCGATAACTTCGGTTTTAAAGCCTTTCGCTTCGGCCCAACGCAGGTACATACGCAGCAACATGCTGGCCCAGTCCTGCGCTTCGGTGCCGCCTGATCCCGCCTGGATATCCAGGTAGCAATCAGCGCTGTCATATTCACCGGAGAACATGCGGCGGAACTCGAGTAGTTCCAGCTTGGTGGTTAATACATCAAGCTCGGCAATGGTTTCTTCGAAGGTTTCTTCGTCGTCGGCTTCGACAGCAAGCTCCAGCAGACCGGTCACATCGTCACGGCCTTGAGTGAGTTGGTCGATAGTTTCAACAACGGCTTCCAGCGCAGAACGTTCTTTACCCAGCGCCTGTGCGCGTTCAGGTTCGTTCCACACATCCGGCTGTTCCAGCTCGGCGTTAACTTCTTCTAGGCGTTCTTTCTTGGCATCATAGTCAAAGATACCCCCTAAGAACGGCTGTCCTTTCAGACAGGTCCTGAATGCGGTTTTTTACAGGATTAATTTCAAACATGGTTTATTTGCGTCTTAACGTTAAGTCGAAGTGAAAGAATGCTGCTATAACCGGCTATTCTAACGGATCTACGCGCCACTTTATAGCAGTCAGTCTACTTTTATACCGGCCCGGCCCCTATAGATTTCAAGTTGCAGGTAGGCGGCAAGCGAACGCATCCCAAGGAGCTTAGATAACTAAGTGACTAGGGTAAGTGAGCGTAGCCAACACCCCTGCAACTTGAAAGATGACGGGGCCTAGCGCGGCCATAGATGTTGGATCATTAACTGCACGCTGCGATTGCCGCGAAACTCGTTAATATCCAGCTTATAGGCCAGTTGCACCTCGCGCACGCTGCTGTCTGGCCACAGTTTTGGATCGATATTAAACGCGATACCATCGAGCAGCGGGCCGCCGCCAAGCGGTTCAATCATCACTTTTAAGTGGCGTTCTTTGAGCAGTTTTTGCTGCAAAATACGGAAAGTGCCATCGAAAGTCGGTTCTGGGAAGGCTTGCCCCCAAGGACCGCCGTCACGCAGCATCTCAGCGGTTTCCAGCGACATCTGTTGTCCTGAGAGCTCACCGTCGGACCATATCACCCCTTCAAGATAGGAAGGGTCCAGCCATTCGCCTACCAGCTCGGCAAAACATTGACGAAACTGCTCAAATTTCTCGGCTTCCAGCGATAAACCCGCCGCCATGGCGTGACCACCGAATTTCATCATCAGACCAGGGTTCAACGTGTCGATACGCTCTAGTGCATCGCGCAGATGCAAGCCATTAATAGAGCGGCCAGAACCTTTTAATATGCCATCCCCAGCCGGTGCAAAAGCAATCACCGGACGGTTGAAACGTTCTTTCAGCCGTGAAGCAAGAATGCCGACTACGCCCTGATGCCATTCCGGATGATACATCGCCAGCCCAATCGGCAGCGCATCGCTGCTAGTTTCCAGCTTGTCACACAGCGCCAGCGCTTCAACTTGCATTTCCTGCTCGATTTCACGACGCGTCAGGTTCAGCGCATCCAGATCGGTGGCTAACGCGCGAGCCTGGGCAATATCTTCACTAAGCAGCAGCGCAACGCCAATCGACATATCATCCAAGCGACCGGCAGCATTAAGCCTTGGCCCCAAGGCAAAACCCAGATCGCTGGCGGTAAGCTGGCGCGCATCGCGGTTAGAAATCTCCAGCAAGGCGCGAATGCCCGGACGACATTTGCCCGCGCGAATACGGTTTAAGCCCTGATAAACCAGAATGCGGTTATTGGTATCGAGTGGCACGACGTCCGCTACTGTCCCTAACGCCACCAAATCCAGCCATTCGGCCAGATTCGGTATTGCCAGCGCCTGTTGCTCGAACCAGCCGCTGTCTCGTAATGCGCTGCGCAGCGCCAGCATCAAATAAAATGCCACGCCAACGCCAGCCAGTGATTTCGACGGGAAAGCACAGCCGCGTAAGTTCGGGTTAATAATCGCTTCGGCATCGGGCAGCGTATCGCCCGGCAAGTGGTGATCGGTGATCAGCACCTGAATACCTTTGTGATGCGCCAGCTCGACGCCCGCATGCGACGAAATGCCATTATCAACAGTCAGAATCAACTGAGCGCCGCGGGCGGCAGCCTGTTCGACCACCTCAGGGCTTAGGCCATATCCATCGTCAAAACGGTTCGGCACCAGATACTTTACGGTGTTGCATCCCATGCTGCGCAACGACAACACCGTTAACGCCGTGCTGGTTGCACCATCGGCATCAAAATCGCCGACAATCATGATTTGTAGCCGCTCAGCCAATGCCTTTTGTAACAGTTTTACGGCGCTATCTATGCCATCAAGCAGTTGCCAATCCAGCAGGCCACGTACGCTACGTTCGAGATCCTGCGACTGTTTCACCCCACGCGCGGCGTAAAGCTGGCGCAATAATGGGGCAAGGTCGGCCGGAAGATCCGCGCCATCTACCGCCTCACGGCGGCGCAGTTGAGTCTTAAAGCTCACGAAAAATCAACCACCTGTTTTTGGAGTAGGATCGATCTGATCCAGCATCGCAGCCATCTCTTTTGGCGGCTGATAGCCTGGGATCAATGTGCCGTTTTGCAGCACGATCGCTGGCGTTCCGGTGACACCGAATTTCACGCCAAGATTAAAGTGTTCAGCAATATCACTGGTCTTACAGGTTGCCGCAGAGATATCGTCACCGCGCATCGCCGCATCAAACGACTGCTTACGATTGCCGGTACACCAGATAGATTGCATGTCTTTAGCGGTTTTAGAATTCATACCCGAGCGAGGGAAAGCTAAATAGCGCACGGTAATGCCTAAATCATTATAGTTTTTCATCTGCTCATGCAGTTTATGGCAGTAGCCGCAGGTGATATCGGTAAAGACGGTAATAACATGTTTCTCTTGCGCCGCTTTGTACACAATCATCTGGCTTTCTAAGGCGTTCAGTTTGCTCATTAACGCCTGGTTGCTCATATTAACCGGATGCGGCCCACTCACATCGTACATTGGCCCTTCGAGAATATAGCGACCATCATCGGTAATATAGATCACACCACTTTCAGTCATGACTGATTTCACCCCAGCAACGGGCGAAGGTTTTATTTCTGCCGGATGCATCCCCAATCTTTTTATCGTTCCTTGGATCGCGGCATCATCGGCATGTGCAACGCTGGTGATAGAGGCGGTTAAAAGAGTCAGCAGCAGTAAACCTTTTTTCATCATGTCGTCCTTTTGTCCTCGGTTTATGCCCGAGGATGATGTTGTTGATGTAGCTGTTTGAGTCGTTCTGTCGCTACATGGGTATAAATTTGGGTAGTAGAAAGATCGCTATGCCCCAATAGCATCTGCACCACGCGCAAGTCCGCGCCGTGATTAAGCAGATGTGTCGCAAAGGCATGGCGTAATACGTGGGGAGATAAGCGCTCGGCATCAATGCCCGCAAGGATCGCATAGTGTTTAATACGATGCCAGAAAGTCTGGCGCGTCATTTTCTGGCTGCGATTGCTGGGGAAAACAATATCTAGCGATTGTCCATTCAGCAACCAAGGCCGGCCATGTTCGAGATAATTCTCAATCCAATACACCGCTTCTTCTCCGAGCGGCACCAGACGTTCTTTATCACCTTTACCCAGCACACGCACCACGCCTTGACGCAGGCTGATGTCGCTTAAGGTTAGCCCAACCAACTCCGACACGCGCAGCCCGGTAGCATAGAGCAGCTCTAACATAGCCTTATCACGCAGCTCTAGCGGGATATCCACGCTAGGTGCCGCCAATAGTGCGTCAACTTGCGCCTCGCTGAGATCTTTGGGTAAACGCTGGGGCAATTTAGGGGAAGCCAGCAACGCCGTTGGGTCATCTTCGCGCAGGGATTCACGGTTCATGTACTGAAACAATCGACGCATCGCACTGAGTAAACGCGCCGAGCTGGAAGCCTTATAGCCACCATCGACACGTTCAGCCAAAAAGGATTGCAGATCAATAGCCTGAACGTTGAATAGATCTTGTTCATGGTGCGCCAGCCACGCCTGTAAGGATTGCAAATCCAATCGATAAGACGCCAGCGTATTCTCGGCAAGATTGCGCTCAAGCCATAATGTATCGAGAAATTGTTCGATCAATTCCTGACTACTATCCTGTTTCTTGACCACGTCTTTCCCCTATTGCTGGGCACCCCCAAAGCGGCTGACTTACTTGCACAGCTGTTCATTATGCCTGAAATAGCCCTAAATCTGATACACTCACCGCCATTCAGTATTTAACCTTGTTTGGCTACATGTATGAAGATTGGTCTGTTTTACGGTTCAACCACCTGCTATACCGAAATGGCTGCCGAGAAAATCCGTGAAATTCTCGGTGAAGATCTTGTCGATCTGCATAACCTTAAAGATGTCGATCCTAGCATGATGGAAAGCTACGACATTTTGATCCTGGGTATTCCTACCTGGGATTTCGGCGAGATCCAAGAAGATTGGGAAGCGTTGTGGGATAAATTGCCAACGCTCAATTTACGCGGGAAAATCGTCGCCATGTACGGCATGGGTGACCAACTCGGTTATGGCGAATGGTTCCTCGACGCGCTGGGTATGTTACACGACCAGCTCAAACCTCTTGGCGTACAGTTCATCGGTTTCTGGCCGATTGAAGGCTTTGAGTTCACCAGCCCTAAACCGCTGTCTGCAGATGGCAAACATTTTGTTGGCCTGGCTCTCGATGAAGTTAATCAGTACGACCTGAGTGAAGAACGCCTGCAACAATGGTGCGATCAGATCCTGATTGAAATGGACAGCCTGCTATAAACAGCCCGGACTGACGCATCATTCCGACGTCCTATATGTCGTCGCGATGATGGACTTTTTTATCCTGCCGCTTACCGCTGAGTAGTATCTGCCGTAAGTGGCGCCACTCCTCCAGCCCCATGCTATCGCTTGCCAACCACAGTTTGGCTTTATTACCGAAAAAACGCTTACGCTTCGATGCGCCAAGCGCTTTATCACGTCTTAGTGATAACAATATTCCGCTATCGAGCATCAAAACAGGCTGTTTGATTATCCACTCTTGATTACGCCAGAGCATTCTATCCGGCTCAATCAGGCTTATCTCACCGTGGCGAGCACTGATACGCCGTTGGCTACGAATAGATTCAATCACCACCAGCAAGACCAGCAGCAACCAGGTTGCCCACCAACCATTAGGCCAGGGAGCAAGTAAGATCAGCAGAATCAGAGTGCCATGTACCGCCAGTGAAAAAAGCTGGCTGCGCCATGACACCCTTAAATCACATTGCCACAGGGCCACGGGCTTTATTTCGCGTTTGGATGAGCGTTACCATGCGTTGCAATTCGAGGTCTTTAGGCTCACCGTAATTCATCAACCAGTTGAATAAATCTGGGTCATCGCAGGTCAACAAACGGGCAAACAGCTGTTTATCTGTATCGTTCAAGCCATCATATTCATATTCAAAAAAAGGCAAGATGGCGATATCCAACTCGCGCATGCCGCGTCGACAGGCCCATTGGATACGAGATCGGTTGTTTATATCTAGTGTGCTGATACCCATTTAGCTACCCTTTATTTGATAAGTTGTTGCTATGTTACCGGTGCGCAGTTATCGGTCAGGCGCGATTCTAACAGCCATGTGCTCTTGGCGTAACTCTTGAATGGGGGAGATTTGCAGAACTTCACAATCGCTCCAAGAATGCCGGTAACTGATAATAAAGGTTAAACATTCAATGCGAAGTATCTCTCAGCGGCCAGGCTGAGGGGCTGGCGCTGAGCGGCTTTCACAGCAATATTTATGTTCGCACCGAGCAGGTTCGGCCGCTTATCAATATTCTGCAATATGCCAGCGCCGCCGAAGCGACCGGCAAGGGCCTTAGGGCGAAGGCCCTTGCATCCCGCGCCTGCGCTTAGCTTATCGGGTCGCTGCGCGACTGCCCGCGCTTACTGCTTCGGCCGGTCGGGTCGGCAGAGACGGGCGTCCTGCCCGGCTCTGCCTAAAGCAGACGTCCCTGTCTGCTTTACCCTGGCCTCATTCGTTCGCTTGGCCGATAAGATTCGCTATTTAAGGTCAAGGGATTACGGTCAAAGGATGTAGGTCAAAGGATGTAGGTCAAAGGATGTAGGTCAAAGGATGTAGGTCAAAGGATGTAGGTCAAAGGATGTAGGTCAAA
>NZ_JBMOUD010000014.1:0-131271 GCF_049319665.1 Rouxiella sp. Mn2063 | reverse complement strand
CCGTTAAGTGTCGCCGTACCCGCACTCTGAATCCGATCGCTGTTGCCATTGTTATCAACTTCTACCGCGTAACGAGATCCCGCATCAAAACTCACGTTGTTGGTCACATTTAATGTACCAATCGAATTACCTGGCGCCACGGTACCGCCGCTCAATGCATGCAATGAACCCAAGGTACCAGCGCCGCCAATAATACCGCCGCTTTGAACACTAACGTCTGAGGTCAGAGAGCCATTGATAGCCAGCAAGCCCTGATTAACCCAGGTCGGTCCGCTATAGGTATTGTTGCCGGTTAATACCAGTGCCCCGACACCTTCCTTGGTCAAACCGCCGTGGCCAGAGATATCATTGCTCCAGATATCTACACCACAATGCACATCGTCACAGATACGTTGTGTCGGTTTACCAGCATCAAGCACTGCCCCTATCCCAGGTAAGTTGGCGACAAACTGCCCGGTGCCATAAGCCAGCCCCTCGGGATCCGGGATACGAAACTCAGCTGGAATATCCTGCTCGGTAATAAACATACCCGGGCCATTAATCGCCTTACTGAGATTAATCATTCCCCAACCATAGAGCGCATCGATGCCCGGTGCGCCTATATCGGTGGCAGTAGTTTTTAATACATCGGAAATTTGTGCGGCGCTAAAGTATGGGAAACGCTGCATTAATACCGCAGCACTGCCCGCCACATGAGGTGCCGCCATCGAAGTACCACTTTTATTGCCATAGCCGGTGGTGAGATCTTCGCTGGATGTTCCATTGATAACGGTGCTGTAGATAGCGCTTCCCGGTGCGGACACACAGAAACTGGCGGTATAGCCGCAACGCGAAGAGAAGCTACTGATGGTATAAGGTACAACATTACTTGAGGCATTATCCCGAGCCAGGCTGGCCACGGTGAGCCAGTTTGGGGCAATATCGGGGACAAAATAAGCCAGCCCACCCATTGCATCTGGATTATTGAGATTATAATCGTTCCCAGCAGCAAAAATGGTCAGAATATTACTGCGTGATGCATCAATCGCGCCCTGATAAGCGCCGCCAGGTTTTGTGCCAAGGATAAGCTTGATTTGATCAAACTGCTTTTGCGCATCATCCACCGTAAAGTGGGGATAAGCCGGATCTCTGCCGCCTTTGGCAAATTTGTCGGTAATACCAATGCCCCAGCTATTATTAATAATTCTGGCGCCACTGGCCACCAAGGCATTCCAACCGGCTTGATATACTGCCCCATCGTTACCCAAGATAATGCCATCCTCCGGCCCGGGATCACCATTATCGGCACTGATAATCTGTGCATCAAATGCCACTCCGTGCATTGCATTACCATTACGTGGACCCGCAGCGATACCGCCAACATGGGTACCATGGGAACCTAATTTTCCGTCGGAACCCACGCTCGGTGAACCGTCATAAATAAACGCATCTCCCCGCTTTACGGGAATATAGGGGTCGGTATATTCGCGGATCCCTTGAGTCACCAAATTAATAACCTTATTACCCGATGCAAAATCAGGATGTCCGGCGTAAACAGGTTGATCAAAAATACCTAACTTAATGCCTTTTCCAGTATATCCGGCAGCATAAGCATCATCGGCATGGATAGCCCCTAAGCCCCATTCGGCATTAAATTCTGCACTCCGCCAACTGCCCGGATCACCTAATTTTCCTTGTTCCGTATAAGGTTGCGCCTGAGTACTGCCGATAGTGGCAAGGCAAAATAGTAATGTTATTCTTCGATTTTTCCTTTCCATCCCTAATACCATCCTTTTGTCCTGTTAATTATTTGTAAAAAATGTATTCAAAACGTAACATAAAAAATAAAGCACAATAATGCGCATTCGTCTATTTATGCTGTTGGTATTCGCCTCAAGACAAATCACATCCGGGTGGGATTAAGGGAGGAATGATTCAAAATTGCTGATTTAGCGTATAGGGGATTTTTGAGGTGTTCCGGTGGCTTCAAGTTGTGCCTTTTACACTTTCCGCTCATTTTCTGAAGACGTGGTGCGTAACGATAAAAGCATCTCCGTTTATTGATAGCCGTTTTAGATTTATGGCTGGGGTAGGCAGAAAATAGATTCAGCAATACAAAAAGCAATTAGTTATGCTAAAAAGAGTAAACATATAATTAAAAACACTCTATTACATTATTATAAGGATTACTAAATAATGGTTAGAAAAGCGAAAGGGAAACAGCTTGAACTCCTCATTGACGATATAATCGTCAATCCATTTGCAATCGTAGTTGCTATCGCTTCAGGATATTTCTTTCATCGATATTCTGAGAAATACTGGTTTTGGTTAATGCTAATAACGATTATTTGTTACTACATTCTCATTCATATCATCAGAAGAAAAATAAATAGTAATTAATAAATGGAAATCTCTAACTAATATGAGTTTTAATTTAAAAAGCCTCCGCACCGGAGACTTTTTATTATCAATAATCTGGCGGCCAAAAAATCTATTAATGTCTAGCAAGGGAACGATGAATCAACGTGGAACTGATTTGAACGGCTCCTTGCGCTGGCCCGCGAGGTAAGCCCCAAGGATGGGGCGAGTAACCTAGCCAAAGCTCAGGCAATATCAAGTATGACGGGGATAACGATTAATTAAGGCTTCTGAACCACCAGCTCGTAATAACTGGTCGGCGAGGCGCCCAAGCTCTCAACCTGCTGAGTAACCTGAACAATTTTCCAGCCCTGACTGGCAAGTTGTGGAATATTGCCTTTAACATTCTCACCACAGGTAAAGGTCGTGTTATCTGACAACCCAATAAATTTTTGTACTTTCTGGGTTTCAGAACGACAAACATGCGCCTCCCCGGCCTGCGCTGCACCGATAGATAACAATAACACTGCCCCAGTTAGGATATATTTCATGCTGGCCTCGATATTGATTAATAAAGAAATAACTCTGCTAATGGAGTATAGGCATGTAATGAAATAACGAGCTGAAAATAACCTTCCCTAATAAAATATCCACGCCTAAAAAACTCACCCCACCGCGCTTTTCCTCGCACCGATCGTCCGCTTGGCCGGGGCGGTGATAAAGAGCAGACAGGCGATGATAAATCCAATACCTGTCCAGCCTAATACCGGCAGACGCTCACCGACAATAATCACTGCCAGCACGGCGGCAATCACCGGTTCAAATAAGGTGATGGCGGTGGCGGTGCTGGCTTGCACTCGTGCCAGCCCATAACCGAAGCAGACATAACCCAAAAACATCGGCACCAGAGCCATATAGGCACCAACGGCGGCGTTTTCCCATGAGGCTAATAACGGTGCGCCGGTGGCAAAAAGTACCGGCATCAGCAGGATACCGCCGAGGCCAAAGGTGGCGCCCATTGCCGCTTTCGAGGGAATGCCGCGCTGCATTAAACGCCGTGCCGACCAGGAATAGAGCGCATAGGTTAAGCCTGCGAGTAATCCCAGCCCCACCCCAATCAGTGCCTCGGATGACGCCTCGCTTGCTGTGTGTCCGCTGCTTTCTGCAATACACAACAGCGCCATACCAACAACGCCGAGGATAGCGCCGGTCAGCCAACGCAGGGTAAGCGGTGATTTATCCATACGGTATTCGATCAACGCCGATAATAGCGGCGCAGAACCAATAGACACCACGGTGCCAATCGTCACCCCAGCCAGGCGCATTGAGCCGTAGAACGCCAGCGGATAGATAGCGACGGCAATCGCCCCCAGCAGCAGGCAGCGCCACTGCTCGCGCAGGTATTGCCCGTTATTAACGATGCTTTTTATGGCGATCAATGCCTGCAATAATCCACCGATCCCCATCGCGACGGCGCCGATAGCTGCTGAACTCACCGTTGGCGCGAAGGTTGCGGCGGTGCCAGTGGTGCCCCACAAGATGGCGGCAATCAATACGCTGCCGATACCCAAAGCACGTTCTGTCGATGCCGCTCTCATAGCGCGTCCATCATCAGGCTTGCCATCTCGGTCGCCTGCTGTACGCAATCACTGTTGCCTTCCAAACCGGCGCGCGACATCGCCCCTTCCAGCAAAAAGGAGAAGTGTTTAGCAATCTGCGAGGCTCGCGCGGTATCACCGCCACAAAGTATCGCAAGCGGTTGTGCCAGCAGTGATTCCACCTGCTCTTTATGTTTGCGCACCGCCACTCTGCCCGGCGCGCCTGCTGGCAGTTCGGCGGCAGCGTTTAATAGTCCGCAGCCGCGAAAACCGCGCTCATAGGCATAATCAGCATGATCCTGATAAGCCAAAAATACGGCTAATACTTTCTCTTTTGGCGTACTCACTTGCGTGAGCCGTTCAGCATACAAATCCAGCCACTCTTGATGACGAATTTCGATATAGGTCGCCACCAGCTCGGCCTTGGATGCAAAGTTGTTATACAGACTCTTTTTCGCGACCCCGGCTTTTTTAACAATCGCATCGATCCCCGCCGCGGCAATGCCATCGTTGTAGAACAGCACACGGGCGGCTTCAAGCAAACGCTCGCGGGCGCTTTCAGTGGTTTCTTTTGATGAGTCAGACATCACATCCTCCGGCATTGGCGATAATTATCAGCCGTTCAAAACGAGTAGGTAGACCAGTCTACCTACTCAAAATTTATCGTCAAGTGTAGCCGCTAGATTGCGGACAGCGATTTACGCGAAGCGGGATAAAAGTGGGTGGGACGTTTGCAGGGTCTTAGCTAAGGCTAACGCTCGGTTGGCTCATCAAGACTGGAAAAATAACGGGCTGGCGGTTTGCCCAAAACTTTCTTGAACATGGTGATAAAAGCATTCACCGACTCATAACCTAAGTTATCCGCCACCCGCTGAACACGAACACCAGCAGAGAGTTGCTGTAAGGCGATGATGATATGCAGTTGCTGCCGCCAGCGTCCGAAGGTCATGCCGGTTTCTTTGATAATAAAGCGGGTGAAGGTGCGTTCGCTCATTGCCAGCTTTTGCGCCCACTCGGCGACTTTTCTTCTATCGGCTGGGTTGGCCGTTAATAATTTGGCAATCGTGCGCAGACGCGGATCGTTGGAGATAGGTAAATGCAGTTGTTCGACTTTCATCAATACCAGTTCATCAAGCAACACCGCGGCCAGACGCCCGGCGCTATCATCCGCCTGATAGTTCTGCGGCAGTTCTGCCAGTCGCTGAATTAATTCTCTGAGCAACGGGGTTATCGATAACGTGCAGCAGCTGGTGGGCAAATTAGCCGTTTCAGGTTCGATATAGACAAAATAAAGCACGCCGTTGTGGTCTGTGCTGTTGCTATGCAATATCCCGCCGGGGATCCACACCGCGCAATGTGGCGGCACCATCCACCAGCCTTTATCGGTTTCACAGATCACACTGCCGTGCATAGCGACGACCAGCTGCCCTTTACGGTGAGTGTGTTTAGGCGATTCAATGGTGCCGTCAGAAATTTCGTAAAAGAAGGAAATAACGGGCTGCGTTAGCACATCAGGATTAAACAATGCGGGTGCTTCTTTTAGGGTTGGCATCACGATGACTGTTTTTAGTGATTTTTTTGTCAATATAACGTAATTCATCCTCGGTAGCGATACGTAAACTTGCCTTTTATCTCCACCGCATTGAGTCATTTTATTCTATGAGCAACCCATCTGTTCTCAGTCATTCAGTGGCACGACCCGTCTTGCTTATTATCGGGATCTTGTTAATTGCGACAACGCTGCGCGCGCCGATAAGCGGCATTGCGCCATTATTAGACACCATCAAACATAGCTTTACGCTTAGCACCACTAACGTATCGATGTTGATCACGCTGCCGCTGCTGGCTTTTGCTTTTATCTCCCCTTTCGCCGCCAGAATTTCTCGCGAATATGGTATTGAACGCACGCTGTTTATCGCCTTATGCGTTACCGCTATCGGTATTGCTGTGCGCTCGACCGGTTCGGAGTGGAATCTCTATCTCGGCACGTTGGTGATAGGTAGCGGTATCGCGATTATTAATGTGCTGTTACCCAGCCTGATAAAGCGCGATTTCCCGGCGAAAGTGACGATACTCACCGCGTTTTATGCCTTATCAATGGGCGCGATGGCGGCGTTAAGTTCCGCTATTGTGGTGCCATTGTCGCAGGCTTCCCACTTCGGCTGGCGCTTTGCAACCGGCATCTTTATCTTGCTGCCAATTATCAGCGCGATTGTCTGGTTACCTCAGTTGCGTAGCCATACGGTTATGGCGCCAAACGCCCTGAATTCAGCTGACAGTAACAAGGTCTGGCATTCGGCGTTAGCCTGGCAAGTGACGCTGTTCTTTGGCATCAACTCCTTTATCAACTATGTCGCCATCAGCTGGCTACCAGATATTTTACAAGATGCCGGTTATACGGCTGCGCAAGCTGGCTCCCTGCACGGCTTGTTGCAGCTTTCAGGTGCGCTTCCGGTGCTGTTTGTGATCCCCTTTATCGCCCGATTAAAGGATCAGCGCGTTCCCGCATTTTTATCAACCTTGGTGACAATCGCCGGCCTGTTAGGCTTGTTATTTGCTCCTACCGCGGCCACCCTTTGGGTCATACTTCTGGGTATCGGCACCGGGATGAGCATGGTCCTCAGCCTGTCGTTTGTCGGCCTGCGCAGCGCCAATGCGCATCAAGCCGCCGCGCTTTCAGGGATGGTGCAATGCGTGGGTTATTTACTTTCTGCCGCAGGCCCGCCGCTCATGGGTAAACTGCATGAGATAAGCCACAACTGGCATCTGTCTTTGGGATTGTGCTTGGCTTTTTGTGTAGTGATGGCCATTGTCGGATGGCTGGCCGGTCGCGCCCGTCGTATCTCGGATGTGCCATAGCCGCTGACAACGCTGGCTGAACATCTATAAATCAGATGATAATAGGCATCGCGATACTATCAATTATCTGGGGAATAGCATGGACGGCAGCGAGTTAGATGAAGTGCAGGCCTTTCTGGCGGCTTTTGACAAAGGCAGTTTCACCGCGGCCAGCAGCGTGCTCAATCGCGATGCCTCCATTATCTCTCGGCGGGTCAGCGCGCTTGAGGCACGTTTGGGGATTCGACTGCTGGAACGCACAACCCGCCGCCTCGCCCCAACCGAGGCGGGAACGCGCTATTATCAGCGCATGCGAGCGGCGCTGTCGCTGATGGATGAAGCCTCAGCCGAAGTCACTCAAAACAACCAGATCGCCTCTGGCCTGCTGCGTATTGCGTTGCCCGCAACCTTCGGGCAACGCTGGATTTCACCTCGACTGCCTGAGTTTATGGCTACGTGGCCGCAGATCACTATCGATGCTGAATTCTCCGATCGCTATGTTGATCTGGTACATGAACGTTTCGATCTGGCGGTACGTATTGGCGATCTGGCCGACAGCCGTCTGGTCGCACGCAGATTATCGTCTAACGAGCGTATTTTGGTCGCAGCCCCGGCTTATTTATCCCGCTATGGTACCCCCGAAACGCCGGAGCAACTCACTGAGCACGCCTGTCTGGTGAATCCTCGTATCGAAGGCTATCCAGACTGGCGTTTTCGTACGGGTAACAAAACGGCGACAGTAAGAGTGAATGAGCGTTTGATAGCCAATGACTCCACCACCCTGGTCGCGGCGGGCGTGGCTGGAATGGGCGTGATGATCAGCGCCCGATGGCTTATTTTAGATGAGCTTAATAGCGGAAAATTGGTGCGAATTTTAAATGACTGGCAGTTCGAATATAGCGGCGATATTCATCTGGTTAGGCCTTCAGCACGCTATACACCGCAGAAAACCCGCGTATTTTCCGACTGGCTTATCGAGCAATTCACCACTTCACCTTGGGATAACAATACCCGCTAAGGTTAAAACGTGATTAATTTCTTCATGCGCGCATTCAGTGCGCGAGTCATTTAAAAATCATAATGAGATTTGAACTGCTTCAATAGCTTGGTTCTGGATATCGGGTATTTTTCCCCTTCGCGGGCGGTAAGGATACGATCGGTACGGAAGAACCTAAATTGCTGGCGCAGTTCGCACCAGGCCACTAAAATTCGCACCGAATCGGTAAAAGATAATGCCATTGGCCATATTTCTCGCTCAGTGATATTTTTTTGCTCATCAGAATACGAGATATAAAGACGTAATTGCTGGCGAATAGCAATGCGAAAGAAATTAAGCGGCAATATATTTTCTGGAAAATAGTCATAGGAAGGACCGGGTAATACTTCCGGTGAATGTTCATGTAAACGGATAGCATCAGGCAGAATACTGACCAATTTACTCCGCGCATTCATTGCCACTTCTTTTAAAGTGGTATCACCTCGTTGATTAACATATCTCAAACCGAGTAACAGCGATTCCGCCTCGTCTTCCGTCAGCATTAATGGCGGTAGGAATGTCTCTTTACGCAGTAAATAACCGACGCCAGCTTCACCATCAATATGCGCACCGGCTGCGGTTAATGAAAGGATATCTCGATAAATTGTTCTTTCCGATACACTCACCGCCACCGACAACTCTTTGGCCGTCGTTGGACGCTGCCTTCCTCTGAGAATTTGAAGAATATCAAGAAGTCTGGCAGCACGTGACATAATGTATTATCTCGAAGTTGATTATAAACGTCATCATAACATAGAAATAACCATCACTAACATTGAAACAAACTTCAGACATTAATAGCCATTAATAAATATCTTTATTTAATAAGATAATTAATTGCGTTATTTTCTCATCCCTCACGCTAAAATAATAAGTAAGGATAACAGGGTCTGGTAATTTTGACTTATCGAATGTGCCATCAACAATAGCATGAATAATAATATTACCATGATTGATATACGCCTTTTTCACCGTCATCGTTACGCTATCATCGAATATCTCTTTTTTGACCCAACCTCGAATAGCATCATGTCCAAAGAATTCTCGACTTGCATCATTGAGCAAAGCATCTGAAGCAAACGTTGAGATAAAAGTATCTTCATCACGCTCATTATGAGCTGCAATGTTAGCCTGGATAACCTCGGGTAAGTTATGAGTAATATCTTGCATTGTGACCTCCTGTTTTAGATACATTGATTATCATCTATCACTGCGACAGTTTCTGTCAGGAGTCTGAGCAACACTCCTGACAGAAACTGACAGCCGGGTCTGCAATACTGTGAGTTGTGCCGTGACGTATGGCATAGCGAACGGAGATCCTAATAAAAATGGCAAGCAAAGACCCTATCCCATTCAAAGACTTACTATGCGAACAGCAGTTTCGTACCTTGGCAACCCTACTTAAATCGATAAATACCGATATTGATGAAAAGGTTTTCCTCTCGACGGTGCTTGATGGCTTGGATGACCTGACATTAATGCAGCGAGTTCGCCGCACCAGCGACGCCATCGCGCTGGCAACAAAAGATTATGACTCAGCATTACTGTTATTAGTCGACGCCGCTCCCCGACTGAGCAAAGGCTTTATGTCGTTCATCGCACCGGATTATGTCGGGCAATACGGCCGACATGATTTTGAGCGTTCAATGGCAGCATTAAAATTCTTTACGCCGTTCGGCACGTCCGAATTTGCAGTGCGTGAGTTCTTACGTGACGATACACCGCGCGCGCTGGACATCATGAAAGCCTGGTCGCTGGATTGCCATGCCGCCGTGCGCCGGTTGGCAAGCGAAGGGTCTCGCCCCCGGCTGCCTTGGTCATTCCGACTGGCAGAAATTGAAGCCTCCCCGGAACTGGCGGCCCCTATTCTGGAAAATTTGCACAACGATCCGAGCTTGTATGTGCGTCGCTCGGTGGCGAATCATCTTAATGATGTGACGAAATCTCATCCTGATTGGGTGCTGGATCGCGTCGCACAATGGGATAGCAATAACCCGCAAACCCGCTGGATTATTCGTCAGGCACTGCGCACGCTGATAAAACAAGGCAACAACAAAGCGCTGGCGATAATGGGCGCAGATGCCGTGCCAGAGATTACCGCCCATGAATTTAGCATTTCTCCAGGGCAACTCTCTCTTGGCGACAGCATAACGTTATCCGCCGATCTCAGTTCAACCTCTACTGATACGCAAAAACTTATCATCGATTACCGCCTGCACTATGTGCGGCAAAACGGGACCACATCGAGCAAGGTATTTAAGCTGAAGGAGTTAATACTGGCACCCGGCGAGCGCATTCGCTTTAGCCGTAAACAGCAGATCCGTGATTTCACCACGCGTAAACATTATCCGGGCAAGCATCAGGTTGAATTGATTATGAATGGGGAAGTGGTCGCCAGCGCGTTCTTTGAATTACGTTGTTAATCAGCGCCGCTATCAAATAAGAAAATATCCAGCCGCGCGAATAAATAAGCGGCTGGATAGCGTCAGCTAAAGAGAGTTTTAGCCTTGTGTGTTCAGTTTATCCTGAGTTTTGGTCAGGAAATCCGATGCATCATGACGTTCGTGCAATTGGCTGTCGAGATCGCCAAATACGCGGTTTACTTTGCGCCCGCGCTGTACCGCAGGACGTTCAGCAATCGCATTCGCCCAGCGTTGCAAGTTCTTGTATTCATGCACCGACAAGAAGGTGGCGGCATCGTTATACAACCAGCCTTTCGCCAGCGCACCGTACCAAGGCCAAATGGCAATATCAGCGATGGTATATTCGCTACCGGCGATAAATTCATTGTCAGCTAATTGCTTATCCAACACGTCAAGCTGGCGTTTGGTTTCCATCGCGAAGCGGTCAATTGGGTATTCAAACTTGGCCGGAGCATAGGCATAGAAATGCCCGAAACCGCCGCCGACAAACGGCGCGCTGCCCATTTGCCAAAATAGCCAAGACAGCGTTTCGGTACGCGCTTTGCTCTCTGTTGGCAGGAATGCGCCGAACTTCTCCGCCAGATACAGCAAGATGGCGCCAGATTCAAACACACGAACTGGCTCTGCACCGCTGTGATCGACTAATGCTGGAATTTTAGAGTTAGGATTAGCCGCGACAAAACCGCTGCCAAACTGATCGCCGTCACCAATTTTAATCAGCCAGGCATCATATTCTGCACCGGTATGACCAAGTTCTAGCAGTTCTTCGAGCAATACCGTGACTTTTACGCCGTTAGGTGTTGCCAGTGAATAGAGTTGCAGAGGATGTTTCCCAACCGGCAGATCTTTATCAAATCTTGCTCCCGCCGTTGGGCGGTTGATATTGGCAAAAGCACCGCCGTTTGCCTTGCCTGGAACCCAGACTGCTGGTGGTACATACTCAGGTAAATCAGCCATTTAATCCTCCAAATACTCAATTAAAGGTAATAGTTTTCACCATCTTAACGGAGAGCCGTTAAACAGAGGGGATTAATTTGTGCCCTACCGCTATGCTGCAATAGACCAATTATAGATAAGTTATTCCTTGGCCGTTCGGAGCCGATATTTCAGAAATAGGATATGATACGCACTGCCCGTGGGGCCGACCACGCCACTCCCTATGAGAATCACATCTTATGCATACCCTGCTCTTTTTTCTCGGCGGTTTTCTACTGTTAGCCTGCTTTTATGTGCGCATTAAACGATTGTCAGCCACCCTTCCTGGTATCAAAAAATGGGCAGGCGGACTGTTTATCATGCTTTGGCTCGCCGTTAGCCTGGCCAATATGTATTTTGGGGTCGTAAAAGCCGGATATAGCGTGGGTGAAGAACTGCCGATTATGCTGCTGATTTTCCTGCCACCTACGATTGCAGCCTATTTTTTCTGGTTTAAGGATTAACCGTCATCGAATAATAAAATCACCTTTCCGCTCAAAATGACGGTAAAGGTGACTTTATTGACTGGATAAGTCATTTTTCATGTAACGTCCCGCACTATAATGACGCCATGTTCTACCGAGACAGGTCATGTTCTTCTCTGGTAGAGATGTTGAGCGTTGCTAATCTTTGAAGGATTTTCCCATGAAATTAACCAGCCAAAACTTTACGCATGGTTCAGCAATCCCCAGTGAGTTTGCTTTTGCCGTGCAGGACAAAGAAAGCCACCTGGCCCTATCCAGCAACAAAAACCCGCATTTAGCCTGGGATGACGTGCCAGCGGGCACACAATCCTTCGTGCTGCTATGCCAGGACCCGCACGTCCCTAGCGTGGTGGACGATGTGAATCAGGAAGGAAAAGAAATATCCGCAGCATTGCCGCGTATCACCTTCTTCCACTGGGTATTAGTCGATATTCCTGCCCAATTGCGTGAGATTGCCGCGGGCAGCCATAGCGAGGCGATTACCCCACGCGGTAAACCTGCGTTACCTGCAGAATCCGCCATGCGCCACGGTATTAATGACTACACCAAGTGGTTCGCCAGCGATGAGCAAATGAGCGGCGATTATCACGGTTATGATGGCCCTTGCCCACCGTGGAATGACACCATCGCCCACGATTATACTTTTACCCTGTACGCGTTAGATGTTCCGCGTTTGAGTCTGCAAGGTAAAATCTATGGCCCAGACGTGTTGTCAGCTATCGAAGGCCATGTACTGGCACAAACCAGCCTGACCGGTACTTACAGTTTAAACCCGAACGTCGCGTAATGAACGCAGGCAGGAGAGTCGATGCCCAACCCTATCAAGAGCACCGTTGATATTCCAATTATCAATAATACTCTGCTGCCTTCCCAAGTGCCGGTAGACCACTGCCGGCTCTTTTCGCTTGCCCACCCTTTTATCCAGCAGCCCCATCAGGTACGTGGTTTTCGCTTTTTTGAAGCCAGCCTGTTACGAATAAAGTCGGGTCGGTTGCAGGCGGAAGATGAACAGGGTTCATCCGTTACGCTGGAAAGTCGCGATCGTATTATGCTGATTGCGCAAAATACCCAGGTGAACGTCAGTAAAACGCCCGATGCTGAAAATGGTTATTTCCAGTCTTTGTATTTGAGTTTTTCATCCGATCTGATTGCCGCGTTTTATCGAGAACACGCCCCCATGCTGGCCGCGTTATCGCCACTGAGCCGTTTTAAGACCTTGGTATTAGATGAGGAATTGCAGGATACGTTGGACTATTGCTTACGCGGTCTGGAGGGGGAATCCCCCAGCACGGCGCTACAGCAACATCGTCTACAAGGAGTACTGATTGCGCTGGCCGAGCGCGGTATCGTATTTATGCCCCACACTGGCGAGACTATCAGCACCCGCTTAACCACATTATTGGCGAGCACGCCAGAATTTGCCTGGACGGCAGCCGATGCCAGCCAGCAATTGGCGATGAGCGAGGCGACATTGCGGCGGCGACTCGCAGAAGAACAAACCAGTTTTCGTGAACTATTGCAGGATGTCCGCATGCACCACGCCATGGCGCTATTGCAAACCACCCGTTGGAGCCTGACGCAAATCGCCGATGCCTGTGGCTATCGCGCCAGCTCTCGTTTCTCGTTACGCTTTAAGCAGCGTTTTGGCTGTTCACCCGCCGATATTCGCTGATAGCCGCGAGGTATTGCTATTCGTTAGCGAAGAAGATATCGCCCGATTCTGCTCTGAGGATTTTACCTTCAGCATCGGTTATCAGCGCGTAGCTGCCGCCGATGTATGTCCAGTGGCTGCCTGACAGAGGCGCTGGCAGGTTACGCTTTTGCCAGTCAACAATATCGTAAGGTTTAGTACGATACACGCTCGGTACCACATCCCCAATTTTATACAGCTGGGAATCATCATAGAACGAGGTGATTTCATGAGAGGTTGCCGCCGCAGCCGTGTGCGCGAAAGACAACATCGAGGCACAAACCACCGCCGACAACATAATAAATTTAGAATAACGCATAGCATCTCCGGAATAAAACCATCTGCTCAGCGCCCACCAAGGGGCGTTGTCACCAGCTGTTGTGCGCAGGCACATGTCTGGCAACATATCAAAATCTGAGCGTTAACTGTTATAGATAATAGCGAGAAAACGCCTTCGATGGATGGAGATTATTGTTAATAAACGTGGCGAAAACCGCCTCGAGTTCGCAAAACGCTCAGCGGCACGCATTAATAGTCTCATCCACCTAAAATAGAGGTTAAGTTCGGTCGGCGTTATCCCTGAGATTTGGCTTTCTCAAACAATACAAAACCGATACCCAATATCGCGGCTATCGTGCCAACCAGAAAGACCGAGGCATAGCCAAAATGTACCGCTAACACACCGGTAATCGGGCCGGTTATGCCATATGCGATATCCTGAAAGGCAACAAATCCGCCGAGCGCGGTACCACGGCTCTGCGGCGGAATGTGTTTGAGGATCTCAACCCCCAGCGCCGGGAACAACAACGAACACCCCATGCCAGAGAGCAAGGCTCCCGCCAGTGCAACCGCTTCGTTTGTCGATCCCCACAACATCCCCTGACCAAGACCTTCAATGCCCAACGAGATTATCGCAATCCGATATCCGCCAATACGGTCGGGCAGATGACCAAAGCACAGGCGCATAAAGGCATAAGCACCGCCGAAAAAGGTCATTGCCAGCGCAGCGTGTGACCAACCTCGTGAGGCAAAGAAGAGCGAGGAAAAGGCGCTGATAACCGCAAAGCCAACCCCCTGTAACAGCAGCGCAATACCGCTGCGCCAGATTTTCCCAAGAACTTGAATCATCGGTACCCGCGCCCCGCCGTAAGCAAACGCGGCGAGCGTGCGATAACCTATGGCGTAGGCGCATAATGAGGTGAGCACAATCGTCGCCGTCGCTTTCTCAAAGCCGGAATGCTGGTAAATCATCATACCGAAGGGGGCACTTAACGCCAGAGACGCGTACATCGCCATCCCCGTCAGTGACATTGCCTTACCCGCTGCCGTTGGGCCGCCCGTTGCAATCATCCATGTCACTGACCCGGTGACCAGTTGACTCTCACCAATCCCCGCGACGACCCGGCCAAACAGTAATACCGCCAAAGCCGCAGCAGGTGAAGCGTGTAAGGTTGCCGCAATCACATACAGCACGCCTGCACATGCACAGACAGCAGCCCCGCGCATCATCGACGATTTCCCACCATGCACATCGGCTGCTCTGCCAGCATAACTGCGGGTCAGAACGGTCGCCAAAAACTGCAATCCAACGCTACATCCGACTATTACATCACCAAAGCCAAGTACCTGGTGCACGAATAAGGGGACAATTGGCAACGGCAACCCCACGGAGATAAAGCCCAAAAAAAGTCCGGCTGCAATAGGCAACATGGCGCGAACAGAATTGACAGGATGAGCACCTACCCGCGAGGTCGAGGACGTTTTTTGATTTGAAGACATTGTTTACCCTTTGAAGAGTTTGCCCTTTGAAAAGAGCAGTTTTTATAAAACAAAAGTCTGCCGCCCCCAACTCAGGATGCGGCAGACTTCAATCACTTTACGGCGCTTAGTTTGCCGGGTTCAGACGAGGAAACGCCTCTTCCAGCGCATGTGGCTGATAGCCAGAGGCGTCGAATAAGTAACGGCGTGCCGCCTCTGTTTCACTGCGAATACTCGCCATATCAACACCGACCAGCTGTCCGTCATGCTTACGCTGTTGGCCTGCAACCATGACGGTACGCACATCGCTACGGTTAGCCATATGCACAACATTGCCGACTGCATTATGCGATGGGAAGATACTGATGCCGTCGGTACGGATCATGATCACATCCGCTTGTTTACCCGGCGTGAGGCTACCGATGCTGCTCTCCAGCCCCATGCAGCGTGCGCCATCAATGGTTGCCGCCTCTAGAATTGCTCTGACATGAACCGGTGCAGGTACAGAGGTCTCCCCAGCGGCACGTCTTCTTTGCACGAAGGTTCGTTGCTGGACAAAGGCAGCGTGCATTTCACCAAACATATCCCCGCCCTGAGAGGTGTCGATATCAATGCCAAGCGCAGGGCGAAGACCGTGCTCAATCGCGTTTTGATATGGGAAACCCTCTGTTTCTAAACCAAATAATGCATCCGTACGTGGGTTAACCGTAACGTTCACTCCAGCCTCGGCCAGAATCGCCCAATCGTCATCCGTCAGACGGACACAATGGTTGAAAATATTATCCGAACCCAGTAAACCCCGAGCGTGCAGATCGCGCAGTGGCGATACGCTGCCATCCCAGTTACCAAACTCACTAAGAATGGGACTGCCAGACTCCCGTGCAACAGCCCACTGTTCCGCCTCAGCAACATTGGCAAACAGACCAATATTGACCAAGGCGTCGGCAGGTCGCTTAAGGCGTTTAACTTCTCCAGGCCAGTGCTTAACTGACATACCAACTGGCTGCCCCACCATATGAATAGCGCGCAGGCCCGCCGTATCGAAAGCATTGAGCGCGGCGTCGGTATGCTCAGGTGTCAGGCTGTTATGGCCTGCATCCAGAATGCTGGTGATACCAGCGTCCAGACATGACAGGCTGGTCAGCAGCGTAGCAAGGTACATATCCTGAGGACGATAATGACGTCCGATGGCAAATGGGATCGCATCAAAATAGTCGTTGAGAGTTTCAACGTTTGGCATCAGTCCGCGTAATAGACCGAGCCACGCGTGCTGGTGAGGGTTCACAAATCCTGGCATCACAATATGGCCGCTGGCATCGATAACCAACGCCTCTTCAGCGCTCAGATTTGGGCCAACAGCGATAATATGTGAACCTTCGATCAAGACATCCGCGACGGCGAAATCACCGATAGTTTTATCCAGGGTAAGCACGGTTCCATTTTTGAAAAGCGTCCGCTTATGAGTGGTGTTATGCATTTTGCTATACATCCGTAACAACATGAATCTGACAGCGTGGTACGCCCAATAGGGTGTCCGGGCTACATAGCTTGGGTTGATGCCAACCCCGCGTGACGCAAAGGTTAAGCCTACCGCTCTGTTTACTGAAGTGACGTTATGTCATTACTCTGTTGACTCAAAAGCAGGGGGAATTATGAGCGTCGGCGGGCGTTTATTATCGGGTGTCGCTGTATTGGCAGCCATAGTGGAAAGCGGCGGCTTCACGCGTGCTGCCGTGGTATTAGGCATGTCAGATTCTGGCGTTAGACGCGCGGTATCTCGTCTGGAAACCCGAGAGCCGGTTGGAGATCTGGAGATTGGGGTGAAAGGAGTAGAGATAAAAGTGGTATAGAAGAGTTCGCCTGCTCACGCAATTGTTGACTGATCGGTAAAGTATTGTTTTAATCCGGCCTGGGAATTACGTAAAGGATAAAGCAATGAGTGGAAGGCCCAAAGAATACGATGACATGCGTGTGATTGAAGCCGCGATGGACGTCTTCTGGGACACTGGCTATGAGGCGAGCTCAACTCAGGTACTATGTGAACGAACGGGTCTTGGCCGTGGTAGCCTGTATTATGCTTTTGGCAACAAACAAAACCTTTATGAACAGGCTCTGCGTCGCTACCAAGAGCTGGGGCTAAAAGCGCAAATTGAAATTCTGGAAGGTTCAGGCTCTGCTAAAGAACGCTTAAGGGCGTTGCTGCAATGGGTTGTAAATGGCGGCCTTGATCCGAACGGCAACCGCCCCTGCATGGCTCTATTTTCAACGATGGAGCACGGAAAAAAACATCCCGCGATAGAAGAGATTAACCAAGCTTATTTCTCGAAACTGGAAGCCTCTGTATGCAGTACTATTGCTGCCGGACAGCAAAATGGCGAACTATCTAGCGATCGTCCGGCCATAGAGGTAGCGCGTGTGTTTCTGACAATTTACGGTGGTTTGAACATTTTCAGTCACGCGATGGAGGACAACGCTTTTCTTGCTGATGTGCTTGAAGGAACAATAGCCCGACTTTAATCCTGGCAATAAGACCGCTTACCTGCGGTCTTTTTTGGCCCCATTCTTTACCAATCAGTAAAGAATCATCATTAATAAAATGATGAGACATGTTCTATAAATTAAAAAGGAATGATGATGAAAAATTAAAAATATTAAGAAATAAAATAAATACAGTAATAAAAAATATCATTCTTAATGAAGAGTAAGGACAATCACATGCCTAAAAAAGCAATTTCAGCAGAAGCAATAGAGCAAATTTTTACTAAAGCAAGAACGTATCATTATTGGACGGACCGTTTTGTCTCTGACGAAAATCTTCATGAAATATATGAAATCATGAAGTGGGGTCCGACAGCTCTTAATTCAAATCCAGCGCGAATCCTTTTTATTAAGAGCGAAGAAGAGAAAGAAAAGCTGGCTTCTGCAATGTGGGGATCAAACCCTGCTCAGGTAAAACGTGCACCTGTCACAGCTATTCTGGCATATGATGAAAGTTGGATAGAATTTCTACCAAGGCTTTTTCAAACATACGATCCTCGCCCCCTTCTTGATGGAAATAAAAAATTAACCCAAGAAACGGTTTTCAGAAACAGTACATTGCAGGGGGCTTATATGATTTTTGCCATCCGCTCTCTGGGCCTTGATGCCTGCGGCATGTCAGGTTTTGATAATGAACAAGTGGATACACTTTTCTTTAAAGGAACGACATGGAAATCAAACTTTATTTGTACCCTCGGTTATGGTGATGACGATAAACTTTATCCAAGGGAACCACGTCTGGAATTTGGGGAAGTATGTAAAATTATCTAAGCTGATTACAACCTTTCTCGATTGTAAGTGAAATCTCTGGTTTACACTTGGCCATAACATCGCCGTTTTTGCGAGTTCTGTTGGCGTTTCTTTTTTTCTCTACGTAAAGGTCTAGCCGTTTGTTCTTTCGCGCAGTAAGGTTGGCCTGCCTGCAAAATCAGGCAACGGGATTAGCCTCCTGATAAAATCTTAGTGGCGACACATGACGCGCCAGCGTCTTTTTTTTGTGTCGCGCGTTCGGCTACACCTCAATGTTGGGCTGGGCGGGGGCATCGCAAGATGCGCCGGTGTCCGATAAGGCCGGTAAGGCTAACCCTGTTCAGTCCGCCACCTGGCGATTAGCCTCTCCGGTGGTGGTTTAAAACATCACTTATCGGAGGATGCCAACATGGCGACGTTCCCAACCTAAGCTCATGTTTTAAATACCGATTTCACCTCATCATCAGCAATACCATGAGCCTGTCGCTTCATCCATTTTGCAAAGCAAAAATATTGGAAATATTACCAAATTTCGTCATTGGGAAGCATCCGTTGCGCCGCACGGATATTCCGGGTAACAGGTAAATGTTGACCACTGTGACGTCCATTAATACGAGGAACCTCGGATCTGAGATCTGCAACGGGTATACGGCCTCCACCACGTACAGTTTGAGGGCCTATGGCGCGAAAACGTCCATCACTATAACTATAGTTCAAGCCTACACCATTATGGCGCTGGTAGTAGATCCACCACCGGCCATTTTCGTATTTCAGAAATGCAAAACCGCGGGGTCTTGCTGCATCGCCGTAATCGTCGAAGATCATCGAAGCGGCGAGCCCTAGCCCATGCCTATTGTCAGCACCGCGATATTCTTTCTGGAGGTAATTAGAACCGCCCTGTACGTGGTATACCCTATACTGATTAGCGTCAATTTGATCGACCAAGATTGAGCAACCGCTGAAATCAGGAGTAAATACAAAGCACCCTGATCCTGGGTTCGCGGGTATCACACAAGACCCACCCTGCGGTACCCAGAACCCCATCAGAGGATAAGACTTACCAACGGCGGCGACATCCAGCGTAACCACATTATTATTATCGACAGAGTGACTGTTGAGGTCAAAAGTCGTTAAACCATTACGCTGTCCTGGATAGCGGACAGCGGTCAAGAAGTATCGACGAACGATATCTTGAGTAGCGTTCCTAAACCGATTGTTGAATTCTGTAGACATTATATCGCCTTACCTTTTAGCTTAACTTGTTCATTAATTGTCTTTTATTTTCATCTTACATTTAAAATAACCATATTTATGTAAACATTACAGAGGGCGGATTCCTATTTCTTCTAGCAAGTGTTCTATAAACTGTTGGTCGTAAAACTGAAAATAGCTCAGCCAGGTCGCCAATTGAGTACGGCCTGGTTTCATGCATCCGACGCAGTTCTTTTTGTTGCTGATCGGGGGTCTGACGCTCAATGGAACGAAAACTTACGTTAAGCAATATTATCCTTCTCTTTTAATGTCTCAGATGCTCTTTTGTCACCTGTTCTGCCAGCGGCCTATGTCCGTAACAAAGCGGGAGGCTCGGGATTTCGCAACAAAACTTGCTGCACTTCGCCAGTCTAGTCAACTTTTACACCATCCACGATTTGCGTAACCTCAAAACCGAACAAACTTGCTTATATCCGCAGTGTTATATCTGTCAGAGAGTTTATTGACTTAGTCGCGTGTCCACTATTGCTGGGTAAGATCAGGTAGGGTCATGCTACCAAACACTTGGCATTGCATTTTTCCGTGCCACGTTGCACATCTTACGAAAAAATCTTAATGACACAATGTAAATTGTAATCTCGATATAATATGGTGAGATTAAGTAAAGTTGAGACAATTAATACACCATGATTATTATGTTGATATAAAGTTAAAGATTCTTACAAAACCATTATGATATAGTTTCTTTACTTATAGAAAACTAAGGAAGAAAAAATGAAAAAAAATTACTATATCAAGCACTTGTTATACAGCCTGGTTTTCTATGCAATCATCATCTTGCTTTTATTACTTAAAGAGCGTCCTGAAGATCAGGAGTTTTATCCCTATATTTTAATTTTTGGTTTTGCTTCCTCTGTTTCTTTCCCTTTTGCCGTAGCAATTATTGAGCACATTAATTCTAAAATGATCAAACCTACCCATTGGGGATGGTGGGTAGGTTTAGTTGCTCTCATTTTCGCAATTCCACTAAGCTTGCTATATTTTATAACAAAATTTAAACGCAGATAAAATTAATTATAACGACATCATTTAAATAAGGTGTCGTTTACCTTTCCAATTAAATCATCATCAATCAAAGCACCAATAACGGCCAGTAACAACCCAAAGCCTAGAATTCCAAGTGCGGAACCAGTGATTACTGCGAATGCCCATGCTACTAATTCAGTAGCCAAAGCCCCTGCAGCCATGGATTCTACTTTAACAAAGAATGGTTTATAGTCACCACTATTTACAGAGGAAATAAGTACTTGCACTAAACTAACCCCGTCCAAGCCATACCCTACGAGACTTAGTGCCTTGCTATACCTCACTAAATTTTGGGATAAATTTTGATAATCTAGCGCTGCTAATGCATTCACTATAGCTTGCCGATCTTGAACACCAAACTTCTTGTTAAGAACACTTTGATATTTGTTAAAAGCGGCTAATGCTTGATCAACATTACGTAATTTCTTGCCTTGTGCTGCATTTGCAAACTCTTTAGCTATTTTAGCTGCGTTATCGCTAAATTGAGCTGCTACTACTTTATAAAAGTCAGTTGTAAATTTCGTAGCTGCTAGAATTTTATCAATTTCTGTTTGAACAGATGTCATACTCGATTGAATTATTAAAAGATTTTGCCTGTCATTAGTTACCAACTGATTTACTTTTTCCTTATCTTCCCCCCTTATATTCACATACTGCTGTGCTTGGCTTGCATCAGCTTGGCTTCTCGGCCACCAAATACGACCATTATTGAGTATGATGTCTAATTCAATATATTCTGCTGCATTTTCTTCTGAAGCAATTTTAGCCTGCAGTTCTGCGACAATTGAATTTTGGTAATTCACTAAGGCTTGTGCTCTTTGCTCAGGCGTTGGATTTATTAAAGTGAAATATGCAGTTCCTGTTTGACTAGACTTTTCTTGTGCTGTGCTCAAAATACTATCGAGTTCAACCTGCCTCTGATTATTTTCATTCATCCCATAACCAAGTTCTTGAACATGAATCTGTGCAACATTTTTTGCAAAATCCTCAGGGCGAATCGTTTGCGAAATTGAATTTGGCGAATGGGCCAACCCCGTTCCAAAGCCACTAGTTATGCCGTCCCCCAGACTCGCATTAGTTACAGTTTTACCACTTGTAATCACAATAACTGGCTCTCCACGAGAGTTGAATGGTACGCCATCTCTGTAGTATGCAATGCTCATATATCGATCTCCTTAACATTAGAATAGATAAATAATTACTGTATATAAACGGGTCTTCCCCTGTTGTGGTGGTTAAGGCGTCAGCTTGGGAAACGGAGATTTTCCTACGATAAAGGTCGGTAGCCCTATACGAAAGACGCGCATCCACTAACTCAGAGGAGAATTTTAACGGCAGGCCAATTATTTGAGCACAGCGACACACAAAAAATCAGGGACGCTGGCTGAAAAGGGTATCTTATTTTTTGTACAATAAAACGCTAACTTCGGGTGAAGGCTCTTAACCGGCTATTCTTTTTCTGAAAAATACCACGCGTTCGGTTTCTTCAAAGCCTAAAGCCTGATGCATTTGATGAGATATATGATTATCTAATGGCGCATCGCTGGCCATCTCGGTGCAACCTTTTGTCACTCCCCAATCCTGTACGGCTGCAACCAGCCGTTTGGCAATGCCCCTACCTCTCTGTTCAGGAATAACAAAAATCCCTTCAAGATATGCCACCGGGCTGCTTTCACAACCGTTCACATAATCATGGCGAACAGTGGCATCGGCAAACGCAACTGTCCGATTCTGGTTATTTATTGCCACGAATGAAAAATATTTATCGGGACAGGATAAAATATTCTGGCCTTCTCGAATATGCTCTTCACAGCTATGGTCTGGCCATAGCTGACTTCGAAGCCCAAGCCACGCGTTCAAAGAGGTTTCATCCATTAGTTTAATTTGCAAGGTATACCCCCATTGGTCATAACGAAGCTCGAATCAAAATTATGTCTGGAACTGCTTTTAAGTCTCAAAAAAGTAGCCTTATAAATATTTATATTTTAGGCTGTTACTTTATTAATCTGTTTTTCCTCCCGATAGGGTTCAACAAAACTGTTGACATAGGATATTTTCCGGCCTCAGCAAAGGGCATTCCAGTGGAGGTCTCGATTTTCTGCGGAGCCTGCCATGGACGAAAAATCCCTTTACGCCCACATCCTTAATCTTACCGCACCGTGGCAGGTTAAATCCCTTTCCCTTGATGATAAGGCCGGTTCTGTTACCGTCATCGTCGGCGTCGCTGAAAACGCATCATTATCCTGCCCGACCTGTGGTAAATCCCGCCCTGTCCACGATCACCGGCACCGTAAATGGCGCCACCTTGATACCTGCCAGTTCATGACATTAGTCGAAGCTGATGTTCCCCGCATTATGTGCCCTGAGCATGGATGCCAGACCCTCCCTGTTCCGTGGGCGGGATCTGGAAGCCGGTATACACTCCTGTTCGAATCGTTCGTTCTCTCATGGCTGAAAATCAGCACTGTTGACGCCGTCAGGAAACAACTTAAGCTCAGCTGGAATGCGGTTGATGGTATTATGACCCGGGCAGTTAAGCGAGGACTGGCCAGGATAAAAAAGCCATTATCCTCCCGTCATATGAATGTGGATGAGGTTGCTTTTAAAAAAGGACATCGCTATGTAACGGTGATCTCCGATCGCGATGGACGTGCGCTGGCCTTAACTGATGATCGAGGTACAGAAAGCCTTGCCAGTTATCTTCGCACACTCACTGACAGCCAGTTATTGACCATCAAAACACTTTCGATGGACATGAACGCAGGCTATATAAGGGCAGCGCGTATCCACTTACCCAGTGCGGTTGAGAAAATCGCCTTCGACCGCTTCCATGTGGCAAGGCAACTGGGTGAAGTAGTGGATAAAACCCGTCAGAATGAACATCCGCACCTCCCTGTTGAAAGTCGCCGTCAGGCAAAGGGAACCCGCTTCTTGTGGCAGTACAGCGATAAGTGGATGACCGAATCCAGGCAGGAAAAGCTGGCATGGCTGCGTGCGCAGATGAAGCTGACGAGTCAGTGCTGGGCTCTGAAAGAGCTGGCAAAGGATATCTGGAACAGGCCATGGAGCGAGGCAAGACGGAATGACTGGCAGAGATGGCTGGCGCTGGCGGCTAACAGTGATGTCCCCATGATGAAGAATGCGGCTAAAACGATAGGGAAAAGACTATACGGTATTCTGAACGCCATGCGTCACGGTGTATCAAACGGTAATGCGGAGGCACTGAACAGTAAAATCAGGTTGCTGAGAATAAAGTCCAGGGGATACCGGAACAGGGAGCGCTTCAAAATGGGTGTGATGTTCCATTACGGGAAGCTGAATGTGGATTTTTGATCAATCCCCATCCCCCCAGAGAGTTATAGAGTATTTTTTGTCGTTAATGTTGTATTCGCTCGGTATTTGCCTGTGCTGGTAATGTCGTAGCATACGCTCGTTAATTTCCGCTCTTTTTTCGTCTCTCCACATATTGCTGCACCCCTGATCGCTAGGAGTGAGGCAATGTGGATTTTTATAGGGTTGAGACTCACCTTTCTCCCAAGATAATGTTGGTTTTTGTTTAGACTCTGATAGCAATGGATGATCTTTCTTATTACTCCCATAAAACATGTCTGTTGAAGCCGATACTGCAACACTATGAAGTAATAAGATAAATACGGGGCATGCATATTTTTTTAAGCACAGCATAAGCGTTATTCCTTTCATCATAAATACATATGACACTTAAATAGAAACCCAAGTTCCTAATTCGGTAAAACAATAAAAAAGTGAACAATGTAAAGCTGTCGATTGAGCCACCATGATCGGGGAAGACCCATATAAACACAGTATTTTATGTATATCTATCTATCTTCCCCTTGTCAATAAATGATAATAATTATCATTACAATTCTATAGTGAGCAAAATTTCTTTCTACATAAGATTGGTAACCCCCCCAACAATCCTATCGGGTCTGGCTGGGTAAAGAGCCCGCAATCCGGGTCGTAGTAACGGAACAGAGTAGAGTGCAGGCCGGTTTCGCGGTCGAGGTATTGGCCCTGCAATCAGGATTATCGTTGCAGTTTGCCCCCAGGCGCTGCTTTTTCCTTCTGCATCGGTCAGACGTACTGACTACTGATTCTGCTGATAGAGCGAACTGGCTGGTGCCGTTTCCAGCCGGACTGGACTTAGTGGATATTGATAGGTCACAGATAATAAAATAGCCGGAAGGATCAGGGAAATTACATCCGGTTTTATTTTATCTTTCTTTAATAAGCTTATTTTTAAACTTTGTAATAAGATCAGTCCATTCTTTATAACTAACATTATTAATATAATAATCCCCAAGCCATTTAGGATGACAACGAGATATTAAACTCTCTAATGCAGACACTCTAATAGGATTGTGTTTTTCTAATGTTAATATATTAATCATTAACCCTTTAATTTCTTTTGCTTCATCAACATAAGCAGATGTAATTAATACACTACATATTTTATCGCTAATATTTTCTAGATTCATAACGACTCTGTCGCTCCAGAATATCTACCACCAGCAGTGACTATTTGCCACTCCCCACCAATTTTATCCGCCTACCATTATAGTTTCGGGAAACACTCCCTTCATAACTTGCCGAATTATTTGGTAGTAAAACTCAGTTTGCACGCATTTCGGTTGAGGTAGCCCCTGAACTTCCACTTGTAACATATACTTGAGAGTCGCTATCAGGAGTATGTTCAGTAATAGTGAACACATCTGCGGGTTCTCGTTGCCATCGATACATACAAGCGGAGCGTAGCTACCTTTCCTGCAATAGGCGAAACCTTTCCCAGACAAAGCTAGTCGTAACGCGATGGCCCTACGGCTGTCCGTTGAGGGTCTGGCTGCGGTTTTGCTAATAAAAAGGACTTGCTGGCAAAGTTCTCGTGGCGGGTGACAAAATAGCTGGGAGGATAGAGACTGTTTACACAGAATGTGTTATCAGCCTCGCAAAAATCACAAAGATGCAAACCATTCCTTTTGGTATTCATCTTGCTCCTGTGGATCCGAAACAATATTTTCATCATCAAAATCAAAAATATCGACTAAATCCTCTTTACGCGCCTGTTGGCCTAAAACTGTTTCATAAGCAGTTAAACCCATTGCCATTTGTCTAGTCATTCTTGATGGGAGTACATTTTTCTTGGCTCCCTTACAATAATAAATTATCGATTTATTACTGTTTCTTAAAGACTTAAAACATTCGAAAAAATCATCTCCTACGGATTCAATTTTATCACCATTTTTTAATTTTATTTTCAGAACACATGGTTTCCCAGTAATTACTTTCAACTCTGCCGTTTGTACTTCAAAACCATCAAAATATTTTATATTTTTTATAAGATTAGTCATTTCAGCACTTTGAAATATTTTAAAAATAAAACCCATATCGATATCGATATCGATAAAAGAAAGGACATCTTCAGAATCTGGGGAGTAGTAACGGAAAAGAGTAAAGTGCAGGCCAGTTTCTCGGTCGGGATATTGGCCTTGCATACGCAGGTTCTGCGCAAATCCTGGGCCTTGCAGTTAGCTATGCCTAATACCGCTATACCTGTCGTTTACTAATATTTAGCATGTTACGTAAGAACATTACGCCTTTGGCTAGATGTAGCACACTCATACAGAACAACGGTTTCAATACCTTATCCAGCAAGGCCTGGTCGAAAGTAGAGCACTATACCGCACAGCTATTTAGCTGGTACAATTTCTCGGCAGGCTGGATTGGAACGATATTGTTAAGTAATGGATAAAATAATAGCTGGAAGAAATTTAAAAATGACTTCCAGTTTATTTTAGTCACTCACCAGATGTATCGCACCCCATATACCCCTCAAGAACCCTCTTTATCCTCATCAAAAAAAGAGGTTTATCCTCTATTTCATAGTCAAAAATAAAATTCACTTCGGAAATGACAGCATCAATAACATCGCTTTTACCATTTATGATAAATTCTATGGATTGAATCACTTTATCTTTATTGGTTGATGTATATTCTAAAAACCAAGGCTTAAAGATAACACCTGAAATATATCGCAGATCATTTTCATTATTGACATTTTTATTTTTTATTAGCAAATAATCTTCATCGCTAACAACTCCTTCATCAACAGAAGAAAGAAAACCTACTAATATAGAGATTTCTTTTTGAGTTTCAATATCAAATTTATTCATTACCGCCCCCATACAGGATATGCAGTGATTGGTTGCCCACCCGGAGTTAAGATCACTGTGGCTGTTCTTGAAGTACCATATGCTAACTCAGTCTTGTTGTATCCTTCACCGATTTTATACGGATACGGAACTGTAACTTTAGTTTGAGTGCCTCCTGATATTCGATGAATTAGCTGTGCTCTCTGTATCGCATTCAACTGATCTCTATGGCTATCAAATCGAGTTGCTGCGGTCGGCGTGCGTTGCTGAATACCTGTAGAAGGATTAGTCCCATTAGTCGCACGTCCTAACTGTGATTCTAAAGATGTTTGAGCCCCATGCCTCTCAAGGAAGTGAGACCTTGAACTCATATTTTCAATTTCTTGTAATCGCCTGTGTGCATTAGCTTCTGCAAGCTCATGGATTCTCGCCTGTCGTTCTGCTTTAGATAAATTAGCTTGGCACCGACTCAACCCCAACGGATCCACCCACCCCAGTGCATTCGGCGCATACTGGTAAAGATTGATCCCCCCCAACAACCCTATCGGGTCTGGCTGGGTAAAGCGTCCACAATCCGGGTCGTAGTAACGGAACAAATTATAGTGCAGGCCGGTTTCGCGGTCGAGGTATTGGCCTTGCATACGCAGGTTCTGCGCAAATCCTGGGCCTTGCAGCGAGGATTCTCGCAGCAGTTTGCCCCAGGCGCTGTTTTGCCCTTCCCAGCGCAATTGCCCTTCTGCATCGGTCAGGCGTTCTGGCGTGCCGTTGGGCTGGTTGTGGAACCAGTAAATCTCCGGGTTTTCGCTGCCGTCGATACGCGCCAGCGGGTCGTAGCTGCCTTCATCGCTGTAAACATAGGTGAGCGGCACCTCATCCTGGATCTCCTGCAACAAGCGGAACCTTTCCCAGACAAAACGAGTGGTCACACGGCGGCCTTGCGGCTGTCCGTTAAGCGTCTGGCTGCGGGTTTTACTGATGCGGCGGCCCAAGGGGTCGTAGCGGAAGCTGACCTGCACCTGCGGTTTGTTACGCTCACGCGGGTGGCTGATGACGTCGGTCAGGCGATGCTCACCATCGTAGCGATAGTGCCAGCGCGTCTGGCCGTTATCCTTTTCGATGGTGCGGCCGTGAATATCGTAGCGCCAGCAGATACCGTTAAGTTGCGTGACTCGGTTGTGGCGCACCGCCAGGCTGTCAGTCTCTTCCAGCGGATTACCGGCCGCATCCCAACGCCACTGCTCTTGACCCGGTAAGGTGCCGTCCTGCGCCAGCAGACGCCCCGCGCTGTCGTATTGCCAGCGGTGCCAGTGAAACGGGTTGTCGTCGCGCTCTTCGCGGATCAGATTATTGGCGTAGTCATAATCCCAACGGCGTGACCAGCGGCGCGGTGCCGGGCGCTGGCTATTGCCGTTAAAGACATCGCGGCGGCGCAGGCGGCCAAGCCGGTCATACTCGCTGCGCAAAGTCAGTGTGCCCTGCGTGCGGCTGGTTTCACGGTGTAACGCGTCGCGGGTAAAATCGCTGATCGGCAGGCTGTCGAGGGCGATGCTTAGCAGATGCCCGCTGCCATAATAGAGCTGTTTTACCTGGCGTCCGTCTGGCAACTGTACCGAGGTGCGGTTACCCAGCGCGTCATAAGTCCACGCCAGCGCGCCCTGCTCCCCCTGTTCGCCAATAACCCGGCCCAGTGCATCATATTCAAACGTAATCTCTTGTTCCGCTTCACGGCTCCAGACGTCGTCACTGATTGCCGGATGCAGGGCGAGTCGGGCCAGTTGCCCGGCCGCAGTATAGTGGTAACGCGTTTGTCCTTCCGGCGTAGTCCGCGCAACCAACTGCCCGGATGCGCTATAGGCAAAGTGATGGGTGATCGCCTCAGCATGCCCGGCGGCAAAGGTGCGCGAGGTGGTACGTCCGCAGGCGTCATAGCTATAACGGGTAACCACGCCATCCAGCCCGACCTCTTCAAGCAACAACGAGTCTGCGCCATGGTGGAACTGATAGGCTTCGCCGTTTTCGTTATGCAAAGCGCTCAGCCGACCGCGGCTGTCCCAGGTGCGCCGCACTTCTTCGCCCTGCGCGTTACGCGTGACCAGCAGTCGCCCGGCGCTGTCGTAATCGAACTCGCTGCGTTTACCGTCGGCGGCCAGATGCGCGGCAGGCAGGCCGCGTGGGTTCCAACTCAGTGTCTCTTGCCAGCCTTCGGCCCGCTCAAGCTGAACCGGGCGACCGGCGGCATCATAGCGATAGCACGTCTCTTCACCGTCTGGCGCAATCTGCGCGCTCAGCCAGCCAAGTGGATGATAACGATAGCGGGTAGTACGCCCGGAGCAGTCGGTGGCGCGGATGACTTGTCCGGCGTCGTTGTACTCCTGACGGCGGCTGTTTTGCGCCGCATCCACTTCTTCGGTCACCAGACCAAACTCATCGCGATGATACAGCGTGCTCTGTCCCAGCGCGTCGACCACCCGCGCCAGACCATGTGACTGATCATAATAAAAATGCGTGGCGCTGCCGTCCGCCTCGGTAATCGAGGTCGGTAAAGCACGATGCGGCAGCCAGGTTGTCGCCCGCGTGTTGCCCTCGGCATCGCTCTCTTGTACCCGGTTCCCCATCTCGTCATAAACGAAGGTGACGGCGTGGCCCAACGGGTCGATACGGCGGGTCAGTTGTTCGTTCTCATCCCACTCAAATTGCCAGCGCTCGCCGCGTTCATCTACAAAACAGGTGATCAACGCCTGTTCATTCCAATAGTGTTGGCGCACCTGCCCGTCATATTGCGTGACGGTGGTGAGTCCGGCGGCCAGGTCATAGCGCATACGGCAGCCATCGCCGGTACTGGTGCGGTTCTCCACCACGCGCCAGTGATCCAACTGCTGCCAGCGGTATTCGCTTTCCAGCCCGCCCGGCAAGCGATGCCACACCATCAGGCCATCGTCGTTATAGCGGAACTCACGAGTAACTACGCCGCTTGCATCGGTTACGGCAGCCAACTGGCCACGATCATCGTAACCCCAGCGCATCAGCGGCCAATGCTGATCGCCATCAAAATGGCTGGCGCCGGTGACTCGCTGCGGGAAACGTTCATCGTCGTAGGTCAGCGTGACATCGATGGCTTGCGGCGCATCATGAATACGCACCAGTCGACCGTGTTCATTCCAGCCGGTTTCCAGCATGTTGCCGTATTCATCGCTAAGCGAGGCCAGACGCAGTAACGCTGGATTGGCACGGGTCGGTTTATAGAGCCGCCATACCGCGCCATCGTCATCAAAAATTGCTATATCGCCGTTGTCATTACAACGCACGATCAGCCCTTCGCTAATGCTGTAAAGCGCCTGATTAACCGGCGGCCGGGTAAAGCTCAACTCGCGCCCGCTATCGTCAAACCAAGTTACTTCATCTCCAATCAGCGTCAGGTAGCTGTCAAAAACGGTAGCCCAGCCCAGACCGAACAACCCTTCGCGACGGGTCAGACTGTTGTAGCTACGCTGCCAATACAGCGGAAAACGTCCCGGCAGAGTGAAATCAAGCTCGTTCTCATCGTTGAGGACTTTAACGCCGGTGGCGGCATGCACCGGATGCGATGTTGCGAATACTGCGTTAATCGACATATCGGCCAGCATGCCGGCCGCCGCACCGCCCACCGCACAAGGCATATTTTTTACCACCTGGCCCGGGCGACCGCGCAACAGCGCCAGGCCGATCATCGCCAGCGACAGACCGGCCTTTTTACCGCTTTTGACATCGCGCACCGCGACCGTCTCGCCACCGATGATCACATTCGGTGAGACGTTATCGGCGATTGTCGCCCCGCAGGTGGTTCTGTCTTTGGCGCGCACGGCAGGCTGGCCGTTGATAAACACGCTCTTTGAGCCTTCCGCCAGATACTGCGGCCCGGAATGTTTTTCACAGGCGACTTTGTCCTGCTCGGCAGGCGATGCGCCGTTCGCGGCCGAGGCGAGGGTAGGTTGCCACATCTCGCTGACAAACTGCTCGGCCATTGAGAGATACTTACCCGCATAATCGGCAAAACTGCTGGGGGATTGCGGTTCGGCAGGCGGCATATCATCAGGTGGCACGCTACCGGCGGCCCGCGCGGCCGGTAAGTTATTGGTCAGGACATTACTTGAGCCGGTGATAATTTTCCCGGCAGGGGACGGAGGGAAGATCAGATCACCAAGGCTATCGGCGGAGGCGCTGATCTCAGCGCTGAGCCCGCTCATATTCGCTAAAGCCCCGCCAATCATCCCGCTAACGACACAACTTGAGCCCATCGCCGTCACAGTCGCCGCTGCCGCACCGGCACCCAGCAAAGGAGCGGCAGCGGTGAGTGCAACACCGACGGCCGCACCGATCGCCGCATAAGCTAAGCCTTCCGCCACGATACTGGTGATATCAGCAAAAATGCTCGAGTGAATGATGTCATCGCCCTCGCGGGCAGCCTTGTTATCGCTCATGCCTTAGTCATTCCGATTGTCGTTTAGCGTCACACTCTGTTTAAGAGCATCCCAGCGTTGGCTGTCTTCGTCAGTGAAGGGGCGCAGCGCGGATAGCGTAAAAAGCATCAATGTCGCCTGGTTAGGCACCTGCACCGCCAGCTGCTTTTGCCACAGTTTTTGGCCGTTACGCTCCAGCCCCGTCTCGACTTCCAGCCCGGGTAACGTTTGCTGCGGCCCGACGCTGACGCGTAATACATCGCTTTGAGTGATCTCGCCCATTTGTGGGCGCAGCAATTCCCACTGGCGGTGAAACTCGGTGGCCAAATCACTGCCTTCAGGGATGGTGCCACGGCTGATCACCACAGAGAGTCCACTGTGATCATCGCGCAGAATATTCATCGAGGTGTCCTGCCAGGCAGCAGGAAACAGAGAGAAAGAACCTTCCTGTAGAGTATATTTCATGATTCGCTCGGCGTTTTTAATTAAGAAATTGATTGAAGTGTGCGTCAACGTGGGAGTGTAATAAGATTGACCTTAAATAAATTAGGCCAATCTATTTAAAACACTTTCACATATTGTTTTTTAACTCATAAAATTAAAGAACCACATTAACGAGTGAGTTTATGATCCCATCTACCTGGATAAGCACTCACAGCTTTCCCATTTTTATCAATGAATGTCAACGAGGTATAATCTAATTTAATTTTTTTATTTCCAGCTTCATCATTAAAAATAAAATAACTAAAATTACCTAATTCGTTTTTCATCACCTTGCCATAAAAAATAGTAGGGTTATTAGTTTTATTCTCAATAAGAATCAGACTGACATTGCTACAATCCGATGTGAAATCCCCACATTTATTAAAAACACTGGCGGTATAAGCATCGCTAAAGAAAGTATTTTTCTCACCAGGCTGAATGTATAAATCAGAAATTTTCTTTAACTCAATATCTTTAGGGAAATAATGATCACTATTGACAGGTGGAGAGAGTAAATGCCAATGAGCATAATCACCATTAACGCTAAATTCGGCCTTACCATGTTTCTCACCAAACCAGGAGTCAAAGTTAAGCAACGCAATACCTTGCCGGTTCAACACGCCATGGATATTTTCTGCATTATCATTGCTACAATCTATTCGATTGCCATTTTCATAAATAAGACAATAGCGCCCCTTTACCAGGCCTTTATCTTCCGTTAGCCAAATTTTCATTGAAATATCATTAGGTTTTTCGGGGTGGCTATTATTAGCCCATTCGCCAATAAATAGACTTTTAGCCTGAGAGAAAAAGGATACAAACAGAATCATCACGAAAGCAATACTTTTACTTTTAAACATTACAAACACACCAATTTAAAAAAATGATAAAAACGCCATCTATATAAAATATATAGATTATCTTTTTAATTATCGTCTGGCGCACGTAAAAACAGGGCTTCAGCAAGAGAAGCGATGTGTTTTTCCTGTACCAATTTATCCCGCCACGCCAGTGGAATATTAGCATAACCATATAATGCCCCGGCGATCTGTCCCGCCGTTGCCGCTACGCTATCAGCGTCATCCCCTAAATTCGCAGCAAGTAAAACCGCGTCCCTAAAATTATGGGTGTGCCATACAGCCCACATAGCTGCTTCAAGTGTATCGATAACGTAACCACTGGAGCGGATCTGATGCCGCTGTTTTTCTTTGTATTCCCCAGCATTAATAAGCAAAACTCTTAACGTTGTTGAAAATACGTGGGGAGAGAAACTGGCCTCTTTGCTATGACCATTCAACAAGAAATGCAGTATCAGTCCTAAAAACTGGCAACCATTGATAGATTCAGCTGCACCATGTGTCGCCATACTTTGGCTCTTTGATTCAGTCCAGTTCAGTGCCAGTGATTTTCGTCTAAAGATTGCAACGGCAGCATGCCGAATAATGGCCGCATTCCCTGCGGTTTCGGCATCGGTGTTACCAAACCATAACGCGCCATGTTTCAAATATTCATCTAAAGCAAAACGCGTGGTGATGCCAATGTCAAAACAGCGGCCATTAACGCTGTTATCACCATGTTGATACCAACGGACCAACTTATCTCTAAATGCCGTAACATCCATCCTACCCTTGTCCAGATAGGTTTCAGCCAGACACAGCGCCATCGAGGTATCATCGGTCCACTCGCCTGCTTTTAATTTAAAAGGGCCGCCGCCAACCATATCAGTGACCCGACCTGCATCACGAGGCAAAAACTCCAGGGTGGTACCTATCGCATCGCCAATAGCCAACCCCACTAATGCCCCTTTGGCTTTATCTAATGCCATCTCATCCGAGATAATTTGTGGTTGTGATTTGAGCCAGTCAGGTTTTGTATTATCGAGATTATCATCTGTTGCCATAAATACCGGCTCATATGCCATTCTATTTTGCAGATGGCAACTGACCTTAGGGGCAAGATGTTGGTAGCGTTTAGCATATAAGGACAGTGCAAATCCATCTTCTCTTAGATCAATCATGATGATCCCCCTTGTACAATAAGGCGTTTAGCTACGCATCCGATGTAATACTCACCCAGCTTAAACAATCCGGTGTTTTTACGGTGAAACCAAAGGCGATCTTTTGCCCATGGCTATCGACGGGTGTCGTATAACTGCTCGCTTCGTTTTCTGAGCGGCCACGCGGATAGTCGGTCAATACTACTGTGTGATATTGGCTCTTGATATCATTAAGCGTGATACAACGTCCTGAATAAGAGAAAAGTAGGAAAGGTGCCATTGAGCTGGCATTTTTACTAAGCCGTAGATCTATATCACTAATTTTGCTTGCGTCAGCCAATGAGTGCGTGTCCGCTTTATAGAATTTAATAAACTCGTTTTCTGATAAAAATCGGACAGGTAACGGAAATTTATCAACGTTATTAACGGTTGTATTTTTAATGGTATCGCTCATTTGATCAATGAATTGCCAAAGCGTAGGGGGGTTATTTTTAGCTTCAGCATCCCCCAGGCCTAAAAAAAATACCAGAACAGAGAGTAAAAAAGCATAATCGATTAGCGAATATTTTTTCATATCAATGAATCCCATATAAAAATCATTAATTAATCGATGACTTTCCTATTTCTGAGAACACGACCTTATTTCCTTTAAACACATTTAGCACCCAATACTCATATTTACTATCGCTGGCGGAATAATCAGGCGTTAATGTATACGCATAATCTCCATTATCAAACTCATACCCAGCAAAATCCATAGATGGCTTTTTATTGATCACCTTGCCTTTAAGGGTGATTTCTTTATTATTTTTTTTATTTAAAGAGTGATAGGTCACATTGTCGCAAGAGACTTCCCCCTCCTGACAGTTTTGATCAATGGATATCTTATACGTTTTCGTTAGGATAACTAACTCATCACTATCAGCATTTTTCGCCTTTGTGTTAGAGGCTACGGCAGTTTTTTTTCCGACTAGCACTTGCTGGCTTTTATCCAACTGGTACGTTTTAGGTGCATAAAACTCCCCATCTTGCGGCTCGGCAAGCAATGACCAAGAAAGTTTGCCATTATTAAGAGTCAACTCGGCCTTACCCTTCTTCCCCCCAAAGCTGGAGTCGAAAACTACCGTCGCTGACGCTCCATTAACCGTACCATGTAAGTTATCCACGCCCTGCTCCGGGCAATCAATACGTGACCCGCGCTGTGTGACATAACAGTAACTGCCGGTTAAATTCTGGCCTTGTTGTACCAGATTCAGTGACAGTGTTGACAGTGGCGTACCGTCCGGGCTATCGCTTTCAGCGCTCCACTGTCCAGAGAAGGGTTGCGCGGCCAGAACAGGGAAACTCAGCAGGCAAGAGACAAAAAATAAATTGGCGAGTTTGAGTATCATTCTTTTGACTCTATTGATGTGACGTAAAATCATCTGCTCGCGCAGCCGTCATTTTTAGATAACAACTGCCACCTACAATCATCAGCAAAGGCACGGCATGAGAGCATAGCGATAATAATAAAAATGATCTTTTTCATACTTATGTTCATCTAAAAATAATTAAAACCTTAAGGCGTTGTAGACCAAGAGCCTTTTTCAGCCATCGCCACTTTATCATTCACTAAAACAGTCAGAGTAGGATTGCCTACTGTCAGCTGATATTTTGTTTTGGTCTCTTTATTCTCAAATTCATAAGAGCTTGCTGGGCAAGCCGTTTTATCACATTTTTCGCGAATAACCTTCCCCATAAGGATCATGCTTGCCCCATCGCTTTTTCTTTTACCCTTATACACGGCTTTATTACAAATACTAAACCGGTCGGTACAGATCAGCGATACTCTGATTTGATATTGTGGCGTAGTAAAGTAGTTAACTTTATTAATCACATCAGTAAAAACCTGCTGATTTTCATCGGCAGAAAATGACATCCCCGTAAAGCGGGCAGCCCATTGTTTAATCTCAGGATGAATAGACTTCATCTGTTTATCATTAGTGGCATACATAATTTTATTAGCGTCAGGTGTCACCCATCCGGCATAAAGTCTGCCATCTTTTGTCATAACTAATGCCGAAGCATTCTCTAGCCGAAGATCTCGTAACCAACCTTCAACCAATAATCCACCGCCGGGGAGTCGCTTTGGATCTGCGAACCCTTCATAGTTGTCGAGAAAATCATTATATTTATTTCCCAATAACGATTTTAAATCAAGCGTGATATCTTTTTCATCAAAGATATTTACCACAGCATCTGGCGATGCATATTTCCCCAGCCATTGATATTCGTGAGCATTGGCTAATGAAGATAGGACTAAAAGGGATAAACATATCAGACGGAAACATTGACTGAACGGGGTAACTATTTTATTCATCATTTTTATTAATTATCGATATTAAAAACCATGGTAATACGACTGACTTTATCATTTTCAATCTGGAAAGAGAGTCGCTTGCCATTACTTTCATAATAGAGCCAGTGCTGGTTATCACTGTCATCAGTCATCGCGCGGCCATAACGCTTCGTGACGTCGCTTGGTGTATCACCGACTGAGATGCCGCGGGATGTGGCTATACCCGGTGCTTCAAGAGTGATCTGGGCAACTAGATAGCTATCAACGTCACGGTGCTGTGTTTCCCAAAATAGGTTAGCGGTGTAAATGTCATATCCCGCGTAGCTGTGCTGATAAAATTTATAACTGCTGTCGCCCACGGGGACATCGCCAACAAAAGCCTCACTACGTTGCATCCCCGCTCGTTTTTGTGCTTGTTCGTCCCACTTATCGCCCAACGAAAAATGCTGTTTATTCAGCACCACGGAAAAGTCGACTGCATCGATGGCCGATTGGGTATTGGCGGCAGTTGCCGCCGTAGCGGCGACTACGGGAAGAACGGGGAATGAGCCCAGAAGAAAGGAAACTAAAAATGCAGCTTGTTTTAGGGGGAATGCCATTTAACTTCGCCTTAATTATCTGACCAGACACCTTTTTCATCGACAACCATTTTATGGTTAATAATTACCGTTAGCGATGGCACAATAGTTTCTAACGTATAGGTGGCATTTTTATTTTTAAATTCGTAGGAATTAATCGAGCAGATTGGTTCACTACAGCGAGCGCGGAAGACTTTCCCATGCAATGTTAAGGTAGCTCCATCGGATTTTCTGGTTCCTTCATATAAAGCGTGATTACAAGGCTTATCAGTTGAATCACAATTCAATGTAACTTTGACATTAAAACTCTTGGTATCCAAATGGCGAACTTTTGGTTCATTATCAATAAAGCCAATAGGATAGCGCTTCTCATCAAAGGTGATATGTTCAAAACGCTTTGACCATGCCAATAGATCAGGGTTAACTCCCTTCATCTGCTGGTCATTGGTTCTATATTCAATCTTACTGTGTCCTGGAATGACCCAAGCCACATAGAGTTTACCATCAGGCTCAATGACCATCGCCGATGCATTTTCTAATCTTAAATCTTGTAACCAGCCTTCAATAAACAATCCACCGTTAGACTGTTTCTGCGGGTCGGCAAACACCTCAAAGTTATTGATAAATTCACTGTAACTAGCATCCAACAATGTTTTTAAATCAGATGTGATATTCTTGTCATTAAATACATTCACCGCCGAATCAAGTGTTGTATATTGATTCAGTTTTTTATAGTCGCTAGCCTTTACTATTGATGAAAAACTTAAAAACAATACAATAACCAAGCAGCAGGCTTTGCTAACCATATTAACCCTTCAATCTAATAATCACGTCATCTAAGATAAATGAAATATATCGATATTATTAAGACATGACTTTGACAATATTAAGGTGTTTTTATTCTTGCCCACCCACACCTGTGCCATTACTTTTTAATCTATCACGTTTTACCCAGCCGGATACTTGCTTACCCTCTTTAGTAAAATACATCACATAGTAATAGTTATTGTAATCAAGATAAGCATTCACATTATCGCCATGAATAATGAACACCTTTTTATCTTCGCAGGCCGCCGTCGGTGCCGAATAGAAATAGGCTCGCCCTTCCCCTTTTACCTGATAGCCATTCTCTGCGCTGTCAAAACGTATGCTTTGTTGCTGAGCAAGGTTATCTAGTGCATCACAGTTAACTTGCGCAAAAACATTAAAAGACAGTAGTGACGTCATCCACAAGATGAATATTTTAGCCATAATAACTCAGAGTATTAGTATGAGGATGAGCGGCAACAGCCTTAGCTGTTGCCTGAGCGATGAGTTCCTATTGCTTTGGGGGGAATTGAGCTTCGACAGCCTGAGTAATACTTCCCTGATAACCTGCTCCCGGTGCTGCAGTCCCTGCTCCCGCCCCTTCGGCATTAAGATTCAGGTTCCCGCCGGAAGTCGTAATATACCCTTCCCCTGCCACAAACAGGTTAAAGCCTTTACCAACGATATTGATCTGACCACTGGCATTAAGCTCAATAACGCTTTCGCCACACTGCAGACGCAATTGATTACCCGCCCCTACAATATGATTATTTGCCGCGGCATCCGTTTTATCTTGCCCGATGACACGTACTTCCTTGCCCTTGACCGCGTGGGTACGATCGGTTTCCACCCGATACTGCTCATTACCTGCCGTGTAATGACTGTTATTACTGCCAATCGACTGGCTGGCATCGTTTTTCACGTTAACGTCCATATCACGCTGAGCCTGGATCCAGACGTGTTCTTCACCGGCGCGGTCTTCAAAGCGCAGGGCGTTGGCGCTGTCTGTAGAGCCATCTTTGGAGCGGCTGAGGAAGCCCATCTGCGTTGCGGCGGCTGGCAGCGCCCACGGCGGCATGCTGGCTTCGTTGTAGACGCGGCCGGTGATGATCGGACGGTCCGGGTCGCCGTTGATAAAGTCGATCACCACTTCATCGCCAACGCGTGGAACCTGCACGCCACCGAAGCCTTGACCGGCCCAGGCGCTGGAAACACGCACCCAGCAGGAGCTGGTGTCGTCGCCCTTGGCTAAACGGTCCCAGTGGAATTTTACTTTCACGCGGCCATATTTATCGGTCCAGATGCTCTCGCCCTTCGGCCCCACCACTTTTGCCGTTTGCGGGCCGTAGGTACGCGGCCACGGCGTAGTTTGCAGCGGGCGGAACGGAATGTTGGAGGGAATAACGGTGAAATCAACACGGTGTACCGTCTCACCATCGTTACCGCTGGAATAGCGGTTCTCTTCGAAGTAATACGTCGCTTCAGTCGTCAGGTATTCGCCGTTATCACTGAAGAACGGTGCGTTAGTCAATGCGAAAGTATTGCCCGGTGCCACGCCAATCGCGGTGGCGGTACCGTGGATCAACTGATGCTCGACCTGCCAGCGTTCCTGATGGATGCGGGCATAGAACTCACCGTGGCCATGTTCGACAAAACGGCCTGGCCAGTCATATACGTCGATGCTGCCCGGCACCGGAGAAGAGGGGTTCTGACGCGCCTGGAACATCCAGGCATTAGGTTTGCGGAAGTCGTAATCGTCGAGGCTATAAATCCCCGGCGTGACGTTATCTTCCAGCGCCCACTGGCCAATCCCTTCTTCGTCGGTGCTGCCGCCCGATGGCGTTTGGTGATAAGGGATCGTCTCATAACCGGCAAACGGCTGATGCTGAGTGGCGGCATCGGTCAATATGATGGTGTGGCTGTCAGGCTGGTGCTGGAAATGGTAGGTAATACCTTCGAGTTCCATCAAGCGGCTGATGAAATCAAAGCTGCTTTCCTGATACTGCACGCAGTAGTCCCACACCCGATAGCTACCGGTCAGCTTATCTTCGATATTGACTTGGTATTCACCGAGCAGGGTTTTAACGATTTGCGGCACCGTTTGGCCCTGGAAGATGCGCAGGTTTTTATCCCGCTTCATCGGCCACAAGTCTGATTCTACCGTCAGGGTATACACTGCGTAACGCGTCCCCGTCAGCTCCACGGCGCTGACTGCAACACGGGTCACTTTGCCGTTGATATAACGGTTGCTCATCAAGTTCTGCGTAGGGATGGTGACGGTTATCGGCTGCCCCAGCAGTTTACTACGGTCGATACGCGCATCGGTGCCAAGCAACGTGACCGTCAACGCAAAGGACTCGGACAGCGCTTCGCGACCTGACATGTTCCAGAAAAGCAATCCCTCTACAGGTAATTGCACAGTGATACGGTTAAGCATAGAGATATCCCGGATGGAGAGGTATATACCCGTCATACTTCAAGATGTAGAGGTGTTGGCTGCAGTGACTCGGCTCATCCTTGAGCCTCGCCCCGTTGGGGCCTCTGTTTGCCGCTTACCTGCATCTTGCAGTTTCTTGGGTAGAGTACCGTGCTGAAGATTAACTTTGAGGATTGATAAGCCAGGTGCCTGTTTTATCAACGGTCAGCGCTTGGCTGCGAGAGTGATCATGGCCCTGAATAGTGAATTCATATTGCCCAGACGGAAGTTGTAACAAGGCGAAGCCATTGGCTGAAGGTATCACCGCCTGAGATTTACCATTGACCGACAGTTGCTCGCCGTCACGCAGGCGGATATAAATCTGCGATAGCGACTGCGTGGCACCCGGCGCAGCATTGCTGTTGTTGGCCTGGCTATTCGTGCTGCTTGTGGCCTGTTTTACTGGCTTGTTCTCAGCGGTGTTACTTTCTGGCGCCTGATGGCTGCCACCGCTGAAGATAAGACCACCGGCAATCAGCCCCACCAGCACACCGCCTGCTACCAACGCAGGCAGCTTGTAACGTTTCCAGTTGCGACCCGCCGTTGGCGCATCGTCTTCGACCGGCATCAGCATCGTGCCCGGTTTTTTGCTGCTTAATACATCATCAATACCCGCAACCGGCATTTCAATCAGCGCAGCAAATTCATCGATAGTCTGCGGACGATCTTCCATTCTTAGCGCCAACGCGCGATCTACGGCTTGCAACAGCGGCAATGAATAACCGGCTGGTCGACGCTCCGCCAATGGCTGGTAGCTGTCCTCAATACTGCGCACCACGCTAACCGGCGGCGGTGTGCCGACGATCAGGGTATGCAGCACGGCACCGAGGGCATAAATGTCGGTCCATGGTCCCTGCTCGCTTTCGTTTTCATCGGTGTATTGCTCGATAGGCGCAAAGCCCGGACGCAGCATCGTTTCTGTTTCGTCCGAAACATTACCAATACTGCGGCGCGCAGAGCCAAAATCAAGCACCACGGGTAAGCCATCATCCTTAATCTGGATGTTATCGAGCGAGATATCGCGATGCAGGTAACCTTCGTTATGAATGGTTTTAATGGCCCCAAAGAGCATCGGCAAGGTACGACGGATCCAGGCTTCGTTGATCAGTTGCGGGTTTTTCTCACGCAGACGCGATAGCGTGGTGCCGCTATAAAATACAGTACCCATATAAGCGGTGTCGTTTTGCACCCAAAAACGCAGAACGTGCAGCAGGTTCGGGTGGTTAAAACGCGCTAATAGGCGAGCTTCCTGAATAAAACTGTTCAGTCCGGCGGTAAATGCCTTGCTAAAGCGTTCGCTACGCAGCACCAGACGCATATCCGGATTGCGCACCGCCAATGACGAGGGCATAAACTCTTTAATCGCAATAGTACGTTCTAGTTGATGGTCCCAGGCACGGTAAACAATGCCAAAACCACCATCACCAATCACTTCCTTAATCTCAAACTCGTTAAAACGGTACCCCGGCGGTAGTGCGTTCGGTACATTCCGGTTGTTATCGTGATCCGTCATATTGGAAAACTCTCTCGATGATGGCGTTATGCCACAAACTGACAGTGAAATTCACCCAGTTCAAAGGTTACGCGCAGGCGACGGTATTTCTCGTCACGTGCGCTGGCAGTGAGCAGTATTTGGCTCATCTGCGGCAATAAGGTATTCGTGAGGATGGCGTCAACCATGCGGCCACCCGACTCAACTTCAGTACAACGCTGGACAATTTGCTCAATCACGCTGTCGTCCACATCGGAAACAATGCCGTGATTATCAGCCAAGCGGCGTTGGATACGTTTAAGCTGCAAACGCACAATTTCTGCCAACATCGTATCGCTCAATGGGTAATAAGGCACCACCAACAAACGCCCCAATAGTGCAGGCGGGAACACCTGCAATAACGGCGGACGCAACGCCGTGGATAATGCCTCGGGTTCAGGCATTAAATCCGGGTCAGCACACATTGCGCTGATAAGTTCAGTACCGACGTTGGAGGTTAGAATAATGATGGTATTACGGAAATCAATATGTCGTCCTTCACCATCTTCCATCCAGCCTTTATCAAACACCTGGAAGAAGATTTCGTGTACATCTGGGTGCGCTTTTTCGATCTCGTCGAGCAGCACCACGCTATAAGGTCGACGACGCACCGCCTCGGTCAATACCCCGCCTTCACCGTAACCCACATAGCCCGGAGGGGCGCCTTTGAGGGTCGAAACGGTATGCGCTTCCTGGAATTCACTCATGTTGATGGTAATAACATTTTGCTCGCCACCATATAAGGACTCGGCGAGTGCCAGCGCGGTTTCGGTTTTACCGACGCCCGACGGACCACACAGCATAAATACGCCGACCGGTTTATTCGGGTCATCAAGACGTGCACGGGAAGTCTGTACGCGCTTAGCAATCAATTCTAGCCCGTGACGCTGACCAATCACCCGCTGGTTCAACGTATCGGCCAGATGAAGTACCGCATCGATTTCGTTTTTCACCATGCGGCCCAGTGGAATACCGGTCCAATCTGAGACCACCGCCGCGACAACATTGGCATCGACAGCGGCAAATAGCAGCGGCTCATCGCCTTGTACATCGGCTAAGGCTTGCTGACGCTCGCTAAGCTGCTCACGTAGCTCGGCTGAGGCCTCTTCGTCGGCCAGATGCAGTTGCGCACGCAATTCGATAATAGCGTCAACCAGCGTACGCTCTTGCTGCCAGCGTTCGGTCAACGCATCACGATCGGCTTCCAGTGTTTCACGCTCGGCGTTCAAACGCGCCACGCGGTCGCTATCGCCAATCGCCACACGAGCTTCACGTTCGGCGATATCGGTTTCCACTTCCAGCGCGGCAATACGATGCAGGCAATCTTCAAGCTGAGCAGGCGGTGCACTTTGGCTAACGGCGACGCGTGCACAGGCGGTATCGAGCAGTGCCACGGCTTTGTCCGGCAACTGACGAGCGGGAATATAGCGATGGGAAAGTTTCACCGCCGCGCTAACCGCTTCATCAAGCAACAGCACATGGTGATGCTGTTCCAACGGCGATACCGTACTGCGTAGCATCAATACCGCTTTCGCTTCGTCCGGCTCATGCACCTGAACGGTTTGGAAGCGGCGGGTCAACGCCGGGTCTTTCTCAATATATTTTTTGTATTCAGCCCACGTCGTCGCGCCAATGGTACGCAACTGGCCACGCGCTAACGCTGGTTTTAACAGGTTGGCAGCATCACCGGTACCCTGCTGACCACCCGCGCCAATCAGGGTATGAATTTCATCGATAAACAATACAATCGGCGTTGGGCTCGATTGCACTTCGTTAATCAGCGCCTGCAAACGCGCTTCAAATTCGCCTTTCATCCCGGCACCGGCTTGCAGCATGCCAATATCGAGCAGCCACAGCTGAACATTTTGCAACGGCTCTGGCACATCGCCGCTGGCAATACGCAGCGCCAATCCTTCCACTACCGCCGTTTTGCCAACACCGGCTTCACCGGTCAGTAATGGGTTGTTCTGGCGGCGGCGCATCAGGATATCCACCATCTGGCGGATCTCTTCATCACGGCCGACGACCGGGTCAATTTTGCCGTCACGCGCACGGGCAGTGAGATCCTGACCATATTGCGCCAGCGTACCTTGCTGCGTTGGCGGTGCTCCTGCCTCAGACGCCGCAGTCACGACCTGCTGAGTTTCTTTGCTGGCCGCAAAAACAGTGTCGAAGTTGTCAAACAGCGCGTCTGGATTGATGCGTTCAAACTGGCTGGAGATGCTCTTGAGCACGTTAGCCAGATTCCAGGTTTTTAATATGCCGATCAGCAGATGACCACCGCGAATGCGGCTGACGCCAAATTTCAGCGAGCCATAAACCCAGGCGCGTTCTACGGCGTTGTCGATATGTTCAGAGAGGTCAGAAACCGAGCTCGCCCCGCGCGGCAGACGGTCTAACGCCGCGACGATATCGCGAGTCAGTACCTGCTCATCGAGGGAGAAATGGCGGATAAGCTGTTGTAAATCGCCGTCCTGCTGTTGCATTAATTGATGCAGCCAGTGCACCAGCTCCACATAAGGGTTACCACGCAACTTACAAAATGCCGTCGCGCTTTCCAGCGAGGTAAAGAGCAGCGTATCCAGTTTGCCGAACAGTACGGCGCGGCTGATTTCAGACATAATCGGTTCCATTGATAATGAGCGTGATTGACACGACAAACAAAAATATCGATAACCCAGAGATAAAATTTATGCCGGGTTTTCCAGGCTAAAGCACAGATCTCCACGCGCTTGCGGCTGCGGCTGATGCCCCAGCCAGGTGCTATAACCGAGGCGGGTTTGCCCACCGAGCGCGGTACCCGCGACTGCCTCTTCACTGAGCAACAGGCGCACATCCCACTGAAATTCGATACCCAAATACTGACGCAGCCAGTCGCGTAACTCGGTCACCCAAGGGGAACCGGGTAAAAAGCGCTGATAGGTTTCGAGATCTAATGGCCCGAGTTCGAGGCGAAATTTGTGCTGTACGTCGCGTACCGCAACGCCCAGAAACGCCGATTGCCCCATACGCGGCAGGCGGCGGCCGGCCCCCAACTGTGCTTGTTCCCTTGTAGAAAGTGGCATCCACTGCGGCACGTTTTCAACCAAGGTGACGGGCACCTGGAAGTAATGACGTAAAATTTTCACCAGCCCTTCAGCATCTCGCCCATTGCGCGTGAGATGCCCGGCAAGGTTAAAACGCGCATGATCGTTAAGACTGCCCTTTTCAAGCTGCCCCGGCTGCCCCATACCGATAAGCGATGCCAGATACTGCTCAAAGCGCTTATTATCACCGCGATCTAGCGAGGCGGTCGGCTGGGCATCGGCCCAGGCGCGAAAGAACAGCAGCGTCAGGCGATGTTGAAAAATATCGGCGAAGGCACTCAGGCTATCGTCTTGGTGGTGATAAATGCGCTCGCGGGCATATTCAGTCATATGCACCGGCAGCGGACCATTCGGCCCAAACAGGCCAAAGCTGAAAATCGATACCTCATGCAACGAGGTGTTTTCTCGTACGCTGACGTTTGCCAGCGTCGAAGGCGCAAACGCCATAGAAGGATGCTGGCCGATACGCAACGGCTCAAAACGCGGTAGCGGAGCACGTCCCAGCGGGTAGCGCTCTCCCCCCTGGGCATCCAAACGACGCAACAACTGGAACAAGTCATAGCGCCAGGGCGCAGCCATTAAGGCATCCCAGAAATTCGCCGGTAAGCGCGTCAGGCGACGAATAGGCTCGACGTTTGGCTCAGCTTGATTGTCGCCGTGGTATTCGGCATTGTGCCCGGCGTCACTCATATCAGCGCCCTTTTACCCATGCGCGGCGCCCAATAGCCTATTTCACCGCGCTGTTGGCTCTTGAGCGTGAACTCGGTAAAACTGTTTAAGGCCACCAGACGAGCAAACATACGCTCGAGCACGCTACCGAGTAACCACGGGCTTGAGCCAGAGAATGCCTGTTCATCGACGGTCAGCGTGATACCCACGCCGCGGGCAAACACTATCGGCCCCGGTTCGGGTACCCGGCGATGAACCGGTTCCAGTACGCAGTGGCGGATACCTTCGATTTGTCGTGCCACCGGCGCATCGGCCAGTTGCGCATACAGACCCAGCAATTGACGTAATGCCGCCGCCCCTTCGCCCTCTTCGCTGTCCATCAGGCTTAAATAGTTCATCTGCAATTGACTGATCAACCGCCAGGTACTCAGTCCTTCGGCCAGCGCAGGTCGTGGCGGCGTTGGGCCGTTGCGCAGCGTAAGTGAACGCACAGGCAAAGAGTCCGCCAACACAAACTGCCCCAAATCCTGCTGTAACATCAGCGGCAAATCACGGCTGGTACACAGCACTTCTGCGGTGATATAGCGCAAATCATCGCGCCACGGGGTGTGATGTTCATCCACCAGCGAGGCAAACACTTCAGAGCCTACATAGCCGGTACGCGTACCGTAGCGTAGCGCGTGTTCTGAGAGTGCACGCTGTTCGCGGCGCAGCGAGAAATACGCGCCATAGTTGCCATCATCACGGCTCCAGGTACTCCAGAATGGGCGAAATACCTGGTCATCACGCTGGCCGTCAACGCTGGCATACAGCTTGTTGACAGCAAAAATTTCGTAATCCAGCGGGCGAATATTATCCACCACCAGATGATATTCATGCTGGCTATCGCTGATTTTTTGCCGCTCGGCTATTTTCGGAAACAGGTTAATCACCGGCGTGCAGTGCAGCGCAAGATGGCTTTTATCAACGACGCGCTCAAGCTGGGTGTCGGTCTTGTCCAGTAAAACAATAATGTCGAAGGCTTTTGCCTCGCCGCTTGGTGCCAGTAAAGGCCGTAAACCGCTGACGCTAATAAACTGAAAACGCGCCGGGAAAGCAAAATACTCTTGTAGCAAGCGATAGCCGTCGAAGTTACGTAAGTCATCTGGCAACAGCGCCTGATCGGCGGCGAATCCTTCCTGACGTAAAGCATCATCTTTGAGCACAATACGCTGCGGGTTAGCCCCCACGCTTTGGCAGAAGATCCCGACCTGATGTTCCATCAACAATTCGAGGAGTTTTAGCGCCTGAATATCCGGCCCGCTCAAGAACAAGTCCAGGCGATTGAAATCAAGATGCGCCAGATTCACCGGCCCGTCACAGGCCACGCGAATACGTAATGCACTGACTGCACCACGCTGGCTTAACCCCAACTGACTAAGCGGCGCATCGGCGGGCACGCCGCCGAGTTCTACCTGACTGATAGTCAGCGGCAGCAGGGTAACGTCGTGTGCGGTGGTGTAGCTGCACGTCACGCCGTTTTTTTTCAGCGCCTGACTGTCCATCATCGTGCCACGTGGCACCACAAAGCCGTTGCTCAAATCGCCTTTGCCATTATCTGGATGCAGTTCAGCAATGGCCATCGACGGCGTAGGTGCCAAATAGTTTGGGGCGATCATTTCCAATAAACGCTGCGAAAAACGCGGGAACTCAGCATCCATTTTCAGTTGTACGCGCGAGGTCAGAAAGGCAAAACCTTCCATCAAGCGTTCAACATAGGGGTCAGCGACTTCGATACCGCGCATGCCAAGACGCCCGGCCACTTTGGGGTAACGTTCGGCAAATTCCGCGCCCATTTCACGCAGATATGCCAGTTCACGGTTGTAATATTCGAGCAGTTTACTGTCCATGCTTACCCCGCGTCTTTAAGCTCAAAGTGGCCGTTTTCCAGATCCACATCAGTACGAAATAGAAATTCCAGCGGATAAGGTACGCACCACAAACGCCCTTTTATTTCTATCGACAACACGTTGTGTAAGTCGAGAGATTTAGTATCGGATACGCAGCGCACCTGTAATCCCTGTGGCAAAATACGCGGCTCGAAGTGCAAAATGGCCTCCGTCAGTTTGCGCTGGATATCTTGCCATTCAATATCTGACATGCGCTGACCGGCCAGTGGCGCGATACCAAAGTTAAGCACCGAGCGGCGTACCTGATCGACACCGCTTAAATCCTGCTGGGCTTCGTTATTGATGGTATTAAACAGCCATTGCAAATCACGTAATACATGGCGGCGTAACATGCTGTGTGAGATTAAATTGCTATTAGCCGGTTCCTGACGTTTTTCCGGCGCATCATCGGTCAGGCGGTCAAGCAACGACGGCTGCATTTTGTCACGCGCGCCGACTGACTCTTGCTTACTGCGCTGACGCCAGCCGCCACGCAGCAGATCATTCTCTTCTCCGCGCGGCTTATTCATGCCCAGCATCACCCGCACTGAAAGTCAGCGTTTCTAGCGTTAACAGCGGGAATTCCTCGCTATCGTTCAGCCACACTTTCTGACCGTGGCCCAGATATTGTGATTCATCGCCATCCAGCGCTTGCCACTCGGTCGCCCGTGCCAGCAAGAAGCGTTCTTCGCTAGGTTCAGTTAACGGATAACGAGCCGGGATTTGACACACTTGTTCCGTGCCATCGACCAGACGCACCGAAGTATGTCGCCATACTAAATCAGTGACGCTGGCCGGCGCCTGAAAACGCATCTCTTCGATAGCGCTAAAAGGTAGCCAGGCATAACGACCGTTGACGATGACCTCACAAACTGGCCCCAGGCGAGCATCGCCATCCATTAGCCAGCCGCTGTGATGCACGCTGCCGTCCTGGAGGGTGATTTCTGCGGGATTCACATCCGCTTGTGCCAGCGCCGCATGACGGCGTTGATGAGAGGCATCACCCTGTTCGCCAAGCGCGGAAACCATCGCCGCAACCCACGGCCATTGCGTATCTGGCATGTGCGGGCGAGCGCGTCCTGCCATAACGTCGATACGCTGCTGCTCACCGCTGATGGCCTGCTGCAATAACGTTACCGTTGGCTTGGCCTGTGGTTTGAGTGCTAGCCAGCTTTTCAGTTGGACGAGCGCCCGAGCCCAATTGCCAGACAAACAGAGCAGTTGTACAAAAGCGGCACGCAAATCGGCGTTAGCCGGCTGTGCTTTAATCTCGCTTTCCAAACGCGCCAGACTGTCGCTGAGCGAAGTGCCCGCTAATTGTTGATACAGGGTATTGATCGTCATTCCTGACTCCTTACGTCAATGTATTGAATTGCTTCAATTACTTCACTGTCCGGTAAGCACTTGCCGCCGGATTGCGCAGTTGTGGATATAAGGCATCGACCAATACAATATTCAGCTTGGTTCCCGGCTCCAGCAGTGCAGACCAGACTTTGCGCACATCATCCAGACGCGCATTGAGGCGCACTTCATCGCTGGCCAGTTCATGTGAGACTTCCACCGCCACGGTACCATCGGCTTTCCAGCCGTTGAGACTAGAAACGTAAGGCAGGATCATCCAGCTTTGGTCTGAATGCGCATCGCTCAGTACCATACGTTCGTTGTTAACCGTAGTAATCAGCAGGCTTTCGATATCGGCATTTTTGCTCAGACCGCTAATCGGGAAACCATCAACAAAGGTCATGGTGAGCTTTTTCTCAACGCCTTTGTTAAGTTGAATCACATCGCTACGACCATTCAACCAACCCACTTTTTCACATTTTCCAGCGCCTTGATCTGGGATAAACAGCGTTGGTGAGCTGGCACTGTCATTCCAGAAGGTACGCAGGTGGCAACCGCTTAGCAGTTTAAATTCCAGCCAAGGTGAGTGGTCAGCCGCAGGAGATAAGGTTTCAGGGCGAACAGCCGCAGGGGCAACAACGCTTGGAGTAGCATTTGTCGTCGCCGCGCTAGCCGTATCTGTGGTTGTGGTCGCCGTGGCAGTGCTGACTACCTCCGTGCTGACCGTCTCAGCGGCAACAATCGGCGCCCATTCGCCAGATTTTTTAGCGATACCCTGGTTAAGCGTCGTGCCGTCCGGCGCGGTAAATGTCCAATGCACGACATTTAACGTGCGGCACTGACTTTCTAGCAAAGACCCCAGACGCGGCATAAAGCTGTTCAGCAGGTGAACGTTTTTTTCGCCATTAGCGACGATGCGCAGTGGCAGATCGCCGCCACACCAACTTTTCGGCGTGTTGTCTTTAATATTGTCGATCCAGACATCCAGTTTTTGCGATGGCGATTGTACGATACGGTAGTTTTCCGCCTGAACACCGGCGGATATGACGAGCAGAGCCAAACCAGAAAGCCAAAGTTTCATAAAAATCCTTGTAAGCCGGTATCAATCACGAAGAGGGAAAAACTGCGCCGCGTCAGAAAGCGTATGCAGCAGTGTCGTATCCTGAGGCGAACCCACCCAGACGGCGACGGCGCTATAGTTATCCTGTTTACCCTGCGCGTTGTCTTCATTTTTCAAAATAATTTGATTCATTAAGGTCAGCCATTCCTGCGGGTTATTCACCATATGCAGCGACTGTTTCATCTGTTCTTCACTGACCCCATGCCAGAAGCCATCGGTACAGAGTAAGAACGCATCTCCATCCTCAATCGGCACCACATCGCTGTAGCTGGCTTCACGATCTTCATCGCCCATTCCCAGCGCAAAATAGAGTAAGTTGTTGTTCAACCCTTCTATCTGGTGACCCGCATCTTTCATCTGCTGCACCAGGCTGTGATCGGCCGTGACGTGGTAGAGCCAGCCTCGACGGAATAAATACAGACGGCTATCCCCCGCATGCGCCCAATAAGCTAGCTGGTAATCGCGGTCAATAAACAGGCTGACCAGCGTCGTCCCCATCCGATGGTATTCCTGCACCGCTTTTTGCTTGGTACGAATCGCCCGGTTGGCATCGTTAACATATTGGCGGATGTGCTGGGCATTCAGATGATTATCACCATCAAAGTTCGAAATGATGGCATCACGCGCCAGTTCTGCCGCCACGTCACCGCCGGGTAAACCGGCGATACCGTCGCACACGACGAAACAGGCAGAACGTTCGCCTATGGTTTCGCCGGTTTGATCCTGATTGCTCGCGCGGGCTCCCTGCGCGGAGAGTGAGGCGGTAGTGATATTCATTGTTCTTCCGATCCGCTTTGTGAGTCCTTGTACTGATTCACTTCCATGTCATAGGCGTGCAGGAAGGCTTCGCCAAAGAGTGTGTGGAAGTCATCCTCTATCTCACCAGCGGTATTGCCATAGCAGCGAACAAAGTGATCCCACAATGCGGCTTTACGGCTGGCTGGCAGCGACAGACGGGAAACCGCACCGTCACGCTTGGCCTCTTCTTCTAACTGTTCAGGGTTAAAGGACTGCAGCATTGAGGCAATAATGGCGCGAATACCGGATATCATTCCCAACTGGTGAGCCTGCAAATCGATTAGCGCATCACGTACTGATTTTTTCGGCGGCATAAAGCCCGGCATATGCGTACCAAACATCTGCATCAGCACGGTTTTTCCGGACGGCAGCAGCTTGAATGGGTTGTTGGCATCGTCCAGCACCATGGTCATATCCGCTTTTACGCCGCGCTTAAGAATCGAGCGCGAGGAAAGCAATGCCACCGTACCTTGAGAGAACATGCTAAGCATCTGCCCGAGCTGACGCATATTTTCCCGGTCAAACTGCGGCACTGGCTTCATATCACCAAGGCCCATGCCTTCAAGCAATGCTTCGAGCAATTCACCTTGCAGCACATCGCCGCTCGAGGGTTTGGATGGCGCATCTGCTTGCCCAGAACCGCTTTGTACCGGATCAATACGCAGACGCCCTTTCGGGACTTGTGCGGCATGACGCTGCACCGCCTGCGGCGTTGGCAAGGTGATCCCAGCGTAATCTTGGGCGTCACTGGCGGCCTGTGGCTGCTGAGATTCTTGTTGCTGGACGGCCTGCCGCTGCAACGATTGCTGCTCGGTGCGCACTTCGCTAGTGAAACGCTCATCAGCAATGTGATTATTTACCTGAGATTCATTGGTAAAAGCTTCACCCGCCAACTCTTCTCCAGCAAACTCTTCACCAACAAACAATGGCGAATCATTCAACGAAGTCTGTCCCAGCGTCGAGAGAATATCACTCGATTCCTGCGCTTTCGGCGGCGGCATAGGAATGGCGCGGTTTTGCTGCTCCCGCTCTGGCGCAGCCTTTGATGCAGGCGTTGAACTGTCAGGCTGGGTAAGTGGAACTGCGCCTCCCATCATTAATCCTAGCGGGTCGTCACCGCGGGTTTGGCTTTGACCGCCGGCACTCCCACCAAACAGAGCCAAAGGATCGAGCTCATCAGCTGAGTGTTTTTTGGTCTCGCGCGCACGTTCGCCAACCGGTGGAACTAAGCTACTTGGCGTGACGTCATTAAAGATACTGTCGCTTTTAAACAGCGCGTCTTCGCTAAACAGTTTGTCGGTATCAACTCTTTTCTGTTCAAACAGCGGCTCACTACTGGTAGTGAAATGAGCCAGTGGATCTTCTGGATTGCGTTCCGGCTCTTTCGGTGCGGTAAACGGATTAAAGTTCTGCACATCCTGCGGTTTCTGACGGCTACTCGAGATACTGTCGGAGATAGAAAACTCCTGCATCAGGCTATCCCAAATTTCGGTCGGTACCGCAGTAGGCCCGCTATCTTTAGCTGCATGGGCAGCCTGTCTGCTAGCAGACGATTTGCTAATCGGTTGAGACACGGCAGACAGGCGACTAGCCGGTTGGCTGCGTGGCGTCAAATCAGTGACTTCAATCAAATAGTCATCAATACCAAGGATATCGCCGTCTTGAAGCTCAACCTGGCGGCCACGCTCTAACGGAATATCATTGAGAACAACACGAGTGACATTGCCGCGATTGGTAATACGGCATTCGTCGTCAGCGGCAATATGCACAATGGCCTGTAACCGAGAAATGATTCTCTCATTGTCTGGCAACACCAAATTGTTATCGGTGCCGCGTCCAATGGTGCCGCCCGGCTGGTAAAAATCGCAGCTGCTTTGCGGTGGCTGATGGCCGGGTTTGGTCGAAATAATGGTGAATCGCATAGCTTAATCCTACCTGGGTATGATGAGCACTCAAACGTTGTGAGTCTCGGTGAAGGCTCGCAACGTTTGTAGTCTGTGGGTTATTAATACTAAAGAATATCTTACATGCAAATTCAGCGCAGAATGAGTAGAAAACTCAGCAATTAAATTCCTCAGCTCTATTCTTTGCTTGTGTCGGTTTATTCATAGGGCATCGCTTTTAACTGATTAATACGTTGTTTATTTAAATGGGCAACACAATGACTCACCAGCGCTTGGTTGGCACTGGTTTTCTCTTCGGCCAAAAAGGCCTCAAGTTTGCACTGCCCCTCCCGATATTTAAGCCAGCCACGCTGCGAATCAAGTAACGTTTCTTGATATTCACTGGCCAGTTTGGGAGAAGCAGCATAACGACTTGCAATACGTTTTTTCGCCGCTAAATATTGCTGGTTTAATGATACTTCAGCACGCTCTCTGTCTTGTAACGCACAGTTCAATACATCGACATCCGAAGCCGGATCAGAACAGACATCCGCGGCAAAAACGCTGGGTAGAAATAACAATGCAGCCAATGGGATGAGTATTATCTTTTTCATGTTCATTCCGTTTGTCGATATCACTTTATTGCTCATCCATCGCATGAGCCAAAGATTCCAGACGTTGCTGCATCTGAGTTCGCAGACAGGTTTTATCTTCACCGCAGCTATTACGCTCATGTAACCAGGCTCTTTGGGTTTTGAGTATTCGATGCTGCACAACGCTGTTACCGGCTGCCACCGCCTGCTTACGCCAGAAGTTAAAAGCGCGATCAACACTGACATCATAAGCAGCAAGCTCAGCATCATTACAAATCGCATTCTCCGTATCATTGTTCGCTTTAGCGCAGGAGAAAGACGGTTGTGGCAAAGTGTTCGTATCGGCTGGAATAAGGATCAAAATAGTACCATCACTCCAATTAAGTCGTATTTTATGTCTCGAGAGGGCAATCAATACATTATCCGCGTCACCCTCGCCCGAGAACGTTCCGTTCTGGCAGTTGATGTTGAATACCGTGACGCTATCATTTCCCGGCGAGCCAAGGTTATAGCTTTTGGCATCAGCACTCTCCGCCTCACCCACCGCTTTCTTCACCCAGCTATCTAACGTGAGCTCCTGCTGTTGAAAGCTCGGCGACTGGCAGTGGTTACTACCAGGAAGGTTTGAGAGTATCGACTGTGGTGTTATCGTCAGTTCACGCCCCACCAGCCGGTCATCGTTGTATTGATAATTCAACGTCCGTTGAGACTCGGTGTTGATAGAAGCCCCTACAACTTGCCATTTCCCCATTAAATCAGTTTGATCTTCGGCCAAAACTGAGACAGACCAAGATCCAATAAATAAAAATGCCACCACAGATTTTATATATTTTGAGGTCATTTTTTATTTCGCTCGGCATTAGGGTTATTACATTCGTATGTTTTTATTTAGCCATATATCAACATTAATCGTAGGGAATTTCTTTTAACTGTTTGGTTCTTTCTTCATCGAGGTTAGCAATACAATTGTTAGTGAAGACCTGATAAGGGTTACTATTTTTATCAGCAATATGTGCCACTAACTGGCATTGAGTATCACGATATTTTAACCAGCTGCGCTGTGAGTCTAAAAATACTGCCAGATACTGTTTTTTGATATCAGCATCCTGAGAGAACGCCGCATCGATACGCTTTTTAGCATCGGCATAAGCGCTGTTTAGCTGTTTTTCTGCCACGGTTCGGTTGTTCGCAGCGCAGGTGAATACTTCTGGATCGCTGGTCTTTTTGGAGCAATCTTCAGCGGCAAGTGCCATTGTGGTAAAAGATAATGCGCTAAAGGCTAATAGGCAGAATGAGGTATTAAGCAAAGATGTCTTATTCATATTAACGTTACCGATGTTTTTAATACCAAAATAGAGATTCAGCCTCTTTATGATTTTCTTTATTGATTGTTATAAAGCGATTTGAGTTCTTTGATAGTCGTTGCGCCCTGCGCACCTATTCTCTCAGTGAGGTTTTCATCTACAGCCAGTGCACTATTACTCACATTAAAAATGACAGATTCTGTCGCCGTTGCATTGGGTGATTGCACTTGATAAATGACCGCCAGTTTGAGAGCCGTGTTATTCGGTGCGGAAATAATCCCTACCGCTTTGGTGTCATTACATATCTCAGATTCCCAGTTACCATAGCCAATGGTTGGAATGAGAGTAGTGATATGTGGAGATTGTGTTGACCACGCAACAAAACACACGGAATCATCTCTCTGATTGAAACCTTGGCCCGCCAAGAAATAACCTATCGCTTTGCCGCTGCTTTCTAACGCGAAACTTTGTTTATCCGTAGGTGAACCATTATTGATATTTTGATTTTCAGCAGCCTGATAAATTGATTTTTCAAAAGGCTTTACGGTGACCAACGTTAGGTTGGCATCAGCGAACAAAACCGAAGGAACAAGTAGTAATAGGCTTGTGAGCGTTTTCTTTGGAATATTTATCATCGTTATCCAGCAAACCCTGACCGGCGTAGTAAAACCCCTCCCCAAAAGGGAGGGGTCGATATTATGCTTCTTTGTTTTCTTTGATGTTCCAGCCAGCGCTGCTTTCTGCGCCTTTACCGCCAGCAGAGGTCTGCTCCCAGTATTGCTGTTTCACTTTAGAAGCTTGGAAGGCATAAGTCACACCAACGGTATCGCCATTATCAGCACCGGTATACTGCAAGGAAGTGACAAGAACATCTTCCAGCGTGATACGTGCGTACTCAACTTGCTGACCACCCGCTTTGCAAACAGACAGCTCAACTTTGCTCAAGTGTTTACCGCTTGCACAGTGCTTAAGAATTGCTGTAGTGGATTTGTCGATCAGCGCATTCACATGCAGATCGTTAAAGTTAACTTTGCCGGCACCGCCGCCGCCACCAACGCCCATATTTCCCGGTTGGGATGCGCCCCAAGAGAAGGAAGTGATGTCAGTCCAGCCAGTGTGGTTAGAATCTTTAGATTCGCCGGTCACACCATCAACTTTCAGGAACATATCAATAGCCATAGTATCTACTCTTCGTTAATGAAAATTATTGCTTTAGAAAAAGCACTTATATGGCAAACAGGAAAGCATGGGGCCGAATAAAACCGTCCATATTTTACCTCTGCCTCGCACTAAATAAACAGGATGTTTATTTAGCTTTCTCAGCCTCCCGATATAAACCAGGTGGCTAAATTTAATTAGGGTTTGATCAAAAATGAGGCTATGTACAAAGTCATTTAAAAATCACTAGGATGATTTTCCAGAGCGATATCAATTAAGCAAGATGCTCTTTATTGCAAGCGCTCTGCTGATAGCTTTTTAAAATAACTAAATACTACTTCGCACAAAGTATCTGGTTTTAGTGCCTTATCATTGTAAAAACGCAATGATTGATAATCGTCGATAAACAATCAGTTTTATTTAGATATCGCAGCTACTGGCAACGGCGCGAGATACATTCCTCTAACAGCCAATGACAGCAGAAACGATGTCTTTTTCATTTATTGTTCTTTAATAAATACATATAAATACGAAACGTATCGGAGCGAATATGTTCTGCACCCCTTGAGCATGTTCATCGAACCACCGGCGTTTCTAACCATTAATGTGCTAGGTTACTATGACTTGTTGCGATAACGCTTTAAAGGAGGTAAGTTCAATTTATATAATTCATCATACTGCAAGATAAAATAATATGTATTTTATTTACATATATCAAATGATAGCCTCAGCGATATAAATCAGATTATTCAGAATATTCTCAACAAGACAGTATGTCTTTGAGAAGAAAACTAAAATTAAAATCTGGACAAACGTTTCAGAGACAAACTAGAATGCATTATCTGTAGATGATTTTGTAAACAATAGGAATTAAACATGAAAGCTAATATTTTATTTTCATTATCAATCTTATTATTGATAATAGGTATTTATTCATTAATAGACATTATTAGTTCGTTCAACAATGTAATATCATACGAAACATTTACTTGGCAATCATCAGGCGTGATCTTTGGCAAGACTATCTTCTTGCTAATAATAGTACTTGCCTGGATTATTACGCGGAAAATATATAAAAAAATCAAGCTTTAGACTTAATTTTATCCGCAACCGAATAAATAAACATGGACGTAGCAATTATACAAATCATAATTACTGCGTTCATCCATTTACTCATCACATCACCGCCCCAATCAGCAATAAAAAAATAATATGCCAGGCATGTGAAGAAACTAAGAAAAGATATAAAAATCAATGCATAAGCTAGGAAGTATTTAATTATTTTTTCAGGCACGTGGCACTCCATCTAAAAAATAATTAAATATTTCACTGTCTATCGAGCTATTTAGCCCTTGATATTTCATCGCTTCAATAAAAGGCTGAACACTGTCCTCAATAAAAAAGTATAGAAGATCCAAATCACCAGCACCTCTTAATTCATTATATATACTTTGATTTATTTTCTTTAATTCATAAGATGTATAAATTGATCTTGAAATTGATGCGCCAATACTTAAAACACCGGTCATACCCGCTGAAACCAAAAACCTAGGAATAACCCTAGCAGCAAACAATGAAACCAATTCATTCACAAAGAATGTTTTAAAAGCTATAGAGCCTAATTGCTTCCCAGCCATTTTTATAAATAACTTCTCAGACTGTTCTTGGGTCAAGCCAGAAAGATATTTCCGTATAATTATAGTAATAGTCTTTCTAACATCTTCTGATGTCACACCTCTTTTAATGAGTGTTAATAGCCTAATTCGGTCTGTCTCATTTCGCCAGCGGTTATCACTATCAAGAAAATCTCGAGTCAGAGCCCACAAATCCTCTGGAATATCCATAAAACCGCTAACGGCACCTTGAAAAAAAACTTCAGCGTTGCTTTTTTTACGATTTTCGAAGAACTTCAGCATTCCATCAGCGATTTGCTTTGGTGAACTCATCGGCATAGTTATCTCCTATAAACTGGCTTTAAACCACACGGCATTTTCCAAAACTCGCCGTGTGGTTGTATTTATTCTATTACCCTTATACTTCAAGTTGCAGTTGCAACCATTACGCTTCTTTCGACTTCAGCGATGGCAATTTAGAAACCAGACGCAGCGAAACGGTCAGGCCTTCCAACTGGTAGTGCGGACGCAGGAAGAACTTAGCCGTGTAGTAACCCGGGTTGTCTTCGATCTCTTCCACTTGTACTTCCGCAGCAGCCAGCGGCTTACGTGCTTTGGTCTCTTGTGAGGAGTTCGCCGGGTCACCGTCGACGTAGTTCATTACCCAGTCATTCAACCAACGTTCCATTTCGTCACGCTCGCGGAATGAACCAATCTTGTCACGCACGATGCACTTCAGGTAGTGCGCAAAGCGGCAGCAGGCGAACAGATATGGTAAACGAGAGGCCAAACGCGCATTAGCGGTGGCATCAGCATCGTGGTATTCCGCCGGTTTTTGCAGCGACTGTGCGCCGATAAATGCGGCGAAGTCAGAGTTTTTACGGTGGATCAGCGGCATAAAGCCGTTTTTCGCCAGCTCGGCTTCACGACGGTCGCTGATAGCGATTTCGGTCGGACACTTCATGTCCACGCCGCCGTCGTCACTTGGGAAGGTGTGACACGGCAAGTTTTCTACCGCACCGCCAGATTCCACACCGCGAATCGAGGTACACCAGCCGAATTCTTTGAATGAACGGTTGATGTTGGCCGCCATGGCATAAGCCGCGTTAGCCCAAGTGTAGTTGCCGTGATCTGCGCCTTCGGTCTCTTCTTCAAAATCGAAGCTGTCCACCGGGTTAGTACGAATGCCATAAGGCAGACGCGACAAGAAGCGCGGCATTACCAAACCGAGGTAACGTGCATCTTCAGATTCACGCAGCGAGCGCCATGCGGCGTATTCGGTGTTCTGGAAAATCTTGGTCAGATCGCGCGGGTTCGCCAGTTCCTGCCAAGATTCCATCTGCATGACGCTTGGCGCGGTACCGGTAATGAACGGACAGTGTGAAGCGGCGCCAATGCGCGCGATTTCGCCCAGCAGTTCAACATCCTGCGGACTGTGGTCGAAGTAGTAATCGCCAACCAGGCAGCCGAAGGGTTCGCCACCAAACTGGCCATACTCTTCTTCGTAGATTTTTTTGAAGATTGGGCTTTGGTCCCAGCCCACGCCTTTAAAGCGTTTCAGGGTGCGGCCCAGCTCTTGTTTGGAGATGCTCATAAAGCGAATTTTCAGCATCTCATCGGTTTCGGTGTTATTCACCAAATGATTCAAACCACGCCAGGCGCTTTCCAGTTTCTGGAACTCGTCATGGTGAATGATCTGGTTCACCTGTTGAGACAGTTTTTCGTCGATCCCGGCGATCAAATTCTGAATGGTGCGATAAGTATCAGAAGAGAGCGTAACGGTGTTTTCCAACGCTTGTTGCGCCAGAGTTTGTACCGCGCTTTCTACCGCAGATCGTGCCTGATCGGTTTTTGGGCGAAATTCTTTATTGAGCAGCGCGCTGAATTCGTCCTGGCTGAACGCCTGTTGGGACTGTTGTTCATGCTGCGAAGAAGGATTGCTCATCGATTACTCCTCGTGACCTTTAGCGCCATCGTCATTTTTCGGCAACTGGCTCAGACTCTTGAGCAGCGTAGGATCTTGCAGCACTTTGGCAATCAACTCTTCAGCGCCATTTTTGCCATCCATGTAGGTCAGCAGGTTAGACAGTTGAGTGCGCGCTTCTAGCAGCTTGTTAAGCGGCTCAACTTTACGTGCCACTGCATCCGGCAAGAAGTCTTCCATGCTGTCGAAAGTGAGGTCGACATTGAGTTTTCCTTCGCCAGTCAACGTATTGTCGACCTGGAACGCTACGCGTGGTTTCAGCGCTTTCATGCGTTCGTCAAAGTTATCAATGTCGATCTCAAGGAATTTACGCTCATCAACCGCAGGCAGGTTCTCGACGGGTTTACCGACCAGATCAGCCATGACCCCCATGACAAACGGCAGCTGGATTTTGCGTTCCGCGCCATAAATCTCTACGTCGTACTCAATCTGCACGCGGGGCGCTCGGTTACGGGCGATAAATTTTTGCCCACTGTTACTCATTGCCATGGTGTTCTCCATCGAATATGCGCGGTGAGGGTTTGACGGCGGGCATCATGCCGGCCGTTGTAACGGGCGGACGCGTCAATCGCGACGTCCCAAAATGTTTTCTAGTTGATTGACGCCGTCCGGTGCCAAATCACGAATAATGTCCATAAAGTTCATCTCAATCACCCGCTGTACACGTTCAATCATCAGCGGTGCCGGATGGCTTGGCTCGTACTGCACGAAGTACTGTTTAACTTTCTCGAGCATGAGCTGAGCATCTTCACGCGTGGTAGCCTGCACGCTGCGCCAGTCGGTTGGCTGACGTGCCGGTGCTGCAACATTCACCACCTCGTTTTCCATCGGTGCCTCCAACTGTTCACGCGTTGGGATGAACGACCCCAGATCGGTGGCCTGACAGGCCGAGGCCACCAAGGAAACCGTCTTCTGCAACTGCTCCATTTCCGGCGCCCCGCTTTCGCTCAGGTAGCCGACCAGCATCTCGCGAATAGTCTGCAAGCGAGGATGGATCTGCAAAATAGCGTCAATACCCGCTTGGCCACCGCGTGCCAGTTCATCAACCAGACGCGAACGGCCGCCCGGATAATCTGGGCATTCGGTTTTGCTGCCATCGAGTAATGCCTGCGCATCACGTAAAGAAATCTCATCAGCCCCGCTGCGTAATAAACTCGATTGACGCAGTGCGCTGGTCAACGAAGATTTGTCACTCAGCGCAGCCAACGCGTTAATACGATAAAACGGGTCGATTTCGCCATACTCTTCTTGCGGCGGATAGAGGCTATCCCAGTACAGTGACAGCGCTTGTTGAATCAGCAATAAACCATCGGCATAACCCGCTAAACCCCGGCGTTTGGTCCACGCGTGGGTCAGTGCCAGCATGACGCGTAGGTCTTTGGTGCGCGTTAGCAAAGCAGAGGCCAGTTTCTCAACTTTAGTCCAATCGGCAGGTTCTGCTGGAATAATCGTATCGCCGAACTGCTGTTCTACTTTTCCCTGACTGGCCTGTTCCATCGCCTGAAAATCGGCGTCGTATTCTAGATTCTCGCCGCAGGGTTGCTCAGGGCTAACCGGGGTGAGGAAATCATCAATATTCATGCGTACCTGCTATTTAAACGTCATGCTTTTTCAAACGTCTTACTTATTGAAACGTCTTACTTACTCAAACATGGGCGGATAAAGCCCATGTCGCCCCGGTCGAGCTCCACCAGCAGGAGCGAACAGCAGAGAGAAAAGTTGCCCGGTAAAATTGCCGCTATGCACATGGGTATAAAGCGGATAGCCATCGCTGCGATTGGTCCACCAGAAGCTGGTCTGACGCTGTGGGTCAAAACAGTCTGCTGCTTGTTGCCAACCCAACGTGCTGCTGCCCTCACCGTCATAACCAATGACATCAAGGATTTCTGAACGTGTTTCAATCGGAGCCAGCGGTGGCGCGGGGATAGCCAGCAAGGCTTGGTCTAGTTGCTCAGCAGAAAAGCCATTGCGCACGGCGTGTAACAATGTACGCCCCAGTTGTTCGTACCAATTTCCCGCTTGTGCCAGTTGACGCACCGACCACTGTCCAGGATTAAAGGCCAGCAAGGCACATACCGGATATTGTCGGCCCACGCTGTCACGTCCCGGCAGCAGACAGCCCATCTGAACCTGCTGGCTACCAAGCATTGGCGGTACTACAAAATTCCACACTGGCGCATTGCTAAACTGGCGGCCAGAGACGCCCCGCTCTTGCTCCTTTTGCCAATTCAGCAGGCCAACCTGAAACCAGTGCGACCACTGGCGCTGGATGACTTCAGGAAAGCGGCGTTGTAAAAAGTCGCCAACGCTGGGTAATTTTCCATACCAGCTAATCGCTGGCGTGCTCGTCACAGGAGTCGTTGTCATGCTTAGGTCCTTGCGGTTATGGGCATGAGAAGCCAGGAGACTGGAAAGGGTTACGGATACTGTTTGGCGTAAACTCTAGTGTCACTTGATGACCATCAACACTAAAGGTGGCCTGACGACTGAGACTGCCGCTACCCGGCGAAATACGCGCTTTGTCGAAGAAGCGGTTCAGTGCCCAGGCACCATTAGTGACCAAGGTTGACGTTGTACCGTTGGTCAGCCCCAGTTGCATGCGCACCTGGCTGGTACCGCCCGGCCCCGGCCAACTCACCATCTGTACCGCCTGCGGGCCGTGGCTATAGCGCAGCAGCTGCCCATCAACGTCCAACGTCAGATTCAGGATATTGTTATCCATCTGCACGGTACGCACTGTGACGCGGAAAGAAGGGGTCGTTGCACCGTTGGCAAAAAAGGCATCACGAATGTACTGCGCCTGCTGGAACGGACGCAGCAGCCCTTCACTACCCGGTAAAGTTTTGCCATCAATACCGGGCATAAAGCGCCAACTGGCCTGAGTGGTATCGATTTTATTCGCCAGGTTATCGCGGAAGAAGGTATCCATCAGCCCGGTACCTGGTGCAAACATGCGCGCCAAATCATCCGGGGTGACTTCGCTGCTGGCAGAACGTACCAGCGGATAACGACCGGCAATAGCCTGACGACAGAAACTGCCAACTTCGACGCTAATTCGTTTACGCACATTATCTAGATCCCGGCGCTGCGTATCGCTGCTGGCACCGACTGCCATGTTGCTAAACATGGTTTGTAGACCGCCCGGCAAGCGTCCGGCGCTCGCCTGCAATCGGCTGATAGCTTCGCCGCTTGGCGCTGGCATTCCGCTATTAGCAGCATCTTGCACGGCCGTCAGATAACGATAAAGCTCATCGACCTGCTTAAGGAAATCATCAAAGACGATGGTTTTCCCACCTTTTTCCAGCGGCTGAGCCAACTCGATAATAGGTGCATAGTGGTCGGTCACCACTTGTTCTGGACTCTGTACTACCGCGGCCGCCGCGGTTGGACCATTATCTTTATTGCTAAACAACGCTTCTAAAGTTTGGGTCGAACTACTGCCGTTATCCTTAGGTTTAGCCTTGCTGGCATCATCCGGTGCTTCGCGAGATAACGTTAGCACCTGACTTAAATTCAGTACCAAGCGGCGCAGCGGTGAATTCGTGCCAGATAACAAGCGTGCCGTGTTAATACGCTGGGAGAGATCGGCGCTGTTATTCAGCTGGATATCGCTGAGGAAGCTATCCCATTGGCCGATAAAATCGCGCATGTAGAGCTGGCGCACGGCATTATCCGTTTGCTGCTTGTCTTCCTGCGCCGTATTCGCACCCAGCACCCAGGTATCATCGTCGTGCAGCGACGCGGTGACCTTATCTATTTGACCGTTAAAGTTTTTCCAGTAGCCGTCCGGGGTAAATAGCCCCGGCACGCCATCACCGATTGATTTGCCGCTTTTACGCGAGAACACCAGTTCACTCTGCGGGCCGCCAAGCGTGGCAAGCGAAACCGGTTTTACGTTTTCATCATTCTCCAGCAGGCGTTTGAGGCGACCGTAAACGCGTGCTGATAGCGGCTTTTGGTTGATCAGTGCCTGTTGGCGGGAAATCAACGCATCATCTTTGGCATACGGCGATGTCTGAATTTTGGACTCAAGCAACTGTGCTAAATGCCATTCTAACTGGCGTAACTGCGCTTTGGTGACGTTTTGCGGCAAGTTACGTTCCAGATTGAGCATCACCCAAGACTGTAAGAATTTGCCATCGTAATGCTTCGGCTGATACAGCATTTGATAGGCTTTTAGCGCTTCATAGCTGTATTCCACATCGCTGCCGTTGTCGTTGCGCAGCCAGTTGGTAATACGCATCGCCACTTCAGGCAATAGCATCTGTTCGAGCGCTTTTTGGTACAACGATTGCGAAGCGTCACTGACGTCATAGCCGCGGTATAGCCCCATACGGCGGGTGATCGGTGGATGATTAACGTCGAACTCTTCACTTTTTGGTAATTCCAGCAGGCTATTCAACAGCGGTAGCTGTGAGAAAAGATCGCGCTGGTTGTTGGCTTGTAAGGCTTTGCTCTGTTGTTCAACGCCCGGCACTTTGGCCTGCACATCTTGCAGATAGCTTTTGTTATTGCCATAGCTGGCAAACCACAACCCACCCAAAATCACCAGCAACGCTAACAGCACGGCATAACCAGACCAAATTACCGCCCGGTTACGCAGTTCCCACCAGCGGTTTTGTCCGGCAATTCCGGCTTCCTGGAAGACCACGTTTTGCAGCAAGTTTTTAATAAAGAAGCTTTGGCCTTTGCCACCTGGAATCGGTGCTTCTTTACTGACTGAATCCCAGCTATCGCTGTCACTGCCTTCTGGTAATGACAGGGCGCGGTTCAATTCGCCCATCACGCGGTCAAACGGCAAGCCTTCTTGCGTACCGCTGGCCAGGTAGATACCGCGCGGCGAGAATTCGGTTTCAAAATTAGAACGGGCAAACACCGTGCTCAGATAATCGGCCAGTAACGGACGCAGCGCCGCAAACTCCTGCGGGAAGAGATAACATTCGGCACGCGCTTTGGCATCGCTCTCTTGCAGCAAAGTATCGGCCAAGCCGGCATCAAGTCGCTGTTGCAGCAAAGCAAACTCTTGGGTGAAGCTGCCCATTAAGTCAAAATCGGCGTGTTTAGACTGTTCCCATGGGAAGGTAAAGCCCCAGATTTGATCGCGCTGAGCTTTGTCAAAACGAGCAAAGTAAGCGCGGAAACCTTTTAACAAGTCCGCTTTAGTGACCAACACATAAACCGGGAAACGAATACCCAGTTGCTCATGCAGTTCAGATAAACGTTGGCGCAGGTTTACCGCCTGCTGCTGCGAGGCTTCCGCCGATTGGGTGAGCAAGTCGGAGACGCTGACAGTAATGATCACGCCGTTAATTGGCTGACGACGACGGTACTTGCTTAGTAAGCCGACAAAACGCAGCCATTCACTGGCATCCTGCGCCTGCTGACTCTCTTGCGTGGTATAGCGCCCTGCCGTATCGAGTAACACGGCTTCATTGGTAAACCACCAGTCGCAGTTACGCGTACCACCGATACCACGTAGCGCAGTCTTGCCGAAGCGATCGGCCAACGGGAATTGCAAACCGGAATTGACCAGCGCGGTTGTTTTCCCCGAGCCTGGTGCACCGATAATCACGTACCACGGCAGCTGATAGAGATATTGTGAGCTAAAGCGCTGCGACCACTGGGCACCCGCCTGACCAGATTTACTAAAGTGGGCTTTTTTAAGGATCTGCGCCGCCTCGTCAAAGCGATCGGCGAGGATCTGATCCTCGTTATTCAGACGTTGATGATCGCCCGGCTTTTTCGGGTTTTCACCGGCGTTTTCTTTCAGGTTGTCCATCAGCTTACGATTAAGCCACGCGTTATAAATACGTGGGACAACGTGGCTGTGTATCCATACCAAATACAATAACCCGATACAGATGACGCGGTTTTGTGTCGATTCAAACGGACGGGTATCGACAATCGATAGCAGTGGGCCAATCATCCACACCACGGCGGAAAACGCCGTCACCCCGAGGAAACCCCAAAGTATGCGGTTGGTAATAATTGAAATGAGAAGAGTCAGCATTCCTTAATTTCCTTGCGGCAATCCGTTCAGCTCGGCTAGCGTGTTATCGGGTGACACCAGCAGAGTAATTTCCACACGGCGGTTACGGGCGCGGTTCTCAGGGGTGTTGTTCGGTGCAATTGGGTTCATCTCGCCACGGCCTTCAGCTTTTGCCCGTTGCGGTTGAGAAAGATGCTTTTGCAACATCGACTGTACCGAGCGGGCGCGATCGAGTGAGAGCTCATAGTTTGAGGCGAAACGCGCGCTGCGAATCGGCACATTGTCGCTATAACCCACGACCAGAATCTTGCCGCTGACATTGTTCATTGCTTGAGCAATGCGGCTGATCACCGGATCATAACGGTCACGAACCACGGTAGAGGCTGAAGCAAACAGGCCATCACCTTTTAGTGTCACCACGCTGCGGTCAGCCTCATCGCGTACGGCAATCAAACCGGCCTGAATTTCTGGGCGCAGGAAAGTACGTAAGTTAAGCACCGCGGGCTGATTGACCGCCGGCTGCTGAATACTGGCTTCCGGTAGCGGTGTTTGATAAATCTTGGCCATCACCGCGTTGGTGTTATCCCCCAGATGCCAGTTAAGCGTGATGTAGAACAGGCAAGCGATAAAACCAGCCAATGCGACACAGGCCCACAGCGGCACCAACGGACGCCAGAGTTTGCGTAATACCGGCTGATCTTCTGGATGTGGCGACAGCGGCGGCGGGTAGCTGCCACGCACGCTGCGGATCATTTGCCACAGACGCTGTTTGATGGTGTCAATTTGTGTGCGCCCGTTATCCAGCACGCGATAACGTCCTTCAAAACCGAGTAACAGGCAGAAGTTGATCAACTCCAGCAAATTGATATGTTCACGCGGATTTTGCGATAAACGCGCCAGGAGTTGGAAGAATTTCTCCCCGCCCCAGGTTTCATTATGGAAGGTCACCAATAGACCACTGCCGGACCAGACGCCGCGACTGCCCCACGGGGTTAATGCAGCGGCCTCATCGAGCGCGGTACATAAACAATAACGAGCGCCGACAATCACTTCATAAGGCAGCCCCGCCTGTTGGCTGCGTACCTCAAAACGGCGTATTTCGTCGATCAGGCGTTGACGTAGCCCTGCCTGATCGTCATGGGATACCGAATGACGAATTTGCGGTATGGCATTAAGCAGCGGGTTAGCCGCGGCTACCAGCGGATTGTTACTGCTGCTACCTGAAAAAATGGCATCGCTACCAGTGGATTGTCGTTCCTGCATATTCAGCGCTCGTTGAGTTATTCGGTCGGGCTACGGATGGCCCAAAACTCCATATCAAGACCTGGGAATTCGCCCGCAAGGTGCAGAGCAAATGCGCCAGACTTTTCCATTTCTTTCCACAGTTCGCTGCCCTTCTCCAACTCGAAATAGCTATAGCCGGAATGCCATGGGATTTGTGGCGGGGCGACTGACATGGCACGTAACACGATGCCCGGTAGTTGCAGCTGTACCAGATCGCGAATCTTGCTGACCGGAGCAATTTTCATCTGCGCCGGGAAGTGGGTTTTGAGTGCTTCGCCCGGAATGCTGGCTTTCACCGCCAGTACAAAGCCAAATTCGCGCACCATATTGCTCTCTGGAACCGTTGCCACATTCAGGCCATGAGAACGCTCGGTGAGCGGCAGTTGGATTGCATTTTCTTCCATCACCAATGACAGACCTTGGCGCAATAGCAAAAGCAGCTTGCCAAAACATCCGGCCAAATTATCGTGATCGTAAACAGGCAATGAACCGTCCGGCGTGCGTGCTGCCGTCCAGGTACTCAATTGTGTGGCGAAGGTTATCCAGTCTCGCCACAGCGATTCGGGATGTAATAGCGGCAGGCTTTTCAGATGGGTAACATGCCCCAAATTCTGGTTAATCAGCGCCAGCAGCATGAACTCAACCATCTCGGAAGTATTAAAGCGGCCCGGCTGCTTTAAACGCTGGCCAATTTGCTGACTGCGTTGAGAAAGTAAACCCTGCATATCATTGAGCATGCCGTACAACGTCAGGTTATTAATGACGTTGAGCGTCGGCGGAATGTAAGCGGTATCGAGGCGCACTTGTTTATCGTTGCGTTTCTCAATAACCTGCGCGACGCCAATCGCCGTCCATTCGGCAGTCAGTTCGCTTTCCAGCATCAGTTTCAAACGCAGGCGGCCAAACTGCACGGCAGCCGCGCCAACAGAGATGGCGTTATCGTCATCAATTTCTTCTTCAAAACTGATATAACGCGCCAAAGAGTCAGCAGATTCGCTGAAAATAACTTCTTCTCGGCCGCCACGACGCGATGGCAAGGCCAGTACGACGCGTTCATGGGAAAGGTTATCGGGAATATCGAGTGGTGCAGGGCCGTGGCGAGCATCGCGGAAAGAGAACGGCGTACCATCCGGCAACAGGCCGCTGGCGTAGCTCAGTGCAACTCGACCTTGACGTAGCATCGCTTCATCAAACTCCAGGTCCAAAAAGCCCCAAAGATATGGCCGCTGCAGGTTTCCCCATTCACGAATATGGTGTTGCAGGTGGCTTTCCGCACGTTGGAAATGGTGCGGACGTAGGAACATCCCTTCGGTCCAGACGACCTTTTCTGCTTTGTTCATACTGATTTCCCATAAGGCGCAATGCGCCTGGATATCCCTTATTCGCTAACGGCACGAACGCCATTCACATCAAGAAAAATGTTAGCTTGCAATTCGTCCGACGACCATTTCCAGAATTTATACACGCTGTTTTGGCTTGGCACAGGAAGCGGCAAGGAAATGCGCCACTTTTTGCCATCCAAAGATTGATACTCCGCCATAATCCCAATATAACGAGCGCCTTCAACGCTCTGACCGCTCAAGGTTTTATTGAGCTGACCAGGCATCAGGAAGAACTCATCACTATTGAGCAGATTATTACCCAATACGGTTTGAGCACTATTTTGCAACGAGTAGAAATCGGCAGACATAAAATCAGCGTCCGACTTCAACAGCAGCACCCTGACTTTCAGCGGTGCGGAGTCGTTTATTTGCGGATGGGCCTTAAAGTTCAGGCTGTAATTGGAAGGAACGCTGCGTGAAGACGAAACACAACCACCGATTAGGGTTAAGGCGGCAAGGAAAAGCACTGCCATTCCCTGCCGTAATATATTGTTTTTTTTCATACGATGTCGCTCGTTAAGGCGGGATTAGTTAATAATCCAAGTGCCACTGTTAGCGTTTTTACAAGCTTTGCTACTGTGGTCGACCGACACACAGTCTGCTTTCTTTTTAGCACGCGGACGCGGTCTATCAGCACGAATCGTTTGGTCATAAAGCGCGCTTTTGACTACGGCACGAAGTGGTACGTAACCGATCAATTCGTCTTTATTGTCTTCAGTTGCCAGCGCCATCCAGAAATGTTCTACCTGCCCCAACACGACATAAGTTTGTCCGGTCTCAAGTTGACGAATAACCTTACCGCTGTAATCAGGAATGCTCATTACAGATGCACCATAAAGTGCACGGTAATCCTCGCCGATAGGCTCAAATTCTTTTGGTGGTTGAACAATATGACGGTGAGTCAGTGTCACACCGTTTACCTGGCTAGTTTCAATAGTATCGTCAGTAATCTGTGGCTTAGGCGGTGCCTTACAGCCAGATACCGCTAATACAAATAACAGGGATAAGACGATTCGCATATTCATCATGGTTTTCCGTTGCCAATATATTATTTATTATGCAGAAGGTAATAAGTAAGCCGGAATTAACATATTGATTGAATTTTCTTTTTTAAAAGAGTCCTCGAATCAAAACATTATGGCTTTAATTACCAAAAATATAGCTACCGCATGGGCTTTACAAGGTAGAGCCGCACTGTGACCGCTATTTTAGATGTGGTAAGACTAGTTTTACTTAAAATTTACGAAAGTTCAATACTACATAAACAGAGTTTAAACTGCCTAATTTTAGTTCTATTTCACATACAAAAAAGCCCGTCAGGCATGATGTACTGTGGGTTTGGCAGGTTAAGGTTAGCATGTTTTACATGGAGCACATGCCTCATCCAGAAGAATTATTATAGTAAGATAATTGTTAGTTTGTAATTATTTGTCATAAATTATCCTAATGGCTTGATTACAGATGCAAACCATTTCATTAAAACCCATTGAATATGGGAATATTCTTATTGCTGAAACGATTTTGTAAACTAAGTGCAAGAGCCTTTATCGGCATAGCCACATACAAAATATGGATAAAATATTACAGAATAATAAATAAGTTATTTTTATAAACGAATTATCTATCTGATCACTTAACTTTTTCTTATTATTTATTCGACTACCTAATTGTCTCAAATATTGAGCGGACTGGAGCTAAAAGGGGCATATCGTCAACTTAACGATCGTCTATTACCGCCAATAAAAAAGCGGGCCCGCTCAAATCTCTCTGAGCGAAACCCGCTTAAATGTGTTTGCTGACTGCCCTCTCCTTTAGGGTCGAAGGCATTCATCATCAACTATGCGCGAACCAAATCATCCCCGTAGCCAATCCACTTGTAAGTGGTTAGCGCTTCCAGCCCCATTGGGCCGCGGGCGTGGAGTTTTTGGGTGCTGACGGCAACTTCTGCGCCGAGGCCAAACTGCCCGCCGTCGGTGAAACGTGTACTGGCATTGACATAAACGGCAGAAGAATCGACTTCACGGACAAAGCGTTCAGCGCTGCTGATCGAACGCGTCAGGATCGCATCAGAGTGCTCGGTGCCGTATTGACGAATATGCGCCACGGCCGCATCGAGATCGGCAACGACAGTGATATTAAGGTCTAATGACAGCCATTCATCGCGGTAATCTTCTTCGGTCACAGCGACAACGCTTGCCGGGCCATTGCTTAACAGCGGCAAGGCATTTTCGCTAGCGTGTAAGGTCACACCGGCTTGATGCATACGTACGCTGAGAGCTGGCAAGAAGCTGTCGGCTATCGCTTGATGCACCAGCAGCGTTTCCAGGCTATTACAAGCGCTTGGACGCTGTACCTTCGCGCTTTCAATCACCGTTAAGGCTTTCTCGAAATCAACGCTTTCATCAACGAAGGTGTGGCATACGCCGATACCACCGGTGATCACCGGAATAGTGGATTGTTCACGGCATAATTTATGCAACGCCGCGCCACCGCGTGGGATTAGCATGTCGATGTATTGATGCAAACGCAGCATCTCGGCCACCAGCTCGCGATCCGGGCTTTGAATAGCCTGTACCGCCGCCGCCGGTAAACCGCCTTGTTCCAGCGCTTGCTGGATCACTTTGACGGTTGCCAGATTGGTGTGATGCGTTTCTTTCCCGCCGCGCAGGATAACCGCGTTACCCGTTTTCAAGCACAGGCTGGCAACGTCAATAGTCACATTCGGACGCGCTTCGTAGATCACGCCAATGACGCCGAGCGGAACACGACGACGTTCGAGTTTCAGACCGCTGTCGAGCTGTGAACCGTCAATCACCTGCCCGACCGGATCGCTTAAACGGCAGACATCGCGCACGTCGCTGGCAATCGCAGATAAACGCGCAGGCGTTAGCAACAAGCGATCTAACAACGCTTCGCTCATGCCGCTTTCACGGGCCGCAGCCATGTCCAGCTTGTTAGCATCGATAATGCTTTGGCTATTGGCCTCGAGCATGTCAGCCATTAATAATAGCGCTGCGTTTTTCTGCGCAGTACTTAAGGTAGAGAGCTGGTAGGACGCTTGTTTAGCGGCCTGACCCATTGCTTCTAACATAGTGAACTCCTTAACTAACGATCATGTCGTCGCGGTGAACGGCAACCGGGCCGTATTCATAACCGAGAATGTCATTTATCTGCTGTGAGTGATGGCCGGCAATCATGCGCATCGCATCGCTGTTGTAGCGGCTCACACCGTGCGCTAAATCGCGCCCGTTGAGATTACGAATGCGGATCACTTCACCGCGGGAGAAATCGCCCTTCACTTCACGGATGCCTTTTGGCAGCAGCGAACTCCCGCGTTCCAACATGGCGGACACTGCGCCGTCGTCAATAGTAATCTCACCTGCTGGCGGTGCGCCAAATATCCAGCGCTTACGGGTTTCTAGCGGGGTTTGCATCGCGTGGAAGCGCGTACCGACCGATGTGCCTTCAATAACATCGCCAATCACACCTGGGCGGCTACCCGCCGCAATAATGGTATCGATGCCCGCACGGCAGGCAACATCGGCAGCCTGCAATTTAGTCGCCATCCCACCCGTGCCCAAACCAGAAACGCTATCCCCGGCAATACCACGTAGCGCATCATCAATAGTGGTGATTTCACGGATCAGTTCAGCTTGCGGATTGGTACGCGGGTCGGCGGTGAACAGACCTGGCTGATCGGTCAGCAGCAGCAGTTTATCGGCACCGGCTAAAATTGCCGCCAATGCAGACAGGTTATCATTATCGCCTACTTTGATTTCAGCAGTAGCAACCGCATCGTTCTCATTAATCACCGGCACGATATGGTTATCTAGCAGAGCGTTCATGGTATCCCGAGCGTTAAGGAAACGCTCGCGGTCTTCGATATCAGCACGAGTGAGTAGCATCTGCCCAACGTGGATACCATAAATAGAAAACAGTTGTTCCCACAGTTGGATCAGACGGCTTTGCCCAACGGCAGCGAGTAATTGCTTGGAAGCAATGGTTGCGGGGAGTTCGGGGTAGCCCAAATGTTCGCGTCCGGCAGCAATCGCGCCAGAGGTAACAATCACAATGCGATGCCCTGCCGCGTGTTGCTGAGCGCATTGGCGCACCAACTCGACAATATGGGCGCGGTTTAGACGGCGCGAACCGCCGGTCAATACGCTAGTACCTAGTTTGACAACCAGGGTTTGGCTACCACTCATAATCTTTCTGCCGTTATGGAGTTAAAAAATGGAATGAAAAGGAAATTAATAAGCTTTTTAGCAGGAGAGAAGCGTTATGCCAACAGGCATAACGCGAAATAGCAAGATATAAGCGCCAGAGCGGACAAAAGCCGCGCGATCAGGCAGAAAGTTTGATCGGTTGTTTGCTTAAATCATCAGCAGGTTGTAATGCTAATGACAGCTCGTCAATGACACCATGCAAATTTTTGAAAAACGTTTCTAGCGTAATTTGTAGCTTATCTTGAACTTCAGAATCTTTAATGTTTTGTGCTTTCCAGTTCCCTTCTTTATCGAAAAGACCGAACTCATAAACATAAGTAAAACGTTCGGTTTCAGCTTGTAACTCCAACCACCATCCCCAAAACTCACGCTTTTCAGGCGAGGGTTTGACGTTTACACATACCGCTAAACAGTCAAAGAAGAAGCGATTATTTTCACACTTTCCTTCTCTGATATATGGCCCTAACGAACCGAAACGTTTCATTAGCCGGCTTTTAGGGTGACCACTTGGTAACGTCATTATATACCTCCTTATAGTAAGCCACATTTGTAGCAAACTAAGGGAAATTATCAAGCACTTAGTTAACGCATTTTTTTCGCTAGCCACTGACAAATTTCAGTTAATGCTCGCTCAAAGCCGCTATACAGCGGTTCTGTCGAGACAGAAAGTAATTTGCCATCAGATGAAGAATCGGCAATAAGTTTGGATTCTTCCGGTGGGCTAAACGGATCTTTGGGCCAAAAAGCAGACAGCATCGGCGTTCGCGTTCTTCGCCCCAATAGCCCCTGCATTTTCAGAGAATAGCGGTTCAGCTCGACCTTTAACGCTTCGTCGGAGGCATAAGACATGCCAATGCGACTGGCGAGAACATCCATATACATATCTGGCGCACGCTGTTGCCTTTGCGAATCAATGAACAGGTTATGTACCACCGGCGCAAGACAAGCGACTGCGCGAACACGTTGTGGTGCAAGATAACCAACGCGCACCGCTACATTGGCACCAAACCGAAAACCAAACAGGCTGACGCGGGTCGCATCAACCCAAGGGCAGCGTGCCAGTTGCTCTAGTACTTGCTGGTGCAAGAAGCTGGTGTCTTGATTAAGCGTCCAGCGGGAAGAGAAACCGATTGATGGCATATCCAGGGTCATCATCGCGATACCTAGCGGAGCCAGATAACCGTGAAATAAACGGTGATAATCGCTTTGCAACGTATCCAAACTGCCACAGATCAGCACCGTCGGGAACGGTGCCTTACCTTCACTAGGCAAGTGTAAGAAGCCGGTTAATTCTCCGCCTTCGGCAATTTTGAACGTCAACTCTTTAAGCTGATGCTCGGAATGCAGCGCGGATTGCTCATAGGCTTTGTTCGCCAAGACTTCAGCCTGCTCCCCCAGCGTATCGCCCTTTAAATGTGGGTAACCTGCCAGGCTGTAAAAATTAGCAGCGGTCAGCCAATATTCGCTGGCAAGTTTATCGTCAGTCGCTTCCTGCGCTTTCTTCTGCCAGGTCATCGCATGGTTTGACCACTCATACACCCAATTACCACCGCGATAACCAATCACGGTGTCCAGCAATCGCGGATCGCTACGCTCGGCGTCAGAGACCGCAATACGCGCCAACACCTGTTCAATTTCAATCAAATTCATCCCACGCCATAACCACATTAACCGGTTAATAGAGCGATACCAGCATGGACTACGCTCGCCGTCGAGTGCCGTAGGAACTTGGGTAGATTGTTGATGATGAACGCGCTGAACCAGCGTAGAAGTCTCAGGGTATTTGAATCTAGGCTTGAACAGCTTTTCCGAAAGATTGGCAGGGGCCATGGCAGACATATCCTCCTTAAACCAGCAATGCAGTGGCAGACGTACCACCTACAGGGTAAGGATTATAACAAACTCCTGAAAAGCTTGTCGGCCCAAACAGTAAGGTTATTTAAAAAATCAATCTGTTGACCTTGACCTTAGACCTTGACCTTAATAGCGCATCTTATCGGCCAAAAAAGCAAAACGCCCGGCACAGCCGAGCGTTTATATGAGTCTATACCCTAAATAATTCGAGATGCAGGTAGGCGGCAACTGAACGAATCCCCAGGAGCTTAGATAACTAAGTGACTGGGGTGAGTGAAGGCAGCCAACACCCCTGCAACTTGAATTATGACGGGTATTTATTTGCCGACTAGAGGTGGGACAAAAACAACCCCCATATCCCAAGGCTGCTCAATCCAGGTATCTTGCGGAATATCAACTACGTAGTCATCAACCAACGGGCGACCTGCTGGTTTAGCGAAAATAGTCACAAAATGCGCTTTTGGATACATTTCACGAATTGCCTGAGCGGTGCCACCTGTATCAACCAAATCGTCAATAACGATAAAGCCTTCACCATCACCTTCTGCACGTTTGATAACCTTCATCTCACGCTGGTGATCATGGTCATAACTGGAGATACACACGGTATCCACGTGGCGGATGTTCAATTCACGAGCCAGCAAAGCAGCAGGAACCAGACCACCACGGCTGACGGCAATAATACCCGTCCATTGTTCTGCTGGAAGCAGGCGTGCAGCCAACTTACGGGCGTGAATTTGTAGCATGTCCCAGGTTACAACGTACTTTTCGCTCATAACGTTTCGCTCATAACTTTTAAATATGGTATCCCCTGCCGGTCTTGATGATGGCTGTAAAATTTACTTAGGGGGAAAAGGGTTGCGCGAGATTATAGAGATTCTGCCTGTGAAAAACCAGCGGTTAAACCTCCGCCATTCGGTCTTTTTGCCCGATATTTCCCTGTCTCTGACGCGCACAGGCTGGGAGAAAGTGATATTCTGTCGCCACTCTCGCCATGGTAGCCGCATCACTCAACGATGTTGAATGATGGATAGCTATGACGAGCCTTATTCACTCTTAAACTTACAGCGCTTATTAGGCTCTATATACCCAAGAAACGTCGAGAGCAGCCAACATCCCTGCCACTCGACGTATGACGGGTATAGAGCACGCCTTAATTCGGCTGTCACAGGAGACTTACAGTGTCTGAACTGTCTCAACTTTCGCCACAGCCTTTGTGGGATATTTTCGCCAAGATCTGTTCTATTCCGCATCCTTCTTATCATGAAGAAGCGCTGGCTCAGCACATTGTAGAGTGGGCACAAGCGCAAAATATCCACGTTGAACGTGACCAAGTCGGCAATATTTTGCTGCGCAAACCAGCAACGGCAGGCATGGAAAAGCGTAAGCCTGTAGTGTTGCAAGCGCACCTGGATATGGTACCGCAGAAGAATAACGATACTGTTCATGACTTTACTAAAGATCCCATCCAACCTTATATCGATAATGGCTGGGTAAAAGCACGCGGTACGACGCTGGGTTCTGATAACGGTATTGGCATGGCATCTGCTTTGGCTGTACTGGCTGATAACAGCGTTGAACACGGCCCGCTGGAAGTGTTGCTGACCATGACCGAAGAAGCCGGTATGGACGGTGCATTTGGCCTGCAACCTAACTGGCTGCAAGCTGACATTCTGATTAACACCGATTCAGAAACCGAAGGTGAGATCTATATGGGTTGCGCCGGTGGTGTCGACTTCATCACCACCCTGCCTCTGCAACGTGACGCTATTGCTGCCGGTGCCAGCCTGTTCAAATTGACCTTGAAAGGTCTGAAAGGCGGTCACTCTGGCGCAGAAATTCATCTGGGCCTGGGTAATGCCAATAAATTGCTGGCTCGCTTCCTGTGTGAGCATGCTGATACCCTCGGCCTGCAATTGTTGGATTTCACCGGCGGTACGCTGCGTAATGCTATCCCACGCGAAGCTTCTGCTATCCTGGCCGTTGCCGCAAATCAACAAAATGCGCTGCAAGCGGCAGTTAACGAATTCCTGGCAACGCTGAAATTCGAGCTGGCTGCGGTTGAGAAAAACATCACCCTGCTGCTCGAATCAACTGAAAGCAACGCGAAGGCGCTGAGCCAAGATAGCCAAAACCGCTTCCTGGCGCTGCTCAACGCGACGCCAAACGGTGTTATCCGTATGAGCGACGATGTGAAAGGCGTGGTTGAAACTTCTCTGAACCTCGGTGTCGTTAGCCTGACCGAGAAAGAAGCGGAAATCGTCTGCCTGATTCGTTCTCTTATCGACAGCGGCAAAGATTACGTGGTCAGCATGCTGACTTCGGTAGGCCAACTGGCCGGTGCGAAAACCTCGCCAAAAGGCGGCTACCCAGGCTGGAAACCAGATGCTGCATCGCCAGTCATGGCGCTGGTACGCGAACTGTACCAAGACCTGTTCAACAAGACGCCAAACATCATGGTGATCCACGCCGGTCTGGAATGTGGCCTGTTCAAAAAACCTTACCCAGATATGGATATGGTTTCTATCGGACCGACCATCACCGGGCCACACTCGCCGGATGAGCAAGTCCATATTGAAAGCGTTGCCTTGTATTGGAAATTGCTAATCGAGTTGTTGAAGGCGATCCCAGAGAAGGCTTGAGACTTACGCAAGCTAGACCGAGCTTGATGCGGTTTTTAACACCAGAATGGTGAATATTTCGGTTTACCAAGCTGGACCGAGCTTGATGCGGTTTTAAGACCAAGACGGTGAATATTTCGGTTTTCAAAGTTCTGTGATCACATCGGCCTTCGCGCCGAAACCGAGTAAAGGGTGGTCTGGCGCCACCCTTTACAATCCCGCGCCCTTTCCAACTTTGACACCCAGTCCAGTGGAGGCCATGTTTCAGCGGCTTCTGCGATAGCGCAAATTTCATCCCATCCGGGATGCCCGGCTGCGGGATTCGAGCCAATGATAAAGCTATTGTCTCTCACCTCTTACCGGTGAAATTTTGAGTGCGCTTAGCGGCTTTTAAGGTCAAGTTCAAAGGCAGTGGCAGTTAATCTTTTGAATTTAAAAAAGCTACCTGGCGCACTCAAAATTTCACTGACGAGTGGTGGAGAGACGGCGAAGCTGGCTCGAACCCGAAGGAAGGCATGGCAGAGCCATGAAATTTGCGCCTGTCGCCGTGGTATCTGAAACATAGCCTAATTGAAATCCTATATAACACCATGAAAAGGCGCAGGATTGTAAAGGAACGCGCCTTCGTTCCTTTACTCGGTTTCGGCGCGAAGGCTGCATTGAACACCGCACTTCGGAAACCGAAAAATTCACTTTGCTATCATTTTCTAAATCTTGCCGTTGATTCGAACGCTACCTGGCGCACTCAAAATTTCACTGACGAGTGGTGGAGAGATAACGTCTTTATCGTTAGCTCAAACCCGAAGGAAGGCATGGCGGAGCCATGAAATTTGCGCCTGTCTCTGTGGTAGCTGAAACATAGCCTAATTGAAATTCGATATAACACCATAGAAAGGCGCGGGATTGCAAAGGGATGCGCCCTACATCCCTTTGCTCGGTTTCGGCGCAAAGGCCGCATTGAAAACAGCACTTCGGAAACCGAAAAATTCACCGTGCTGTTTTTAAAAATTAGGCGTTTTCAAAAAACGCACGTAATCGCGTTCCCGCTTATTCATCTAATCTTAATAATAATTGCCGCTCTATTTGCGGGTCCTGCAAGGTGACATGCAAACCAACCAGACGCACACCTCGGCCACCTCGCCGTTGTTCCCAGGCTTGTCTGGCAACTTTTAATAAATCGTCTTTATTCAGCACCGGCCAAACGTGTTCTTGGGTGGTTTGTTGAAAATCGTGGAATTTCAGTTTTACACCTTGGCGGGCAATGCGTAGCTGTGGGCTGACGCGGCTGAGGCGGGTTTCCAATTCTGGATACAGCCTCTCAATCAATTCGACACAGTGTGCCCAATCGTGAATATCTTCTGCCAGCGTACGCTCAACGCCGACCGATTTTCGTAATCTGTCGGCAGAGACTTCTCGCTCATCAATGCCCTGACAACGCTCCCATAACACGCGGCCAAATTTACCAAAATTCTTCAGCAACTGAGCTAAATCATAACGCTGGACATCGCCACAGGTTTTCAAACCGCTTTCTTGCAAACGTGCGGCGGTAACCTTCCCCACGCCAGGAATTTTACTCAGCGGCAGATCCACTAAAAAATCAGCCACTTTGTCAGGCGTAATGACATATTGCCCGTTCGGCTTATTCATATCTGAGGCGATTTTGGCGAGAAATTTAATCGGCGCAATACCGGCCGAGGCTGTTAAATTTAATTCATTGGCAATAGTCTGGCGGATCTCATGGGCAATTAGGGTGGCAGATCCGTTGCACTGAACCGAATCAGAAACGTCAAGGTAAGCTTCATCAAGCGATAAAGGCTCGATAAGCGACGTGTAGCGAGAAAATATATCACGGATATGCAGCGACGCTTGTTTATAGGCCTCCATTCGACCGGGGATTACTTTTAGATGCGGGCAAAGTTTTAACGCCATTGCCGTGGACATTGCACTGTGAACACCGTAACGACGAGCCGGGTAATTGGCGGTGCTGATCACCCCACGCCGGTCTTTGCTGCCACCAATCGCCAGCGGGATTTCGCGCAGGGAAGGATCATCACGCATTTCTACTGCGGCGAAGAAGCAGTCCATATCAACATGTATTATTTTGCGCATACCCCTCCCCAAATAACTGTATAAGTATACAGTTAAAAAGGTAAATCTCAAGGTTGTGAGAATCCCCCTGATGAGCAAAGATCAATTAATTACAAAAAAACCGGAGATAGCCGATTGAATTTTGCTATTCGTGACACATTAATCCGCGTTTGAGCATTGCTAAAAAGACAATCGGTATTAATATGACTACGTTTAAATGGTTACCCGCAGTGGCTGTCTAAAGAGGCTTACGTCCTCTACGGACCAACAGTAAAAATTATAATCAGCAGGAATTAGCATGTTAAGAATCGCGTTGCTCTTTGCGATGATCCTCAGTTTGCCTGTATTTACCATGAGCACTGCCGCAGCCAGCGAGCAGGTGCCTTTGAGTCAATTAGATAAACAGCAATTATTAGGTTCACCCGTTTATATCCAGATTTTCAAACAAGAAAGGGTGTTGGAGCTATACGCCAAAATGCAGGATCAATTTCGCCTGATTGGTGCGTACAAGATTTGCGATTTCTCTGGCGGATTGGGTAATAAACGCCGTGAAGGGGATTTCAAAAGCCCGGAAGGCTTTTACAGCATCGATATCCATCATCTAAAGCCCAACAGCAAATTCTATCGGGCGATCAATATCGGCTTCCCGAATGATTATGACCGGGCGCAAGGATATTCAGGTAACTATCTGATGATCCATGGAAATTGCCTATCTATCGGCTGTTATGCGATGACAGATAGCCAGATGGCGTCTATTTATAGCTATGTGCAGGCAGCGTTTGATAATGGTCAACGTAATGTGGAGATCAGTATTTATCCGTTCCGCATGACTGAAGCCAATATGCAATCACACCGTAACTCGACGTACATTAATTTCTGGCGTCAATTGCAGCCTGGTTATCTCTACTTTGAGAAATACCACCAACCACCGACAGTATCGGTAGTTAATGGTAATTATGTGATTAACCAGTCCTCGCCACTTACGCCACCAACCTCACAGTTGGCGTTCACCGCAGTAAAATAGGGCGAATTCACCTGGGGCAATTTTGTTCCAGGTTTCGTTGCCAGTCAGTGGCTGTGTCGCAATCACGGTGACGACATCATTAGGTGTCGTCTGCTGCTGAAAATCAATCTCCACATCCTGATCTAACAAAGTTGCCTTACCGAAAGGCGCACGCCGCGTGATCCAAAATAGGTTGGTCGAACAATAGGCCATCACAAAATGCCCGTCCGACAGCAGCATATTAAATACGCCCTTTTGGCGTAATTCGTTAGCTAATGACGCAATATAGCGAAATACGGCCGGCCAATTACCCGGTGTTCTCGGGTAGCGCTGGCTTAATTTATGTAGCAACCAACAAAATGCATATTCGCTGTCGGTTTGACCAATAGGGCGTAAAGCCCCCGTTTCTAACTGTTTATAGCCGCGAAGCTGGCCGTTATGCGCGTAAGTCCAGTTGCGCCCCCATAGCTCTCGGGTGAAAGGATGGGTATTTTCCAGCGAGACTTCGCCACGGTTAGCCTGGCGGATATGAGAGATAACGGCGCAGGATTTTATTGGATAATCCTGCACCAGTCGGGCAATCGGGGAGTTAAAGCTGGGCTGTGGATCTTTAAACGTGCGACAGCCATTACCTTCATAAAAGGTAATGCCCCAACCATCTTTATGGGGGCCGGTCAGACCACCGCGTCGTACCAATCCGCTAAAACTAAAGCAGATATCCGTCGGTACATTCGCGCTCATCCCGAGCAATTCACACATTCCAGCCCTCCCCTTATTAATACCTAATCAGTTAAAACGGGTTATTTAGCCATCTCTTTTTCGATCAACAGAATCAAAATGTGGATCACTTTGATATGGATCTCTTGCACACGATCGGCAAAACCAAAATGCGGCACACGGATTTCAACATCAGCCATGCCGTCCATCTTGCCGCCATCTTTACCGGTCAAGGTAATGACTTTCATGCCCTTAGCTCGCGCCGCTTCAACAGCTTTAATGATGTTGCCAGAGTTCCCTGACGTTGAGATGCCCAGCAGCACATCCCCTTTTTGGCCTACCGCTTCCAGATAACGGGAGAAAACATACTCGTAACCGAAATCATTACTGACACAGGAGATATGGCTAACATCAGAAATAGCAATCGCCGGATAGCCAGGGCGATTTTCGCGGTAACGCCCAGTCAGCTCTTCAGCAAAGTGCATAGCGTCACAGTGTGAACCACCGTTACCACAAGAGATGACTTTGCCACCGGCTTTAAATGAATCAGCCAGCAACACTGCCGCTTGTTGGATACGCTCAATATTGACCGGGTCGTTCACAAATTTGTTAAGCGTGTCTGCAGCTTCGTTCAGTTCACTACGAATGATATCCAGGTACATGGCAGCCTCTTTATTATGTCCTTAGTACAGTGCCCTACTTGATGACGCTTTGAATAGCGCACTGTCAGCGAGAAATGTTCCGGGTGCTAGTGTAACGGATTGCAGAAAAACCGAGAAGCGCACAAGACATTTTGCAGCAGATACTTTCAAGCTCTGGTCATTCTTACGAACGAAATGTGACCTGAGTTGTAATTAAGATGTAAGCGCATTGATAAACAATTGTTCATGAACTAAAACCATAATAACCCACTCAACAGGTCAGACCTCCTATCAGATAGGAGTCAGGAGCGTTATTATGATGGTTCTTAGCATTGTTGCTTTCTTAGTTATCATTGGGGCCCTGTTCTATCACCGGGTCAATCTGGCTCTGAGCAGTCTTATTGCACTGGCATATACTGCCGCGATGGGCTTTAGCGGCTTGTGGACGCTGTGGTTGTTAGTGCCACTTGCCATCATTTTGTTGCCATTTAATGTTGCTTCACTGCGTCGTTCTTGGTTCTCAAAACCGGCATTACGGACTTTCCGTAAAGTCATGCCAAGCATGTCTACTACCGAGAAAGAAGCTATTGATGCTGGCACGACCTGGTGGGAAGGAGATTTATTTAGCGGCAAACCTAACTGGAATAAACTGCATCATTACCCGCAGCAAATCCTGACCGAAGAAGAACAACAGTTCTTGGACGGCCCGGTAGAAGAAGCCTGTCGTATGGCAAATGATTTTGAAATCAGCCATGAGCTGGCTGACCTGCCGCCAGAACTTTGGGCTTATCTGAAAGAACATCGTTTCTTTGCGATGATTATCAAAAAAGAGTACGGCGGCCTGGAATTCTCCGCTTATGCACAGGCTCGTGTGTTACAAAAACTGTCCGGTGTTTCGGGGATTTTAGCGATTATCGTCGGTGTGCCTAATTCCCTTGGCCCGGGCGAACTGTTGCAGCATTACGGCACTGAAGAGCAGAAGAACCATTACTTGCCGCGTCTGGCACAAGGTCTGGAAATCCCTTGCTTTGCCTTAACTAGCCCGGAAGCAGGTTCTGATGCGGGTGCAATTCCTGACGTTGGCGTAGTGTGCATGGGCGAATGGCAGGGAGAACAGGTATTAGGTATGCGCCTGACCTGGAACAAACGCTATATCACCCTCGCCCCAATCGCTACCGTATTGGGTCTGGCTTTCAAACTGAAAGACCCCGATCATCTGCTCGGTGATACTGAAGAACTTGGCATTACCTGTGCGCTGATCCCAACCAATACTAAAGGCGTAGATATTGGCCATCGTCACTTCCCGCTCAACGTGCCTTTCCAAAATGGCCCAACGCGCGGTAAAGACATCTTTGTGCCAATTGACCATATTATTGGCGGGCCAAGCATGGCCGGTCAGGGTTGGCGTATGTTGGTCGAATGTCTGTCCGTCGGCCGTGGTATCACTCTGCCTTCCAACGCCACCGGCGGTTTGAAATCTGTCGCCATGGCAACCGGCGCTTATGCTTATATCCGCCGCCAGTTCAAATTACCTATCGGTAAGATGGAAGGGATTGAAGAGCCGTTGGCGCGTATCGCCGGTAACACTTATGTGATGGATGCGGCCGCGACCTTGATTACCTGCGGCATTATGCTGGGAGAAAAACCGGCGGTCCTGTCGGCTATCGTCAAATACCACTGTACTCATCGCGGCCAGCGCGCGGTAATGGATGCGATGGATATTACCGGCGGTAAGGGCATTATGCTGGGTAAAAATAACTTTGTGGCCCGTGCCTATCAAGGTGCGCCTATTGCTATCACGGTGGAAGGCGCGAATATCCTGACCCGCAGCATGATTATCTTCGGGCAAGGGGCTATCCGCTGCCATCCTTATGTGCTCAAAGAGATGGCCGCAGCACAAAACAATGATTTGGATAGCTTCGACCAGCAGCTATTCGGGCATATCGGCCACGTTGGGTCGAATATGATGCGCAGCTTCTGGCTTGGCTTGACTAACGGCCGCACCAGTTCAACGCCAGTTAATGATGCAACGCGTCATTATTACCAACAGATCAACCGTCTGAGCGCAAACCTGGCACTGCTGTCAGATATCTCGATGGGCGTGCTGGGCGGCAGCCTGAAACGCCGTGAGCGTATCTCGGCGCGTCTGGGTGATATTCTCAGCCAACTGTATCTGGCAACGGCAACCTTGAAACGCTATGAGGAAGAAGGCCGTAACGAAGCCGATTTACCGCTGGTGCATTGGGGTGTGCAGGATTGCTTGCATCAGGCAGAAACGGCACTTGATGACTTACTGCGTAACTTCCCGAACGGCTTTATCGCGGGTGTCATGCGCTTTGTCACCCTGCCGCTGGGACGCGCTCAATCTGCGCCTTCCGATAAACTGGATCATCAATTAGCACGCATTCTGCAAATCCCATCGGCAACCCGCAGCCGTCTGGGACGAGGTCAATATCTAACGCCAAGCGAGCATAACCCGGTCGGTCTGCTAGAAGTCGCTTTGCAGGATATTCTGGCCGCAGAGCCTATCCATAAACGCCTGAGCGAAAAAATGGGTAAAAAATTGTCCTTCACCCGGTTGGATGTGTTGGCACAAAAAGGTCTGGAAGCTGGGCATTTGACTGCTGATGAAGCGGCTGTTTTAACTAAAGCAGAAGAGAGCCGTTTACGTTCAATCAACGTCGATGAGTTTGAGCCACATGAACTGGCAACCAAGCCGGTTCAAGCGCCAGTATCAACCGCAACACCAGCAACTGGCGACAAACAGGAGAAGAAATCGCGTCATATTGAAGTGGCCTAATTTCTTCGTCGTTTTATAAAACAAAAAGCCTGAGTGCCAAAACACTCAGGCTTTTTTACTGCACAAAAATCAGCGTATTATCAGCCTTTTTTCGGGCGAATTCGCATCGTTAATCCTTTAAGGAAATAACGCAGAACCTGATCGCCACATGGGCGGTAGTTCTTGTGCCCTTCTTTGCGGAAGAAAGCGCTTAGCTCACCTTCCGAGACTTTAAAATCTGCGGCGGTCAGAATGCTTTGCAAATCTTCGGTTTTCAGCTCGAAAGCTACACGCAGTTTTTTTAGCATCACGTTATTAGTGACACGTTTTTCAACTTCTGGTGCCGGGAAGCGATCGTCGCGCCCGCGCTTGAAGAAGACCAAGCCATTTAAAAAGTTTGCCATCACTTCATCAGGGCAAACCATATAGCCTTCTTCATCTTCTTTCTTCAGATAACGCGACATCACCGCCGGGCTGATAATGGTATCGGTTGACGCCAGGATCTCGATAAGCTTCCCCTCGCTCAAATCGAGCATATAGCGGACGCTGCGCAAGACATCGTTATTCATCATAATTCTTGTATCCCGTGTGGGTAATGTAGTGAGTAAACCTATGTCGTTTGCTTGGCGTTTATCCAGCCCACGACTTATAGCCCGGCATTATACAAGTCTGGGCGCTGGGGTCGCGCTCTTTTGCGAAAAAGATTAAAGCTTGCCCATGCACAAAATAATTGGCGTTACATCGAGACAGCAAAGAGCCATAACCAATAAAGGGGCAACCTCAATCATAAAAACTATAGCCGTTTAAACATCTACACGTCTTTGATTGCCTCATGTTAAGCGCCTGCGGTAGACTCGATAACATTGTGTCCGACACTCTCTGTCGCTGACGTCTTACCCGTTCAGGAGCCTCCCTTAGCCATGAGCACAGCAGCTTTAGTCCCGCAAAGTAAACTGCCCGCGTTAGGCACCACTATTTTCACCCAGATGAGCGCACTGGCCCAACAGCATAACGCCATTAATCTGTCGCAAGGCTTCCCTGATTTCGACGGGCCAGAGTACTTAAAACAACGTTTGAGCTGGCATGTTAACCAAGGGGCTAATCAGTACGCACCGATGACCGGCACAGCCGCGCTGCGTGAGGCCATTGCCGACAAAACCGCGCAAGTTTATGGCTATCAGCCTGATGCCAATAGCGATATAACTATCACCGCTGGGGCGACTGAAGCACTGTATATCGCCATTACCGCCTTGGTTACCCATGGCGATGAAGTCATCAGTTTTGACCCAAGTTATGATTGTTACGCACCGGCGGTTCAACTGGCGGGCGGCGTGATGAAACGCATTCAACTGCAGCCACCGCAGTTCAAAGTAGACTGGAATCAATTCGCCAGCCAACTGAGCGACAAGACTAAAGTAGTGATCGTCAATACGCCGCATAACCCAACGGCAACCGCGTGGACTAGCGAAGATGTTGAGCAGTTATGGCAGCTTATCGCCGATCGCAATATTTTTGTGATTAGCGATGAAGTCTACGAGCACATTTGTTTTGCCAAACAAGGCCACGCCAGCCTGCTGCGTCACCCGCAATTACGTCAACGCACGGTGACAGTTTCCTCATTTGGTAAAACCTTCCATATGACCGGTTGGCGCGTCGGCTATTGCGTTGCCCCTGCGATTATCACCGCGGAACTACGCAAAGTTCACCAATATCTGACCTTTTCTATTACTACGCCAGTGCAATTGGCACTCGCCGATATGCTGCGCGAACAGCCGCAGCACTGGCAGGAACTATCTGAATTCTATCAGGCCAAACGCGATCGACTGACCGAGAAACTGGCAAACAGTCGCCTGAAAGTCTTGCCAAGTGAAGGCACCTATTTCCTGCTGGTGGATTACAGCGCAGTATCCGATTTAGATGATGTTGCCTTCTGCCATTGGCTGGTTGAACATGTTGGCGTGGCGGCGATACCGCTTTCGGTATTCTGCGCCGACGCCTTCCCCCATAAATTAGTCCGCCTGTGCTTTGCCAAACAAGAAGCCACGCTGGATGCTGCCGCGGAGCGCCTGTGTCAACTTTAAACGCATCAACCTTAAAACTCTCAGTATTACAGCAGCCTTTAGTGTGGCTGGATGGTGAAGCTAACCTGCGTCACTTCGACTCGCTGCTTGCCACGTTAACAGGCCGTGATTTGATTGTGCTGCCAGAGATGTTCACCACCGGTTTTGCCATGCAAGCCCCGGATAGCGCCCTGCCGGAATCTCGAGTGATTGAGTGGTTACAACAGTGGGCCGATAAACTCGACGCAATGGTCGGCGGCAGCGTGGCGCTTGCGACTGATAAAGGCGCGGTCAACCGCTTCCTGTTAGTCGCGCCACAAGGCAAAGTGCATTTCTACGACAAACGCCACCTGTTCCGCATGGCCGGTGAGCATCACCATTACGTCGCAGGCGATCGCCGTGAAATCGTCGAGTGGCGCGGCTGGCGCATCCTGCCACAAGTCTGCTACGACCTGCGTTTCCCTATTTGGTCCCGTAATCAGCAAGATTACGACCTGGCTCTCTATGTCGCCAACTGGCCTGCGCCGCGCAGCCGCCATTGGCAGACATTGCTGACCGCACGGGCAATTGAAAATCAGGCCTTTGTCGCAGGCTGTAACCGCGTTGGCGAAGATGCGTATGGGCATCAATACTCTGGTGATAGTTTAATTCTCAACGCCCAAGGCGAAGAACTCGCAAGAGGGGCGGCAAATGAGGACGCTATCCTCAATGCGGAATTATCGCTGCAACAGCTACAGGATTATCGGGAGGCATTCCCGGCATGGCGTGACGCCGATAGTTTCACTATCAATCATTGATCAAACCTAGGCCGTGGTTTTGGCACGGCTTTAGAACAAGTACGGTGAATTTTTCGGTTTCCGAAGTTCTGTGTTCAATGCAGCCTTCGTGCCGAAACCGAGCAAAGGGATGTAGGGCGCATCCCTTTGCAATCCCGCGCCTTTTCATTGATTTATATTGTATTCCAATTAGGCCGTGTTTCAGATACCACCGCGACAGGCGCAAATTTCATGGCTCTGCCATCCCTTCCTCGGGTTCGAGCCTGCTTCGCTGTCTCTCCACCACTCGTCAGTGAAATTTTGAGTGCGCCACCGGGCTTTTTACGTCAAAAGATAAACAGTATTTGCCTTTGAACTTAGCCTTTAAAAGCCCCCCAAGCGCACTAAAAATTTCACCGGTAAGAGGTGAGAGACAATTGCTTTATCATTGGCTCGAATCCCGCAGCCGGGCATCCCGGATGGGATGAAATTTGCGCTATCACTGAAATCCCTGAAACATGGCCTCCACTGGATGCGGAGTTGAAGTGACAAAAGGCGCAGGATCGCAAAGGAACGCGCCTTCGTTCCTTTGCTCGGTTCGGGCTACGGTGCAACATTGATAACCTTACTTTGAAGAACCGAAATTTACACCGCTCTAAGGTTTTTCAAAACCTTCTGCTGTTAGTAACAGCACCTGTCCAGCTGTTACCAACAGCAAAAATTTGCTGGCTTTTTAAAGCCATTCGCTCCACCACCGAATTGTGGTGCAACTCTTGCATAAAAGATCCTGTTGATATCTGACAGAGGCTTATCATGCTGACATTAATTGCTCACACAACGCCGGAGCCGGCGTTATACGGCGCATTGGCGGCTATTTTGGCGGAACTTCGAGCCGTGCCGCTGTGCCATCTTCCGGTCAGCTTTGATGCAAAACGTTTTGCTTATGGGCGTCAATATGTCACATCTCAAGGGCAGGAAATCGCCAGCGGCCTGCTCTGGTTGGAGCGTTTGACCGGACGCGATGCAGGAAGTGAACTGCCACTCCCCGCACTGATAAACCGAGCGATGAAAGAAGATATCGTGCTACCGGTGAACGTCGATTTACACAGTACTTACTGCGATGACATTGGCCGACTTGCCGCTGAACATGGTATTGCCATTGAACGGTTACAGGTAGTCAAACGACAAGGACGTTTCCAGTTAGAAGATGGAGATAGCGGGAAAGTCCGTAGCAATGGCTGGACTCAAGACAGTTTTGGCCGTTGGATATTAGGCGCCTGGTCGCAGCCGGTGATGCGGGCGGGCAAAAAGATACGCCTGGGGTTAGTGGGGGATGTTTGTGAACATCGCGACAGTTACCCGGCCACGTTGGCGGCACTGGGCGATGCAGCCGATGCGCTTGCGATGAATATTGAGATAATCTATATCAATCCCAGTAAGTTGGGCAGCCAGCTCGAGGCGCTATTATTTGAAGTAGATGGCATTTTATTATCTGGTTTAGGTGATATGCACAGCCACAATACCGCTGGCCAACTAACCGTCGTCCACTGGGCACTAGAGACTCACACGCCAATTATGGGCATTAATCAAGGGATGCACCTGATGGTCGCCGCCTTGGGCCAACAATATTTAGGGCATCAGCGTGTCGTTATGTCAGGCCCAGCTGCGTTAAATACACTGCAAACCAGTCTACCGGTTGATGGCGGATCGCCTCGTTTGGGCAATCATCGGGTACTAACACACGGCGGCAGCCAGCTTGGGCATATTCTCGACAGCGAAATAGATTGGCGTTACAACCAACGCTGGAGTCTGAACCCCGAGCTAGCAGATGAGTTGGCATCATACGGTTTGCAGATCGGCGCCAGCAGTGTAGATGAGGGTGCAATACAAGCAATTGAGCTTAGCTCACATCCTTTCTTTATCGGCGTACAGGGTCAGCCGGAGTTACAATCTCGTCGTGAACGTCCTTCCCATCTGCTAATGGCATTTCTGAAACAATTGCGGCAAAGCAACCAAGAACAAGAGATTAACCGCGCGACAATCACCAAAGGTATGCGTTGTAAGCACAGTAGTTTCTTAATGGGGTGATAATATCTTTACCCCATTAAGGATTTGATTAACAAAAACCAGTCACCGAAACCCATGCTTTAGGCGCTAAGACCGTGCTTTCACGCTGTACTGTGGCTTCGATCAGTCCATACGGACGATCGGCGGCATAGAATACTTCGTTCGGGTTATCCAAACCGAAGGCGTCGAGATTGACGGTAAAATGATGCTTGTTCGGCATCGAAAACTTGATTTCGGTGATTTCCGGACAGGCTTCCAGTACCGCTTTTCCCATAGCATACAGCGTTTGTTGCAACGCAAGTGAATGCAGGCTGGCAAAGGTTTCCAGCAGCAACTGTTTCACTTTTACGTATGTTGCGTTGAAATCTTGTTCTGCATCGCGATAACGCCAGTGGGCGCTGACGGAAGTAGCCAAAATGCGGTCATTGGTCGGCTGCAGCGTGGTGTAGGCATCTTGCTGGAAACCGTGAAATTCTGAGCCGGTAGATTTTAGTACGACTAAGTCGGTTAGCCCGGCAATGACCCAAGTGTTGTCACCATCAATAGTGACATTGGCGGTACGGGTTTCTTGACCATTGCGCACAAAAGCGTGATCGTGCCCTTCGCCTTTAACCTGAATACGTTGCCACTCATACTGCTCTGCGGCCCAATGCCCACCAGATACGGCGGGGTAATTGCTGCTGAAATGGCGACCCAAGCGCAATAGAAAAGCTTCTGGGGATTTCACACCATCACGGGCAAATGCGTATACCGTGTTTTTTTGCGCATCTGTCGTCAGGCAGTTCGTGTTGTCACCATATAAATGCACGTCGGAAAAGTCACCGCGTAATTGTGAGGTGATATTTAAATCTTCAATTTCATGGCGCGCCGTATCACGAGTCACTTTAACTAAACGAACTTCCGCTTTACCGTATTGATTGTCACCTAAAATAATCTTGTCATGCTCGGCCATATTTCAGCTCCCGCGATATGTGGAATAAGAGTAAGGGCTAATTAATAGTGGGAGATGGTAATGTGCCTGCCCCGAAATAATGTTCACATCAATAATAGCGAGGTTATAAAGCGTCTCGCGTCCGGTTGCAGAGAAATAAGCACCGATATCGGCAGTTAAACGATAATTACCCGGTTCTATTGGATGTGGAGTTAATTGCGCAGCACGACCATCTTCATCACTGAAAACCTGATTAATAATTTGGCTACGGCCATCAATTATCTTTTCTAACAAGATACGCACTTGTGCGGCAGGTTTACCCAGTGAGGTGTCTAAAATATGGGTGGTTATTTTGCTCATCAGTCAAATAACTCCTTAAAACGTAGCAAGGTGATTTGCTGTAATTGTTCGGTGGTTTCACGCCATTCTTGTGCGGGAGTGTTATGCAAGCGCCGCTCAAGGTTTTCCAGAATTTCCGCCGATGTCCGCCCCCTGGCGCGGATGAGAAACACCCGCGCAAAGCGCTGTTCATATTGCTGATTGCCGGTTACAAGCGCCTGTTTTATGGCGTCGCCATCAAGTTCAAGCGTAGACTGCTCATGACGAGACAGCTCAGCATGCTTGCCCTCCCCCACAGCTTGCTGACCAATTCGAGGATGCTGGGCCAATGCCTGTTCAACATCGCGTTGCTGCCACGATTGACTGGCGCTTTCTGCTCGCTGTAATGCTGCGTCTAATGAAGAAAAAGGCCGTGCTTGAGCGACCTCTTCGGCCCAGCTGGCAATATCAACACAGGGACGTAATAATGCTCTCGCCTGAGATAAAGAAAGAAGATTAAATTCAGCTATATTCATTAGTGGTTTTCCTTGTGCTTTATTTAAAATATTGCAATCGCGGAACACGTTATGAAATACAAATATCCGTCATACTTGACGTTGCTTCTGCATTAGCTGCAGTTACTTACCCAAATCACTTACCACAAGATTAATAATGCAGGGAATAATCAGCGTAATATTACTGTTTATTCCCTATCAATTAAATTTCATTAATCGTTAAGTAATTAATGTTGAAAACTCAATACACTATTAATATAAGCTTGCGTCGCCAGAGTAACATCCTCGACGGTAACCGACTCATCAGGATGATGGCTGATCCCGTCTTTGCAGCGTACAAATAGCATGGCGGCTGGCCAACGCTCAGCAATAGCAATAGCATCGTGTCCCGCACCGCTTGGTAGCGCCATTGGCTGCGCTTGCAGCTTGCTAATGCCGTCAGCGAAACGCTGTTGCAGCTGCGGGTCACAGGCAGTGGCGTTGATGCTATAGAACTGCTCGGCAGTAAAGGTTAAACCACGACGTTCAGCAATAGCCTCAGCCTGTGTCAACAGTTGGCTAAGCAGTTGCTCAAGCGGTAGATCTTCCGGCCCGCGGATATCCAGCGTCAGGTTGACCTGGCCTGGGATCACGTTAACTGCTCCCGGCAAGGCTTCAATCGTGCCCACCGTGGCAACCAGATTATTTCCTGCCGCTTCGGTGTTAGTTTCGATAGCCAGTATCCATTCAGCAGCGGCCGTAAGCGCATCCTGACGTTGTCCCATCGGCACCGTACCGGCATGTCCGGCATGGCCGACAAACTGGCAATTCAGGCGACGCGCGCCGTTAATGGCCGTCACCACACCCAGCGCTAAATCTGCGGCTTGTAAACACGGCCCTTGTTCAATATGCAGCTCCAGGTAGGCACAGAAATCGTTGATATCACGCTTTGATGCTAATACGGCATCAGGATCAAGCCCAACATTGCGCATCGCCTGCGCCACGCTGATGCCCTGCGCATCGGTACGATCTAACCACTCTTGCGGCCAGGTGCCGGTAAAGGCCCGGCTGCCAAGCAGCGCGATGCCAAAACGCGTTCCTTCTTCATCCGCAAAGCCCACCACTTCGACCGCCATCGGCAGACGAATATTGTTTTGGTGCAGATAAGTCACCACTTCGAGCGCCGTTAATACGCCCAGCGGGCCATCGTAACGACCGGCATTACGCACGCTGTCCAGATGTGAACCGAGCAGTAACGCCGGTGCCGTTGGGTCTAGCCCTTCATAGCGGCCGCAAAGGTTCCCCACGCTGTCTTGCCAGACACGCATGCCCACGGCTTCCATCCACTCGGCGACGAGACGATTGGCCTGAATATGCTGCTCGGAGAGATAAACCCGAGTCAATTGACCCGGTGTTTCAGAGATCTCAGCCAGTTGGTCGCAACGCGCCATCACACGACGCCCAGCCTCTTGGGCAGCGACTTTCACGTCGAGAGCGGTCATATTATTTCGCCTCCGGCTTAGCATAGTGATCCCACGCCGCCTGGCAGCCAGCGCCGTAGGTTGACGCAAAACCGAGACGGTTGAGAACCGCTTCCAGCGCTACCAGCGTTTGCAGCACGCAATCTTTACGCGCGTTATAACCCATGGTACCGATACGCCAAATTTTACCGGCCAGCGGGCCAAAAGAGGTACCGATTTCAATTGCGAAGTCATTAAGCATCATCTGGCGTACTTGCTCGCCCGGAATGCCTTGCGGGATCACCACACCAAGCACGTTATTCATGCGGTGGTTTAAATCACCAAAGACTTCCAATCCCATACCTTGAATACCAGCCAATAGCGCATCACCGTGCAACTTATGGCGAGCGATGCCATTGTCCAATCCCTCTTCAAGAATTACTCGGGCACATTCACGCGCAGCAAACAACATGCTGGTCGCTTCGGTATGGTGATTTAATCGCTCCGGGCCCCAGTAATCCATGATCATACCGAGGTCGAAATAGTTGGAGTAGATCATCTCTTCATCACCATCGGCGTGATCCGAAGTACGGATCCCCTGCTCGATGCATTTGCGGCGACGGATCTGCTCTTCAAATTTCGGGCTAATGGTAATCGGTGAGCTACCTGACGGGCCGCCGAGACATTTTTGCAAGCCAGCAGTGACCGCATCAATTCCCCACGCATCCGTTTCCAACACGTTACCAGCAAAAGAGGCGGTGGCATCGCAGTAAAATAATACGTCGTGGCGGCGGCAAATCTCACCCAGCTGTTCCAGCGGTTGCAGCATAGTGGTTGAGGTATCACCCTGTACAGTCAGCAACCAGCGCGGTTTAACGGCTTTGATTGCATCTTCAATCTGCTGTGGGTCAAATACTTCCCCCCAAGGTGCTTCGATGGTGTGGACTTCAGCGCGGCAACGGCGAGCAATTTCCACCAACAAGTGGCCAAAGCGACCAAATACCGGCACCAGCACTTTGTCACCGGGGCGAATGCCGGAAATCAACACCGCTTCGATACCCGCGCGGGAAGTACCATCGATTAGCATGGTCCACTGGTTGTTGGTTTTAAATACCGAGCGATACAGCGCCATCACTTCATTCATATAGCCGGTCATCACCGGATCATATTGACCCAGTAATTGGCTGGACATCGCACGTAATACGCGAGGATCGGCGTTAATTGGCCCCGGCCCCATCAGCAGACGGTGCGGTGGATTGATCTGACCCAGCGTTGAAATAGACATAACAGAATCCTTCAATCAATAGAGCAAAAAATTATTCGGAATACCCAAGCAGCGTCGAGATGCAGGTCGGTGAGCGCAGCCAGCGTCCAGGCATCTTAAAGGGCGGTGAGTCGATCAGTTCGCCGCTTCATTTAAGCCGCGCACTGACGCGATAAATTGTTTCATTTCTGCGGTTTGCGGATTGGCAAACAACGCGCGGCTTTCGCCTTGTTCCCACACGGTGCCTTGATGCATAAACACCACGCGGTCGCCCACTTCGCGGGCAAAATTCATTTCATGCGTCACCAGAATCAGCGTCATGCCTTCCGCGGCAAGCTGTTCGAGTACTTTTAATACTTCGCCGACTAACTCTGGGTCCAGCGCCGAGGTTATCTCATCGCAGAGCAAAACCTTCGGATTCATCGCCAGAGCACGGGCGATAGCAACGCGCTGCTGCTGTCCACCGGAAAGGTTGGCCGGGTAGTAATCGATGCGTTCTGCCAGCCCGACTTTGGTCAGCATTTGAATGGCCAACTCGCGGCACTCGGCGGCGCTTTTACCCAACACGCGACGCGGGGCCAACATGACGTTTTCCAATGCGGTCATATGCGGGAACAGGTTAAAGTTCTGGAAGACCATGCCGACCGAGCGGCTGATTTCTCGCGCCTGCGAATCGCGGCTGGTAATCGTCATGCCGCCAAGCTTAATGCTGCCGTCCTGATATTCTTCCAGCCCATTCATACAGCGCAGTAAAGTACTTTTTCCTGAACCACTGCGCCCAATGATGCAAATCACTTCGCCAGCATCAATGTCTAGATTCACGCCTTTCAATACGTGATTCTGGCCGTAGTATTTCTGCACTTGATTGATGGTAATAAGCGGCATTATTTCTTCTCCCCTATTAATTTTCTCTCCAGATAATGGCTGTAGAGAGAAAGCGGATAACACATCAGGAAATACCCAAGCGCCACCAATGTGAATACTTTAAACGGCTGATACGTCACGTTATTGAGCATGGTTCCAGCTTTGGTCAATTCGATAAAACCAATAATCGAAGCCAGTGCGGTGCCTTTAATCACCTGAACCGAGAAACCGACGGTCGGTGCAGTAGCAATGCGCACTGCCTGCGGAGCAATCACTCGCCACAAGGTTTGTCCGAAGGTCAGCCCCAGGCAGCGCGAAGCTTCCCACTGGCCTTTTGGCAAGGCATCAATACTGCCAGACCAGATATCAACCAGATAAGCGCTGGCAAACAGGGTCAATGCCACTGAAGCCGCAGTCCACGGGCTGACATCGATGCCAAATAATCCCAGACCAAAGAAGGCCAAAAACAGTTGCATCAGTAGCGGCGTACCCTGAAATACTTCGGTATAGACGCGCACAATCCGCATTGGCCAGCGACGACGTGTCAGGCGCATTAATAGCAGCGGCAGGCTGACTATCGTGCCGCCGACAAAGGCCACCAGCGATAACAGCAATGTCCAGCGAGCAGCTAACAGCAAATTGCGCACAATGTCCCAATCGGTGAAGGTCATCATTAGCGGGCTCCTCCAAAGTAACGGCGTCCAGCCAGCAGTAACAGTTGACGCATCACCATCGACAACATCAGGTACAGCAAGGTCGACACAAAATAGACCTCAAAACTGAGGAAAGTACGTGATTGAATCAAACTCGCGGCGAAGGTCAGTTCTTGATAAGAGACCTGTGATACCACCGACGATCCGAGCATCACGATAATGCATTGGCTAACCAGCGCCGGATAAATACGTTGCATTGACGGCGGTAAAATCACCTGGAAAAAGGTGCGAGCACGGCTAAGTCCTAATACACGAGCGGCTTCCCACTGCCCTTTCGGCGTGGCTTGAATACCTGAGCGAATAATTTCAGAACTATAGGCACCGAGGTTTATCAGCATAGCAATCAGTGCGGCTTCACCCGCGGTGAGCTTCACACCTAAGCTTGGTAAACCAAAAACAATAAAGAACAACTGCACCACAAAAGGCGTGTTGCGGATAATCTCGACATAAACGCCCCAAATACGGCGCAGCGTGGCATTTTTACCACTGCGAATAGCGGCACCGGCAATACCGATGGCGATGCCGCCCACCGTAGCCATGGCCGTCAGCTCAATAGTGGCCCACAAACCAGCCAGTAGCTCCGGCATATAAGGCCACAACGCGGCAAAGTTAAGCTGATAGGTCATGTTGACTCTCCATCACTCAGGACGCTTAAGCGCCCATGTTGGCTGGCAGTGGTGCTTTCATCCATTTTTGTGACATCGCATCCAGCGTCTTATCTTTAATGCCTTGATCGATCAACGTATTCACTTCATCTTTCAACGCGGTTTCACCTTTACGCAGGCCGATATAGCACGGTGAATCTTTCAACATCACTTTAGGCACCGGTGCTTTCTGTGGGTTTTGCTGCGCCACAGCCGCGACAACTAAGTTACCGGTTGCGATAAATTGCACCTGCCCAGACAGATAAGCGGCTAAGGTGGTGTTGTTGTCTTCATAACGCTGAATAGTGGCATCTTTTGGCGCAAGGCCCGTCAACACCAGATCTTCAACCGCACCACGAGTCACGCCAATGGTTTTGCCAGACAAGCCAGCTACATCACTTAAGTGTTCAGTTTTGCTACCAAAAATCCCCAAGAACAGCGGCGCGTAAGCATTGCTGAAATCGATAATTTTTTCGCGCTCGGCATTTTTACCGAGGCTGGAAATGACCAGGTCCACTTTATCGGTTTGCAGGTAAGGAACACGGTTAGCACTCGATACCGGCACTAACTGCAACTTAAGTTTCATCTTATCAGCCAGATAATGGGCCATGTCGATGTCGTATCCTTCAGGTTGCATATCAGTACCCACAGAACCAAACGGTGGGAAGTCAGATGGCACTGCAACCCGCAGTACACCGCGCTGTTGAATATCCTTCAGCTGATCGGCCATGACTAACGGAGCCTGAATCATCAACATCGCTGCACCAACCCATGCCAACAAACGCTTATTCATTTTCATCAAAGTGACTCCAGTTAACTAATTTATGAAACGATAGATTCTTTGGCAAGACATTCTGCAACTAATGTGCCAAAACCAATAAAAGGCAAAAACTTGCTAAAAATGCTCATATACCTGAGCGTTTCGGCAGTTCTGACGAGGTATTGAGAAAATAGATGCCCCGATGCAGGGCAAAGACATTGCGACAGAGGCAGGAGAGAGGCACCAATATTGTGCATTAGCACTATATTGGTGCCTTGTTGATACCGGATGAGTGAAAAAAATAATCTTAACGCTGTTCCAGTTCGTCCAAATCACCGTACAGGTCAGCAATTTGATGAATTCGCTGGCGACCAGAAGCCAATATTTCATGCAGCAGTGCATTGCTGATTAAGTTCACCAGACTCATCGCGCCCGAATAAGAGTCAAAGGCAGACACGCTATCCAGCGATGCTGCTAAGTGCCAGCGGGCCAAGGGGATTAATGATTGCGCCTGCGGCTCGCAGATTAATAATACCGGTACGCCACGCTGCTGAAGGTCGGCAAGAATGGCGCGCGTCGCACGAACCCGGCGGCGAAAAGCGACAAAAATCACGACATCATGGGCGGTTAAATCCACTAAATCTTCGGCCAGCGTCTGCCCCGGTTGTGGGATCATCACCACACCGGCTCGCACCTGAATTAGTTGCTGACGCAGATGCAATGCGACGGGATAGCTGTTACGGAATCCCAATAGGCGGACTTGTTTAGCCTGGCTTAACGCCGTAATCACGGCCGCAAATTGTATGCTATCAATCTGGTTAATCCACTGTGTAAGGTTGGCCATTTCCTGTTTGTAATGACGTGAGAGCAAGGTGTTGCCCTGTACCGCATCACGGCTGTCAGTCAGCGGCATACCGCTTTGGCGTAACGTACGCACTTCGTCACGCATATCGCGATAACTCGGGTAACCAAGGCGTTTAAACAAGCGACTAACCGTGGCTTTCGATACCCCGCTGAGTCTTGCCAGTTCGGCGCTGTTGTAGCTCATCAGTTCGTCGATATGGTCAAAAATAAAATCAGCGACCTTCTGCTCTTGTGGCGTCAGTTCAGCGTAATATCCACGAAGGCGCTCATCAATTTGTTTCATTTTCTGACTTCCTGTAACTAACGTTTCAGCGGAACATAACACGCGCTGGGGGAGATAATACAAGTTTATTTCTACCATTTATCATCACAACAGTGCAGATGTGGAACGCCTCTTGCTTACTAAAACCAAGCTCACTGAAAACCGCGTTAAAGAATATTAAAGAAAATAAGGACTCGTCATGATCAACAGTAATAGTGCCCCACTGGGAATGGCCGTCACCCCGCATCATCTGGCTAGCCAAAGTGCTTTAGCAGTACTGCGCGAAGGCGGAAACGCCATTGAAGCGATGGTTGCCGCCGCCGCCACTATTGCCGTGGTCTATCCGCATATGAATGGCTTGGGTGGCGATGGTTTCTGGCTTATCGTGCCACCAAAAGGAGAGCCAATAGCGATTGATGCCAGCGGTGCGGCAGGCTCACAGGCCACGCTGGCGCTTTACGCTGGAGAGAAACAAATTCCTTATCGCGGTCCTAAAGCGGCGCTGACCGTTGCGGGTACTGTTGGCGGTTGGCAAGAGGCGCTGAAAGTGTCGGCCGAATTGGGCGGTGAACAAAAGCCGCTCTCGCGTTTGCTATGTGATGCATTGCGTTATGCCGCAGATGGTTTCCCGGTTACCGCCTCACAAGAAGCCGCCACGCGGACTAAACGTCATGAGATGGAACACATCCCGTCATTTGCCGACGTATTTTTGCCTAATGGCGATGTTCCACTGACCGGTCAGCGTTTTACCCAGCCTCGTTTAGCACAAACGCTGGCGCAGCTATGTTCCGAAGGGTTGGATAGCTTCTATCGCGGCAATTTGGCAAACGCCATGGCCGCTGATATGCAGGCGCTGGGCATGCCACTAACCCGTGAAGATTTAGCCAATTATCACCCGCAGCGCCGAGTGCCGCTGCGTCTAAAACATAGCAAAGGCGAAATTTTCAACCTAACGCCCCCGACGCAAGGGCTGGTTTCTCTGGCGATCCTCGGCTTAACCGACCGCCTGCCTTTAGAAACCATGGATGAGAGCGCGACCATTCATAGCATTGTCGAAGCGACCAAACTGGCCTTTGGCTTGCGCGATCGCTTTATCACCGATCCGCGACTGATGACGCAAAATGCGCAAGATCTCTTAGATCCACAATACCTTGATGTACTGGCAACCCGCATCAATCCACACCACGCCGCCGACTGGGGCAAAGGCAAAGGTCCAGGTGATACCGTGTGGATGGGGGTCATGGATAGCAGCGGACTGGCCGTCTCCTTTATACAAAGTATTTATCACGAGTTTGGTAGCGGCATGGTGCTACCTGGCAGCGGCGTGATGTGGCAAAACCGCGGAGCATCTTTCAGCCTCGATGCCGATCATCTGCTGGCATTGGCTCCGGGTAAACAACCTTTCCATACCTTAAACCCTGCGGCAGCAAGACTGTACGACGGGCGCACTATGGTTTATGGCTCAATGGGCGGTGACGGCCAGCCACAAACTCAAGCCACGGTATTTATCCGCCACGTAGTACAGGGTAAACCGCTACAAGAGTCGATCAGCGGCCCGCGTTGGCTATTAGGCCGTACCTGGGGCGACAGTAACGATAGCCTCAAACTAGAAAGTCGTTTTAGCCACAGCACGCAAGAAGGTTTGCGTCAGCGCGGCCATGACGTCGAGCTATTAACCGATTTTAGTGAAGCAGTCGGTCATGCAGGCGCCATCATTCATCACACCAACGGTATGTTTGAAGGTGCCTTTGATCCACGCAGCAACGGCAGTGCCGCCGGTTTTTAAAACAGATGCCTGTTAAATTTTACAGAAAACGAGAGAAACCATGAACAAAGATCCCTCTGCGCTCCCTAAGGATTGGGCCGCCTATATCAGCCAGATGGAGTCCGTATTGGCGCTTGAGCTTGACGATTCACGCCGACAAGAGTTGTTGGCACAATTTACGCGTATTGCCCAAATGGCGCAGCCGTTGATGGATTTACCACTGGACTCACGTCTGGAAATTGCCGGGGTGTATCACGTATGAGTTCATTTTCCGATTTGACCATTAGCCAGTTGCAGTTGGCGCTAAAAACCGGTGAGTTTTCTGCCACCGAAATTGCCAACCAGACCCTTGATAACATTGAGAAGGCTGACCCGGTAATCAATGCCTTCACCCATGTTACGCGCGATCGCATGCTCAGCGAAGCCAGTAAAATAGACCGCCTGCGCGCCAACGGTGCCGCCCTGCCGCCGTTGGCAGCGGTGCCTTATGCGGTGAAGAATCTGCTGGATGTCACCGGTCAAGTCACGCTGGCCGGAGCCAGTCTCAATAGTGGCAATGCGGTGGCAAAACAAGATGCTTATACCGTTGCCCGTTTGGCAAGCCAAGGCGCAATGTTGTCCGGCATGCTGAATATGGATGCTTATGCGTACGGCTTTACTACCGAAAACAGTCATTATGGTGTGACGCGTAATCCGCGCGATACCCAGCGCATCGCCGGAGGATCATCCGGCGGTTCAGCCGCCGCCGTTGCGGCAGGCTTGGTGAACTTTAGCCTCGGCAGCGATACCAACGGCTCAATTCGTGTTCCCTCTTCATTAACCGGAATTCTGGGGCTAAAACCGACCTTTGGCCGTATTTCTCGCAGCGGCAGCCAGCCGTTTGTTGCCAGCTTGGATCATATCGGCCCATTAGCCCGTTGCAGCAGTGATTTGTCGTCGGTTTATGATGCGATGCAAGGCAGCGATACCAGCGATGCTTTTCAGGCTGATAAACCGGTCACCGAGACGTTTTCACATTTAACTCGCGGCCAGCAAGGATTACGTACCGCAGTACTCGGCGGTTATTTCTCGACCTGGAGTGATGATTACGCCAAAGAGGCGGTAAAACGCGTTGCCAAAGCGTTAGAAGCGCAAGAAGAAGTAGAAATGCCGCAGGCCGAACTGGCCCGCTCGGCAGCCTTTATCATTAGCGCGTCCGAAGGCGGGAACCAATATCTGCCGAAACTGCGTAGCATCCCAGAACAGTTCGAGCCGTTATCGCGTGAACGCCTGCTGGCAGGTGCGATGATCCCCTCGGCTTGGTATGTCCAGGCCCAGCGCTTCCGTCATCATTTCCAGCAGCAAATCTTACCGATGTTTGACCGTTGGGATATTTTAATTGCCCCTTCGACGCCTTGCCAGGCGACGTTAATTGGTCAGGACACGATTCATATCAACGGTACGGATTTACCGACTCGCGCCAGCATGGGTATGCTCACCCAGCCGATTTCATTCCTCGGATTACCGGTCGTGTCTATTCCCATCGAGATTAACGGCGCACTGCCGATTGGCGTGCAGTTGATTGCTCCGCCATGGCGCGAAGATTTGTGCTTGCGCGCCGCCTGGGCACTGGAAGAACAAGGTTTGGTTAAGGTGAAGAGTTCACTGATTGGTTAACAGATCAACACCGGTAAGGTGAGCTTACCGGTGATAAAACTGAGAGAAAGATGATGAAAACCGAAAATATCGATCGCCCCGCCATTTTAGCCGAAGTAAACGCGGCGTTTTATCGCTACGAGCAAGCGTTGATTACCAATGATATCGCCGTATTAGACGAACTGTTCTGGCATGACAAACGCACCGTGCGCTTAGGTGCTGGTGAGAACTTATACGGTATCGATGCCATCCGTGAATTCCGCGCCTCCCGCCCATCCCAAGGCTTAGACCGTAAACTCGCTAATACCGTCATCACCACCTACGGCGACGACATGGCGATTGCCAGCACCGAATTCACCCGCGAAGGCAGCGACAAAATCGGCCGCCAAATGCAAACCTGGGTCAAAATGCCCAGCGGCTGGAAAATCGTCGCTGCCCACGTCAGCCTAATGGTGTAAAAGATCGCAACCTTTGAAGTTAAGCCTTTGACCTCAGATCTGTTGACTTCAGTCCTTGACCTCAGATCTGTTGACCTTAAAAGCGCATCTTGTCGGCCAAGCGAATGAATGAGGCTAGGGGAAATCCGTCAAGGACGACGGATTTAGGCTGAGCCGGGCAGGACGCCCGTCTCAGCCGACCCGTCAGGCCGAAGTAGAGAGTGCGGGCAGTCGCGCAGCGACCCGACAAGCTAAGCACAGGCGTTGGGTGCAGGGGCTTTCGCCGAAAAGCCCTTGCCGGTCGCGTTCGGCAGCGCTGACATATAATAACGTATTGATAAGCGACCGAACCTGCGCCAGAACCACATAAGCCCTAGCCAAAGACACGCTATGCCTAAGCGAACAGGCTATTCAAACCAAATGACAGGCCACGCGATGCCCTGCTACATCGCCCCCACCGTCTACCTCCCGTAATATGGGGACTTCCCGCCGACAGCGCTCGGTCGCCAACGGACAACGCGTATTAAACCGACATCCCGTCGGTGGCTTTGACGGGTCAGGGATTTCGCCCTGCGCCATCGCCACCGGCCCGCTGTCAGGGTCCAGTGTGGGTACCGCTGCCAGCAGTGCCTGAGTATAAGGATGCAGCGGCTGGCGGAATAAACTATCGCGATCGGCAGTTTCTACAATTTGCCCGAGATACATCACAGCAACGTCATCACACAGATGTTCCACCACGCCAAGGTCGTGCGAGATAAACAAGAAGGTCACACCGTGATCGTCGCGTAAATCAGAGAACAGGTTAATAATTTGCGCCTGAATCGACACATCCAATGCCGAGATCGGTTCATCAGCAATAATGAAATCAGGGTTGAGGATTAGCGCGCGGGCAATACCGATACGCTGACGCTGCCCACCGGAAAATTCATGTGGGAAGCGGTTGTAGTGCTGTTCCGACAGCCCACAGATTTTCATCACCTCAATGACTTTGCTGCGCAGTTCTGCCACTGAACATAGCTTATGTTCTAGCATCGCTTCGCCAATGGCATCCCCTACCCGCATTCTTGGGTTAAGCGAGCTGTAAGGGTCCTGAAAGACCAGCTGAATTTTTGGACGCAGCGCTTTCAACTGCTTAGGTTTAAGTGAGGATAACTCTTCACCGCGGAATTTAACGCTACCCGCCGTTTTCTCATACAGCCCTAATAGCGTTCGGCCAACCGTGGTTTTCCCACTGCCGGATTCCCCCACCAGCCCAAAGATCGAACCTTTGCGGATCTTAAAGCTAACGCCATCAACGGCACGCAGTTGTCCGGTCTGCTGACCGAACAAGCCATCCTGGATCGGGAAGTATTTTTTAAGGCCATCGACCTCAATCAAATAGTCTTTATTCATCGCAATTTATCACCGTAATTCTGGCTCAGCCGTCAGTCCGCTATAGAAACAGGCCGCCTGACGATGCTGCCCGATAAGTTGCGGAATACCCTGACGACAGTGCGCGGTCGCTTTGCTACAACGATCGGTAAAAGCACAATACGCGGGCAATGCCGCCAAATCTGGCACTTGGCCAGGAATAGAATACAAGCGGCGGCGACGTTCGCCAGGTACCGGACGCGAAGCGATCAATCCTTGAGTATAAGGATGCAGCGGATGACGTAGCACGTCGGCGGTAGGCCCCTGCTCAACAATTTTACCGGCATACATCACTACGACATGATCGGCCATTTGCGCGATCACCCCAAGATCGTGAGTGATCAGCATTAGCGCCATATGTTGACGTTGTGCCTGCTCGCGAAGCAGCGTGAGGATCTGCGCCTGCACGGTGACATCCAGCGCCGTGGTTGGCTCATCGGCAATCAGCAGTTTTGGCTGACAACTTAACGCCATTGCAATCATCACTCGCTGTAACATGCCGCCTGAAAGCTGATGCGGATAGCTGTTCATCAGGCTATCGGCACGCGCCAATCCAACCTCACTGAGCAACGCGATAGCCTTGTTCCAGGCCACTTTAGGCGTATCGCCTACGTGACGAATCAAAGGTTCCACCAGCTGCTCGCCGATAGTCAGCACCGGATTAAGTGCACTCATCGGCTCTTGAAAAATCATTGCCAACTGGTTGCCGCGTAAATCCGCCATGTCTGAAGGGCGCAATGCCAGCAAGTTTTGCCCGGCGAACAGAATTTCTCCGCCGTCAATACGTGCGACTTGCGGCGGTAATAAGCCCATCAATGACATCGCGGTAACGCTTTTGCCACAGCCAGACTCGCCAACGATGCCAACAGTTTGGCCGGGCATCACCTCGAAACTGACATTTTGAACCGCACGTACCCGCCCTTGCTCACTGGCAAACGACAGTGACAAATTATTAAAACGGACTAAAGGTTGCGTCATCGATTTAGCCTCGCTTCATTTTCGGGTCAAGGGCATCGCGCAGGCCGTCACCGAGCACGTTGATGGCGACCACCGTTAAGAAGATAGCAATACCCGGTGGCATCCACAGCCACGGACGGCGCTGGAAATCGATCAGGCTATTAGCAGCATCCATCATATTGCCCCACGAGGCCGATGGCGGTACCACGCCAAGCCCGAGATAGCTAATCGCCGATTCGTTGAGGATGGCATTGGCTACGGCAACGGTCGCCATCACCACTAAAATTGGCACGGTATTGGGCAACAAATGGCCGAAAATACGGCGGTGCGATGATAGCCCGAGCACCTGGGTTGCCAGCATAAAATCACGCTCGCGTAGTGAGAGGATCTGCCCACGCACCAACCGCGCCAGCTTTGGCCATTCCAGCAGGCTAAGCATTAAAATCACCATATACACGCGCGAGTCCGGCGAGAAATCCAGCTCGGCCAGCATCGCGCCCATCACCACCAGCAACGGCAAGCTGGGGATCGTCATCATTAAATCGGCGGCACGCATGATGATTTTGTCAGTCATTCCACCGACATAACCGGATAACGCGCCAAGCAGGTAGCCCAGCGTCACCGACAGCAACATGGTTAACAGGCCAATCACCAGCGAAATACGCCCGGCCAGCAATAAGCGAGTGTAGATATCTCGCCCCAGAAAATCCGTGCCTAACCAGTGCTGAGCATTAGGCGCTTTGTTGATCATCAGCGCATCGGTCGCTTCATCACGCCACGGCGAGAACATCGGGCCGAAAATACACCACAGCGCCATGACCACCAGCAAAATCAGACTGAACATCGCCATACGATTGCGGAGCAATGCCTTCCAGGCTTGATGCAGCGGTGACGGCGTGACCTGAGCCAGGGCTGGGATTTGCGCTTTACGCAGACGGCGCTGGTTTGAAAAGAGAGAACCTAACATTACGACCTCACCCGAATTCGCGGATCTGCCCAGGCGTACAGCACGTCGGCAATTAAATTACCCAGAATGGTCAACACCGCCAGAAACAGCGTAAAGCCCATCAGTACCGGGTAGTCGCGTGCAGCCAGCGAATTAATATGAATATGACCGGCACCCGGCCAGTTAAATACCGTCTCGGTGATAATCGCCCCGGAGAACAACCCCGGTAATTCAAAACCTAACAGTGTAATGATGGGCAGCAAGGCATTACGTAGCGCATGTTTGAGGATCACCGTACGCTCACGCAACCCTTTGGCACGCGCGGTACGCACGAAGTCCATCTTGATAACATCCAGCATGCTGGCGCGGAAATAACGGGTCAGGCTCCCTGCCTGTAGCATTATCAGGACAATAACCGGCAAGATAAGATGCGCGCCAACTTCCATTATCCTGGCCCAACCCTGCGCATCGCTGCCGGTGTTGGTCATACCGCCGACCGGCAACCAGTGCAAATCTACCGCAAACCATTTAATCAGTAACAGACACAAGAAAAAGGTCGGGAAAGACATGGCGGCAAAGATCATCACGCTGACAATGTGGTCAAACAGCGAATAAGGCTTTAACGAGGAGATGACGCCAACGGCCAGCGCAATCCCCCAATAGAAGATCATCGCAATCGAGGCCAGCAGGAATGAGTTCCAGATGTACTGATTTAATAGTTGGCTAACGGGAATTTGGTATTGCAACGAGAAGCCCAGATTGCCCTGTAATAATTGGCTCAGCCAGTGCCAATAGCGAGTCAGTAAAGGCTGATCCAGACCATAAATCGCTTTGAGTTCAGCAGCGCGTTGGGCGGTTAGTGTGACGTTACCGTCAATAAAATCACCGGGAGTCAGAGCAAACAGCATGAAGATCAGTAGCGAGGTTAGAAATAACATCGGGATGGTTTGCAACAAGCGTCGCAGAATAAAATTTCTCATGGCTTTTTCATCACGGCTGCCGTCATTACCGGCAGCCGCTGGTTCTCTTATTATTTAACGACTTTCACTTCTGGCAGGCTGCCGGTCAGACCGTTATAGATGTCTGGTTTGAAACCACTAACCCGGGCGCTGCTGGCCGATAAAATCTTACGGTAGCCAAGCAAAATGACCGGCGGATCGTTCGCCAGCACTTGGTACAGTTCATGATAAATCGGTTTACGTTTTTCCACGTCCAGCTCGGCATTGCCTTTATTAATCAGTGCATCAACCTGTGGGTTGTTATAGCCGCCCTGTTTGGCCGCTGCGGTGCTGTAGAAATCCCAGACGCCATCGTGCGGATCGTTCAAGGTACTGGTGCTAAACGACGCCAGGTCATAATTTCCGGCCTTGCGTTGTGCCATCAGCGCGTTGAAATCAACAACCTGTGGTTTCAGCAAGACACCAATCTGGCGGTAGTTCTCTTTGGCGATAGGGATAAGCGCATCGTTAAGCACTTTCTTACTCAGCAGCAGCATCAACTCCAGGCGTTTACCGTCTTTCTCACGGATGCCGTCAGCACCGACTTTCCAACCGGCATCGTCGAGTAATTTCTTGGCCTGTTCTGCATCGTATTTATAGGGGTTAACGCCCTGATCGTTGTAAGCCCAAGAGATCGGTGCGATAGGCTCGTTAGCCACCTGACCATAACCTTGATAGACCACATCAATGAGTTTCTGACGATCTAAACCGTAGATCAGCGCCTGACGAACTTTCACATCCTGTAGTGCAGGACGGCGGACGTTAAATTCAATTTTGCTGTAGTCGCTGGAACCGTACAGGTTGATATTAGCGAAACCGAGCAGTTTAAGTTGTTCGATATCATCAGGACGCGATGTGAAGCTGTCATAATCGCTTTCACCGGTCTGGAACAACTGGAAGTTGGTCGACGGGTTAGTTACGCGATAGATAAAGCGCGGCGTTGGCGGCACGCCTTTGTAGTAATGCTCATTAGCGTGGAAACGGATCTCCTGACCCGGAATGTATTTTTCATACACATAAGGGCCATTACCCAGCGGTTTACCGTTCAAGGTGCGCAGATAATCGAGGTTGCCGCGGCTATAGCCTTTACCGTAATAAGCTTTCGACAGGATCGGCCCGCCGATGGTTTGCAACGTCGTCGCACCCGGTTCGGTGGTGGTCACTTGTAGCGTCAGGGGATCAATCACTTTCAGACCGCTCACGCTGTCGGCTTTACCGGCTTTGTACGCCTCTCCACCGGCAATATGCGCCAGAGAAATATCGATAACGTCACCATCATACTTCGGGTCAGACAGCACGGTCAGAGTGAAAGCGACATCTTCAGCGGTCAATGGAGAACCATCACTAAAGGTCAGGTTTGGACGCAGTTTGATGGTATAGGTTTTGCCGTCTGGCGATACCGTCCAACTTTCTGCCAGCCCCGGCACAGATTCACCGTGGCTATTCAAATCAATCAAACGGGCAAAGATGACGTTAGTGACGTTCTCATCCCAACCGTTAACAAAGAAGTAGGGGTTGAAAATACCCTGTGGCTCAGAAATACCGGCAACGATGGTGTCTTTACGTAATTTAGCCGCAGCCGGGATCTGGCTGGCGTCGGTCGCTGGCGTGATCCCATCTTTGAGCACATCATCGGCCATCGACAGTGACGAGAACAGCAGCGATCCGCACAACAGTGCAAGTTTTAACGGCGTGAAACGCGGCAACCCGCGAGCGGTAGAATAGTGCAGAGACTTGGCCAAAAGACGTTCCTCATCAGGGTGTTTGCAAAATTTTAACAAAACGTGACAAAGAGTAAGGTTTCAGTTTTCGTGTGTCTAACAACGAAAAAGTATGTCTTATAGCGAATTTGTTTTGACGATTTTATACGGGGTTATCTAAGGGGAACTCCCGCAATGAGAGGCGTAATATCGAGTTAGAAAGCGACCGCCACGCGCTACTCTTCCAGAGATTGCAGTGCGCCAGCCAGTAATGTTTTACGCGGCTCACCAGCGGATTGAGCTATTTGCGCTAAGAGCAAGTCAACGGCCAGCATCATGCCATAACGCCCGTCAGCAACCAGCATCGGTGTATCGGTTGGTTGAAGTGATAGGGTGATATCAGCGTGCTGAGCCAGTGAAGATGCCGCGGGGGTCAAGGCTACCACCTTCACACCACGCGCACGCGCCTGATTTGCCACGTTGAGCAAGACGGCGTTTTCACCTTTGGCCGATAGCAAGAGCAAAACATGGGCAGAACTGAGCGTTGAAACGGTGATACTCATCAGTTCCGGCTCTTGATAAGCCACAGCAGCATAGCTACTTCGCACTAATGTATGTTGTAACTGCTGGGCTAATAGTGACGCACTGACGCCCTGGCTAAACACAAACAATCCGCCGCTGGCCTGATTAATCGCCTCCCCGGCATCAACAAACTGCTGTTCATTAAATTGCTGCAATTGAGCTTGCAGATAATGATGCAATTGGTCGATTTTTTGCTGCCAACGAGAGGTATTAGCCGCCGTTGGAACCTGAAGATAACGTGAACCTACCGCACTGGCCTGTGCCAGTTTCATACGCAGGTCACGAATATCGTCACAACCAACAGATTTAGCAAAGCGTGTAATGGTGGCAGGACTCACCCCCGCCTGAGCCGCTAATTGCTCAATAGTCGCAGAAGAGGCAAAAGACACATCGTCTAATATCGCCTGTGCCACTTTGGCTTCCTGCTGACTTAGCTGCGTAAGCTGAGCGCGGATTTGATAGATAATGTCACCAATATCTTCAAAACCGACAGACTTAGCAAAACGGCTAAGGCGTTCTGGCGTCATCCCAGGTAGGTTGCGCATCGACGATAGCGATGCAAAAGCAACATCCATCCCGCCAAGAATGGGGCTGGCTACTGAGGCTGGCGCCGGTTTTTCATCAACAACCTGGCGGCGCATGTGGGCGATAAAGTCGTTAATATCCCGACATCCCAGAGATTTGGCAAAATGACCGACCGTTTCGGTACTCACGCCGGCATGTGCGGCTAACTGTTCAATGGTGGCGCTGCTGGCAAAGGAGACATTATCCAATATTGTCTGTGCGACTTTCGCTTCTTGCCGGCTAAACTGGTGCCGCAGGAACTGAATCTGATACAGAATATCCATAAGACAGCAACGCTCCTTTGGTTGCAGCAGCTACAACGCTGTTGTTAATTGAAAAAAGGTTAATCGGCCAATAGGTTCATCAGAGAATAAGTTAATCAGCAAGAAGAGTTAACCTCGTCCCACACGAAGGGGCTAATGATGACCAGCCTAACAAATTGAAAAAAATTTTCAACGCGTTTACTCACACTCATAAGCACAAAAAATAAATCATTTAAAATCAATTGTATAAAACAAACCAATAATGATTAATTTGAAATAAATTATCTTAATTTAGTGTTGGATCACATTGATGAAAAAAATTTTCATCAATGATTTCACGATAACCAATTGTTTTAAATGAGTTTGTTATTTCCCCATAATTAAAACATATGGCGCAACCTATTTACTTCGTTTAATCACTCCTGTTTTATTATTCAACACCCCCCATTGGGCCTCCACCAAATAATAGGGAATTTTATTATGCAAACGATCGTCCTTTGCTGCGCAGCCGGAATGTCTACCAGTATGCTGGTACAGAAAATGCAAACTGAAGCGACTAAACGCGCTTTAGATATCCATATTAAAGCGGTACCTGTCGCTGAATTCGAGCGAGTCATTGAATCGGCCGATATCGTATTACTTGGACCGCAAGTAAAATATGAACATGCGCGTTTGTCTGAAATTGCCTCCCCATTAGGTAAACGCGTTGAAATTATCGATATGATGGATTACGGCACTATGCGCGGAGATAATGTACTGAACAAAGCACTCAGCCTGATTAATTAATTTACCCTGCAACTTCATTGCAGGTAAATATCAAATCGATGTTGGCCGTGAAGAGTATTTTCACACGGTAGAGGTTATTTATTCTAAAAACATAAATAGCGCTTATAAACATTAATAACTTCGGATATTAAGATCTATGGATATTGAAAATAATGTAATGGAGTTATTGGTTCAGGCTGGGAGTGCACGTAGCACAATATTATCGGCGCTACAGCTGGCTCGCGCAGGCGATCATCAGCAAGCAACGCTGATGATGAACGAGGCGAAAACAGCTATTAGCGCCGCGCATCGTATGCAAACAGAATTAATCAGTCTTGATGAAGGAGCGGGGAAAATACCGGTCAGTTTAATTTTAGTTCACGCCCAAGACCATTTAATGAATGCCATGTTAATTCAGGACTTGGCAATCGATATGCTGGAACTTTACCGTCGCCTACCGCGAGGAGAATAGCATGACAAAGATCACCGTAATTGGTGGGGGCAGCAGTTATACCCCAGAATTAGTTGATGGCTTGATTCGCTACTTTGACGATATTGCATTGACTGAATTAGCACTGGTTGATGTGGAATCGGGTCGGGATAAAGTGAATATTATTGCCGACTTAACCCGCAGAATGTTCAAACGAAATGCTAAAGAGCAGGTCAAGGTAACGGTGCATTTCGAACTGGAAGCTGCGATTCGCGGCGCCAGTTTTGTGCTGACTCAGTTACGCGTTGGTCAGTTGGCTGCCCGTGCCGCCGACGAGCGATTAGGATTAAAGTTTAATTTATTAGGCCAGGAAACTACCGGCATCGGTGGCTTTGCCAAGGCACTGCGTACTATTCCGGTGATGCTCGACGTCGCGCGAACGGTAGAAAAAGCTGCGCCAGAAGCCTGGATTATTAACTTCACCAATCCTGCCGGGATTGTGACCGAAGCCGTCAGCCGTTACAGCAAAGCGAAGATTATCGGCCTGTGTAATGTGCCGGTCACCATGCACCATATGATCGCCAATATGCTTGACGCCCCCTTTGATCAAGTCGATTTACGCTTCGCCGGGCTTAATCATATGGTCTGGGTGCATAAAGTCACGTTGCGAGGTAAAGATGTGACAGCACAAGTCATTGACTTGCTCTCCGACGGCGAAAAAATGTCGATGAATAACATCAAAGACATTCCGTGGCCTCCGGCGTTTCTTAAAGCACTCGGGGCGATCCCCTGCCCTTATCACCGCTATTTCTATCAGACCGCCGCCATGCTGGAAGAGGAAATTGAAGCCGCAGCAGAACGCGGCACTCGCGCTGAGCAGGTGATGAAAGTTGAGGCGGAACTGTTTGAGCTTTATGCCGACCCACAACTCGACCATAAACCTGAACAGCTTAATTTCCGCGGCGGCGCCTACTATTCGGAAGTGGCGGTTGAGCTTATTCGCGCTATTCATGGCAATTCTGGCAAAGTCTTGGTGGTTAATACGCCGAATAAAGGCGCGATTCAAGGATTGCCGGACGATGCGGTGATTGAAACCAACTGTGTGATTGATGCGCAAGGCGCACATCCTTTAGCCTTTGGCCCATTGCCAACGGCAATGAACGGCCTGACTCATCAGGTTAAAGATTTCGAACGTTTGACTATCGAAGCGGCCGTTAAGGGTTGTAAAGAGAGTGCGTTATTGGCTTTGGTCGTCAATCCATTAATTGGCAATTTGGCGGTTGCTGAACAAATGCTGCAAGAAGTATTAAGTCAAAATAAACAATATCTACCGCAGTTCCAAGACTAACCATCATATAAAAATATTATACCCAATAGAATTCGAGATGCAGGTAGCGTCACCCCTGCATCTTGCAAAATAATAAATAGTAGACAGGAGGCTGTATGGTTAATATCAATAATATTATCGAACGTCATGTATTACCGGCAGCATTAAAGATTGCCGGGCAGCGACATATTCTTTCCGTGCGTGATGGCATTATTCTTAATATGCCATTTATGTTAATCGGTTCATTCTTTTTAATCTTTGCTTATTTACCATTCCCAAGCTATGCCAATTTTATGGGGGAGTTATTCGGGGCTGCCTGGCGGGATAAATTACTTTATCCGGTAAAAGCGACTTACGATATTATGGCGATTATCTCCAGCTTTGGTATTGCCTATCGCCTGGCAGAAAAATATCGTGGGCTGGACCCGCTCAGTACCGGCGCGGTTTCGTTAGTCGCTTTCATGTTGACCATTCCGCAACATACGCTATTTACCCCCGTTGTTGGCGCAGAAGCGATGATGGTTAAAGGCGTATTACCGATTAATTTCATCGGTAGCCAAGGATTGTTTGTGGCGATCATTGTCGCACTGCTCTCCACCGAGATATATCGCTTCGTTCATAGCCGCGATCTGGTGATCAAAATGCCAGAAGGTGTACCACCAGCCGTCGCAAAATCTTTTATTAGCCTGATTCCTGGGTTCTGCGTACTGGCCGTGATTCTGACATTGCGCCTGATTGTTGAAGCAACGCCTTTTGGTGATATCAATACGATGATCGCCACAGTGATCGGAATTCCGATGCACCATATTGGCGGCACCTTACCGGGGATGATCTTCTCGGTGATCCTAATTGGCATACTGTGGACACTCGGCCTGCACGGTGATGCTATCGTGCTGGTCTTTATTCAGCCAATTTGGCTGGCGAATATGTCGGAGAATCTGACAGCCTTTCAGAATAACCAACCCATTCCGCATATTATTACCCAGCAGTTTTATGATTTATGGATAGCACCTGGCGGTACCGGCGCGTTATTAGGTTTGGTAATTTTTATGCTGATCCGCGCCCGCAGCTCACAAATGAAACAACTCGGCAGAATTGCCGCGCCAGGCTGTTTGTTTAATATCAGTGAACCGATGGTGTTTGGTATTCCGCTGGTGATGAATCCGTATTTCTTCCTGCCGTTTATTTTGACACCAGTAGTATTAGTGATTGTCACCTATAGCGCGATGGCCACGGGTCTGGTTAGCCCACCGGTGGGGATTGCCCTGCCCTTCACCACACCGATTTTTATCAGCGGTTATCTGGCGACTGGCGGTCATATTTCCGGCACGGTGATTCAAGTGGTTAATTTAGCGATTTCGATGCTGATCTATTATCCATTCTTCCGCATTTGGGATCGCCAAAAACTACGAGAAGAACAGCACAGCCGTGAACAAGCAGCGCAGGCGAACCAAGCAGAAACCTTGGCATGAAGTTATAACAATACCGCCAGCCAAAGAGCCGGCTGGCGGTGATGCAACAACGCTAATAACCCGTTGTTAAGAAGTTAGGCCGGGTGATGTTTTACCCAGTGGTCAGCAATATCTTGACGTTTACAGACCCAAACTCGCTCGTGTGATTCAACGTAATCGAGGAAGCGCTGTAAAGCGCGGAAACGCCCCGGACGCCCCAAGATGCGGCAGTGCATACCGATGGACATCATTTTTGGTGACGTTTCACCTTCGGCGTATAACACATCAAAACTGTCTTTTAGATAAGTGTAGAACTGTTCACCGGTGTTAAAGCCCTGTGGCGAAGCAAAGCGCATGTCGTTCGCTTCAAGCGTGTAAGGGATCACCAGATGGGATTTCACTTCACCAGAGGCGAGTTTGACTGGCATCCAGAACGGCAGATCATCACCGTAATAGTCGCTGTCATATTGGAAACCGCCGTGTTCCACCACCAATTGACGAGTGTTTGGGCTGTCTCTGCCGGTATACCAACCCAGCGGTTTGTTACCCATTAAATCTTCAATCACCGCCACAGCACGACGCATCTCCTGCGCTTCTTGTTCAATAGGCATGGATTGATGATGTGTCCAGCGCCAGCCGTGGCTGACCACATCGTAATCTGCTTGCTTGATAGCGTTGACTATCTCTGGGTTGCGCGCCAACGCCATGGCTACACCAAAGACGGTTAAAGGTAAACCGCGGCGCTGAAACTCTTGATGAATGCGCCAAAACCCGGCGCGTGAACCGTATTCATACAGTGAATCCATCGACATATGACGATCGGGGAAACTGGCAGCGCCGATGATATCGGATAAAAACTGCTCAGAACCTGCATCGCCGTGCAACACGTTATTCTCACCGCCCTCTTCGTAATTAAGGACAAACTGCACCGCAATACGTGCATTGCCCGGCCAATTAGCATGAGGAGGACGCCCGGCGTAACCAATCAGGTCGCGGGGATAGTTTTCGGTAAAACGGTAATCAACTTTTGCATCAACTGACATATTACTTTCTCACATTCAAACCATTAAAGCGCCCGGACAGCGGTTTCTCAATCGGGAAATCCAGATCGCCATGCTTACTGGTGGTCAATTGCAGCGCACTTAGCGATTCGATTAAACGCACCGCCGCGCTGACGCCGTCGATCACCGGAATACCGAGTTCTTGCGTCAGCTCTTGTGCCAAATCCGCCATACCGCCACAGCCAAGTACAATCGCGCCGCTGCCGTCGTTATTTTTGGAACGAATACACTGCTCGCGCACTTTTTGCTGCGCCACACCGCTGCCATCTTCAAGTGACAATACCGGTAAATCGATGGCGTGCAGTGCCGCACAATGACGCTCAAAACCATATTGATGCAGCAAGTGGCGGGCAATCACTAAGGTGCGCGGCAATGTAGTCACAATGGAGAAGCGCGTCGCCACCAGCGTTGCCATGTGCATCGCGGCTTCGGCAATACCAATCACCGGTTTGCTGGCTAACTCACGCGCGGCTAGCAGGCCAGGGTCACCAAAGCAGGCGATAATATGGCCGTCAACACCGGCTTCCCGGCCAAGCTTGACCTGTTCTAGCACACCAAGCGTGGCAATGGCTTCGTCAAAATGACCTTCTATTGACGGCGCGCCTTCTCGTGGGCAAACCGCAATAATTTCCGTACCGGACGAGGCAACCTGACGAGCAGTCGTTGCCATCACTTCAGTCATCGCCAGACTGGTATTAGGGTTGATAAGTTGTATACGAAGAGGACGATGTATTGAGGACATCAGGATGGCTCCTTAAAGACTAACGCGTGGGGTTGATTTAAAGATCTCTTCAAATGCCGTCGGCGTGCCCTGATGTGGATCAAAACGCAGGCTGGCAAGAATAGCATCAAAATGTTCGGACATACGGCAAGAAAGCGCGGCGCTATCGCCCCGTTTTAGCACATCCAGCAGATCGTCATGATCGTGACAACGGCAGCCTTGTTGCCAAGGTGCACCCCAGGCAGCAATCACCAGCGAAGAGCGCAACGTTAATTGAGAAACGGTTTCGGTCAGGACTTTGTTGCCCGATATTGCCTGTAACTGGACGTGAAATGCAGCAGACAAGCGGATCGCCGCGGTGCCGTCATGGTTATCATGAGCCTGTTTTTCCTGTTCGAGGATCTTGCTTAATGCTTCTATGTGCGATGGCCGACACTGTGCAATGACCTCCGACATATTGGTGCATTCGAGGATCTTTCTGGTCGCCATAACATCGCGAGACTCGTCAGCATCTGGCGTCGCTACATGTGCACCACGTTTGGGCAAGTGTGTGACTAATTGCACCGCAGCAAGGCGTTGAAGCACCCGTCTGATCCCTGTGCGACTGACGGCAAACACGTCGGCCAATGCTTCTTCAGGAAGTTTACTACCTGGCAATAACTTGCGTTCAACGATCGCTTTTACCAGCGCCGTATAGATAGGATCGTCCTTATCCTCCGTAAAGTAAGCCGTATTCAGCCCATTCCAACCGGTCATTATCGCTGCTCCGTATACCCTTTGATTTGCTAATCGTACACATGAAAAACATTTTTTGTATACAAGAAATGAATTTTGGCCTAATTCCTGCACTACCTGAACTGAACGTATTTTTGGATGACCTTTTTTGGGTCTCCCTTTTATGACCAACAGTGTTACGACAGGAGCACGATTTATGCCAAACCAGGAAATCAACTCCGCTGCGACCTCTGAACTCAGCGCCGGCATCATTAAGCCGGGCTATAGCCCAAAGCTCTGCAACGACGACTTAGCCCCAACCCGCGATCAAAACTGGAGTTGGTATAATATTTTTTCATTCTGGATGTCGGATGTGCACAGCATGGGCGGCTATGTCGTTGCGGCCAGCTTCTTCACATTAGGTCTGGCAAGCTGGCAGGTTCTGATCTGTTTGCTGTGTGGGATTTGTATTGTGCAATTTTTTGCCAATCTGATCGCTAAACCAAGTCAGCAGGCTGGCGTGCCTTTTGCCGTTATCTGCCGCCAATCTTTCGGCGTATTCGGTGCCAATATTCCGGCGGTTATTCGTGGGATCATTGCGCTGGCTTGGTACGGTATTCAAACCTACCTGGCGGCCAATGCCATGATGATCGCATTGCTGAAATTCTTCCCGGCACTGAACCCAATGACGGTGCCAAACTGGCTGGGACTTTCTGAGCTGGGTTGGATCTGTTTTGGCGTGATGTGGGTATTGCAGGCGATGGTGTTCTGGCACGGCATGAATTCGATTAAGCGTTTTATCGATGTTGCAGGACCTGCGGTGTATCTGGTGATGCTGATGTTAGCAGGCTGGATTGTATATAAAACCGGCTTTAGCAATATCTCTTTCACCCTGGCGAGCAAAACCCTGACTGTTGGACAACAAGGTTGGGAGATGTTGACCGCGGTTGCGCTGATCGTCTCTTATTTCTCCGGCCCGCTGCTGAACTTTGGTGACTTTTCTCGCTATGGTAAAAACATGGGTGAAATCCGCCGTGGTAATCGCTGGGGCTTGCCGTTTAACTTCCTGCTGTTCTCCATTGTAACGGTCGTGACGGTCTCTGGTACCCAATCGCTGTTTGGCAGCATGATCACCGATCCGATTGAAACCGTGAGTCGTGTAGGTAACAGCGTGGCGGTAGCATTAGGCCTGTTGACTATGATTACGGCGACCATCGGTATTAATATCGTAGCGAACTTCGTCTCACCAGCGTTTGATTTCTCTAACTGTTCACCACAAAAAATCACTTTCCGCACCGGTGGAATGATTGCGGCGGTTGGTTCAGTACTGTTGACACCTTGGAACCTGTTCCACTCTCCAGAGCTGATTCACTATACGCTGGATGTGTTAGGCGCCTTTATCGGCCCAGTATTTGGTATTTTGCTGACGGATTACTACCTGATCAAACGCGGTCATCTTGATGTCGATGCGCTGTTTAACGCCAAGCCTGGCGGCCTGTATTGGTACAACAATGGCTTTAACCCGAAAGCGATTCTTGCACTGGTACCTGCGGTGTTGATCGGCTTAGCGATTAGTTTTACACCTAGCCTGAGCGACGTGGCTAACTTCAGCTGGTTCATCGGCGTGTTGCTTTCAGGTGCGTTCTATCGCTTCCTGGCTCGCCAGGATAGTAAAGCTAAAACGACGGTATCTTTTTCCAGAGTAGAATTAAGCAAAGAATAATTTCTGGGGAAAACTGAGTGAAAGCCATCGGCGAAAGTCGGTGGCTTTTTTTTTGCATAATGTAAGGAAAAAACATTCATTATGAAAACGACGAAGCCCTGAGTTATCGCTAACTCAGGGCTTCTAAATTTTGGCGGTGTGGACGGGACTCGAACCCGCGACCCCCGGCGTGACAGGCCGGTATTCTAACCGACTGAACTACCACACCGCTGTGTTTTGTTCCGGTTAAGAACGAGGTGAATATTAAGGTTCGGCGTCAGTTACGTCAATGCTTTTTCAGACATTTTTTTCCGCTTGCGCAGTTTTAGCGCACTTGGATTAAATTAGCAGCAAAGACGACGAATAATCATCCACTTCATGACTCAGTCGCCGGACGCCACAGGCAGCTACCGCCTTTTTTCATCACCAGATCTAAACGAGCTTCATGGGCGGTGAGTTCATCATTATTTGCCATCAACACTTTCAATCCCGATGCCGGACGCACGATACGTTGGATGTCCTGACTATCTCCGCCAACATTCTGATCGCCTTCATGGGAAAACGACATCGTCGTCTGCCCACCGGTCATCATTAGATAGACTTCGGCAAGGATTTCGGAGTCAAGTAATGCGCCGTGCAAAGTACGTTTGCTGTTATCTATCAGATAACGGTCGCTTAAAGCATCAAGGCTATTACGCTTGCCAGGGAACAGGCGGCGTGCCATTTGTAAGGTATCGGTAATCTGGCAAAAGGTGTCGGTCTTAGGCAAATCGCGCCCAAGCATGCCAAATTCGTAATCCATAAAGCCGATATCAAACGTAGCGTTATGGATGACCAGCTCGCCACCGCGAATATAGTCGAGAAAATCATCGGCTATGTCAGCAAAAGTAGGCTTATCCGCCAGGAATTCATCACTGATACCATGAACGCCAAAGGCTTCCGGGTCGACCAGCCGATCGGGTTTGAGATAAACGTGGAAGTTACGGCCGGTCAAACGGCGGTTAATCACTTCTACGGCACCAATTTCGATGATGCGGTGCCCTTCATAGTGGACGCCCAGCTTGTTCATACCGGTGGTTTCGGTATCGAGTACTATTTGTCGGGTTGGTGTAGTGATCATATTGCAGTGCTCATCGCGCTCGTTTATGTCAGACTTAAACTTTATATTCTGATGGAAGAGTCTACCAGAGATGCAGAAACAGGTAGAAATTTTCACCGACGGATCTTGCCTTGGCAATCCGGGACCCGGTGGTTATGGCGCAATTTTACGCTATAAAGAGCACGAAAAGCCCTTCAGCGCCGGTTATCGGTTAACCACCAATAACCGAATGGAGTTGATGGCAGCCATTGTGGCACTTGAGGCATTGAAATCGCCTTGTAAGGTGACACTCAGTACAGACAGCCAGTACGTACGCCAAGGTATCACCAGTTGGATTCATAACTGGAAGAAACGTGGCTGGAAAACTGCCGATAAAAAACCGGTGAAGAATGTCGATTTATGGCAACGTCTTGATGCCGCGATTCAAAGCCATGATTTGAATTGGATGTGGGTTAAAGGCCATGCCGGCCATCCAGAAAATGAACGCTGCGATGAATTAGCCCGTAATGCCGCTGGCAATCCAACATTGGAAGATGTCGGCTATCAGCCGGATAAATAATTTTATCTGGCTATTGTTTGCAGATATTCCACGTGTAACGTGATTTGCGTTAACCACCTGATTTACCGCCTGGCTCGTCTTAAAGGGCGGTAATTATTTCTCCCAGCGGCCCCCTCCCCGCTAATAGAAAATCGTCTCTAGAATAAAAATCCGCAGCGGGTTTAATTCAAGCCCAAGATGGCTCACCAAATAAATAATATCCCACTCTCTCTGTGCTTATTTGCTGAATATTTTTATCGCTATTTACTTGATAAAAATGAAGATGAGTTCTAGGTTTAATAAAGGTTTTTCGAATGAAATTTCACCACTGAAGGTGATATTCACGCTCTCTATCTTCATGTACTGAGCTGCATTTCCATGGAATCATCGAACTCAAAATAATGACTAAAATATCCACTACCGCCTTGTTTATATTGCCTTTAATTCAGCCAGTCTCAATCAGTTATGCCCAGTCATCTACGATAGAAAAATCAACGATAGAAAAAAAAGATAAATCAGCCTCGTCTTCCGACTCTACGATGCTAATTATTAAACACCGTGATGGCTTGTCAGAATTAGATACGCCCGCGGCCGTTAGCATAGTCAATGGTGATGACCTGCGTAATGCAACACCGCAAGTTAATTTATCAGAAAGTCTGGGCAGCGTGCCGGGACTGCAAATTCAAAATCGCCAGAATTTTGCTCAAGATTTACAGCTATCGATACGTGGTTTTGGTAGCCGTTCAACTTATGGCGTCCGTGGAATACGTATGTATGTTGACGGTATTCCAGCCACGATGCCCGATGGTCAGGGACAAACCTCGAATATTGATATCAATTCAGCCGACAAAGTTGACGTGTTGCGCGGCCCCTATTCGGCGCTGTATGGCAATGCATCCGGTGGTGTGATCAATGTTGATACACAGACAGGCTCGCAACCTGATACTTTGCAAGCGGGTACTTACTTCGGCAGTTACGACTCTTGGCGAAACAGCATTAAGGCCACGGGAGCGACGGGCGATGGGACTCACGCGGGTGATGTAAATTACGCTATTTCTGCATCGCGTTTTACCACTCAGGGTTTTCGCGATCACAGCAGCACTCGGAAAAATCTCGGTAACGGTAAGTTAGGCGTACGTATTGATGATGTCAGCACACTGACGCTGATGTTCAATAGCGTCTCAATTGATGCTGGTGACCCCGGCGGTCTGACGCAATCTGAGTGGAAAGATAATCCGCGTCAATCACCGCGTGCCGATACGTTCAATACTCGAAAAACTATCGACCAAACTCAGGGCGGATTACGTTATCAACGGCAAATGAGTGATAGCGATGAATTGACTCTGATGACCTATTACGGCGAACGACGTACCACACAATATCAATCCATTCCTATCGGCCCACAGCTTAATCCCACCCACCCGGGTGGTGTGATTGTGCTTAATCGAAAATACCAGGGTATCGATGCACGCTGGAAACATCAGGACAGTATTGCATCAATTCCAGTCACGCTGATCGGCGGGTTGGATTATGAAACCATGACCGAGCGGCGTCAGGGTTTTGAGAACTTCTATCACCAAGGCAGCCAAATTAATTACGGCGAGAAAGGTGACTTACGACGCAATGAAAAAAATCGTATGTGGAATCTCGACCCCTATTTGCAAACAACCTGGAACTTGACCTCTAAATGGTCGCTCGATGCAGGGCTGCGTTATAGCACGGTCAATTTCAACTCGGAAGATTATTACATTACCTCAAAAAATGGTGATGACAGCGGGAGTGAGCGCTACCGTAAGCTGCTGCCAATGGGGTCACTAAACTATGCGGTAGACTCAGCATGGAATGTGTATCTCTCCGCTGGCCGTGGCTTTGAAACGCCAACGATTAATGAACTCTCTTATCGCCCGGATAATCAACCGGGGCTGAATATCGGTCTGCATCCCTCCACCAGCGATACCGTAGAACTTGGCAGTAAATGGCGTGTAGGTAACGGTTTGGTGACGGCTGCGCTATTCCAGACCAATACCGACAATGAACTGGTCGTTGCGACCAGCACTGGTGGACGCACGACCTATACCAACGCAGGGAAAACCCGCCGTCGTGGCCTTGAACTCTCGCTTGATCAACAGTTTGCCTTAGATTGGCGTCTGAAAATGGCCTGGACACTACTTGATGCCACTTATCGCAATGAAACCTGCGGTGCTGGTAGCTGTGTTCCTGCAGGTAACCGCCTGCCGGGTATTGCCCGAAATATGGGCTATGCTTCATTTGGATGGCAACCAGAACAGGGTTGGCACGCAGGAGCAGACGTACGCTATATGGGAGATATACAGGCCAATGACCAAAATAGTGCTCAAGCACCTGCTTATACGATAGCTGGCCTCAATACCGGTTATCGCTACGATTGGGGCAATTGGTCAATGGATGTATTTGGCCGGGTAGACAATTTATTCAATCGCCAATATGTCGGTTCGTTGATCGTTAACGAAGGTAATAGTCGCTATTTCGAACCTGCCCCCGGCAGGAATTGGGGCGGTGGTGCAACGGTAAGCTATCGCTTTGAGTAAATAGACTTTGGATAACGTTAGATATTGATAAGTCATAGCACCAAGAGATAGTAAGCAGTCACTTCCATATGATTTAACACATAAAATCATCATTAATCAGTAAGGACTTACTGACTAATGAAACAGAACCAAGCGCAGTCCGTCTGAATAAATAGCCACAGAGCCGCTCACAAACGGCTGCGCGAGGAAGGGCACACCGAAAATCATTCGGGTGTTTTTAGGCTTAGCCACAAGGCAACGCCAACGATCATTTTAATTTGGTAGGGTTAACAATATGAAAAATGGAACGTCGATATCGCGAATACTCGCGGTACTCACGGCATTATTTGCCGCATTGAGCGGAGCATATTTGTTAGTTGGGGGTATATGGCTGGCAAAAATTGGCGGTTCACTGTACTACATCGTCGCAGGTGCGGTACTGCTGGTGACCGCTTGGCTGCTGTACCGCCGACGCGCTTCTGCGCTGTTGTTATACGCCATCTTTCTTCTCGGTACGACCATCTGGTCTGTATGGGAAGTGGGTACTGACTTCTGGGCTCTAACACCGCGTCTGGATGTCATCTTCTTCTTCGGCCTGTGGATTTTCCTGCCGGTGGTTTATCGCACGCTAACGGCTAAAGGCTCAGCCGCACGCGGCACGCTTGGCGTATCACTGGTTATCACGGTGGCGGTATTGGCCTACGCGGTATTTAACGATCCGCAGGAAATTAACGGCACGTTGCAAGCCGCACAGCCAGCAGCAGATAAAACCACCTCGGATATCCCAGATGGCGATTGGCCGGCTTATGGTCGTACTCAAGCAGGGACTCGTTACTCACCACTGAGCCAAATCAACGATAAAAACGTCGGTCAGTTAACACAAGCCTGGTCCTTCCAGACCGGTGATGTGAAAACAGATAATGATCCAGGCGAATTTACCAGTGAAGTGACGCCGTTGATGGTCCGCGATACGCTTTATCTCTGTACACCGCATCAGAAATTGTTTGCTCTGGATGCGGCGACGGGTAAACCTAAGTGGAAATTTGATCCTTATCTGAAATCAAATCCAACCTTCCAGCATGTCACCTGTCGTGGCGTGTCATATCACGAGACACCGGCCGCTGCCCAAACCAATGCCAGTAATACGGCACCAGCACTATGCGCACGTCGTATTCTGCTGCCGGTAAACGACGGTCGCTTGTTTGCTCTCGATGCTGAAACAGGAGAACGTTGCCCTGATTTTGCAGATAAAGGTGAACTGAATCTGCAAAGCAACATGCCTTATGCAACGCTGGGACACTATGAGCCTACCTCTCCACCTATCGTGACTGACAAGGTGATTGTTATTGCCGGTGCGGTGACAGATAACTACTCAACTAAAGAGCCTTCTGGCGTTATTCGTGGTTTCGATGTTAACACCGGTAAGTTGTTGTGGGCATTTGATCCAGGCAGCCCAACGCCAAATACCATCCCGGATGATGAGCATCACTTCACCCCAAACTCGCCTAACTCTTGGGCACCAGCCTCTTACGATAAAAATCTTGATATCGTTTATCTGCCAATGGGTGTGCAAACGCCAGATATCTGGGGCGGCAACCGTACCCCGGATATGGAACGTTACGCCAGTGGTATTCTTGCCCTGAATGCTTCAACCGGTAAACTGGTCTGGTTCTATCAAACCGTGCACCACGACTTGTGGGATATGGACGTACCAGCTCAGCCAACACTGGCGGATATCACGGATAAAGATGGCAACAAAGTACCGGTGATTTATGTTCCGACGAAAACCGGTAACATCTTTGTGCTCGATCGCCGTGATGGCAAACTGGTTGTTCCAGCACCAGAAAGACCGGTTCCGCAAGGCCCGGCCAAGGGCGATCGCCTTTCTCCTACCCAACCGTTCTCTGAGTTAACCTTCCGTCCCGAAGCGAAGTTAACCGGTGCGGATATGTGGGGAGCGACGATGTATGACCAATTAGTTTGTCGCGTTATCTTCCAAAAACTGCGTTATGAAGGCACCTTCACCCCGCCATCAGAACAAGGAACATTGGTATTCCCAGGAAACTTGGGCATGTTCGAATGGGGCGGTCTCTCCGTGGATACCGAACGTCAAGTCGCTATTGCCAACCCGATAGCTTTGCCGTTTGTCTCTAAGTTGATCCCTCGCGGTCCAGGCAATCCAATCGAGCCAGATGCTAATGATAAAGGCGGCAGCGGCACCGAATCAGGTATCCAACCACAATATGGCGTACCTTTCGGCGTAACGCTCAATCCGTTCCTGTCACCATTTGGTTTGCCATGTAAGCAACCGGCCTGGGGTTATATTTCGGCGGTTGATCTGAAAACCAATGATATCGTGTGGAAGAAACGCATTGGTACCGTGCGCGACAGTTCACCACTGCCATTACCATTCAAAATGGGAATGCCAATGCTCGGCGGGCCAGTGTCTACCGCAGGCAATGTATTCTTTATCGCGGCAACAGCAGATAACTACCTGCGCGCATTTAATATGAGTAATGGTGAAAAACTGTGGCAAGCACGCCTGCCAGCGGGCGGACAAGCTACGCCAATGACTTATGAAGTGAACGGCAAGCAATATGTCGTGATCTCTGCCGGTGGCCACGGGTCATTTGGTACTAAGCTTGGCGATTACATCATTGCTTATGCGCTACCCGATACTAAATAATCACGTTAAATAGTAGAAAAAGGCCCATGATTTCATGGGCCTTTTTATGTATGCGATTAATCCATCTCAACACTATTCATCATGTTCCTGGCGATAGCTTTTGCTCGCTCCCACCGGCTGAGCAATAGTTTGCCGACGGGCGCTGACTTTCTTAGCGCTCGGCGTTAAGGGCAGCGTCCTTTTACGGGCGATAATGACCGTCATGCAACCTAAAGCAGGTAAATGGGCATTAAGTAACTTGCCGCCATGTAAGCACCAAGGAAGCACCTGAAAACGTGATTTATACATCACTTCATAATTTAATAGCCCCAGCCAGTCCAGTAGACGCGTTTGCGTAAACATTCTGCTGTTATAGGGGCTGCGCTTGCGAACAAAAGGCACTAATCGGCCAAATCCCAATAAGCTCATCGGATTAAAACCGCTTAGAATCAACCAGCCATCATCAATTAGCACTCTATCGACTTCACGCAATATACGGTGCGGATCACGTGCGTAGGCTAAAGTGTGGCAAAGCAGGCAGGCATCTATCGATTTATGTTCGAAAGGTAAATTCTCAGGGTTGCCGAGCACTTGCAGGTTTTCTCCCTCAAGGGCAACATTGACCTGATGAGATATTGGGCAAGCATCGGTAGCGATTTGCGCGCTGAGGTGACCGATTTTCAATAGATGAAAACCATAAAGTTTGCTCAGCCAAGGTTGCAGCTCTCCCTCAAGTGCAACACGATAATTGTCGCCACGCGGAATATCAGACCATGCCGCAGGGTTGGCGATAGATTTTCGGGTACGAGCTGATTGCATTTTATTCACCATCTTTCAAGCAATTGCTTAAGAGGAGTTTTATGAATCTTATCAGTATTCCAGCTATGCAGGATAATTACATTTGGTTGCTTGATGACCAAAATGGGCATTGCGTCATTGTTGATCCCGGAGAAGCACAGCCAGTCTTAGCATTCCTTGCGGATAAAAAACTGACGCCAACGGCGATTCTTTTGACCCACCATCATCATGATCATGTCGGTGGTGTAAAAGAAATTGTTAGCCATTTTCCCCAGCTAAAAGTGTATGGTCCCGAGGAAACACGAGACAAAGGTGCTCAGATTATTCTTAAAAATGGAGATATCGCTCAAATTGGCGGGCTGGACTACCAAATTTTTGCTACTCCGGGGCATACATTAGGCCACATTTCATACTATAGCGCGCCTTACCTTTTTTGCGGCGACACGATGTTTTCCGCAGGCTGTGGACGCTTGTTTGAAGGAACGCCAGAGCAAATGTATCAATCCTTTCAATGCTTAGCCGAACTTCCTGACGACACATTAATTTGTGCCGCCCATGAATATACTCTCTCAAACCTTAAGTTTGCGCGCTCAATTTTACCAGAGGATTCTGATATTGCAGCACATGAAATTAAAGTGCTTCGAATGCGTGAAAAGGGACAATCTTCCCTACCAACAACCTTGGGTTTAGAACGTAAAATCAATCTATTTTTACGATGTCATGACATTGATTTACAAAAGAAATTAAACAAAAACACCCCTATTACGAAGCTCTGGGAAGTTTTTGCTGATTTACGCCATCGCAAAGATAGCTTCTAAACCTAAAGGTTGCCTTTTTTATTAGATCAAAGTATTATCGCTCGTCTTTTAAGCAACTATGACACACACATGAAGGCTAAAGCGATAATACTCGCCTCCGTGTTGCTCGTCGGTTGCCAAGCGTCCAAGCAGGATGTGAGGGTACCTGAACAGCATGCACAGAGTTTGTCTTCAGCAAGTCTAAGTGAAGCGGGAGAATACACAGACGGTAGCCGAGAGGCCTCCGCACAATGGCTAAAAAGCGATGACACCGCGGCTCAAGCCAATCTGTGGAACTTCATTAGCAACGAGCTGAAGATGAAGGTTCCGGATAATTCCCGGATCCGTGAACAAAAAACAAAATACCTTAGAAATAAGAGCTATCTCCACGATGTGACTGTACGGGCAGAGCCGTACATGTACTGGATCACAGAGCAGATTAAGAAACGTAAGATGCCGATGGAACTGGTACTGCTACCCATAGTGGAGAGCGCTTTTGATCCCAAAGCAACCTCAGCTGCTAATGCTGCTGGGTTGTGGCAGATAGTGCCAAGTACGGGACGTAACTATGGTTTGAAACAAAATCAGTGGTACGACGGTCGCCGCGATGTTGTGGCATCGACAACCGCTGCGCTTGATATGATGCAACGCCTGAATGGCATGTTTGGCGGCGATTGGTTATTAACTATCGCAGCTTACAACAGCGGTGAAGGTCGCGTGATGCAGGCGATTAAACAGAATAAAGCTAAGGGTCGACCAACCGACTTTTGGGCATTAGCGCTTCCTCGTGAAACGTCTATCTATGTTCCAAAAATGCTCGCCTTAAGTGATATTCTTAAAAACAGTAAGAAGTACGGAATTAAGCTACCGAAACCTAACGACGATCGTGCCTTGGCGCGTGTTGAAGTGGGACAACAGATGCAGTTAACTCAGGCAGCTGAGATGGCAGGCATGTCGTTGAACAAGCTTAAATCCTTTAATACTGGCTATAAGCGTAATGTTACGGCTCCTAACGGCCCCCATTACATTGTTTTACCTAAAGCACATGCAGACCAACTGAAAGATTCTCTGGCTGATGGCGACATCATTGCGGTCCAAGAAACAAAATTGGCCGACAACAGAAAATCAGGTGCATCGTCTTACAAGGTTCGCTCCGGCGATAGCTTGTCTACGATTGCAGCGAAGCTTAATGTAAAACCAGGTGATTTAAAGCGTTGGAACAATTTACGTTCTGCGAGTCTGTTGAAAGTTGGCCAAACTCTGCAAGTCGCTGACAACAGTAGCATTACCTATCAAGTACGCAAGGGCGACTCATTATCGAGTATTGCGCGCCGACATGGTGTGAATATCAAAGATGTGATGCGCTCAAACGGTGGTTCAGAGACCTTACAACCGGGCAAAAAGCTCACGCTATTTGTTCACGGTAACCAGAACTCGGATACCTAAAATTGCTGTACGTAAATAGCCTATAAAAAAAAGCACCTTCGGGTGCTTTTTTGTTTTCTCAGAGTACTATCTGCCTTAGAAAAACATTCTCGCCAGTTCAGCACCGGGATCTTCTGCACGCATAAAGGCTTCGCCAACCAAGAAGCTATTAACCTTCGCTTCACGCAAGCGAATGACATCTTCTCGCGTTGCAATACCCGACTCGGTAACCACCATACGATCTGACGGCAACTGAGCTAATAGCTTGATGGTTGTTTCAATCGTCGTTTCAAAAGTACGCAGATTACGGTTATTCACGCCAATCAGCGGCGTGGTCAATTTAAGAGAGCGCTCTAATTCATCAGCGTCGTGTACTTCCACCAGCACAGACATACCAAGCTCATGCGCCTGCGCTTCTAAATCACGCATCTGGTTATCTTCTAAAGCAGAAACAATCAGCAAAATGCAGTCTGCACCCATCGCGCGAGCTTCAAGGACTTGATAAGGGTCAACGATAAAATCTTTGCGCAGCACTGGCAGTTGGCAAGCAGCACGGGCCTCAGACAAATAGGCGGCGCTCCCTTGGAAGAATTGCACATCAGTCAGTACTGATAAGCATGCAGCGCCACCTTTTTCATAAGATGATGCAATCTCTTTCGGTACAAAATTAGGGCGTATTAAGCCTTTAGACGGGCTAGCTTTTTTCACCTCCGCAATCACCCCAGCTAAGCCAGCATCACACTTGTTACGCAGCGCCGCAACGAAATCACGCAGATCTTGTTGACTGGCTTGTTCCGTGAGCTGACTAACTGAAACCACTTTTTTAGCCGTGGCGATTTCTTCATGTTTCACTGCGATAATTTTGCCTAAAATATCAGACATCGGTCTCTCCAAATTCAAGTAGCGGTACTTTGGTGTTGTTATGTAATCAATGGTGCCGAGTACGCTCGTTAGCAAATCACTGCACCTGATATAATGCGCTTCCAGTATGCTTTTTATCGTGCGCAATACATTGTTAAATACGTAACATATCAATTCAAGGTAACTTTCTTTCGCCGTGGCTTCACACGGCGACAATATGGATAACCTACTGGAAAAACCGTTAATTAACCGGGTGGTTTGCGAGGGAGAGATAGGTCAGATGGTCGGTTGCTGAGCCAGAAACTCTACGAGCAATGGATTATGATCGGAGGCTTGAGTTTCCATGACTGATGCATTCTGCACGTTGAGGTCACGATAGAATATAAAGTCTAAAGGCTTACCAAAAGCCCGACGACGCAGATCTGAAGGAAAACGGACTTCACGCAGCCAGATATTACTAGCAAAACTAAATAGCGCATTGATACGCTGACGACTCCAGGCGTTAAAATCCCCCGCCATAACAACAGGCCCCTTATGATTGGCGATTTGCTCACCAATTGGGTCCAACTGTTTACTATACACATCAACGCCAATACTAAAGTTCACGGCATGGATGTTTACCACCATCAACAAACGCCCGTCAAGAAGTGGATAAACGGTTACCAGAGCTGATTTAGAAAGCCTGAGTAACGGTTCTTTCTCTCGTAACGGACAGCAATAAACAGGATGAGCAGCTGACAATGTCATAACGCCAGAGGGATGCTGGGGTAATGCGACTGCAGGGACCTGATCGGCTGCGAGGTAGTTCGATGTGGCAAAGCGAATGAGTTCTGGCGTGGTTTGCGCTTCTTGCAACAATACCAGCTGCGCGTCTTTACCAAAGCTTTGTAGTACAGAAAGCCAATCAGCGCGCTGTTGCTTAAAGATGTTCCAAACCATGATACGTAAGATGTTTGAATTAGGTAACGCAGCGCCAGGGGGTAATCCTGGTCCTTGGTGCGCAAATGCGCCAGGAAAGATTCTTTCAGCCGGTTGTCCTGCAACATACCTCATTGCATAGGTTCGTTTCGCCACGCTAATCGCCCACTTATTCGTTTAAATACGTCAATATATAAGATCACGCCGCCAAGATTTTCCTAACGGCCGAACGATCAGTATACGCCCCATGTTACGAACGCCAAATTTGTTTACATTGGTATACAACAAAAGCATTTTTGGGATCGTAAGCCTTACCCATAACCAATCATTTTCAAGGTAACACTTAAGACATCTGAGTTTTTTATCAGACATCAATATCACTTGTGGTGAGTAGAAATCGCTAATTTGATTTGCTTAAATGATGAAATAAATCAGAATAGATAATTATTTATGCTTAGGTAGCAATAATGAAAGCAAGTTCAGAAGAGTTAATGACCTTTGTGGCCATTGTTGAAAGCGGAAGCTTTAGCCGCGCAGCAGAGCATCTTGGCCAGGATAATTCGGTCGTCAGCCGCACGCTGAAAAGATTAGAGCAAAAACTCGGGATCAGTTTGTTAAACCGTACTACCCGTCAAATTAGCCTGACCCACGAAGGTGAGCGCTATTTCACTCGTGTGCAGAAGCTATTACATGAGATGGCCGCGGCAGAAAATGATCTGCTTGAACATCAAAATAGCCCGCAAGGGTTGTTGAGAATTGATGCCGCCACCCCCGTAGTTTTGCATGTCCTTGCACCTCTATTGCAAGAATTTACTCTGTTGTATCCCCAAATAACGCTGTCGCTTTATTCGTCGGAGAGCAACATCAATCTGATCGATCGTAAAGTTGATGTCGCTATCCGTATTGGTCAATTAGAAGATTCCAGTCTGCGCGCTCGCAAGCTGCTACTGAGCTATCGTAAAGTACTCGCCTCCCCCGCCTATATAAAAAAATGGGGTAGGCCGAAAGATGTTGATGATTTAATGAATCACCGTTGTCTGGCGTTTAATGAAGTGATGGCACTAAATAAATGGCCATTGTTATGTAGTGATGGTCAGCAGCTAACAATTACCCCTTTTATGTGTGCCAATAATGGTGAAACCCTGCGCCAGCTTTGCCTTGAAGGCAATGGTATCGCTTGTCTGTCTGATTTTATGATTGATAAGGATATCGAAAGAGGCGATTTGGTTGAGCTTCTGCTGCCAGATGTGATGCGTATCGCGATGCCGATGCATGCGGTTTATTACAGCGATCAGGCTGTCAGCTCACGCATTCGCTGCTTTATTGATTTTCTCAGCCAACGGCTGGGGGAAGAACCTGGTTCCGCCAAGGGGTGAAACCAGGTTAATGCTCAAATCAGCTTAACTAAAGGCTTAGTCCCACTCAGGGGCCAAACCTTCAGGGCTGACCAAACGTCCATTACGCTCAAGCTGCGCAATTTGCTGCATATCTTGTTCGCTGAGTTTCAATTCTTGCGCCAGAAGATTACTTTCGAGGTTGGCACGCTTAGTCGACGATGGGATCACCGCATAACCGAGTTGCAGCGCCCAAGCTAATACGACTTGTGCAGGTGTCGCCTGATGACGTTTTGCTATGTCGATGATAACCGCATCTTTCAAGGCTTCACCATAAGCGAGCGTCATATAAGATGTGATCGCAATCCCGTGCTGACGAGCAAATTCAACGACCTTATGGTTTTGTAAGTAAGGGGAAAGCTCAATCTGGTTAGTCGCAATAGCGTCAGCCCCAACAGCATCAATGGCTTGTTGCATCAACTCGACAGTAAAGTTGGAGATGCCAATATTGCGTGTCAGCCCTAGCTGTTGCGCCTTAATCAGTTCTCTCATGCTCTCTGCCACGCTCACTTCCGCATTTGGTGATGGCCAATGGATCAAGGTCAGATCAACATAATCAGTTTTTAGATCGACAAGGCTTTGCTTCAGGCTATCGATTAGTTTTCCCGCCCCCAGATTCTCGATCCAGATCTTAGTAGTAACAAATAACTGCTCACGCGCTACACCGCTGTTAGCAATCGCAGTACCGACATCCGCCTCATTGCCATATATTTGCGCAGTATCAATCGCACGATAACCCAGCTCCAATCCGGCGGTAACAGAATCAATAACAACCTGGTCTTTTAAGCGGAAAGTACCAAGGCCAAATACAGGTAAGTTCATAATCTCTCTCTTATTTAACGGGTTATATTGCAACCAAGAAGTCAGTTGCTGAATGAGAGAGTATGAACGCTGAGTTAGTGGATAAAAATCGCCTGTTTGCCAGAATACTTTTGATAAATTCGCAACAATCGCTGATGATGGCTCACACAACAGGATAGGTATTGCAGGGTAAATAATAACCAAATGACTTCCCTGCTAAGTTTATTAGTTTTCTGGCCGATATATTACTATTAAGTCGATTTAACCTATCAACCATTGGTTATTAAAAGTTAAACCATTTATCAGAGAATAAGCGATGAAACACGCTAAAGTTATGCTTACGCTAGTGCTTTCCACTGCATTATTGGCTGGATGCGCGAACAAATCCGAACCAATTCATAATGTAATGGAAAGTATCGCAGCAAGTCACACCAAGCAAGAAATGCAAAAAGCGATAGTTATCGCCGGTAGCCAGCAAGGATGGATAATGAGCTCACCAGAACCAGGTTTGGTGACAGGAATGCGTTCAACAGATAAGTACAGTGCGCAGATAAAAGTTACCTACTCTGAAAATTATTTTACTATTCACTATGTTAACAGCACAAATCTCGATGCCCGTGATGGTTTCATACATAAAATGTATAACCGTTGGATTTCAGATCTAGACCAAGACATCAAGGTGCAACTTAGCATACAAGATCAGCAATAAGTTTTAAGCCGTTAAAACCGTGTTTCATCTCTCTGAAGCACGGCATCCCCAACAAAGAGCGGATCATTCATATCAGAGTATAAGTCTTATTATTTTTATCTTATAAATTAAAAATTTAAATGCAAAAAACCCTGAATCTTTCGATTCAGGGCTATGCAATAAGTGGCGGAACGGACGGGGCTCGAACCCGCGACCCCCTGCGTGACAGGCAGGTATTCTAACCAACTGAACTAC
>NZ_JBMOUD010000013.1:0-134307 GCF_049319665.1 Rouxiella sp. Mn2063 | reverse complement strand
TTATAGGGAGTTTCAGAAAGCCTGCAACCCCCTTTTGCTAAATAATCGCAAATAATTATCTGACCGTTTCTTTTTTCCACTAAATGCCTAATCAACCAGCATTTATGCTATTTTTTGTTCGATAATTTGCCAAAATCCTCAGCGAATTGCTTCACTTGTTCCCAATCTGTGTACTCTACTTCTTTGCTTGTATCTGTTTCCCCTCCGGTCATACGCATAATCAGCTTGATCATTACCTTATCTAGCCAGCGATAACGTGGATAACGCAGGGCCCCAGCGAATACACCACATAAAGTAGGCTGCCAAGGTGAGCCCAACAGGAACTTGCGCGTATAAGCATTGGTTTGCGGTGTACGCTTTTCTGGCTTACGCGCAGTCAGGTTCACAGAGAAGAAAGCCGAAGGCAAAGTATTGAGAGTCGCCAGATGCGTTTTGATAAATTTATCCAGCAGCGGATTAAAGTGACCATAACGGATAGAGGCACCAATCATCACCTTGTCATAGTTTGCCAAATTCACCGTATTAGCATGCTGGAGATCGATGACGTCACAATCATCAGTCTCTTTTAAGCAGCTTGCTATATAAGAAGCGATGGCATGGGTTTGCCCATCTCGGCTTGAGTAAATGACCAGTACTTTCATATTCAATTCCTTTCCTGACTAATGAGTGGCAGCAACTGTCGTCACTCTTTCCAGAAAGTGGGGGTAAAGAGAACTAACAACGTGAACACTTCAAGACGACCAAACAACATGGTCATAATCAGTATCCATTTTGCCGTTGGATTCATAGAGGCAAAGTTATCTGCCACGACGCCCAGACCAGGGCCGAGGTTATTTAGCGTTGCCGTGACCGCCGCAAATGCTGAGAAGTTATCAACACCCGTTGCGACGATTGCCAACATACTGACAATAAACACCAGCGCGTAAGCGGAGAAGAATCCCCATACCGCTTCGATAATGCGCTCTGGTAATGCACGATGTCCTAATTTGATGGTATAGACCGCGTTAGGATGCACTAAACGCTTGAGCTCACGCGAGCCTTGCAGATACAGCAACAAGATGCGGATAACCTTTAACCCACCGCCGGTTGACCCCGCACAGCCCCCGATAAAAGCAGAGCATAATAATAGTATCGGCAAGAACAGCGGCCATGAGGAAATACTGTCAGTGGTGTATCCCGCCGTTGTGGCCATCGAAACAACCTGGAAGAACGCCTGATTAAGCGTTTCTAATCCGGTTTTATAGGTATTGTGTAGCCACAATACAAGAGTACAGATAACCACCAGCGTGAATTGAACGGTGATATACATCCGAAATTCAGGATCACGCCAATAGACTTTGATATTACGGCCACTCAATAGGGCGAAGTGCAAACCGTAGTTACAGCCAGATATCAGCAGGAAAATGGCAATAATGGTATTGATAGTACCGTTATGGAAGTAACCGATACTGGCATCATGAGTTGAGAAGCCGCCAATCGATATCGTAGAGAAGCTATGTGAGATAGCATCAAAGATTGGCATCCCCGCTCCCCACAGCGCCAAAGCACAGGCAATGGTCAGCAATACGTAGATAAACCACAGCGTTTTGGCCGTCTCAGCAATACGCGGGCGCATCTTGTTATCTTTTAACGGACCTGGCATTTCTGCGCGGTAGAGCTGCATCCCCCCTACGCCCAATATAGGCAAAATGGCGACAGCCAATACGATGATCCCCATCCCGCCAAACCACTGCAACATTTGACGATAGAACAGAATAGCGTGAGGCAAGTTATCCAGGCCAACTAGCGTCGTTGCGCCGGTCGTGGTCAAACCGGAAAAGGATTCGAAGAATGCATCAGTGAGGCCGAGGTTAGGTCTCTCGGAGAAGAGAAACGGCAGCGCACCGACGCTCCCCAGCACGGTCCAGAATAAGACGACGATCAGAAAGCCTTCCCGAGGCTTAAGTTCACTGCGTTGCCGTCGGTTAGGCAACCAAAGGAATAAACCTATCGCTAACGCAACAAAAAAGGTCTCACTGAAGGCTCGGCCCGCGCCATCTTTATAGATCAATGCCACCAACCCGGGGATGATCATTGTTCCTGAGAATAAAATAACGAGAACCCCGACAATACGGGTTATGGCACGGAAATGCATGCTGGTGCGTTCCTCAGCAAATTAAAAGAGCAATACATTATCAAACCGGCTGCAAAACGAGCGTGCCGCGGCTGATATCAAATAAGCGGATAGCAATCTGTGAGGCTTCAGTCGCGGGTAACGCCAATCGTAAATCGACTGCCGCGCCATATTCGCTGTGTACAATCTCACCACCAACTTGATGCAGTAGCGATTCAACCAAGGCTATTTGCCCATAATCGCACTGCAATAAAAATTCGGACTGCGGGGTTTTCATTTGGACATTGAGCTGCTTCAACGCCTGCTGTACCCCATTACCATAAGCACGAACTAACCCACCGGTACCCAATTTAATCCCACCGTAATAGCGCACCACTACCGCGGTAATTTCACCGACCCCGCTGCCCATCAACTGCCCAAGAATAGGCTTACCCGCCGTTCCCGCAGGTTCACCATCGTCCGAAAAACCCAGTTGTTGCGAGTCATTCGGCGGACCAGCTACAAAAGCCCAGCAGTGATGCCGGGCGGCAGGATGTTCGTTTTTAACCTGTTGAACAAAGGCTTTAGCGGCCTCTATACCACAGGTGGGTTGCAGTAACGTGATGAAACGGCTTTTCTTGATCTCTTCACTGAAACTCACGGGCTCAGCAGGAATAGAATAAGGTTGCATCAGGCTAACTTCAGGTCTCGCGTCATATTTTCAATATGCTTATCGTGGATAACAATATTATCCTCAATGCGTATCCCACCATAAGGTTTCATAGCCTTGATGCGATCCCAGGCAAAATGCTTACTGAATGGGCTTTCGCGCCAAGGTGCCAATAGTGAGTCAATGAAGTACAGGCCAGGCTCAATGGTCAGCACCATACCAGGCTGAACAACACGAGTGCAGCGCAGGTAAGGATATTGCGATGGCGCAGCCAGAGATGTGCCGTGCTCATCCTGCATAAACGCACCAACATCATGGACCTGCAAACCTAAAGGATGGCCCAATCCATGTGGCAAGAACGGCCCGGTTAAATTCTGCTCGACCATCGCCTCTTCGCTGATATCAACCACTAAGCGGTGCGCTTTCAGCAATTTTGCAATCCGATGATGCATTTGCACATGATAGTCGGTATAGCGCACACCGGTTTTGATCGAAGCAATCAATGATTGCTGTTCAGTATTCAAGTCATGAACCAATGCGGCAAAATCACTATCTGACTGGGCGGCATAAGTCCGGGTAATATCCGCGGCATAGCCATTATATTCCGCCCCCGCATCAATCAGGAAGCTATGCAAATGTGCCGGCGGATTCTGTTGCAATGTGGTGTAGTGCAGCACCGCCGCGTGCTCATTTAACGCCACAATATTGCCATAAGGCACTTCATTTTCACGCTGTCCTGTTGCCGACAAATAAGCAAGGTTGATATCAAACTCGCTCATCCCGGATAAGAAAGCTTCTTTAGCCGAGCGGTGACCATTGACTGCAATTTTCTGCGCTTCACGCATGCAAGCGACTTCATAAGAGGTTTTATATGCGCGGTGGTAATGCAGGTAATCAAGTACTGCTTTCGGGTTGATATTATCGGCAGTGATACCGAAATCGAGCGCACGATCCTGACAATAGCCAATATAAGCCACGCGTTTTAGATCGGCAGGCAACTGCCCTTTAATATCCCCGGCATTTGCCAATGGCAATACGGTAACTTCTTTAGTCCAAAACGCATCTGGCAGCGGTTCAACGCTATGCCAATAATCAACCGGTGAGTAAAACCACAGTTTTGGCTGATTAACACCATCAATCCATAGCCAGCAGTTTGGAACCTGAGTGACAGGAACCCAAGCTTTAAACTGCGGGTTAACCTTAAATGGGTAGTCATGATCATCAAGGAAAGTTGTCATCAACTCACCAGAGTGAATCAATAGCGCATCAAGTTGGTTGCGTTGCAGTATTTCCAGCGCTCTCGCCTGCAATGTGGCGATATGTTCTTTATAAAAAGTAGAAAGAGATTCCATCAATCTGTCCTTATTTTCTGCAAACAATGGCGCATCTTATCACAGCCACGTGCAGGTCGTAGCCTTGTAAGCTTTGTGATCGTGGCTGCAAATACCAACCAACTTATTTGCATTTAATTAACATAAAAACCACACTCTCTTTATCTGGTCATACCAGATCATCCCAGATGATTCAGGAGAGACACATGCTCTACCAAGGCGAAACATTACATCTGAAGTGGCTTGACGGCGGTATTGCCGAATTGGTGTTTGATGCTCCAGGCTCGGTCAATAAACTTGATACTCGTACCGTTGCAAGTTTAGGCGAAGCGATATCAGTGCTGGAAAAACAATCGGCACTGAAAGGATTAATTATTAGCTCCGCCAAACCGGCATTTATTGTCGGTGCTGATATCACTGAATTTTTATCCCTCTTTGACGCGCCGAGTGAGAAGCTACATCAGTGGCTGACATTTGCTAATAGCGTGTTTAACCGTTTAGAAGATTTACCGGTTCCTACCATCTCGGCCATCACTGGCTACGCGTTAGGCGGCGGTTGCGAATGTGTACTCGCCACCGATTTTCGTGTTGCCACGCCGGATGCGCGTATTGGCTTGCCAGAGACTCGATTAGGCATCATGCCTGGCTTTGGCGGTTCTGTTCGTCTGCCACGTCTGTTAGGCACCGATAGTGCTTTAGAGATTATCGCCGCCGGTAAAGATGTCGGTGCAGAAGAAGCACTGAAAATCGGCCTGGTAGATGCGGTCGTTAATAGCGATAAATTACATGCTGCTGCACTTGCCATATTAGAACAGGCAATCGACGGCAAGCTGGATTGGCGTCAAATCCGTCAGCCAAAATTGCTGCCGCTGAAACTCAGTGCGATTGAAGCCGCCATGAGTTTTAGCGTCGCAAAAGGCATGGTATTACAAACGGCAGGTAAACATTACCCCGCGCCAATCACGGCCGTAAAAACTATTGAAGCTGCGGCAGGACTGGGCCGCGATGAGGCATTAAAACTCGAAAGCGCCAGCTTTGTTCCTCTCGCCCAATCTAACGAAGCCCGTGCTTTAGTTGGGATTTTCCTCAACGATCAGTTTGTTAAAAGCAGCGCGAAAAAAAGAGCCGCTGACAGCAGCAAACCTGAACAAGCCGCCGTGCTGGGCGCAGGTATTATGGGCGGAGGCATTGCCTATCAATCGGCGTTGAAAGGCGTACCGGTTATTATGAAAGATATCAGCGAGAAATCCCTAACGCTGGGTATCAATGAAGCAGCGAAATTGCTGAATAAACAGCTGGAACGTGGCAAGTTAGACGGCCTGAAAATGGCTAAAACCTTGGCAACCATTCAACCGACTTTGAATTACAGTGGGATTGAACGGGCACAAATTGTCGTTGAAGCCGTAGTCGAGAACCCTAAAGTCAAAGCTGCTGTGTTGGCCGAGGCGGAAGATTTGCTCGATAGCGAAGCCATTCTGGCCTCGAATACCTCAACTATCCCGATTGATCTCTTGGCCGCGGGCCTAAAACGCCCAGAAAACTTCTGCGGGATGCACTTCTTTAACCCGGTACATCGTATGCCGCTGGTTGAAATCATTCGCGGCGAGAAAACCTCGGAAAAAACCTTATCACGCATTGTGTCTTATGCCTTGGCGATGGGGAAAACACCGATCGTGGTCAACGACTGCCCGGGGTTCTTTGTTAATCGCGTGCTATTCCCTTACCTGGCAGGTTTTAGCCTATTGCTACGCGACGGTGCTGATTTCAAGCAGGTCGATAAAGTGATGGAAAAACAGTTTGGCTGGCCGATGGGCCCGGCTTATCTCTTGGATGTCGTTGGCATTGATACCGCTCATCATGCTCAGGCAGTCATGGCCAAAGGTTTCCCTGAACGCATGACCAAAGCGTACCGTGATGCGGTAGATATCCTGTTCGATAACCAGCGCTATGGTCAGAAAAACCAGCTTGGTTTCTATCGTTACAGCGAAGATAAAAAAGGTAAGCCGCGTAAAGAGGACGATCCGCAGGTAGCTAGCTTGCTGGCAGAACATACTCGCGAATCTCACAGCTTTGATCCCGCCGATATTATTGCTCGCATGATGATCCCGATGATCAACGAAGTGGTGCGCTGCCTTGAAGAAGGCATTATCGCCAGCCCGGCAGAAGCGGATATGGCGCTGGTTTATGGCCTCGGTTTCCCTCCGTTCCACGGTGGTGCTTTCCGTTATCTCGATACGCTTGGCACGCAAGCCTATCTACAACTGACCGAGAAATACGCCCATCTAGGCCCAATGTATCAGGCACCTGCCGGATTACGTGATAAAGCGAAATCTAACGAAAGCTATTATCCGCCAGCAGCGCCTCTGGATAACATTGACACCCGCAATCAGGCATAAGGATCGGAATCATGGAAAATGTAGTGATAGTTGATGCGGTCCGTACGCCAATGGGCCGCTCCAAAGGTGGCGCATTCCGTCATGTCAGAGCTGAAGATTTATCAGCCCATCTAATGCGGGCGGTGCTGCAACGTAATACACAGCTTGATGCTAAAGAGATCGACGATATCTATTGGGGCTGTGTCCAACAAACGCTGGAGCAGGGCTTTAATATTGCGCGTAATGCCGCACTGTTGGCTGAACTTCCTAAAAATGTGCCTGCTGTTACGGTCAACCGTTTATGCGGGTCATCTATGCAAGCATTGCACGATGCTGCTCGAGCAATTATGGTCGGTGATGCGCACATTAGCTTGATTGGTGGCGTCGAACATATGGGACATGTCCCGATGAATCACGGCGTCGATTTTCATCCTGGCCTTAGCCGTACTGTCGCAAAAGCAGCGGGAATGATGGGGCTGACGGCCGAAATGCTGGCAAAGATGCATCATATTAGCCGAGAAATGCAGGATGAATTCGCCGTTCGTTCACATCAACGAGCTCACGCCGCAACCGTAGCTGGACATTTTGCCAATGAAATCGTGCCGACCAACGGCCACGATGCCGACGGCATTCTGGTCAATCTTGATTATGACGAAGTGATCCGCCCAGAAACTACCGTGGCCGGGCTGGCCGCATTGCGCCCAGCGTTTGATCCGGTCAATGGCACCGTCACGGCGGGGACTTCGTCGGCATTATCCGATGGCGCATCTGCCATGTTGCTAATGAGCGAGTCACGAGCGAAATCTCTGGGCTTGAAAGCACGGGCAAAAATCCGTTCAATGGCGGTCGTTGGCTGCGATCCATCAATTATGGGATACGGCCCGGTTCCAGCCACTCGTCTGGCGCTGAAGCGTGCTGGTTTACGCGTAGAGGATATTGGCTTATTCGAGCTGAATGAAGCTTTTGCTGCCCAGTCGTTGCCTTGTATTAAAGATTTAGGATTACTCGATTCCATGGAGGAACGAGTGAATCTTAATGGTGGTGCTATCGCATTGGGACATCCACTCGGATGTTCAGGATCACGAATTTCCACCACCTTGCTTAATCTGATGGAACGTAAAGACGTGCAGTTTGGCGTGGCTACGATGTGTATTGGATTAGGTCAGGGGATTGCGACAGTATTCGAAAAGCTATAGATAGCGTTTGAGAATCGTCACGAGAAGGATGTTGTCCTTCTCTTTGCGGGTCAGAAAGTGCTTTCACTTCCTGACCCGTTTACTTTCTGCTTATTGGCAGCTTACTTCTTAGCTACGCGACGGCCGGCTTTAAATAAAAGAGAAAGCATCGCCAAAGATATGATCAACTAATGCACCACGTTCAGCAGTGAAGCGCTCGCGAGCAATCTTGGCCATTTCAAAGCGGCCAGCAATATAAATGTCATGCTCGTGTAGCGAAGCAAAGTCCTGAAGGACAGCACTCAATACCGTACCATTGCGACCTTGCCATCCTTCTTCAGGCTGTTCAACCACCGGGATCACTTTCAGATTAGGATGCGTAACGCTGAGCGACTCCAATTCTCCCAAATCATAAAGATGCTTGAGTTCACGCCCTCCCCAATAAATAGAGATATCCCGATTTGGTTGGCGTTCAAGCGCCGACACCAGGATCGAACGCGCATAAGAGAAACCGGTTCCGCCTGCAATCAGCAACAACGGGCGATCGTCTTCTTCACGCAACCAAGCATCGCCATGAGGCAAATCGACGGTGATGGTTTTTTCCTGCAAGATCCGGTCCATTACCGCCATCGCATACAGATTGAGCTCAGAGGCACCGATATGCAATTCGATATAGTTTTTCTCACCCGGCACAGAAGCGATTGAGAACGGGCGCTTATCACGCTCGTCCATGACCACCATCAGATATTGGCCAGCACGGAACGAAAAAGGCCCTTCAGGCTGCAAACGAACCCGAAAAACCGTGTCGGTAATGGCCTCGACCGAAGCCACCTTACAGTTCAATATTGTCATGCGTTCCCTCTGAGGATCATCAACTCTTAACCGGTGGTACAGGCTGCCAATAGACAGCCCTGTTTATTCTATGCCACCGTCATGTATTAACCATTTTACTTCCGTGCGTTCGGCTTATTACTAAAAATAGCCAGATCATCCCACATAGCATCAACGCGTTCGCTCACTTTTGGATCCATCACAATTGGCCGCCCCCATTCACGCTGGGTTTCTCCCGGCCATTTGTTAGTCGCATCCATCCCCATTTTTGAACCTAACCCAGATACAGGAGAGGCGAAATCGAGGTAATCAATTGGCGTATTTTCAATTAAAACGGTATCGCGCGCAGGATCCATACGCGTTGTGATTGCCCAAATAACATCTTTCCAATCGCGAGCATTCACATCGTCGTCACACACAATCACAAACTTGGTATACATAAACTGGCGCAAGAATGACCAAACCCCCATCATTACGCGCTTAGCATGCCCAGCATACTGTTTCTTCATGGTAACGACTGCCAAGCGGTAAGAGCAACCCTCTGGCGGTAGATAAAAGTCGACAATTTCAGGAAATTGCTTTTTCAGAATAGGAACAAACACTTCATTAAGCGCCACGCCCAGCACTGCCGGTTCATCCGGTGGACGTCCGGTGAAGGTCGAATGATAGATAGCATCTTTACGCTGGGTAATATGCGTCACCGTAAAGACTGGGAAGCTATCAATCTCGTTGTAATAACCGGTGTGATCGCCATAAGGCCCTTCAGGTGCCATTTCTCCCTGTTCGATGTACCCTTCGAGCACAATTTCAGCACTGGCGGGGACTTCAAGATCATTGGAGATACATTTCACCACTTCAGTCTTATTACCGCGCAATAATCCGGCAAAAGCATATTCAGATAGCGTATCTGGCACTGGCGTCACCGCCCCCAGAATCGTTGCGGGATCGGCCCCTAAGGCAACAGACACCGGGAAGCGTTTACCAGGATTCTGCTGGCACCACTCTTGGAAATCTAACGCGCCGCCGCGATGGGAAAGCCAACGCATAATCACTTTATTTTTGCCCAGCACCTGCTGGCGATAAATGCCAAGATTCTGACGCTGTTTGTGCGGACCACGGGTTACGGTTAATCCCCAAGTTATCAGCGGTGCCGCGTCTTCTGGCCAACAATGCATTACAGGCAAACGAGTTAAATCGACATCATCCCCTTGCCACACTTGTTCCTGACAAGGAGCCGAATGTAAGCATTTGGTCGGCATGTTCAGCACTTGCTTAAATTTAGGCACCTTGTCATAGAGATCACGGAAGCCACGCGGTGGCTCGGGCTCTTTCAGGAAGGCCAGCAATTCACCGACTTCCCGTAGCGCACTGACACTCTCCTGTCCCATGCCCATCGCAACCCGCTCTGGCGTACCAAACAGATTACACAGCACCGGCATGTCATAGCCTTTAGGATTCTCAAACAGCAAAGCCGGCCCTGCCGCACGAAGCGTGCGATCGGCAATTTCGGTCATTTCCAGATAAGGATCAACGGACTGAGTAATGCGTTTCAGCTCTCCGCGTTTTTCCAGTAAGGCGAGGAAGTCACGTAAGTCACGGTATTTCATACAAGATGCGTCATAGTCAATGTGGTTACAAATTGAAGAAAGCCAGTATAAGGCCTCTGTCCTGTGGATGCTGCATTTTTGTCAAAGGCATCGAAATAGTTCATCGCGGTTGACACCCGCCATACGATTACTCTGCTGATATCATCATCTTTAGCTAAACTTAACGCTTTAGCGTTTAAAATGAACTGAGAATCGTAAAAAGTCTATTGATATACCCTATAGCGTGTCTGGTGACTGTATATCGCGAAACGCTTTTGCTATTCTGCACGCTATGGCTCTAGGGCAGATGAATTTATGAAAAAGTGGTATTTACTCTACTGTAAACGTGGGCAGCATCTTCGCGCCCAAGAACATTTAGAACGGCAAGAAGTTAACTGCCTGGTTCCGATGATTGAATTGGAAAAAGTCGTCCGAGGACGTCCTAAACAGATAAGTGAACCGCTGTTCCCTAACTATATGTTTATCCAATTCGATCCTGAACACATTCATACCACGACGATTAGTGCAACGCGTGGCGTCAGCCATTTTGTCCGCTTTGGTCACCATTTGGCGACCGTCGAGGCAAGTGTGATTGAACAACTTATTGCCTCACATCCGCACTTAGATAATCAGGATGCGGATCTTCCACGCTGTGGCGATAAAGTACTGATCACCGATGGCGTCTTCGAAGGGCTGCAAGCTATCTATACCGAACCTGATGGCGAAGTACGCTCACATCTACTTCTGAATATGATTAATCGCAACGTTAAACAAAGCGTCTGCAATACTCAATTCCAGAAGCTCTAACGTACCTTTCCCACTCGATACATCATAAGCGAGTCAGCAAAAACATCCTGCACACTCTGTCTTATAACCTAAACAGGCGGCGCGCATTATCTTCAGTAATCTGCGCCAGCTTCTGTGGATCCTCACCACGCCACAGCGCAACCTGAGAAACAATATGCGGCAGATAACAGGGTTCGTTGCGCCGCGATTTCGGCTTGTTATCCATATCGCGCGGTAACAAATAAGGGGCATCAGTTTCTAACAATAAACGTTCGGCAGGGATCAGCGGCAACATAGCTCGCAGCTCTAACCCACGACGTTCATCGCACACCCACCCGGTAATACCAATAGATAAACCAAGTGCAAGATAATGTTCTAATTCTTGCTGACTGCCGGTAAAACAGTGAACCACGCCACCAGATAGCTGACTTAACCACGGTTGCAGCAATTCAGCAAATCTTGGATAAGCATCGCGACAATGTAGAAAGACCGGTAATTGCACCTCAGCGGCCAAAGCAAGCTGTGCACTGAATGCTGCCTCCTGCTGTTCTGGCGTAGAGAAATTGCGATTAAAATCCAAGCCACACTCACCAATGGCGACCACATTTTTATGCTGCGCCAGTTGACGAATTGATGCCTCAACTTCGTTGCTCCATACGCTCGCTTGATGTGGGTGCACCCCGGCCGTCGCCCAGCAAAAATCCGGATACAAACAAGCTAACTCATGGGCTTGCTGGCTCTCTTCCAGAGATGTACCCGTTATTAACATCCCATTCAAACCGGCCGCTTTGGCACGGGCGACAACCTCTGGACGGTCTTTATCGAATTGGTTACTGGTTAAATTAATACCAATTTCAAACATAGAAGTTCCTAAAACAGAAACCGCCCAATAGGGCGGTTTAATCAAGATTACAGCGGATCAGCGGGCCTGTTACTCGGCTTCATCTTCTTCCATCTCATCAACATCGGAACGACGTTTTTTACCGACGTAGAAGCGGGCGAAGAACACACCAATTTCAAACAAACAGTACATTGGTATCGCCAGCAGAGTTTGCGAGAAAACGTCTGGCGGTGTCAGCAGCATGCCAACCACAAACGCACCGACCAACACATAAGGTCGTTTCTTGCGTAAATCGTCAGGACTGGTCACGCCGCTCCAACATAGCAGAATTATCGCGATAGGCACTTCAAACGACACCCCGAACGCCATGAATATGGCCATCACAAAATCGAGGTAGTTGTTGATGTCCGTTGCTATCTGTACGCCAATCGGTGCGGTTTTAGCGAAGAAAGCAAACGCCAGCGGAAAAACAATAAAGTAGGCAAAAGCCATGCCGAGATAAAACAACACCGAACTGGAAAACAGCAGCGGCATCATCAGGCGCTTTTCATGCTTATATAATGCAGGCGCGATAAAACCCCATATCTGATAAAGAATGAAAGGTGCAGAAACAAACACCGAGACAATCATGGTCAGTTTAATTGGGGTGAAAAAAGGCGAAGCCACGTCAGTGGCAATCATGCTCGCGCCCATTGGCAACTGCTTGATGAGCGGCGCAGAAACCAAGTGGTAAATGTCATTGGCGAAGTAAACCAGCACCAAAAAAACAATCAGCACGCAATAAATCGAATTCAGCAGGCGCTTACGCAGCTCTATCAAATGGCTGATAAGCGGCTGGGTATCATCAACAGCCATGTTTTAACGTTCGCCCGTTGGTTGAGTTGAAGAAGCAGGTTTGTTCTGCACAGATGCATCCAACGCTTGTTCTGACGCGGGTTGCACAACGGTTTCTGGTTTATCATGTGCTGGCTGTACAGATAATTCGCGCGCAGGTTGGCTTACGATTGTCTCTGTTACTCGTGCCTCAGGTGCAGTTTCAGGCGCGGTTGCCACATGCTCAGCCGATGCGGGAGAGATACCCTCATCGTGATAAGCTTCAGGATCTTTTACCACCGGGTTATGAATGGTATTGGCGGCGCTGGTCGCCTCCTTAATAGATGCCGTTACCTCATCAGACTCCTTTCTGATCGAACGCTGCATGACGTCAGCAGCTTCTTTAAGCTCATCCATAGAAGCTTTGATTTCTGGCGATATATTCTTAAGGCCCGCTTCTTCAGCCTTTTTCAGGCTGTCCTGCAATTCTTGCAGTTTCAGCTCCTGAGTCAGTTCGTTTTGCACCGATGCCGCCATAGCACGCAGCGTACGAATCCACCCCGCGACTGTTCTAACAGCGACGGGTAAACGTTCCGGTCCTAACACAACCAGACCAATGACTAACACCAATAGCAGTTCACTAAACCCAATATCGAACACGGCTTATACCTGATCTTTGTTGTGGCTCTTAGACTCTTCAGCTTTCTTTTCCGACTGACTATCTTGAATCGACTTAGCCGTAAAATCTGCATCAGACCCGTTTGTATCGCTTTGTTTATTTGTCTTGGGTGCATCATCATCGTTCAACGCTTTCTTAAAGCCCTTGATCGACGCACCGAGATCATTACCCAAGCCACGTAATTTTTTAGTGCCGAACAACAGCACGACTATCACCGCAATTATCAATAGCTGCGTTATGCTAATTCCACCCATGGTATTCACCTCAATATGAATTATTTCAATTAGATAAGTTCTTCATACTGCAGAACTCACTCCAGTTGATATCCTTAACTAGTGCGCTTCCAGCCCACAACCCAAGAAACAACGCCTGCGGCCATCAGCCAAGCAGGATAGACATCTATCTTACCTAATAACAACGCCGTTCCACTAATCAGTAAGGTAGCCCCGATGCCCAACAGGTACCTGGATTGCCCCTGACGCTGATTGTGCTTCTCTAACTGCGTGGTCAGTTTTTCAATGTTGTACTGCAACAACTTATGCTGCTGCAAACTGTCATATACCAACTCAGGCAGTTCAGGCAGCTTTTCAGCCCAATAAGGCGCGCGGGCTTTCAGAGTGCGCAACATGGCTGGCAGGCCAACCTGATCGCGGATCCAACTTTCCAGGAAAGGTTTAGCCGTTGTCCATAGATCAAGCTGTGGGTAAAGCTGGCGCCCTAAACCTTCAACATATAGCAGTGTTTTTTGCAGTAAAACCAGCTGCGGCTGCACTTCCATATTAAAGCGACGGGCAGTGTTAAACAGGTTTAACAACACGTTACCAAAGGAGATATCTGCTAACGGTTTTTCAAAAATCGGTTCGCAGACGGTACGAATGGCGAACTCGAATTCTTCAACATTAGTGTCGCGCGGCACCCAGCCAGAATCGACATGCAGTTCCGCAACCTTGCGGTAATCGCGGTTAAAGAAAGCGATAAAGTTCTCAGCCAGATAACGCTTATCGTCTTTGTTCAAAGAACCAACTATGCCGCAATCAATGCCTATGTAGCAAGGGTCTTCGGGGTTCTCGTAACTGACAAAAATGTTACCGGGATGCATATCAGCATGGAAGAAGCTGTCGCGAAACACCTGAGTAAAGAACACTTGCACGCCACGTTCGGCCAACAGCTTCATGTTAGTACCCTGCTTCTCCAATGCGGCAATATCAGAAACAGGAATGCCGTATATACGCTCCATCACCATCAGACGTTCACTGCAATAGTCTGGATAAACCTCGGGGATATACAGCATTGTGCTACCGTCAAAGTTACGGCGCAACTGAATAGCGTTTGCAGCTTCACGCAGCAAATTCAACTCATCAAACAGGGTTTTTTCGTATTCACGGACTACTTCTCGCGGGCGCAAACGACGCCCATCTGGCATCAGAATAGGCAGCCACCCCGCCAAACGTGCCATTAGCCGAGTATCTGCTTTAATGATCGGCATAATGTCCGGGCGGATCACTTTAAGGACCACATGCTTACCATTTTCTTTTAAAACAGCAGTGTGCACCTGAGCAATAGATGCAGAAGCCAGAGGCGTCTGATCAAAATCATCAAACCAGGTTTCTAACGGCCCGCCCAGTGCCTGCTCGATATGCTTGCGCGCTAATGCGCCATCAAAAGGAGCAACATGGTCTTGCAACAACGCCAACTGGTCAGCAACCATTGGCGGAAAGAGGTCACGGCGAGTAGACAGCATCTGCCCAAACTTGATCCATACCGGCCCAAGCTCTTCAAAAGCCAAACGCAGGCGCGTGCCAACCGGCTTATCTTTGTGGCGGTGTGGTATCCAGAAGAATAAGTAACGCCCAAAACGCAAAGGCAATGTCAGACGTATTTTGGGGATCAACTCATCGAGTCCATAAGAAAGGAAGACCCGGATGATCAGATATAAACGGCGCATTTCGCTGGGGGTCATGAAGTTTCTCCCAGTTTATTGATACGTGATTCCAATGCTTGTAACTGACGTTCCAACGCTGAAACCTCATCACTAAACCATACCAATTCCAGTTTGCCAGCAGCTAACTTCCACTCTTCGGTTACCGCTTCGGCGACATAACCTTGTTGGCGCAGCAGGCCTTTTTGCAGGAAGCGAAAACCACCGGCCACCGCCTGAGTCAGCCCTTGCGCAGCAATATCGCCGAGATAAGGAGCCAGCAGTTCAGCCGGATCCCACTCAGCCATATCCAACAGAGCAACCAATTGCTGTACGACCTGAATATCCCCTTCAACCACCAGCTCGCCGCTGCGCATTAAAGGAGACAGTTGCTGACGGTCACGAAGTTTACGCAAGACGGAGAGTTGTGAGGTCAGTGTGCAATCGGCGTCACCTTCCCACTGTCCAAGCACATCAACTTTATTCTCGCTAAAGACCAGCGTGAGTGGCGAATTAAGCTCACGTAAATCAATACGCAAAACCTTACCCGCCAAACGCAATCTGGCTGCTTTCATACTGTGTTCTTTGTACAGCAGATGGTTGAGCGGCGTTTCAATCGCAGCCGTCAGTAACGGCGTTAACAGCATTGGCATGTCCATATCAGAACTTGAAACCTCGATGCAGGGCAACAATCCCGCCGGTCATATTGTGATAAGTCACATTGTCAAAACCAGCATCGCCCATCATGCCTTTCAGGGTTTCTTGATCCGGGTGCATACGGATGGATTCAGCCAGATAGCGATAGCTTTCTGCATCTTGTGCAACCAGCTCGCCGATACGAGGCAAAATATGGAAGGAGTAAGTGTCATATGCTTTGCTAAGCGGTGCCAGGATAGGCTTGGAGAACTCGAGCACTAATAAACGGCCGCCCGGCTTCAATACGCGAAACATTGAGCTTAAGGCTTTCTCTTTTTCAGTCACATTACGCAGACCGAAAGAGATAGTGATGCAATCAAAATAGTTGTCTGGGAACGGCAAGGCTTCCGCATTGGCCTGAACGTAATTAACGTTACCAACAATGCCCAGATTACGCAGTTTCTCACGCCCCATTTTGAGCATGGAATCATTGATATCAGCCAGCACGACTTCGCCCTGCTCACCGACTAAACGGGAAAATTTAGCGGTCAAATCGCCAGTACCACCAGCGAGATCCAGTACACGTTGACCACGGCGAACGCCGCTGCAATCGATAGTAAAACGCTTCCAGATACGATGAATACCAAATGACATCAGGTCATTCATCAAGTCATATTTTGCCGCAACGGAGTGAAAAACATCTGCGACCATCGCGACTTTTTCATCTTTAGCTACGGTACGGAACCCAAAGTGGGTGGTTTCCTTCGTCTGCTTTTCCATATTCTTTGCCTGCTCATTCAGTATTACGCTTGGGGAAAGTGTATCAGAACCCCGAGGAAAGCCCCATCACCGATCTCTTCACTCATCGGAAAAAGGCTGGCGATTTAAAAATGGCCGGGCTTTTTAGCCGGTTCAGCCGCTGTAAGATCAGATTCATTATCATGAATAACAGCGTTGATATCATACTCGCCGGGAGGGGACTCCCCAAGATGCTGATTGCCCTGCTCTGGCATGGCTACATTATCTAATTCCGCACTATCGAACTCGGTGTTATCGAGTTCACCACCATGAGAATCACCCGTATCCTCTGCCATTGCCTGCTCGGCCAATGAGGGATTAATTGGGCGCTTTACTTCAACGCCGAGCGCACGGAAGCCCTCAACCTGACCGATAAGGTTACCACGGCCTAAAGTCAGTTTGTTCATGGCAGAACGATAACTTACCTGTGCCTTATCAAGGCTCTGGCCCATTGACTGCATATCATCGACGAACAAGCGCAACTTGTCGTAAAGGCGCGCGGCACGGTCAGCAATGCGCTTGGCATTTTGACTTTGGTGCTCATAACGCCAGAGATTACTGATAGTACGCAGAGCCACCAGCAACGTCGTCGGGCTGACTAGCATAATATTATGTTGCAACGCTTCGCTGATAAGCTCAGGTTCACGGTCGATAGCGAGTAAAAACGCGGGTTCGACCGGGATGAACATCAGCACATAATCGAGGCTTCGCAAGCCAGGGAGCTGTTGGTAGTCTTTGCGTCCTAGCAGGCGAATATGTCCACGCACAGAAGCAATATGCTCGTTGAGCGCGGCTTCTCGTTCGCCTTCATCTTCGCCGTTAAAATAGCGCTCATAAGCGACCAAAGACATCTTGGCATCGATCACGACATCTTTGTTTTGCGGCAAACGTACGACAACATCAGGCTGCATGCGACTGTTGTTTTCTGTCTGCACACTAACCTGGGTCTGATATTCATAGCCTTCACGCAGGCCTGAAGCTTCTAGCACGCGGCTCAATACCACTTCGCCCCAGTTACCTTGAGTTTTGTTATCGCCTTTGAGGGCCTTGGTCAGGTTGATGGCTTCGCGAGCCATTTGCGCATTGAGCTGCTGCAAATTGCGAATTTCATGGGTCAGCGTGTGGCGTTCACGAGCTTCCTGGCCAAAGCTGTCTTGTACCTGACGGCGAAACCCATCGAGCTGCTCACGCAACGGTAACAGCAGTTTATCTAAGCTTTGCTTGTTTTGTTCATCGGCACGGCGGCCACTTTGCTCAAAGATACGATTAGCGAGATTTTCAAACTGGCTGGTGAGACGCTGCTCGCTGTTGATCAACAGTCGTTGTTTATCTTCAGCCGCCAGGCGAGTTTCATCAAGACGCGTCGTAGCCTCCCTCAGCTCTGCTTCCTGCGCGCTGTTAATTTCTCGCTGGGCACGCAGTTCCTGATTGAGCTGCTCACATTCTGACTGCCAATGTGCAAGCAGTTGGAGTTTCTCTTGGCTGGCAGCATAGCGGCTATCAAGCGCACGCAGCTCTTGCTCAAGTTGACGTAAATGCTGCTGCTGCTGTTGGCGCTCGGCTTTAAGGTTGTCGGCTTCAAGGTGAACTTGCGAAAGCGCTTGCTCCCCTAATTTGAGCTGGGTTTCGAATTGCGTCTGCCGCTGTTGCTGCTTTAAGCTGACAATAAGCCAACCGAGCAGCAGGCCGACTAGCCCACTACCCACCGCGTAAATAATACTGGTATCCACGGTTTCTCCATCACAATGAATCTGTTACCAAGCACGTTAAAGGCATACTGTATGGATGTCCAGATGCTTTTCTGGCTGCTGCCCTGGGTTGCGTGACATATCGCAATTCATTCTGCTTCAAAGCCACGCTTACAACCGTCTTAGAACCAGCGACTCAACCATTGGATACCAAAAGCGCCTGGCGCTAGGACACCAAATGCCCATAGCAAAGCCGAGGCCACATTAGCGAGCTGAAAATAGCGCTGCGGCATCTCACAAATGCCAGCCACCAGAGGAACAACGGCGCGTAACGGGCCAAAAAATCGCCCGATAAATGCACCTGCAATCCCCCAACGCTCAAAAAAGCGGTGACCACGATCCAGCATCTGTGGGTGACGAGTGAAGGGCCAAAACCCGTGGACACGATCTTTGTAATGCACGCCAACCCAGTAGGACAGCCAGTCACCAAAGAAAGCGCCGGCTGCCGCTCCGGCCCAAACAGGCCAGAAGGGGATACCGCTTTCACCAATCAACGCGCCAAGCCCGAGTAAAATTACCGTCGCAGGCAGTAATAATGAGAGAAAGGCCAATGACTCACCAAATGCCAGTACAAAGGCGATAGGCACCGCCCAGCTCTGATGCTGGCGTACAAATTCAGTGGTGTAATGAATAATGTCATTTAAGGTCAAAGATCGGCATCCTCTTGGTTTACCTCAAGCAAAGTCTCGCAAAGCAATCCAAGTTGCGGTTAAACAACATGGCCATGAGACATATTGCAGCCAAGAGTAGTGCATTCCACCGCGAAATTCCGCAACAAAACCTGAATGAAAATGCTATTCCAGGTAACGCTCGCGCAATGACTCACGTACTTGTGCCGTCACGCCATACTCTTTTTCTAACCAACTATCCGTTGAGCCGTAACGTACTTCAATTTCAGCAATAGCGGTATCAATGAAGCTTTCACGTACCGAGAGCACATAGCCGAACTTATCCAACGCTATTTTGCCAAGGTTAAGGGACATTCTCGCCAGCAACTGCTCACGAAAAGGCGCTAGCGTGGTGTCAGTCAGCAGATAATCCTCAATCACGGTGTTCTTATCTGCCCCTAAAGCAAAGAGCACTAATGCCGAGCCGATGCCGGTACGATCTTTCCCTACCGCACAATGCTGTACTAATGCCCCGCCGTTTGGCTGACGCAAAATAGCGACGAGCTGTTTATAAGCTGAATTATTAAACGGCAGGCGACGATACAGTTCTTGCATAAACTTTTCAGGATCAAATCCTGCAATGGTTTGTGCACTGAGCTGTTCGAGATTAGCACTGATCACGTCGCTTAGCGGGTTAGCTGGCGCATGATGATACTGGCAGCCAGACCAGATAATATCGGGCTTGTCGGCAACTTCGTCGCTATCACGGTAATCAAGAATATGGGCAACAGGAATTTGGCTGAGGAAGTGACAATCCTTATCCGTTAGTTGATTAAGCGCACCAGAGCGGTAAAGCCATCCGCGTTTGATTCGGCGGCCATCGGCGGCGATATTACCCCCAAGTTCGCGAAAATTAATACCACCGCCTAAAGGAGTTAAAGAAGGGTGAAGTAAAATCGTTGCCGTCATATTGCCTCTCATTATTCCATCAATGTTGAGACTGACCTTAACAGATTCACGCGGTGAGATAAAAAAACGGGCCGCAAAAGTGGCCCGTTTCAGTCGATTATTCCAATAGGTAGCCTATTAGATCAGGTGACGCGCAGCCTCAACCACGATTTTCACCGCATGACTTTCGGTTTGTTTCATGGTTTCCGCATTAGGGATCTCTTGCTGGGTGCGGTTAACGATTACACCGGCGACCATTCCGGCGCGCAGACCCTGGCTCGCACACATAGTCAGTAGCGTGGCAGATTCCATTTCATAGTTCATCACGCCCATTTCCTGCCATTCTTGCATCGACTCTTTAAAACGACGCACAACACGGCCGGAATAGGTGTCATAACGTTCCTGACCCGGATAGAAAGTATCAGAAGAAGCGGTCACACCAATATGAGTGGTGGCACCGACTGATTTTGCGGCCTCAACCAATGCAGTCGTACAAGCAAAATCAGCGACCGCAGGGAACTCCATCGGCGCGAAGTGCAAGCTGGCACCGTCCAAGCGCACAGCGGCCGTCGTAACCAGTACATCACCGACATTAATATGCGGCTGAATAGCTCCAGTGGTGCCAATGCGCAGGAAAGTACGGATGCCTAATTGCGCTAACTCTTCTACGGCAATAGAAGTAGAAGGGCCACCGATACCGGTTGAGCAGACGATAACTGCCTTGCCATCCAACTCCGCACGCCAAGAGGTAAATTCACGATGGGACGCCAGACGCACTGGGTTTTCCATCAATTTAGCAATTTTCTCAACGCGCTCAGGGTCACCAGGGACAATCGCTAAGGTCGCGCCTTGCAGGTTTTGCTTGGTGAGGCCAAGGTGGAAAACATCTGACATACATTAATTCCTTTTTGATTGGATGAGTTTTTCGCTGAAGGAAACATCGCTACTTTATCGCTGATTACGCCACATTTACGTGACAGCAGTCACTTTGATGCAAAGTGAAAATCATCACATACATTTTATATGTGACAAAAATCACATTAACGAGTGAGTAAATGTTATTTGCGCGGCGTTATCAATAAGGAAGGAAAAATAAGACTTTGCTGAATCCTTGGAGCTAGCACACATTATGGTCATTGCCCTCTCAATATTATGGCTTATAGTTTAATACTTGAACGCTTACCCTGCATGGAGATCGCAATGACAACCGAAAATAACGTTGAAATAAAACCAACAACACCTACTTTCTCCCCTGCCGTTACCCCTGTTGCAGGTACCACTATTCACACCGATACCGAAGGTCTTCACGCAGGTGAAACCACGATCCCTTCTTTAGGGAAAGAGCTACCGGCTTACCTTGCTCGCCCGCAAAAATATACGGGAAAACTGCCGGTGGTATTGGTTGTACAAGAGATATTTGGCGTTCACGAACATATTCGTGATATCTGCCGCCGCTTGGCAAAGCAAGGCTACCTTGCCATCGCGCCTGAGCTGTATTTCCGCCAAGGCGATCCGAGTCAATATACAGATATCGGCGAGTTATTCAGCAAACTGGTCAGCAAAGTCCCGGATAACCAAGTCCTCTCTGACCTTGATCACGCCGCCCATTGGGCCTGCCAAAATGGTGGCGATGCTTCAAAACTGGCAATTACTGGTTTCTGCTGGGGTGGACGAATAACGTGGTTATATGCCGCTCATAATCCGCAGTTGAAAGCCGCAGTGGCGTGGTATGGAAAACTGGTTGGGGATAAAACCCTCACCAATCCAAGCTATCCTGTCGATGAGGCAAAAGATTTAAGCGCACCGGTGCTGGGTTTGTACGGTGGTAAGGATAATAGTATTTCGCAAGAGAGCATTGAGAAAATGCGCCAGGCAATCCGTGCGGCAAACGCTGATGCAGAAATCGTGGTCTACCCAGAAGCCGATCACGCGTTTAATGCCGATTACCGTCCAACTTATCACCCAGAAGCTGCCGCCGATGGCTGGCAACGAATGTTAGATTGGTTTGCCAAATATGGTGTGAAATAACCCCAAGCTAAATATCAGATCAGCATAAAAAAGAGCGCTAATGCGCTCTTTTTTCTCACCATAACCAACCATGATCGCTGACGATTAAGCTTTAGCGGCTCGCAAGTTTTTCGCTGCCGTGACCATGTTAGCCAAGGCTTCACGAGTTTCAGTCCAGCCACGCGTTTTCAGGCCACAGTCTGGGTTAACCCATAGACGTTCAGCGGGAATGCTGTCGGCAGCTTTACGCAACAGGTCTTCGATCCACTCGACGCTTGGTACGTTTGGTGAGTGAATATCGTATACGCCAGGGCCGATTTCATTCGGGTATTCGAACTCTTTAAAGGAATCCAACAGGTCCATATCTGAGCGTGATGTTTCGATAGTGATCACATCAGCATCGAGTGCTGCGATGGAGTCCATGATGTCATTAAATTCGCAGTAACACATATGCGTGTGGATCTGGGTATCGTCTTTCGCGATGGCAGCATTGAGTTTGAATGCATCAACAGCCCAACGCAGATAGGCAGCCCACTCAGAGCGGCGCAGAGGTAAACCTTCTCGCAGCGCTGGTTCGTCAATCTGGATAATGCCAATACCCGCTTTTTGCAGATCTTCAACTTCATCACGCAGCGCCAAACCGATTTGCTTGGCAATGGTTTCACGTGTCACATCTTCACGCGGGAAGGACCAGCATAAAATGGTAAGTGGGCCCGTCAACATACCCTTAACTGGTCGTTCAGTCAGAGATTGGGCGTATTTAGCCCACTCAACGGTAATTGCTTCCGGACGGCTAACATCACCGATGATGACCGGTGGTTTTACACAGCGTGAACCGTAACTCTGCACCCAGCCGTTTTGCGTGAAGACAAAACCGTCCAAATGTTCGCCGAAGTATTCCACCATGTCGTTACGCTCGGCTTCGCCGTGAACCAACACGTCGATATCCAGACGCTCTTGCTCTTTAATCGCCTGCTTGATGTGTTCGCTGATACCGGTGCGATAATTGGTGCTATCTAAGCGGCCTTGTTTGAAGTCCAGACGCAGGCCACGGATTTCAGTAGTTTGCGGGAATGAACCAATCGTCGTGGTCGGCCAATCTGGCAGCTTGAAGCGCGCGCGCTGTGCTTGTGCACGCTTGGTGTAAACATTTGGACGTTCGATATCAGCAGCCGTGATGGCCGCAACGCGTTTGGTAACAGCATCGTTGTTAACGCGCTTCGAATGGCGACGAGCGCGAATTGGCGCGCTGTACTCAGCCAGTTTATCCAGCGCGGCTTGCTGCGGATCGTTCAGGGCGGAAGTCAGCAAGGACAGCTCGGCACATTTCTGCAGACCAAAAGCGAACCAGCTTTTCACTTCATCATCCAGCCGGCTTTCAACACTCAGGTCGATTGGGCTATGCAATAGCGAGCAAGAACTACCCAGCCAAACATTACGGCCAGCAACCAAAGGTTGCAGACGCTCGAACCAGCTGCTCAAGTCCGCACGCCACACGTTACGACCGTTGATCACTCCCAGAGACAATAGCCACGCTTTTGGCAATTTGTCAGCCACCGCAGCCAGGTCATCACGACCCGCTACCGCATCAATGTGCAGGCCTTGAACGGGTAACTGACGAATAGTGTCCAGGTTATGGCCGATGCTATCGAAATATGTGGTCAACAGTAGTTTCACGCTTCCTTGCAGCTGCTTATAAGCAGGCTTATAAGCCTCCAACCATTCCTGTGGCAGTTCCAACACCAGAGCCGGTTCATCGATTTGTACCCACTCGATACCACGTTTGGCAAGCTCAGCCAAAACTTGCTGATAAACAGGCAAAATGTCATTCACCAGTGACAGGCGGTCAAATTGCTCACCTTTCACTTTACCCAGCCACAGATATGTTAGTGGGCCAAGGAGCACCGGCTTGATGTTGTGCCCCAGTGCTAGCGCTTCGTCTACTTCATCCAGCAACTGAGTCCACGTCAGTTTGAAACGTTGACCTTTAACAAACTCTGGCACCATGTAGTGGTAATTAGTATTGAACCATTTGGTCATTTCCGCCGCTGCGGCTGGTTTACCGGTTGGCGCACGGCCACGGCCCAGACGGAACAGGGTATCAAGGTCAACAGAACCGTCAGCATTTTGATGGCGAGCTGGAACGTTACCCAGCAGCAGGCTAGTCGTCAGTACATGGTCGTACCACGCAAAGTCGCCAACCGGAACTAAATCAACGCCAGCATCCTGTTGCTGTTTCCAGTGACGGGCGCGCAGTTCGCGGCCTGTCGCCAATAATTCTTCTTGAGTAGAGTTACCCGCCCAGTAGCTTTCTTGTGCTTTTTTAAGTTCACGACGCAAACCAACGCGCGGAAAACCTAGGGTGTGATTCAGTATCGCCATCTTTTAAATCTCCATTTAGACGTCCAGATGTTTACACATCCATAATCCGCAGGTACTGTATATCCCACAAGCGCAAAATTTTCATGTAAAAGTGAAGGACTCTCATGATCGAACTGAAACACCTGCGGACGCTGCAAGCTCTGCGTAATACTGGCTCATTGGCGGCGGCGGCATCTCAGCTGCATCAAACCCAATCGGCCTTGTCGCATCAGTTTAGCGACCTTGAGCAGCGTCTGGGTTTCAGGCTATTTGTACGTAAAAGCCAGCCTCTGCGCTTTACACCGCAAGGGGAAATTATGCTGAATCTGGCAGAACAGGTGCTGCCACAGATTCAACAGGCGCTGCAAGCCTGCCATGAACCGCATCAGGCTTCGCTGCGTATTGCCATCGAATGTCACAGTTGTATTCAATGGCTCACCCCAGCGCTCGATAACTTCCGTCAGAACTGGCCACAGGTGTTGATGGACTTCAAATCCGGCGTGACTTTTGATCCACAGCCGGAACTACAGCAAGGTGAATTGGATGTCGTGTTAACCTCCGACATCCTGCCACGCAGCGGATTACACTATTCACCGATGTTTGATTTTGAAGTGCGCTTGGTGCTAGCACCGGATCATCCATTGGCGAATAACGCCATTATTACGCCAGAAGATTTGAGTGCTGAAACACTGATGATTTACCCGGTACAGCGCCAGCGTTTGGATATCTGGCGGCACTTCCTGCAACCGGCGGGCATTAGTCCGGTGATGAAAAATGTGGATAACACACTTCTGCTAATTCAGATGGTCTCTGCGCGGATGGGGATTGCGGCCTTACCGCATTGGGTCGTAGAAAGCTTTGAGAAACAGGGTTTGGTCGTAACCAAAACCTTGGGTGAGGGATTGTGGAGTCGGTTGTACGCTGCCGTACGCGATGGTGAGCAGCGTCAACCGGTTACTGAGGCATTTATTCGCTCCGCCCGCCAACACGCGTGCGATCATCTGCCGTTTGTTCGCGACGCGGCACGACCCAACGCCGGTGCACCCACAGTGAGCCCATTATCACTGCGGCCCCAAGAATAAAGCTTGGCCAATGGGGTTGTTGTTGCCAAATTGCCAAATTGACTAATAACCCCGCCGGAACATGGAAGTTATTCATAATACCCAAAGTACCGGCATCAACCTGCGTCGCGCCATAGTTCCACATGAAGTAGCCTAATGCAGAAGCCCCGACGCCCAGCCAGATTAAAATGCCCCATTGCAGATGAGTGGTCGGTAACTTCTGCGGATTGCCCCACAAGAACCACGCCACCACGGCACACAGCAACGCGCCAATATAAAACCAAGAGAATGCCGTATGTTGCGGCATCGGATGCGTTTCCATCAGGCGCTTATAACCTACCTGTCCAATGGCAAAACAGATATTGGCGGCCTGTACCAACAGTAATCCGATGATGAAATGCTCGCTGATATGGTCATAGCGAATAATCGCCGCCCCGGCGACCGCTAGCAAGGCGCTCAATGCATATCCTATACGGATGCCTCGTCCACTGATCAGGTCATAAATGAGTGTGACATACAGCGGCGTCATGACTGTGAACAGCAAGAATTCTGGCACTGATAAGTACAGATAAGCTTCAAAACTTATCAGATACATCACACCAAGCTGCATCGCACCAACGGCCATATACATCAGCAGGGTTTTTAAGGGATAACCTTTCCAGCGTAAGAATGGCAGAAAGACAAGTGCCGCTAGCGCCAGGCGGATTAACACTGAAAAAACGCTATCGACCTGGCCTGCCAGATAAACACCAATCAGGCTAAAGGAGAAGGCCCACAAGATGGTGGTAATGATAAGTAAAGGCACGTGAGTGTCGCTCGGAAAAGAGAAAAGATGCAGCATTGTAGCGGAAGTCGGTATTGATAGAATGGTGAAGATGGTTGACGTCAGTGTGATTTTTAATCACCCAAGGAAAAATCCGATTATCGACTGACTTTTGCAGATGCTGCAACGTTCAATACATTTCACTGTAATATTGCCTAAACTAATTAGCATAACTGAACATCATTGAACCCAATGGAGTGTAGCTAAATGAAGAATACTCATACACAACGTTCACATAGACTCTTATCTTGCCGTTTGCTCCTCGCGGTACCGCTGTTGCTCGCCGCACATGCTACATTGGCAAATGTTCAAATACCCAACCAAACACAACAACTGTTAAGCAACCCATCGCAAGAACGGATGCAACAGCAACAGCAAATCAACCAGCAAATGCAACAACGTAAACTACAGCAAGACCTCAATAGCAGCATTCAACAACAGCAGTTGCAGCTTCGCTCTCAAATACAAAGTGATCAGCAACGCTTACAAATTCAGCAGCTCAATCAAAATAACCAACAGCTGCAGCAACGATTACAGTAAGTATCTCAACTACGCGATCGCCTCCACTCAAACACCTTTCTTATATCAAAAGAAAGGTGTTGCCTTGATAGTATAAATAACAGGCAAATCCTCTGTAAAATTCACTACTTCTTTATCAGGATAAATAACAAGGTTATTTAACCTCATATTTTATATATGTATTTTTTACGTCATAAAGTATAAAAATTCATTTCAGATACCATTTATCTCTATACAAAGAATATGTTTTGCGTAAGAATGCCCTCCGAAATTTACCGTAATAAGAATCATTACAATATTTAAATAAGCCTGAAAGATAACAGGCTATTTCTTTAACTTTGCAATGTATGAGCATAAAAAATAAAAAACCATAATCTTTCTGAGGTTTATTATGTTCATTTTAAAACAGGGGAAACGCCATGCTAATTCCCTATTTTTGCTCAGTCTTTTATCAAGTGCGATTACCAGCGCCGTTGCTGCAGACAATACGGCCGTTACGACGACGCCGGGCAATCAAACACACACAGCAGCTAACAGTGATGACAACAAAGATGTGATGACTGTCGTTGCACCTAAGCAGGTAAAAAAAGCGGGAACGTCTACGCAAATTACCGCCTCTGATATGCAACGTAACGGCGGTAATGACTTCGGCAGCATCATGCGTTATCAGCCGTTGATCAGTGCAACCGGCTCCAGCCCCGGTTCCTCAGTAGGTAAAAGCGGCTTTGATAGAAGTGGTTACACCGGATACAACATTCGTGGAATGGAAAGCAACCGTATCGGATTAGATGTGGACGGCATTCCATTGCCGAATGCAACCGGCCGCAGCTACGTCAGCCGTGCAGGGCTCAACACCTTCGGTATTGGCCGCGATTATATTGACCCTTATATGTACGGGCTTATTAATATCGAGTCTGGCACGACTGCTGCAGATAATGCCAACAGCGCCATTGGTGGCTCCGTTTCATTCGAGCCTAAATCACCGGATCAATATTTAAACCCAAATAAACATACCTATTTCGGTTATCAAAGCGATTTTGATTCCTCCGACCATAGCTGGCATAACGGTATTACTGCTGCAGGTGGCGATCAAACATTGCGTGGCATCGTGGTTATTTCTCGCCGTGATGGCCAACAAACGCGTAATAACAGCGATAGCCTTAAGGCTTACCCGATGAACTGGCATTCAACCGCGTTGATGACCAGCGGCATATGGCAGCCTAACGATGAACATAAATTCACGGCCACGGCCGACGTTTATGATAAAACCAGCCACTCCCATTACGATGCGTGGAATGATCAAGGTTCTAGCATTCTTGGCACGGCACAGCAAAAGAGTGATACCAAACGCTGGAGCTTCAGCCTGTCTGATGCCTGGACGCCAAATAATATCGACTGGCTCGATGAAGTGGATACCAAACTTTATTATCAAAATGCCGAAGCGCAAGATGATACTTATATGCCAAACGACCCACCAACCAGCATGCAAACGGTCGGTTCTGGCTATAACGTAAAAACGTACGGCTTTGAAACCAAGGCGATGAAAGAAGTCGGTATTCACCGCTTAAGTGCCGGGATCAACGCTAAACAATCTGATACCGAGCGTCCGTTTACCCAAGATCCGGCGCCAAGTATTTACACTGTGATCATGCAACCTGAAGCCAACAGCAAAAGTTATACGCTCGGTGGTTTCGTGCAGGATGACATGACCTTTGACCTTGGCGGTCATGCTTTCTCTATCGTCCCAGCAGTACGTGCGATTTATCAAAATACCAAACCAACCGATTTAGGCGATCTTAGCGCCGGTAGCGCGGTACTGAATGAAGCATCGGTTGAGACGTTGTACGGTAAAACCAACAGTGACACCAAAGTTTTACCGTCATTGAGTTTCTTGTATGACATCACGCCAAAACTGACTGCGTATTTACAATATAAACGCGGCGCAGAATTCCCAGATGCCAGCCAGCTTTACGGTTCCTGGAACCTGGGATCAAGCTATGCGGGAACACAGCAATATGCATTGATTGGTAACACTAATCTGCAGACAGAAACCAGCAATGCATTCGAGTTAGGCTTGAAAGGCGAAGCGGTGGAAGGCGTCACCTTCAGCGGTTCCGTATTCTATACCGCCTATCAGAACTTTATTGCTTATACCCGCTATACCCGCAGCGGTAGCCCGCAGATGTTTGCCAACGTACCTGGCAACATCTACACGATTTATCAGGCAGAAAACCGCGATAAAGCCTATATCTACGGCGGCGAGATGTCAGCTAAAGTAAATTACGGTACTTGGTTTAAACAAGTTGATGGGCTGAGCACCTCCTTTGCACTGGGCTATAACCAAGGTAAATCCAAGTCGAGTTACCTCGGTGATAAATACATTGATCTTGATAGCGTAGCGCCAATGAAAGCGGTGATCGGCGTGGCCTGGGATGCCCCAAGCAAACGCTATGGCGCTGCGGTGATCTCAACCTTCGTCAAAGGTAAGCAACAGCAGGCCACTAACCGCCAGAGCTACTCCAATACCGGTGCACCGATCGCTAACTCAACTACCTCTTATGACCGCATTCCGGGTTATGGTTTAGTCGATTTGACTGCTTACGTCCGTGTGACGCCAACGGTTAAAATCAGCGGTGGTATCTATAACGTGATGGATAAGAAATATTGGGATTATCTGAGCAGCCGTGACTTAACCAACGTCACTAATCAAGATGCCTACAATCAGGCACTAGCCACCGAGCCAGGAAGAACCTTCCAGCTTGGGGTGAATGTCGACTTCTAAGTCAGATGTAGTAATCACAGCCTATTTAATGGCAGGGAATATTTCCTGCCATTATTCAATATAAAATTCTTTTATTCCCTCCATCGCCATTATTAAATATAGCCCCTTCCAATAATCTTAAGATTTTTCTTATTATGAAATTAATAATTTCACTTAATGATTGATTTTAGTTCGCGTATTGCTCTAAATTCTTGCGGCTTATTAATCCAAGTAACTTTCAGGATTAATAATAAACTTATTATAAAATAGAAATAACTAGACGCAGGAAAAGGTTTGTCATGAATATTTTAAAAGGGTTAGGAGTGACTTTTAGTACGTTAATGTTAGCTGCTTGTGCTACAACTCCCAACACAGATAAGATCACTGCAGCAAATGGCAGCAGCGTTGCTCTATATACTGGCTTCGTTTCGGCAGAGTTAAATAACAATCAATATGCTGATTTACATCTGCGTGAAGTTACACCAGCCCACACTGGCGTCGGTGTTGGTATTAACGTACTGGCATCAGTTCTCGCACGAGGGATCTCTGCATCAACATTTAGCAAAGATACTCTGAAGGGCAACAATATTGATACTCTTCCAGAACCAACCGAAGCCTATTTAAAACCTAAAGCTAAACTGGTTATTGCTGATTGGTTGCAGAAAAATGGTAATGGATATCAGTATAAAAATGATTTGAATATCGTCGCGGCAAAATGGTTATTAGTATACCAAGACCTTTCTACCGAAAATTCAAACTATGAATTACGTTATACGGTGAAGTTCTATAAAAAACCTGAGGATGGCAATATGTTCTCCTCCTTTATTATGGCAGGTTGCTCACCAAAACCAGATGTCGCTAAACTTGCTGACTGGCAGGAAAATGGCTATGCATTAGTGAAGAAGACTACCGAAAAATATATGGATTCTTGCGTGCTAGAATTGCAAAACCAGTTACCAACATTGTTGAAACACTAATTATTGCCAATCTATACCCAAAACTGTTGGCGTTGCGGGTATAAAGACAATTTAAAGTATGAAGGCATGATATCCGCCTTCATACTTACCCACAAATCAGCCGTACCTGCTATATGAAATCCGGCCCGATCAAATCGATTTTGTCAGTACAGATACAATCCACACCCCAGCTCAGCAATTGATGTGCTCTTTCTGCGGTGTTAACGGTGTAAACCAGAATATGCAAACCGGCTTCTTTAAGCTGTTCAACACGCTCTTGGGTCAGCTCTTTGTGATTGATGTGCAGCGACACGCACTCCAGTTCACGGATTAACGCCAGCCAGTTATCATCCCAATGATCGAGCAAAATCCCGCGTGGCAATTCAGGCACCGCCTGCTGTGCGGCACGTAATGCCTCAACGGAGAACGAAGAGAGCAACGGTGCAACCTCTTGTCCTTGCCACAGGCTACGTGCAGCCAATGCAACCTGCTTACCCGTTAGCTCATCAGTACCCGTCGTCGGTTTGATTTCGATATTGACCAACATACCGTGTTCGGCACAACGTGCCGCGACCTCAGACAGCGTCGGTAACTTCTCACCGGCAAACTTCGCGCTATACCAACTGCCCGCATCCAACTGAACCAATTTATCCCAGTTCAGCTCGCCGGCAACGCCCCAGCCATTACTGGTGCGATCGAGCGTGTCGTCATGCAGCAGGAAGATCTCACCATCTGCTGCCAATTTGGCATCAAACTCAATCATGGTGTGGCCATGACTGGCACCAACATCAATCGCTGCCAGGGTATTTTCCGGGGCAAGTGAACCGCCGCCGCGATGCGCGACGATTCGTGGATAAGGCCAAGCTTTCATTGTTACTCCATCCGTAATCCGGTCTTACTGTCAAAAAAGTGTAGTGCATTCTGCGGGAGAACCAGACGCAGCGAAGTCCCTGGCTGTGGGCAGTATTCATGGTTAAGGCGAACCACCACGTTACTTTCCGCCCATTTCCCGTGCACTAAGTTATCGGCACCCAGCAATTCCAGCGTATTGATAGTCAGCGGAATACCGTGCTGCACATCGTCCGACAGTTGAATATGCTCTGGTCGAATACCCAGTGTCAATTCGCGGCCGCCCCATTCTGGACGCGCTTGTGGCAAGGCGAGCTGGAAGCCCCCTTCCATCACCAGCGTGCTGCCGTTCGAGGAGAGCTGCCCCGGTAGCAAGTTCATCGCCGGAGAACCAATAAAGCTGGCAACAAACAAGGTGGCTGGACGGCGATATACTTCGGATGGCGTACCAATTTGCTCCGCCACACCTTTGTTCATCACAATCACTCGTTCAGCCAATGTCATGGCCTCTACCTGATCGTGGGTCACATACAAGCTGGTGGTACGTAAGCGACGATGCAGTTGTTGCAGCTCAAGACGCATCTGCACACGCAGTTTGGCATCAAGGTTAGATAGCGGTTCGTCAAATAAGAAGACGGCTGGCTCACGCACAATAGCGCGCCCCATCGCCACACGCTGACGCTGCCCGCCGGACAGCTCACGCGGCTTGCGTTTCAACAATGGGCCAAGTTCAAGAATACGTGCTGCCTCAGCCACTTTGCTCTCGATTTGCGCTTTGCCAAAACCACGAATTTTTAGACCATAAGCCATGTTGTCAAACACGGTCATATGCGGATACAGCGCGTAGTTTTGGAACACCATCGCAATCCCGCGATCTTTAGGTTCCATTTCAGTCACGCGCTGGTCGTTAATATAGATATCGCCGCTGGTCGTACGCTCAAGGCCCGCGACCATACGCAGCAAGGTAGATTTACCGCAACCCGATGGGCCAACCATCACGATGAATTCACCATCGGCGACATCAAGATCAATACTCTTGATAATCTGATTTTTACCGTCGTAAGACTTGGTGACTGCCTGTAGTTTTAAATTAGCCATTTCGCATTACTTCTCACTATCTACCAGACCGCGCACAAACCAGCGCTGCATCAAAAGCACCACCGCTAACGGTGGTAATAAAGTCAGGATCATTGCCGTCATTACCTGGTTCCACTGGGTGGTCGCATCACCGCTGGCAATCATGCCTTTGATCCCGGCAACCGCCGTGCTCATCGCCGGATTGCTGGTGATCAGCAACGGCCACAGATACTGGTTCCAACCGTAGATGAAGGTAATCACAAACAGGGCTGCCAAATTGGTTTTCGACAGCGGTAAAACAATATCCCAGAAGAAACGCATCGGGCCTGCGCCATCAATACGCGCCGCCTCCAGTAGTTCATCCGGCAAGGTCATAAAGAACTGACGGAACAGGAAAGTTGCGGTGGCCGATGCCATCAACGGCAGGGTCAGACCGGTGTAACTGTCCATCATCTTCAGGTCAGCAATAACCTGTACCGTCGGAAAAATACGCACTTCAACTGGCAGCATCAACGTCATGAAAATCAGCCAGAAGAACAAGTTACGTAGCGGAAAGCGGAAATAAACGATGGCATAAGCCGACAAAATCGATACTGAAATCTTACCGATCGTAATCGCCAGCGCCATAATGAAGCTGTTTAACAACATACGACCAAACGCGCTGCTACCGTCGCCCACACCGTGCGTCCAGATATAACGAATGTTCTCCCAGAGATGCCCGCCGGGGATCAGCGTCATTGGCACAGAAAACACCTGTTTGTTATCCAGTGTTGCCGCAACAAACGCGATATACAGCGGGAACAAAATCACCAGCACGCCCAGGATCAGCATAATGTGGCTGAAAATATCCAGCCCTCTGCGGTTTTCAATCATTGGTAACGCACCTTACGTTCAACAAAGCGGAACTGTATGACGGTTAAACCAACCACCAGCACCATTAAAATCACCGACTGCGCGGCAGAACTCGACAGGTCCAGACCGGTAAAGCCTTCGCGGTATACCTTATAAATCAGCGTCGTCGTTGCCTGTACCGGGCCACCGTTGGTCGCGGCATCAATAACCGGGAAGGTGTCGAAGAAGGCATAAACCAGGTTGACCACCAGCAAGAAGAAGCTAACCGGCGTAATCAGCGGCAAGACCAGATTAAAGAAGCGACGCACCGGGCCTGCGCCATCGATGGCTGCGGCTTCAACTAAAGATTTAGGGATCGATTGCAACGCGGCCAGGAAGAATAAGAAGTTGTAGCTAATCTGCTGCCATACCGATGCCAACACCACCAGGAACATCGCCTGACCACTGTTTTGTGCGTGGTTCCAGGTATAGCCCAGTGTGTTAAGGAAATAAGTAATCAATCCAAGTCCCGGACTGAATAAGAACATCCACAATACTGCCGCCATCGCCGGTGCCACAGCATAAGGCAGGATCATCAATGTTTGATAAATACGGCTGGCGCGCACCACGTGATCGACGAGCGCAGCAAGAAACAGTGATACCACCAACCCGATAATTGCCACCATCGAACTGAACTTCATCGTGGTGTAAAACGAGGCGAGGTAGTACGGGTCATGGAACAGTTGAGTAAAGTTAGTCAGGCCAGCAAATTGGCTTGATAGACCAAAGGGATCAACAGTTTGTAACGAATACCACAATGCTTGACCGGCCGGCCACAGGAAGAAAACCACGGTGATCAGTAGTTGCGGTAAAACCAGCGCATAGGGCAGCCAACTGCAACTAAAACCGGGACGATGTGCACTCATTATCATCTACTCGCTAAGACAAAATGCCGGGAAAACCCGGCAGGAACTATTTAAAAAAACGGAGAATCAATCGACAAACGTAGAACCTGTAAAAATTGGAGCACGAGTCAAACGACGGTCTCGACATTCCCTGTGAACGCCCCCACTTCACGCATCACAGGGTTAGCCCGATACCGGCAGGCATCGGGCTACAAGTCGTTACTTAGTTGAAGCCTCGAAGCGACGCAGCAACAGGTTTCCACGCTGAACAGCGTTATCCAACGCTTGCTGAGCAGTTTGTTTGCCGCTCCATACGCCTTCTAACTCTTCATCAACAATGGTACGAATCTGTGGCATATAGCCCAGACGCAGACCTTTGGTGAATGGCAATGGTGGCTTGTTCATCATCTGACGAATGGCCACATCAGCACCTGGATTCTTGTCGTAGAAACCGTCTTTCTTAGTCAGTTCATAAGCGGCGGTCGTTACCGGCAGGTAACCCGTTTTCTGGTGCCATTCCGCAGCAATAGCAGGTGTTGTCAGGAACTGCATGAACTCAGCAACACCTTTATAGGTTGCTTTGTCTTTGCCGTTCATTACCCACAGGCTCGCGCCGCCGATAATGGCGTTTTGTGGTGCACCTTTCACGTCAGCATCGTAAGGCATCATGCCAACGCCGTAGTGGAACTTGGCATATTGACGGATATCAGCCAGTGAACCAGAAGAAGCGGTAGTAATGGCACAGTCACCGTTGTAGAACTTAGCGGTAGATTCATCGGTACGGCCCACGTAAGTGAAGTCGCCCTTCTTGTTCATATCTTCCAGCATCTGGATGTGCTTGACTTGCTCTGGCTTATTGAATTCCAGAACCGCGTCAGTACCATCGAAACCGTTATTTTTGGTCGCGATTGGCAGAGCATGCCAGGCGCTGAAGTTCTCGATTTGGATCCAACCCTGCCAACCGCTGGAGTAGCCACATTTCATGCCGGCTTCGCGCAGCTTGTCAGTATCAGCCTGCAGTTCCTGCCAGGTTTTTGGCGGCTCATCTGGGTTCAGACCGGCTTTCTTGAAAGCGTCTTTGTTGTAGTACAGCACCGGCGTAGAGCTGTTGAACGGTAAGGACAGCAACTGACCTTTAGAATCTGAGTAGTAACCAGAAATGGTCGGAACAAACTGGGCAGAATCGAGTTTGATACCTGAGTCAGCAAAGACCTGATAGACCGGCTTGATCGCTTTACTTGCCATCATGGTCGCGGTGCCAACTTCATAAACTTGTAAGATAGCGGGTGCCTGGCCGCTGCGATACGCCGCGATGCCTGCTGCTAACCCTTGGTCATACTTACCTTTATAGACAGGCACGATTTTATAATCAGGATGCGTCTGGTTAAAACGGTCGGCCAAAGAGTTAACTTCTTTGCCTAATTCACCATCCATCGAATGCCAGAAAGGAATTTCAGTTACTGCCATCGCCTGAGTGCTGAATGATAATGCCAGCGCCACGCAAAGCGTCGTTTTAGTTATTGCTTGCTTAAGCATGCCTGTCTCCAGAAAAGGTAGGTGTGTAGCCCTGTAAGAAAAAATTTCTTCAAATCGAGGCTAAAATGACATGACTAAATGACAGAAAAATAGCGTTTATATGACAGAAGAGTGACAGCTGCATGAACAGCGGGTAGCCGCTAAAGATATTTCCTAGAAAGGACAAAGGGTGCCGCTTAAGCACCCTTTGTGTTTTGAATTAACCGAGTAAAAATCTAAGACTATGCCCCCAAATACGCCGATCTCACCGCTTCATTGGCTAACAGCGCAGCGCCGCTGTCTTCCAGCACCACGTGACCGTTTTCCAACACATAGCCACGGTCAGCGAGTTTCAATGCCTGATTAGCATTTTGCTCGACTAGGAAAATCGTCATCCCTTCTTCACGCAGGCGTTGAATAGTGTCGAAAATCTGCTGAATGATGATTGGCGCTAACCCCAGAGAAGGTTCATCAAGCAATAACAAACGTGGTTGGCTCATCAGCGCACGACCAATCGCCAACATTTGCTGTTCACCACCGGACATGGTGCCAGAACGCTGAGCACGACGTTCTTGCAGACGCGGGAACAGCGCATAAACGTGCTGCAAGCGCTGCTGATATTGCTCGCGGGTAGCAAAGAAACCGCCCATTGCCAGATTCTCTTCCACTGTCATACGTGAAAATACTCGCCGACCTTCCGGCACAATGGCAATATCGCCACGCATGATTTTCGCCGTCGGCCACTGAGTAATATCTTGCCCTTCAAAGACAATTGAGCCTTGTGTGGCACGCGGCTCGCCGCATAACGCACCTAACAAGGTGGTTTTTCCCGCGCCATTAGCACCTATCAGGGTGACAATTTCGCCTTGATTGATATGCAGGCTGACCTGATGCAACGCCTGAATTTTGCCGTAATGGGCGGAAACGTTATTAAATGACAGCATGTTGATCCCTGCCTATCTCAGTAGGCGTTATTGTTGCAGCCAGTTTGCGCTCGGACTGCGCGCAGAAACCGCAGCGTACAGGCAAGTACGTGAGGATTTCGAGCACTGCCCGAGTGCAAAATAGCAAATAAAATAGCCTTAATGGGATAGGCAGCTATCCCTCGCCCAAATACGCGCGTATCACATCTGGATTATTACGAATCTCATTCGGTGTACCCTGTGCCAGCGGCGTACCCTGATTAACGACGTAAATCCGGTCTGAGATACCCATCACCAGCTTCATATCGTGTTCAATGAGCAATACCGATACCTGATGTTGATTGCGCAGCTCGGCGATCAATTGGTTCAGCTCTTCCGTTTCGCGCGGGTTCAAACCAGCAGCCGGTTCGTCCAGCATCAACAATTCTGGACGGGTCACCATGCAGCGCACGATTTCCAGACGACGCTGCTGGCCATAAGCCAGATTACCGGCCTGGCGGTTAGCTAACGCCAATAGCCCGACGCGTTCGAGCCACACTGCGGCACGATCTAACGCATCCGCTTCGGCACGACGAAATCCCGGCGTTTTAAACAGTCCGGCCAATACGCCGCTTTTAAGATGTTGATGTTGCGCCACCAGCAGGTTTTCAATCACCGTCATCTCACGGAACAGCCGCACATGCTGGAAGGTTCGCACCACGCCCATACGCGCAATTTTCTGGCCGGGTAAGCCTTCCAGATGCTGGTCACGTAATTTGATGGTGCCGCCGCTTGGCTTATAAAAACCGGTCAGACAGTTAAATACCGTGGTTTTCCCAGCACCGTTTGGGCCAATCAATGAAACGATTTCGCCCTGATTAAGCTGCAAGGCAACGTTATTAACCGCCAACAGGCCGCCAAAACGCATCGATAATCCTTCGACGGACAGCAGAGGTTGTTGGCTCATGCCTGCTCTCCTTCAGTAGATTGTTGCGCGACTTTCAGCTTCAACTGCGGTCGTTTCATTGGCAATAAGCCTTGCGGTCGCCAAATCATCATCAACACCATTAATGCCCCGAGCAGCAACATACTGTATTCATTCAAGTCCCTCATCAGTTCACGCGATACCACCAGCAAAATTGCCGCCAGAATCACCGCAAACTGCGACCCCATCCCGCCTAGCACTACAATGGCTAATACAAAAGCAGACTCAACAAAGGTGAAGGATTCTGGGCTGACAAACCCCTGACGAGCAGCAAATAACGTCCCGGCGACACCGGCAAAAGCGGCGCTGATAGTAAAAGCGGTTAGCTTGATACGCGTTGGGTTCAACCCTAAAGAACGACAAGCAATTTCGTCTTCACGTAACGCTTCCCATGCCCGTCCCAGCGGCATTCGCAGCAGGCGGTTAATGATAAATAGCGTCAGCAGCACTAACAGCAGCGCCACCATGTAGAGGAAAATAATGCGGTCATTTGGGTCATATTGCAGGCCGAAGAAATGGCTGAAGGTATCCCAGCCACCTTCGCGCGCCGTGCGGCTGAACTCCAGACCAAACAGCGTGGGTTTCGGGATTTGGCTGATACCGTTCGGACCACCGGTAATATTGGTGTTATTGAGCAGCAAGATACGAACGATCTCACCAAAACCCAGCGTCACTATCGCCAGATAATCACCGCGCAACCGCAGCACCGGGAAGCCAAGCAGTAAACCAAAGGCCGCAGAAACCAGCCCCGCCAGCGGCAGACACTCCCAGAAACTCAAGCCGTAATAATGATTAAGCAACGCAAAAGTGTAGGCGCCAACCGCGTAAAAACCGGCGTACCCCAGAACCAGCAACCCGGAAAGCCCCACCACCACATTCAAGCCTAACCCCAACATGATGTAAATCAGGGTCAGCGTGGCGGTATCAACGCTACCGCGTGACACCAAGAACGGCCAGACCAAAGCGGCAATAATCAGTACCAGCGCCAACCATTTTTGTCGCGGTGTGCTGCCATCAAAACTGGGCAATACCCAGCCCGGCCCAGAGACTTTTTTCAGCCCTTGTTGCCACAGAGGACGTAATAGTTGGAAGACAAACACCACCGCACAACCAACGGCAATCCACGTCCAGCGCACATTGCCCGCCCCGCGCACCACCAAATGAGTGCCGTCGAGTGTTAGTTGCAACCCCATGATAAAAGAGGCTAAAACTAATAAGACAAACGCTGAAAGCAGCGCGTTGAACAGGTTGAGACGTTTCATACTTTCTCTACCTCCGGGCGGCCTAAAATACCGGTCGGCAACACCAATAACACCACAATCAGCAGTGCGAAGGAGACGACATCTTTATATTCTGTGCTCAAATAAGCGGAAGTTAATGCCTCGGCTACGCCCAGAATCAGACCGCCGATCATTGCGCCAGGAATGCTACCGATACCGCCCAATACTGCCGCAGTGAAGGCCTTCATTCCGGCCATAAAGCCGATATACGGGTTGATCACCCCGTAGAATTGCCCCAGCAATACACCGGCAACCGCCGCCATTAAAGCACCGATAACAAAGGTCAGAGAGATAACACGGTCAGTACTGATACCCAGCAGGCTGGCCATTTTCAAATCTTCGGCACAGGCGCGGCACGCACGGCCCATACGCGAGTAGCGGATAAACAGGGTCAATGCCAGCATCGCCAAAAAGGTAACAACCCAGATAATCAGCTGCATAGTGCTGATAGTCGCAGCGAAGCCGTTGGTTTGGCCGAGCGTCCATTGGCCGGTGACCAGACTTGGCAGCGCTAAATCACGGGAACCTTGGGTCAGGCTGACGGTGTTTTGCAAGAATATCGACATACCGATAGCGGAGATCAGCGCAATAAGACGTTTGGAGTTTCTCACCGGCTTATAAGCGACACGCTCAATGCTCCAACCGTAGGCACTAGCAATCACCATCGCGGCAATAAAACCGGCGCCAATCAGCAGCCAACTGGCGTCGATCCCCAGCATCATCAGCCCGGCAATGGCGAGGAAAGAGACGTAGCTACCAATCATATACACCTCGCCGTGGGCGAAGTTAATCATGCCGATGATGCCGTAAACCATGGTGTAACCGATGGCGATCAGTGCATAGGTGCTGCCCAGCGTGACGCCGTTAAACATCTGCTGTAGGAAATAAAGAAACTGCTCTGACATACCCTATCCTTATTCTTCAAGGGTGTTGAAAACTGGTGCTGCAACCCCTCGCCAGATAAATATCTATAAACATCTAGCGAGGGAGAAAGCATTAAGTAATGAGAGGTGTATTATTGGATAGGCGTTGAAGTGCCGTCTTTATGCCACTCGAAGACACCGAACTCGAAGCCTTTCAGGTCGCCCTTCTCATCCCAGCTCAACGGCCCCATGACGGTATCTACCGATTGAGATTTCAGGTTTTTGGCAATATCCGCAGGTTCCATGCTGCCGCTACGCTCCATCCCGGTGGTCAACGCTTGTAGTGCAGCGTAAGTGGTCCATACAAATGGCCCGGTTGGATCTTGCTTGTTGGCTTTCAGCTCCGCCACAATCGGCTGGTTAGCAGGTACCTGGTCGTAACGTTTTGGCAGCGTCACAAACATACCTTCAGAAGCGGCACCGGCGATGTTTGACAGCGAAGAGTTACCCACGCCTTCTGGACCCATAAATTTAGCATCCAGACCGGCTTGTTTAGCCTGGCGCAGGATTTGTCCCATCTCTGGGTAGTAGCCGCCAAAGTAGACAAAATCGACGTTATCTTTCTTCAGGCGATCGACCAGCACAGAGAAGTCTTTATCACCAGCGGTGATTCCTTCAAACAGCACCACATTGGCACCGGCTTTTTGCAGGCTATCGCGCACTGAGGTTGCCAAGCCTTGGCCGTATTGCTGTTTGTCATGTACTACCGCAATACGTTTTGGTTTGATGGCGCTCAGAATGTATTTCGCCGCCGTTGGCCCTTGGTCGGAGTCCAGACCGGTGGTACGCATCACCAACTTATAACCACGTGTGGTCAGGTCAGCATTGGTGGCCGCTGGGGTAATCATCAGCACGCCTTCGTCTTCATAGATATCAGACGCTGGTTGCGTTGAAGAAGAACACAGGTGACCGATAACATAACGGATACCGTCATTGATCACTTTGTTGGCAACAGCAACGGCTTGTTTTGGGTCACAAGCATCGTCATATTCCACACCCACTAATTTGTCGCCTTTAATCCCACCTTTGGCATTAATATCGGCAATGGCTTGTTTAGCACCGGTAAATTCCATATCACCGTATTGTGCTACTGGGCCAGACATCGCACCAACAATCGCTACTTTAATGTCTTTAGCGATAGCACTGTGGCTCATTGCCAATGCGATACAACCCGCCAGCCAGATTTTTCCTGTTGCTTTCATCCTATTACCCCACTCAGTTTTGTCAGTTGTGATGTTTGTATTTTTTATTGTTTGCATTGTTGTCGTCTAAAACATCATCACTTAGGAATTTACTTATAAGTAATAACGAGTTAGCGACTTATTTTTGTTTTAATATCAAATAAGACTTTATTTATCATATTATTAAACAGGAATTTTCTTCTGCAAATCAAATCACATTGTTAGAAACAATAGGTGTAAACAGAATTTTATTTGGCTAAAAAGCGGGCTAAAGTGAATTAAGTTAGTGTTTAAAACTGATTAAATACCATTTATGCCAACGTTTATTCCTTATACAAAGATCGGCAAAAAACTTTCAACCTGTTACTGTACAAAAAAAGTTACGCGGGACTTAATCAGCAATCCGCTACACTGACACTCTGTTTTCCTTGATGACTTCACCATGAAATTAACGATCGAAAGAGTGCGCCAATTCAGCGCACAGGACCTGATTGACCTAGGTAAGATTTGGCCGCAACAAAACCTGGAAGCGTGGCAACCCTGGTTAAGCGCGGATCACGCCATATTTGCCGCACGTTTTAACGATCGCCTGTTAGCGGCGGTGAAAGTTAAAATCAGCGGGAAAACAGCCGAACTCAGTGATTTATTGGTACGAGAAGTCACGCGCCGACGCGGCGTTGGTCTATACCTGCTTGAAGAAGTACAACGGCAACTGCCAGAGATAGATAGATGGGCGCTGTATAGCGCCGATAATGACAAGCTGCTCGACGCCTTTATGCAGGCCTGCGGGTTTGTAGTAATACCCGATGGCTGGCAGCGAGAGCAGTCATTATCGTGATTTGGCCGTATCGAGCCAATGTAGTATCGAGCCAATAATTAGAGAGGCTTTATGGCTAATCACGCAACACCCAATTTACCGTCCCGCAGCTTTGATAAAACTGAGCAGTTTTACGCGAATCTGGGGTTTAACACGACATACCGCGATGATAGCTGGCTGATCATGAATTTGTTGGGTCTACAGCTGGAGTTCTTCCCGCATCCAGAGCTTGACCCGCTCAGCAGTTGGTTTAGCTGTTGCCTGCGTGTAGACGACCTCGGTGCCTTTTATGCTCAATGCCAATCAAGTGGCATAACCGAGCTTAATGAAGGTGCCCCACGCCTGCACCCGCCGGAGCAACTGCCAGCGGGGATAACAATGGCCGCGCTGATTGACCTTGATGGGTCGCTACTGCGCCTGATTCAGAATTAATAGCGTGCAGATCCAAACTCAATACTGCTGATTATTTCTTCAGGCCACTAATACAAGGCGAAACAAACAGGGTGCCTCTCCAAGCGCCTCTGATGGTTTTTACTGCTACTAAGCTCCACATCAGAGCCAAAGCGATCACTAAGACGGCACCAAACACTTTGAAAAACGCAATATCAATCAACGTTGCCAGTTTCAGCGTTGTCACCGTATAAACACCCAATGGGAAGGTAAAACCCCACCATCCAAGATTAAAAGGAATGGCTCCGTTGCGACAATAGCGAATAGTGATCATGGCTGCCAATAACATCCACCATAAGCCACATCCCCAAAACAGAATCCCAGATACAAATCCTACGCCTTGTGCAATATTGCCCAGCATTGCCATATTATTCGCGGCAAAAATAGCCGGCGCATCCCCTCCGATAACTAACATACCCAAAGAACCCGTACCAATAGGACCAAGAGCTAGCCAGCTTGAGGCTGCCATGCTTTCATGAGGCAGTTTATGCAGCGCCATACGCAACAGCAAAATAACCAAAATACTTAGCGCAATAGGAACAGAATAGGCCCAGAGTACGTAGCTGGTGATAACCACATAAAGCTGGGTGTGTACATCGGCGATATGCGGTGCCAGTAACCCACCGCTAACGGCAGCAACCTCAGCGGCAACAACGGGTAACAACCAGACGGCTGTCATCTGATCGATACGGTGTTCTTGCCGGGTAAACATCATATAGGGAATACAAACACCACAAAGCAGCGCCATCGCTACATCCAGCCACCAGAGAACCTCAGCAATCGGTACAACACTCGCCCCCCAACGCGGCAAACCGAATACCAACAACCCATTGATAATCGTTGCCATCCCCATCGGGATTGTCCCGAAGAACATGGATACCGTAGAGTGTCCAAATACCCGCTTCGCTTCGTCGAAATACATGATCCAACGCGCCAGATATATCATGGAAAACAGGACGAAAAGCAGGATGTTGAACATCCAAAGCCCTTCGGCAATAGCCTGTAATCCAGGAACAGGCCAAGGAAACTGTGCAAGCGACAAGGATAAAATCCCCGTCCCCATCGTGGCGGCAAACCAGTTTGGCGTAAACTGACGAATAACTTCTGTCGGCTCTTTCAGCGCATTAAGCGGTGTTGCGCCAGCGAATATTGCCGCAATTTTTTGGTCACTCATATTCTTCCCCCCCCACAAAACATTGCAAAAATGTTAATAGATTTTGGCTCAGGTAAGAAACGCATTAATATCGTATGAGTTATCTATAAAAGTGGTAATTAAATAGAATTAGACATCTTTTTTTATTATATACCCCATAAATTTTAAGCTGTCGGTAAGCGGCAATCGAGAGACAAATCGGTCAAGAAACAATGTGAACAACGTTGGCGTTGACAGGAGGGGAAAAATCTTAGGAAACCGCCCCATTTATCCTTAGGAGCTTAGATTGCTAACAGCGACTGGGGGTGAAAGATGCGCTTTCGTTGTAATGCAAAGCATGAAAAATATATCAATATTCTTTAGGACGGGTCAGCGCCCGTCCTTTTTCATTTATATGCTCAAATATAGTCATTTATTGCCGAATAGCCCACTGTGTGATGAAGACCAATCACTGAGGCATAACCATTCTTCAGGGACTTCAATTATCGCTTCGGCAGGGGCTTCTATATCCCATAAATGCTCCCATCCCCCCGTACTATAATCAGCAATACTGACAACACTTTTCCATTTTTCTATCCATGCCAGGACAAATTCAAAATCAGCTGGCGAGTCATCATGAAGAACAAAGATAGTAATGCGCTGACGTTCGCTCATAAAAAGTATCCTGCTATAAGAGCTATTCGCAAAGTTTGTATGAGTAATATTGTAATTTTGTTTAACGATTCGAACGATACAAACCACCAGCCTTTTTCTTAGCATACAAAATATTCAAGGAATGAGGTCAAAACTAAATTCCCTCATTCATCAACCTGATAGCATTTTCTTTATCACACAGTCTTGATTGACAGATTGCCAACATTAATACTGTATATAAAAACAGTATTAATAGGTGTGTGATGATCTGCTACAAACCCACTGAGTCTCAGTCAGAGTCCTTACTGCCGCTATTCCTGGAGCGCGTGCCTTGCGGTTTCCCTAGCCCAGCACAGGACTACGTTGAGTCACGCCTTGATCTGAACAAATTTTTAGTCCAGCACCCTAGCGCCACTTATTTTGTGCGCGTTTCTGGGCATTCAATGACTGATGCCAATATCAATGAAGGGGATTTGCTAGTGGTCGATAGCGCGCTGACCGCGGTACATGACAATATTGTCGTAGCATCGGTTAATGGCGAATTTACCGTCAAAAGGCTTTGTACCAAACCGAGGCTGCAACTGCTGGCTATGAACCCCAGCTATGCGCCTATTACCTTTGATGACGACACATCGCTAGAGATCTTCGGAGTGGTGACTTTTATTATTTATGCGGCACGCTGAGATGTTTGCCCTGGTGGACGTTAATTCGTTTTACGCCTCCTGCGAAACCATTTTTCGGCCAGACTTACGCGGACGCCCGGTAGTAGTACTGTCGAATAACGACGGCTGCGTTATCGCTCGTAATGCTGAGGCCAAGCGCCTAGAGATAAAAATGGGCGCGCCGTATTTTAAGATACGCGATGAGGTTAAGCGTCATAATGTGGCGGTCTTTTCCTCCAACTATGCGCTATATGCAGATATGTCTAATCGGGTGATGGAAACGCTGGAAGCACTGGCCCCGGCAGTCGATGTGTATTCGATTGATGAAGCCTTTCTTGATCTCAGTGGTATCAATAAACTTATGCCGCTGCACGACTTTGGTAAACAGATTCAAGATAAAATCTATAAAGAGAATCACCTCGCGGTTGGCGTCGGTATCGCCCCCACCAAAACGTTGGCCAAACTGGCTAATCTGGCGGCGAAAACCTGGAAGGCAACCGGCGGCGTGCTGGATTTATCATCGTCTGAACGACAAAGAAAATTAATGCATCTGATCCCGGTGGGTGAAGTCTGGGGCGTGGGCCGACGTATTAGTAAACAGTTGAATATGTTGGGGATTAAAACTGCATTGCAACTGGCAGACAGTCCATCGACGTTAATCCGCAAGCATTTTAGCGTAGTACTCGAGCGCACGGTGCGGGAGCTTCGGGGAGAAAGTTGCCTGGCCTTTGAAGAGTCATTGCCAAGTAAACAACAGATTATCTGTTCGCGTTCCTTTGGTGAGCGCATTACCGAGTTTCAGGATATGCGCGAAGCAATTTGCAGCTACGCGGTGCGAGCAGCAGAGAAACTACGCGCTGAGCACCAATATTGCCGCTATATCTCCGCCTTTATCAAAACCAGCCCGCACGACCCTAATATTCCCTATTACAGTAACTATTCGGCGATCGCCGTGAATACTCCAACGCAAGACAGTCGCGATATTCTCAATGCAGCAGTACGTTGCCTCGAACAAATCTGGAAGCCCGGCTACCGCTATCAGAAAGGTGGCGTAATGTTGGGTGACTTTTTCAGTCAAGGCGTGGCACAACTTAATCTGTTTGATGAGTATCAGCCAAAACCCAACAGCCAACGGCTAATGCAAACGCTGGATCGCATCAACCAACAAGGTATCGGCAAAATATGGTTCGCCGGTCAGGGCATCGAACGCAGCTGGGCGATGAAACGCGAGATGCTATCGCCAGCCTATACCACACGGTTTAATGAGCTGATGACGGCGGTAGTTAAGTAAGAGAGGTCACCTTGCCAGGCTTGTCATTCTTTTGTCATTTTTGAGTCAGCCTTTTGTTGCCCCCGGCTTGATATATTGCGATTCACACCCTGTTTAGAGGAATCATCATGAAACTGCGCAATCTATCGTTTATCGCTTCACTGGTTATTGCTGGAATGGGCGTCTCTGTTGCTCAAGCAGATACCACATCAACATCGGCACCCCAAGAAGTCACTAATATCGTTCTGGTTCATGGCTTATTTGCTGATGGGTCAAGCTGGTCCAAAGTTATCCCGCTGCTGCAAGCCAAAGGCCTGCATGTGACCTCAGTTCAGAACCCAACAACCTCATTGGATAATGATGTTGCTGCAGTAAAACGTGCGCTGGCGCTACAAAATGGCCCGGTCATCTTGGTAGCACACTCTTATGGCGGCATGGTCATCAGCCAAGCGGGTAATGAGCCAGAAGTAAAAGGTTTGGTCTATATTGCTGCCCGCGCGCCAGAGGCCGGTGAAGATTACCCTGCGCTGACTAAGAAATTCCCAGCAGCACCGGCATCTGCCGGAATAAAGTGGAATGGTGATTTTGGCGCGTTGACAGAATCCGCTTTCATTCATGATTTCGCAGGCGATCTGCCGGAAAAAGAGGCTAAAGCCTATTACGCAGTTCAGCAGCCAATGGGAAAAGCAATCACCATGGCCAAAACAACGGTAGCGGCATGGCAATTTAAGCCAACCTACTATGCTGTTTCTACCGAAGATCGCACCATTAACCCAGATCTTGAACGCTTTATGGCAAAGCGCATGCATGCGCAAACGATAGAGCTAAAATCTAGCCACGTATCGTTAATCTCTCAGCCTCAAGCCGTAGCAAATCTGATCATGAAAGCGGCTCACGTACCTGGCTACTAATTGCTTCGCTTCGCATAATGATTAGAAATGGGCGCTTAATGCGCCCTTTTCTCTATCTGTTCAATGGATATCAGCGTCGAGGTAGCAACAGAGTATCGAACGCTAGGGGACAACGAAATACAAGAAAACATCAATTAGGATATCTGAAACAGTTCCCTGTCCGGCTTTTGACACTATTTATTCCTCTGTGGAATGACATCTATTGCCAACAGAGGCCTTCCGCTGCGAGCTGCCTGCGCTGAAGATGATGTGTTTCCCTCTATCACATCAAGGATAACCCAATGAATAGGTTTTTCTGCGCCCTTCTGTTAACCGCTCCCCGTTTGATATACCGATCCATGCTCAATGTATCCTGCGTACAGGCATTAAGAGGATGAAGATACTCGTCACAAGTGCTTCAGGTGCCAACGGGGATGGATATGGCCAGGTTCTGGCATTTTCTATAGATGGCTTGCCCCTCGGGACATTCAGCGACGATCCGCGGATCACGGACCCACGTGGTATGCGCGTGAGTACCGATAGCCAACTGCTGTACATTAACAGTGGTAGCGACAGGATACTGGCACTGGATAAAAGTGGCACAATTCAACTCGACAGCGGACATATTCCCGGACTTAACGCTGGTGGTGGCAATCTGGGTCCGAACGGACAATATTATGTTGGGCTACGTACCGACAAAACCGTCACGGCCTTCCCTGCCAATCTGGATAGCAGAGCAATACCCGTGCTACAACATGGTGTTGTGCCATTCCCAAGGGGCTTTGCTTACGCCGATGATGGCAGCTTGTTCTTAGCCTCAGGTATTGGCCCACAAGGTAATGGTGAAAATACCATTCTGGAATTTTCACCGGATGGCAAGCTTAAATCGGCCCGTCATATTACCGATAATGCCGTGAGCCCACTTGATTTAGCAATCGGTCCCAACGGCAATATTCTGGTATCGAGCGAATTTCCCTATGGGCAGGACTCCTCGGTCACTACGGTACGAGAATACGATCGGCTGAATGGCGAACTTGTGCGGATATTCTCACCGGAAAAAAGAGTCTCTTTCCGTCATCCGCGTGGGCTAAGATTCGGTCCTGGCGGGCATTTGTACTGCGTGGCGCAAGATGAGGTCGTTGTGTTCGATTTCTACACCGGCCAATTTTTGGATGTAGTGATACATCACCCGCGCCTAAACGGCCAAGCTATAGAATTTTTCGGCGATTGAAACCACACAGCATGTAGCATGGCAATAAATAACCGAATGGGAATATAGCAATGGATCGATTGATGGCAATGGAGACTTATATCAGCGTGGTGGAAATGGGTTCATTTTCTGGTGCTGCCAGACGATTAAAACTCGGTCAGCCGGCAGTTTCCAAAACCATCGCACGCTTGGAAGAACACCTTGGGGCAAGGCTGTTATTACGCTCAACACGTGGTTTAACACCGACGGACGCAGGCCAACGGTTCTATGAACATGCCAAACGTGTCATAGACCAGGCCGATGAAGCAGAACAGGCGGTACAAGACACTTCCAGGGGGTTATCTGGCACATTACGTGTTAGTGCCCCGGTGACGTTTGCTCGCCTGCATATCCTTCCAGCCTTGCAGACTTTTCTAGATAAACATCCAAACCTGAATATCGACCTGTCGCTAGACGATCACAATATCGACCTGCTGGGAGAAGGCACCGATGTAGCATTACGCATGGGCGAACTTCAAGACTCGAGTATGACAGCACGGCATATCTCGCAGAGCCGCCGCTTGGTGGTTGGTACACCACGTTATTTTTCCCGCACAGGTATACCACAGACACCGACAGATTTAGCCCAACATCAGGCAATTGTTTATGTCTTGCGCGGCGGCGGTGAATCTTGGTCTTTCAGCCAGAATGGTCGAGAGGTGGCGATGATCGTCTCCGGGAGGATACGAGTCAATGCAGCAGAAGGCATTCGCACCGCCGTTTTGGCTGATATGGGTATTGCAGTCGCTTCGGTCTGGATGTTTTCAGAGGAGCTGGCACAAGGTCAGGTTCAAGTCGTCCTGCCTGATTGGGAATTACCACCGATAGATTTATGGGCAGTATTCCCATCGGGCAGATTAGTGTCTGCCAAGGCCCGTGCATTCGTCGACTTTGTCGATAACGTGATGGCTAGGTAAAGCTCGCCCATGCCATTAGCTCGGCACGGGCTTGCCTCTACATCACTCGTGTCGGGTCGCTTTTTCAAGCACCGGGAACATATCCGCAGGATCAGGACGGTGGGTATAATCAGGATTAACTTCTGAGTACAGCACAATACCATCCCGCCCAATGACATAACGCGCCGGTATAGGTAGTGTCCAGCTCGAGTCGTTGTTGATTGCAGGCAGATCATTTTGCAGCATTTTGTATAACTCAATCAGATAATCGGGCAGCTTAAAACGCAGGCCGAAGGCATCACTAATATGACCATTAGCATCGCTTAGAACAGGAAAGCTAAGTTGATTGGTACGTACTGACTTACGACTATTCGGCTGAGTTTGTGGTGAAATAGCCACGACATTGGCTCCTAGAGCCTGAATCTGCGGTAGTACTTCATTAATGGCCTGCAACTCAAGATTGCAGTACGGACACCATACACCACGATAAAACGTCACCACCAATGGCCCGCTAGCCAGCAACTCGACCGATGATATATCTTTCCCATTTTGATCTTTCAAGAAGAACTCGGGGGCGAGATCTCCAGCTTTAATCGCTCGTCCGGCCTGACCACTGGCGATCAGTTCATCAGTCGCGCGCGTCATAATAGGGTGGATCTCGGCAGGGGCGTTGTACGGTGGTTTACCGGCGGTAAAATCGGCTTTAAATGCATCCAGTTTATCTTGCAGTGACATAGTAATCTCCGGAATTTGTTGATGTCATATCGACGAGCAGTTCTCGCTCTTCCAGATGACATCTTCCAGAAACATCAGCTATGCAGGTAGACAGCCGCTGAGAATAATAGCCATTCCTGCCGGGAATGGCATTTAAGTCGTCACACAATCGCTAAACCTGTCAGCGGCCCAAATGTGAAGAGTTTTTCCAGTGAGCCGGGGTTATCTAGCTGGTGCTTATAGATATTGCCGCCTAAATCGGTGAGGTAAATAGCGCGATTATCTTCATCCAAAGCTAGTGCGATACCTTCATCCAGACCTGCGGCCAAAATCCTATGATTGATGAATTTTCCGTTGGAAATGTCGGCACAATTGAGGGTGTTGCCGCCTCTTTTGCTATCCCCTCGATCTGTCCAATACATGATGTTATTTTTGGCGTCGAGTTCTAAATCTATTGGTTCCGGCAGATTAGCCATCACTACCTCAATATCCTGCCGGTTATCCGCGCGCTGATTTTCAGGTAGCGTGAGACCGGCTCGCAATATCTTCCCTTGGCCGCCTTTAGAGGGTCCCTTTTCGGTCCAATAAAGCATGTCGTTTTTCTTATCCAGCGCAATGCCTACACAGTGCCGGGTATAATCACGAGAGTCTCTTGGGAATAAGCCTCGCTGTACTAATACCTGAATATTTTTGCCATCTTGATCAACGCGGAATACGCGCATCCCTTCCCTGTCACACCAGTATAAAGATTGGGTCTCAGCGTCGTGCAGCAACTGTTTTCCGGTAACAAATAGGCCGTTTCCAAGGATTGTCTGTCTAGCCGAGCCATCTAACAAGCAGGTTTCCAGACTGCCGTCAGCCTGAAAGAACTCCAAGCTCTCTTGTTCTTTCACTACGCCCATATTGGTCCAATAAATCCGACCAGCAGCCTTATCTATTGCAATGCCGTCTGGATGCGAGTCCATATCATCGATGACGATATGCACATCACCAGTATCAAGGCTGATCTCTATTACCCGACCTTTAGGCAATGCCTGTAAAACGTATAGCTTTTTGCTCTGCACAGCGATTCTCCTGACTACGCGGAATATCTATAAATAACAATTACCATGGACTAGCATTTATACATACTCAACTCTGGGATATTTTGCTTTTTGAGCTAATTACAATTGGAAAACTCTTATTTAATGAACTAGCTTTATAGTTCTCCTGCCAACAAAGATTAACTTTATGCTAAGAATCGAAAAATTTTCTGATGATGAAGTTTATTCATTAGAGCTAGCAGCAATCCTAAAGTCATTATATTCCAGTATATTTTCACCGCCTGACAATATGTCTCTTGATGAAAAGATAAAAACATTTCACCCAGAAAAATCAGCATCAAAAAAAATCATTATTTATTATGATGGTGAAAAACCCGTTGGCTACCTTTGTATGCAGCGTTATCTATTCGATATAGATAATAAAAAGACCAACGTATTTAGAAGCCAAGCGGGTTTCATTGAAAAATACCGAAATAATAACTTAATGAAATCATCATATATTAAAATGGTTACAGCAGAGATAGTGAAAAACCGCTATCCCTCTTATTTTTTTGCTGTTTGCATTCATCCATCAAGCTACAGAGCCTCGGTCAAAAACTCACTAATGAACCATACGTGGCCAACAAGAAGAAACTATACGTCAAATAATAAAATGAAAGCCAATTGTAGAAATATCTCTGATCTATTTGATTTGAAAGTAATAGAAAGTGATGGCGTGTTTGTTTCTCCAACTAATTTTGGCACGGCGCATGGCTCACAAGCAGCAAAGGATAATACCAATAGAGATGCCGACTTTTTCTTAAAGAAAAACAAAGGCTATGAACAAGGGGAAGGGTTAGTCGTTATCTCAAAAATCAGCTTTAGTGATATTGCTTATCGATTACTAGGCCATAGCCTGAGTAAAATGAAACGTAAACTCTATCGCCGCAGGGCTAAAATACGGCAATTTGATACGGTAGAGAAAGCGGAATAACTAAAGCCGACCATAGAGTGATTCATCATTGATATATGCGGAACAGGGCGCATTCGCTGTGCCCTGCATCACGCACAAACTTACCGAGAAAATCGCTTCGCACCAAAGACGCAAACTAATACCCCGGCCATTACGACAATCATGGAAGGTTGCACAGTCTCATGTAATACCAAACTGGCCAGGACTAGCCCAAAGAAAGGTTGTAGCAGTTGTAATTGCCCCACTGCAGCAATGCCGCCTTGTGCCAGACCACGATACCAAAAAATAAAACCGATCCACATGCTAAATACCGAAACATAGATTAACGATATCCATGCGCTAGCGCTGGCAACCGGCCAAGCCGGCGGCGCAGAAAAGGCTGCAACAACGACTGCAAGCGGTAACGCGATTAGCAACGCCCAGCAGATCACCTGCCATCCGCCTAATTTACGCGTAAGTACCGCGCCCTCGGCATAGCCTAAACCACAAAGCACAATCGCTGCCAGCATCAGCAAATCCCCCGTCCACGAGCCTTCCGAGCCTTGGCTCAGAGCAAAGGCTGCCACCAGCAAACTTCCCAATACTGAAAATGCCCAGAATGCCGGTCTAGGACGTTCTCCGCCGCGTAATACGCCAAAACAGGCGGTCGATAAAGGCAAGAGGCCGATATAGACCAATGAGTGGGATGACGTCATATGCTGTAAAGCGAATGCGGTTAATAAAGGAAAACCAATCACTACACCAACAGCAACGAATACCAGCGGCAGAATATCTTGGCGTTGCGGCCGTTTTTGTCGGGTAAGAAGTAGGACACAAAGCGCCAACAATGCGGCAATAACCGCTCGAACAGCCGTTAATAAAACGGGATCAAACTCCAGTACAGCAACCCGAGTAGCAGGCAAAGATCCACTGAAAATCAGCATACCTAAAAAACCATTCACCCAGCCGCGAGTCGAACGTTGTACACCCGGCTCATGAATGCTGGCTGCGTTAATATCCTTAACACTTTGATTTTCCATTCTGCCCTATCCCGCTGTATTTAATAAACTCCCCGTAATTAAAGGGAAAATAGCTGCAATTTATATGCACTATATTTTTGCTAACGATCTCCAAATATAGACTTACTAAGCCATATTTGAATGCACTGTTTTTACGAAAATGTTCGAGATAAGAGCCAATTCATAAAACACCGCGCATGCCGGTGTTCTTTTTGATCTCTATGCCATCTTCAGCGATACTGTTTTAATTCACAGGCTGTTTAAGTATACAGACAACCGTTATTAGTCCATATCAGTATCTTGTCCGTTAAAAGGGATCATCATGGCAGCGTTTTCAGGATTTTCACAGCAAGGCCTGACTTTCTTATTAGAGCTTAGTCAGAACAATAACAAAGAGTGGTTCGAGGAAAATCGTGATACTTATCAGCACGCATTATTAGAGCCTTTTCGCGGTCTGGTGACAGATTTGAGTCAAGACATGCTGGTGATTGACGAGCTGTTTGAAGTTCGTCCGGCAATTGGAAAAACGCTATCCAGAATGCACCGTGATACTCGTTTTTCGCGGGATAAGTCGATTTATCGCAGCAACATGTGGTTGAGCTTTAAACGTTCGCGTAAAAACTGGACCGATGCGCCCACTTACTTTTTTGAATTGGGTCCGGATTGGTGGCGTTACGGATTGGGGTATTACAGCGCATCAAAAATTACGATGGATTTTTTCCGTCAGCAAATGCTCAAAGATCCACAGGCTTTTCTCAAAATGGCGCAACGTTTGCAGCCTAATTATGCGCTGGAAGGTGAAAGTTACAAACGACCGCTGATTAAAGATCAACAACCAGAACTGGCTACTTGGTACAACAGAAAGTCTTTTGCCTTGATTAGCCATCAGATGGATATGGACATGCTGTTTTCAGATCAATTAGTCAGCGTATTAAGCAAAGATTTTCAGCGGATTGCACCGATTTATGATTTCTTGATCAAAATAGAAGGGTTAAAGAAAAATCGTCAGCAATTTGATGAATAACCGTCTAGTCGATACAAAAGAAAACGGCCCGTTTCCGGGCCGTCTTACACATCAACCAGCTATCAAGCTTCGATAGCTAATCGCAGTTTTTTCATCGCGTTCTTTTCAAGCTGGCGAACACGCTCGGCAGATACGCCGTATTTATCGGCGAGTTCCTGCAAGGTGGATTTATTATCATCGTCTAACCAACGGGCGCGAATGATATCCTGGCTGCGCTCATCCAAACCTTCCATTGCGTTGGTCAGTTTGTCAGCCGCGCTATGTTCCCAGTTATCTTCTTCGATGCTTTCTGCAAAGTCAGAGCTTTTATCTTGCAGGTAAAGCATTGGTGCCATTGCCTGGCCATCACGCGGCTCTTCGTCTGGCGTTGGATCAAACGTCATGTCCTGAGCGGCCATACGCGATTCCATCTCCAGCACGTCTTTGCTGGTTACACCAAGCTCACGAGCAACGTGTTCAACTTCTTCATTGCTGAACCAGCCTAAACGCTGTTTGTTTTTGCGCAAGTTGAAGAACAACTTACGCTGCGCTTTGGTAGTCGCCACTTTCACGATACGCCAGTTGCGCAATACGTATTCATGGATCTCTGCTTTGATCCAATGCACAGCAAAGGATACCAAGCGAACACCCACTTCTGGATTAAAACGGCGAACCGCTTTCATCAGACCGATGTTACCTTCCTGAATCAGGTCAGCCTGCGGCAAGCCATAGCCCGCATAATTACGGGCAATATGCGCAACAAAACGCAGGTGGGACAGGATCAGATGTTTGGCGGCCTCTAAATCGCCGTCGTAATGCAGCCGTTCAGCCAAAGCCCGCTCTTCCTCTGCTGTAAGCATAGGATAAGTGTTGGCTGCCCGGATATAGGCTTCCAAGCTACCTTGGGGAACTAAAGCTAAAGTTTGCATTTCTTTGGTCATTCAAGCCTCTCATAATGTGACGTAAGGTAGGTTTTACACAACGCTGCAGGGGAGTCATACCACCTGAAAAACAACGCAGAACCGCTCACATTTACTGCTATATCAGACTCACCATCCCAGCAAAAGTTCACTGAAAAATACCGACATAACTCATCGACTTTAGGTGAATCCGAAGATTTTTGATAGGGAAATTGTGCGTTTGGAGGGAACATTCTGTGCCTGCCAAATCATGGGTTAGATCGATTAATCGAACGCTTGAAAGACAGTTGATGCACAGATTTAGGATCACCTCTTGCCACAAGATCCTCGGCAGCAAGAGGTGAGTATAACAAAAAAACATTATTCTGGTGTAAATCGCCGTAAATGTTGCACCGTTGCCAGCCACGCGGCGATCCACCCTATCATTGCCGAGATCAACAGCAATAACAGGCTTTCATCCCATGCCAAACCGTGTAAATCAAAGGTGGTACCAAATACCGATGCCACGCGAGTCACCACAGCTTCCAGACGGAAAACCAGCAGTTCAGACAAAATCAGCGACAAAAATGCACCGCTAAAGCCAAGCAACGCGCCGCCGTTAAGGAATGGCCGCAGGATAAAGCCGTCAGTCGCACCAATCAGTTTCATCACGTTAATGGTATCGCGGCGGCTAAAGATACTCAGTCGCACACTGTTACCAATGACCAGGAATACGGCAATCACCATCAACACGCCGATCATCGCGGCTATTTGGCCAACTAATCCGGTAAGCGCGGCCAGGCGGGCAAACCAGCTGTCATCCATTCGGACTTCATCGACGCCTTGTACCGCAGCAACTCGGTCACGCAAAGTATTGAGCGTAGCCGCATCCTGGAAATTCATTTTCGGCGTGATAATCGCGACCGCCGGCAATGGATTTTGCTCCAGCATATCCATTGCGCCGCCAAAGCCAGACCAGTTGCGGAACTCGCCCATTGCTTCGGCACGCGACAGGTAATTGACCTTATCAACGCCCGCTTCAGCTTTTAGCGCTTTCACCACGTTTTCGGCCGCATCATCATCGAGTGATTTATCAAGATAAACGGTCAATTGTGGCGTTGGGTACCACTGCTCTGCCGCCTGGCTGACGTTTTTCCACACCAGATAACATACACTTGGCAGCGTGAGTGAAATGGCGATCACCATAATCGTCAGCAGCGTCGCCAAAGGTTGACGCAACATGTCAGCAAAGGCGTTATCCCATGAATAACGCCACTGTTCACGCCAGCCGCCTTGTAAGGCCTTACTTTTAGCCTTACGCGCGCTTTTATTCGTTTTTACTGCATTTGGCGGGTTAGCCATAGTGCGCGCCTCCCGCGATGCGGCCCTGACTGAGCGTCAATGTGCGGTACTGGCGACGCGCGATAAGCCCCATGTCGTGCGTTGCCATCAACACGGTCACGCCAACGCGGTTAAATTCTTCAAACAAGCGCAGAATACCTTCTGATAGCACTTCATCAAGGTTGCCCGTTGGCTCATCCGCCAGTAATACCGCAGGCTTGTTGACCACAGCACGAGCAATACCGACACGCTGTTGCTCACCACCGGAGAGTTGAATCGGGAAGTTTTTAGCTTTATCCAACAGGCCCACTTTATCCAGCGCCGCGGATACGCGACGGCGAATGTCTTCAACACTGGCGCCAGCAATGATCAATGGCATCGAGACATTGTCATAAACAGTGCGATCCATCAGCAAGTGGTGATCCTGGAAGATCATACCGATCTGACGCCGTAAGAATGGCACTTCGCTGCTCTTTAGCCGGCTGATATCGTGGCCACCGAAATAAATATGCCCGGCGCTTGGCCGTTCAATGCCACAAATCAACTTCAGCAGGGTACTTTTACCCGCGCCGGAATGTCCGGTCAGAAATGCCATCTCCCCCGGCTGGATATGAAAATCGACGCCTTGCAACGCCTGTCGCCCGCCTAGATAAGCTTTACTGACCTGTTCAAAGCGAATCATCCGTATTAATCCTCTCGGGCAAAAAGTGCCTCAATAAAATCGTCGGCCTTAAATGGCCGCAAATCTTCAATGCCTTCGCCTACCCCGATATAACGGATAGGAATACCGAATTGGTCAGCAATAGCGAAAATCACTCCGCCTTTGGCTGTGCCATCTAATTTGGTCAGCGTAATACCGGTCAAACCCACGGCTTCATTAAACAGTTTAGCCTGACTTACCGCATTCTGGCCGGTGCTGGCATCGAGCGTCAGCATAACCTCATGAGGGGCATCTTCGTCCAGTTTTTTCATGACGCGGACGATCTTCTTCAGCTCTTCCATCAAGTGAGATTTATTCTGCAAACGTCCGGCGGTATCCGCGATCAAGACATCCGCACCACGTGCTTTAGCCGCTTGAATCGCATCAAAAATAACCGACGCAGAATCCGCACCCGTGTGCTGCGCGATAACGGGAATGTTATTGCGTTGGCCCCACACTTGTAACTGCTCTACTGCCGCAGCACGGAAGGTATCGCCCGCCGCTAACATGACGGATTTACCTTCGGCCTCAAATTGACGCGCCAATTTACCGATCGTCGTAGTTTTACCCACGCCGTTCACCCCGACCATAAGAATGACATACGGGGTTTTACCGCTAACATCCAGCGGTTGGTCAACTTTAGCCAATATTTCAGACATTTCTTCCTTCAGCTTCACATACAACGAGTCGGCGTCTTTTAACTGGCGACGCGTGGCATGTTCCGTGAGGGAGGCGATAATTTTACGCGAGGTTTCGACCCCAACGTCGGCTATCAATAGCTGCTCTTCGAGTTCTTCGAACAGGTCATCGTCAATTTTCTTACCGCGGAACAGGCTAACAAACCCTGACCCCAAATTTTGACGCGTTTTGACCAAACTACGTTTCAGGCGAGCGAAGAAACCTTCTTTGGTTGGGCGCTTCTGCTCAGTTTCTACGGCAGGCGCACTGATAATAGGTTCCAACTCAACCGGCAAGGCTGCTGCTTCCTGAACCTCTGGCACAACGACCGGTTCAGGCTCAATAATTTCTTCTACGACAGCTTGTTCTTCTACCTCTACCTGAGCGATTTCAGGTTGTGCAGGATGTTGTAATGCCGCGACCTCTTCAGTCACCACAACAACATTCTCAGCAAAGGACTCTGCTGCCGGTTTATCTTCTGCTAACACGTCTTCAATTATCGCAGGCTCAACCTGCGATAATTGCGCGTCGGGTTCTACGCCTTTTGCAACGTCTTCTGCTGCGTTGACAGGTTCTACTGCATCGATAGGTTCTACGACATCGACAGGCTGCTCAGTTTTCGGAGCGTCGGTTGTCTCTATCGATGGTTTTTGTTCTTCTTCCTTGCCGCCAAGTCCCAGCCAGGAGAAAAATCCACGTTTTTTCTGTTTTGCCATTTTACAACTTCACTCCTCGCCGTTAATTGCTGGCGAACGGATTATCAATAAAGGTAATAACCTAACAGTCTATCACTTTCCCTTAGCGGCAACACGTTTGCGTGATGATTTCTGCTGTCAATTCAATCAACAATCTTAAACATTGGCCCAACGCCGCGACACCGGTAGAATAGCGTTCCAAACGTCAGTAAAGATCAATAAAAATCCATTATGGCAAAAAAACCGCAAACCCCTGCCGCAGGCCAGATTCGCCTGATCGGCGGACAATGGCGCGGACGCAAATTACCGGTTCCACACAGCCCCGGCCTGCGTCCGACCACCGATCGTGTGCGCGAAACCCTGTTTAACTGGCTAGCACCGATGATTCAGGGCGCGCGCTGTCTTGATTGCTTCGCCGGTAGTGGTGCATTAGGGCTGGAAGCGCTATCCCGCTACGCTGGCAGCGCCACGCTACTGGAGTTTGAACGCCCGGTAGCCCAGCAATTAGAAAAGAATCTGGCGCTGCTCAATGCGACAGACGGAAAAGTCTTTAATGTCAATGCATTGCAATGGTTGGCGAAAACAGGCACGGCGCACGATATCGTGTTTGTCGATCCGCCATTCCGTAAAGGGATTTTGCAAGAAACACTCAGCCTATTGGAAACACAAGGTTGGCTGGCCGATGAAGCCTGGATTTACGTTGAAGCCGAAGTCGAACACGGCGCGATACCGGTGCCTGCCAGTTGGCGACTGCACCGTGAAAAGGTCGCTGGACAAGTCGCTTATCGCTTATATCATCGAGATGTGACGCCGTCCGTCTCGTCGCTACCACTGGAGCCGTCAGATGTTGATTAATATCGGTCGCCTGTTGATGCTGTGCATCTGGGCCTTTTTGCTGTTGAATTTTATTCATCCGTTCCCTAAGCCGATGAAATACTTCCTCGATGTAGCGGCATTCTTCATGCTTTTCATGCATGGCTTGCAAGTGACGTTATTGAAGGCGACACAAGGCAAAGATCAAAAGAAAATCGGTGCTTGGCTACAACTGCGCATCTTCTTGTTTGGCGTATTCGAGCTGCTAGCCTGGCAGAAAACCCAGCCACCAATGCCAAAGCGTAAATAAAACTACAGCCGCAATATGCGGCTGTTTTTTCATGATGATTGCTGGTAGTAAATCTCGACTCTACACTGAATAACCACGATGAGATTTCGTCATCATCTCATCGTGGTTTGTTTCCATCTGACCTTAGAAAAAGGATAAACAATGAGTTGGCCATTTATTGCCGTATTTCTCTCCGGTTGGTTATACGTAGATGCACGCTATCGTGGCACGCGCTGGCAAGGCTGGTTGTTTAAACCCATTACATTGTTATTATTAGTGTTATTAGTTTGGCAAGCGCCAGAATTAACCACTTATAGTTATCTTATCTTGCTCGGGTTGGTCGCCACACTGATTGCCGATCTCCTACTCTTGCTCCCGCGTGAACGTATTCTGTACGCTATTGGCGCGTTCTTCTTATCACACCTGCTGTATACCATTGCTTTTGCCAGTCAGATGACATTCAGCCTGTTCTGGCCTTTGCCACTTATCTTGCTCGCTATCGGCATTGTTCTGTTGGCAATAATCTGGACCAAATTGCACGAAATGCGCTGGCCAATCGCCGCCTATATCGGCATGACGCTATTGATGGTGTGGTTTGCCGGTGAGCAGTACTTTGCACGCAGTACTAATCTGGCCTTCTCTGTACTGTGCGGGACGGTATTGCTGCTGCTCGCCAATGTGATTTGGCTGATTAGTCACTATCGCTTCAAGTTCCGCCTGGCTGATGCACTGGTTGCAGCCTGTTACTTTGGTGGACATTTCCTGATTGTTCGCTCCCTCTATCTTTAATCTGGTTTTTTCGCTTGACCCTGGAGTTAACTCCAGGGTGTAGAGTGCCTATTATTCCGACCCAATGCCCCTTTTGGAGGTAATATGCACTCACAACATAGAAGCACTGCCGGCCACTGCGGCTGTTCATCAAAAGCGCAGGCCAAACCTATCCCAACATTCACCAAAATGACCGCCGCGCCTAAAATCACCGCGGCTCGTCAGCAAGGGCCACATCCGGTGGACTGCTGTAGCACCACCGCACCGTTAGCTGCTTCAGCTTGCTGCTCAACCGAGAAAGTAAGTGAGCACTCACACCAAGAATCAAGCTGCTGCGCCACCTCTCAAGCGGAAGGAGATCCCGGCGCGGAAGAAGACCCCAGTTCGCTCGCAGCACCGAGCGGAACGACACAATATAGTTGGCAAGTCGTAGGAATGGACTGCGCCAGCTGCGCACGGAAAATCGAAAAAGCAGTCAGCACTCTGCCAGGAGTCAAACAGGCCAAAGTTCTCTTCGCCACCGAAAAACTGTTGGTCAGTGCAAGTCGGGATATTTCCCCACAAATCAAACAGGCCGTGACTTCCGCCGGTTTTCAATTGCTTGAAGGCGTACCAACTAAGCACGCACCCACCACTTTCCTCTCTCATCTTAAAGAGAATGCAGCGATTATTGCGCTGCTAGTGCTGATGATTATTAGCTGGGGGATTGAGCAGGTTTCCCATGAAGGCGGCAAAATTGCCTTCACACTCACTACGTTAGTCGCCTTGTATCCGGTGTTACGCCAGGCTATTCGCTTGATTCGCAGCGGTTCACCTTTCGCTATTGAAACCTTGATGAGCATCGCCGCATTAGGCGCGCTATTTATCGGCGCCACGGCAGAAGCCGCGATGGTGCTGTTGCTATTTATGGTGGGTGAACGTTTAGAAGGGTTTGCCGCCAACCGCGCCCGTAGCGGTGTGAAAGCACTGATGGCGCTGATCCCAGAAAGTGCCGTACGTATCGATGCAACTGGCAGTCAAACCGTTGCCGTCAGCAGCCTGCAACCCGGTGATGTGATTGAAGTTGCCGCCGGTGGACGCCTGCCCGCAGACTCGACGCTCCTTGATAGTGCCGCCAGCTTTGATGAAAGCGCACTAACGGGTGAATCGATCCCCATTGAACGCCAGCCAGGCGAAAAGATTCCGGCAGGTAGCCTGTGTGTCGATCGTTTGGCACGTGTACAAGTGGTCTCTGCTGCGGGTAATAGCGCGATTGACCGCGTACTGCAATTGATTGAAGAAGCCGAAGAGCGCCGTGCGCCAATCGAGCGCTTCCTTGACACCTTTAGCCGCTATTACACTCCCGCTATCATGCTGCTGTCACTGCTGGTGATCGTTATCCCGCCGTTGGCAATGGGCCTGTCATGGGAAACCTGGATTTACCGTGGTTTAACGCTGCTGTTGATTGGCTGTCCTTGTGCGTTAGTCATCTCAACTCCGGCCGCTATCGCTTCTGGCCTGGCTGCGGCAACGCGCCAAGGCGCATTAATTAAAGGCGGCGCAGCATTAGAACAATTAGCGCTAATTCAACGCGTGGCATTGGATAAAACCGGCACATTGACCGAAGGCAAACCTGAAGTCAGCGATGTATTAACCGCCGAAAGTGTTAGTGAGCAGCAGCTACTAACGCAAGCCGCTGCAGTCGAGGCCGGTTCTCACCATCCACTCGCATTAGCGATTATCCAACGTGCTAGCCAGCAATACTCGCTGTTGCCCAATGCCGAACGTCGGCGCGCCTTGGCAGGTGTGGGTGTTGAAGGTTGGGTTAACGAAAAACACATTGTGGTGTCAGCACCACAGCATGTGGATAAAAAGCAGTTATCAGCAGCCTTCGAAACAAAAATTACCGAATGGGAAGCCAGCGGAAAAACCGTGGTCGTGGTGCTGGAAGACCAGCGGGTGCTAGGCCTACTCGCGTTGCAAGACCGGTTGCGTGATGATGCCGTTAACGCGCTTGCTGAGTTGAAAGCTCTTGGCGTATCTGCGGTGATGCTGACTGGCGATAACCCACGCGCGGCGAAAACCATTGCCGAGCGTTTAGGGATTAATTATCAGGCCGGGTTATTGCCGGAAGATAAAGTCCGTGCCGTCGAGAAAATGAATCTGCAATATCCAACGGCGATGGTCGGCGATGGCATCAACGATGCCCCAGCGATGAAAGCCGCCACCATTGGTATTGCGATGGGCAGCGGCACCGATGTGGCGCTGGAAACGGCGGATGCCGCGCTCAATCACAACCGCTTAACCGGGCTGGCGCAGATGATTGCGTTATCGCGCGCAACCCGAGCCAACATCCGCCAGAACATCACCATCGCGCTGGGACTGAAGGGGGTATTCCTGGTCACTACGCTGCTGGGGATCACCGGATTATGGCTGGCAGTATTGGCAGACTCTGGTGCTACTGCGCTGGTCACGGCCAACGCGCTGCGCTTGTTGCGCAAAAAATCAGGTTAGAAAACGCGTTTATTCACAAGCAAGGGGCTGATATTAAGCCCCTTTTCCTTTGCGCAATAAATAGCGATACGGCAAGGTTTCCGTTTCAGACGCCAACAGGTTGTGTTCCATAAAGCGGCAAAACCCCGGAATATCGCGCGTCGTCGCCGGATCGTCGGCAATGATTAGCAACGTTTCACCATCCTGCATACCGCGCACCGCCTTTCGCACCATCATCACAGGTACTGGACAACGTTCGCCCAAGGCATCGAGTTGGTGGTCGGGATGGCTGAAGGGATCGGTCATAAGGCGTCTCTGTTCTAGGTCAAATGGGGAACTTAAAGAGCGACAGTTTACTCCCCCTGATTTTTGGTGCAATACAGGTTAACGTTTGCGTTAAAATTAGCCATTGCATTGTTTGCGCAAACGGGTACGATCCGCGCTCGCTGGAAAAATCATGGTTTTTCACAGCAACAAATAACGAAGATTTTTCTTGGGTTCCCTCACCCCAATCACTAAAAAGGTCACATTTATGTACGCTTTTTCTGCCCAACAGCGGTTTTCCGCCTTGGTATGGCTGTCGCTATTCCATATTGCCATCATTACGTCTAGTAACTATCTGGTCCAGCTTCCGGTATCGGTATTTGGCTTTACCACCACGTGGGGCGCATTTACCTTTCCGTTTATTTTCCTAGCGACTGATTTAACCGTACGTATCTTCGGCGCGCCATTGGCCCGACGCATTATTTTGTCGGTAATGGCACCAGCGCTGATTATTTCTTACGTTATCTCTGCGTTGTTCTATCAGGGAGAATGGCAAGGTTTTGCCGCGCTCAGCAGCCTGAATATCATGGTCGCCCGCATCGCCATCGCTAGCTTTATGGCCTACGTTCTCGGGCAAATCCTCGACGTTAACGTCTTTAACCGTCTGCGCCAGTTGAAAACCTGGTGGATTGCGCCAGCAGCAGCGATGTTCCTGGGCAATATTAGCGATACGCTGGCCTTCTTCTTTATCGCTTTTTATAAGAGCAGCGATGCGTTTATGGCGCAACATTGGGTAGAGATCGCCTTAGTGGATTACAGTTTCAAATTGTTAATTTGTCTGATTTTCTTCCTGCCGATGTACGGTATGCTGCTTAATATGCTGTTAAAACGCTTGGCACAGTCTGGTCATCACAACGAGGTTCAGTTGAGTTCACACTGAAAGCCATAACTGGCTTGCTTTTCGTTGGTGAATAGGGTGCCATTACAGCCGTAAGCTCAATGCCATACGATACGTAGCAGTACGTGCCGTTAAGTGAAATATTAAGGAACTCTAATGCGTAATCTTGCCAAATTCATGGGTATTACTTTGCTGGTTGCCGGGCTGGCAGCCTGCGATGGCAAAACGGATGATAAAACGGCCCCTGTTGATAAAGGTGCCAGCGCAGCAGCTGCCACACAGCCTATTAGCCTGCTCGACGGTAAAGTCAGCTTTACTCTTCCTCAGGGGATGAGTGACCAAAGCGGCAAGCTGGGAACGCAGAGCAATAACATGCATGTCTATGCTGATAGCACCGGACAAAAAGCAGTGATCGTCATTGTTGGAGACAACACGTCTGACTCACTGGAAACGTTGGCAAATCGCCTGCAAGCCCAGCAGCAAGAGCGCGATACCAACCTGCAAGTGGTGACCAATAAGTCAATTCAGGTTGATGGTCAGACACTGCAACAGCTCGACAGCATCATTAATGCCGGAGGAGAAAAAGCGTATTCTTCCGTCGTACTGGGTAAGATTGATAATCAATTGATCACGCTGCAAATCACTCTGCCAGCTGACGATCAGGCTCAGGCACAAGCTGGCGCTGAAGCGATTATCAGTACGCTGAAAATTCAGTAAGTTAATAGAGGTCAGTTAGTGCTCACTAACTGACCTGTTTCATAACCCCCCTTCTAAACTCTACCCACGAATCCAGCCAACTGCACAGGCAGATAAAGGGATAATGCTTAGTCCAGATTGATCGCTTTTAACTCGCTGATGAGCCAATGGAGAGCCGGTTGGTGATCGTACAAACTGTGAGTGAGCAATTCCAAATCGTAGGATGGACTACCCGCCGGTAAATCCAACACACGCAGCGGTAACATTTGCTCTAACTCCCTGGCTATACGGTAGGGTACGCACATCAAATATCCTGACGCCACCGCAACCCGTCCACCGACGGCATAACTTTGTACTACCGATGCCAATGGCCGGTACATGTGCTGTGCCAATAACCAACGGTCGATGTGATCGGCACCGGAACTGACCGCAGGTAAGTGAATCTGTGGCTCAGAGGCTAAATGCTGCATTTTTAACTGCTGCGGCAAATCTGTTCTCTCTTTCGCGGCAATGGCAACAAAATGGTCGGAAATCAGTCTGTGCCGGTTAAAGTAATGCGGAATATGCTGCAAGCTATCGACCCCAATAAAAGCATCGAGTTGCCCCATCTCCACACGATCCAATTTTATCGTTTCAGACAAAATATCAACCGATAGCCGCACATTTGGCGCATTTTCTTTAAATCTTGCCGTCAGAATCGGCATGCACATGAATTCAAAATAGTCGACGGCTCCAACATAAAACGTATGCGCCGTCGTCGCCGGGTCGAAAGGTTGTGCGCCAAGCGTCGCGACTTTCAATGTTTCCATCGCTCGCTCTACCACAGGGATAATCGATGCGGCATAAGGCGTCGGCTCCATCCCATTGCGGGTACGCACAAAGACTTGATCGTTAAGCTGCTCTCTTAAGCGATTAAGCGCATGACTGAATGCCGACTGGCTGAGATTTGCCTTACGAGCAGCTCGGGTGACGTTCTTCTCACGCGCGAGGATGGGCAATAGGCGGAGCAGGTTGAGGTCCATAACAATTATGTATTCTGTGCATAGTAAAATGATAACAATACATTTCATTCATTATCATCGCTATCTATATACTCAAATTAAGGTAGAAATCATGCAGAGGCCCTTATGAGTGGACAAGATACGAAGCAACAGATCGGTGTCGGTAGTCTGACGATGTTTATGATATGTGCAGTGATTGTGCTAGATACGTTGACTGCATCCGCGGCGATTGGCCCCTCGGCTTTTGCCTGGTGGGGGATCATGTTAATAGGTTTTGTTCTTCCCTATACCTTAGTTGTTACTGAGCTGGGCACTACCTGGCCTGCCGAGGGAGGAATTTATGACTGGGTGAAGCGTGCCTTTGGCGATCGTATGGCAGCAAGAACCTCTTACTTATACTGGATCAATGTCGGTCTGTGGATGCCTTCGGTGTATATCCTGTTTGCCGGGACATTCGCCTCACTGTACTGGCCGGGAATGAATATTAACTGGCAAATTCTGATGTGTCTGGCCCTTACCTGGCTAACGGTATGGTTCTGCAATATTTCAACGACGGTTTGTATTAGCATTGCCCGCTGGGGAGCCTGGGCCAAGATTATTGTCATTGTCACTCTGGGCATCGCAGGAATTAATCAAGCCATACAGCACGGCTTAGCGAATGACCTACAGCTACATAATCTGATCCCACATTTTAATGAAGCCAGCCATTTTCTGCCGGCAATCATTTACAGCCTGCTTGGGCTGGAATTAGTTGCTTGCATGGGCAAGCTCATTAAAAAGCCGGAAAAAACCATGCCGCGCGCGATGCTAGCCGCCGCGTTATTGATTGCCCTGCTCTATCTCTTTGGCACCCTTGGTATCCTTGCTGCGCTACCCGTGGATAAAATCAGCTTAGTTTCCGGCATTATTGATGCACTAAAGATTCTGTTTGGTCAGAGTCTCGCCTCAAAAGTGATGCTGAATATCTTGTGTCTGCTGACGCTTTTTACCTTTATCAGCAATATGGTTACCTGGACTTCTGGTTCAAGCCGTGCGGCGGCAGAAGCGGCGCAAAGCGGCGACCTGCCAAAACCGTTGGGGAAACGCAGTAAAAAATTTGATACTCCGGTGGGCGCAAACATCGCAACAGGTCTTGTCTCAACCTTGGTTATCCTCTGTTACAGCCAGTTCGCCAGCGGCAATAATGATTTGTTCTGGTTAATCTTTTCTTTCTCGAGCTGTATCTTCCTGCTGCCCTATTTTTTGTTATTCACTGCCTGGTTCTGGCTGCGTTATTCGGCACCACAGGTGCAACGTCCTTATCGTGTACCAGGCGGAAAACCTGGGCAGTGGTTAGTCGTATCTCTCGGTTTACTGTTTATACTTCAAGGAGTGGTGCTGTTTATTTTCCCGGATTTACTTGAGGGAAAAATAGAAGCCAAGCATAGTCTGCCGATTATCACGGGGTTGGCGGTCACACTATTGATTGGTGAACTGTGTCTTCTACGATTTCACAGAAAAACGCTGAGAACCGGCATATAATCGGGATCATTTTTGCACCCATTTAGATAAACAAACTCCAACCTTTTATAATTTCAGGAGATTTCAATGAGAAATGTCACCGTCGCCGCCACACAAATGGCCTGCAGCTGGGATCTGGACAAAAATATTGTCAATGCAGAACGACTGGTACGTGAGGCCCACGCCCAAGGCGCGCAAATTATCCTGATTCAGGAGCTGTTTGCTGCCCCTTACTTCTGCATTGATCAAAGCCCAGAACACTACGCGCTGGCGCAAGAAGTTGCCACCAGCCCGCTGATTAAACACTTCTCTGCGCTGGCTAAAGAATTAGAAGTCGTATTGCCGCTGAGCTTGTTTGAAAAGGCTAACAACGCCTATTACAACTCTCTGGTAATGATTGATGCCGACGGCAGCGTGCTGGACACCTACCGTAAGACCCATATTCCAAATGGCCCGGCTTATCAGGAAAAACAGTTCTTTATTCCTGGCGATACCGGTTTCAAAGTGTGGAACACCCGTTATGCAAAAGTTGGCGTGGGTATTTGCTGGGATCAATGGTTCCCAGAAACCGCACGTTGCCTGGCATTGCAGGGTGCGGAAGTTATCTTCTACCCAACGGCAATTGGCTCTGAGCCGGCTTATCCAGATATCGACAGCCAACCACACTGGACTCGTGTACAGCAAGGCCATGCAGCGGCAAACGTGCTGCCAGTTATTGCCTCTAACCGTATCGGTACCGAAGCGAGCAAGTATATCGACAGCCTGGAAATGACCTTCTACGGTTCTTCGTTTATTGCCGATCAGACCGGTGAGCTGGTGAAACAAGCTAACAAAACTGACGAAGGCGTGTTGGTTCATACCTTTGATCTCGATGCTATCGCCGCTCAGCGTGCCGCTTGGGGCCTGTTCCGCGATCGCCGTCCAAATATGTATGGTGCGATTGCCTCCTCTGATGGCACCACGCGGAGCTAAGCCATGTCACAGGTTACGACACCTCATCAAGACGGATTTATGATGCCAGCGGAATGGGCACCTCAGCAGGCCGTGTGGATGATTTGGCCCTATCGTACCGATAACTGGCGTGCCAACGGCGCGCCAGCACAGCAGGCGTTTTCTGCTGTTGCGGCGGCGATTGCCCAAACGACACCGGTGCTGATGGCAGTACCCGCCACCGAAATGGAGAAGGCGCGTAAAACGATGCCCGCTTCGATTACGCTGGTTGAAATGGCAAGCGATGATGCATGGATGCGTGACACTGGCCCAACCGTGGTGGTCAATCCACAAGGCGAACGCCGCGGCGTTGACTGGACATTTAACGCCTGGGGCGGAAATCTTGGTGGATTATATTCACCTTGGGATCAAGATCAGGCCGTAGCGGCACAAGTGCTTGAGCACCACGGTTTTGCTCGCTATAGCACCGACCTGATACTGGAAGGCGGTTCTATCCATGTGGATGGTGAAGGCACCTTGATGACCACCGCAGAATGTCTGCTCAATGCCAATCGCAACCCTGAACTGACTCAGGCGCAGATTGAGCAGAAATTGAGCGACTATCTCGACGTACAAAACTTCATCTGGCTACCAGATGGCGTGTTCAACGACGAGACCGACGGCCACATCGATAACATGTGCTGCTTTGTGCGTCCGGGTGAAGTCGCGCTGCATTGGACTGACGATCAAAACGATCCGCAGTATGCACGCTCGGTTGCCGCGCTGAATATTCTAAGCGCGACAAAAGATGCCAAGGGACGTAGCCTGAAAGTATGGAAACTCCCTGCGCCAGGCCCGCTTTACGCCAGCGCAGAAGAAACACTGGATGTGCAGGACGGTACGGCGGTTGAACGTAACGAAGGTAACCGCCTGGCGGGTTCTTACGTTAACTATCTGATCAGTAATAAACAGATTATTTTCCCATTGCTGGACGCACGCACGGATGGCGAAGCCGAAGCACTGTTCCGGGAAATGTATCCTGATTATCTGATTACCGGCGTCCCTGCGCGGGAAATTCTGCTTGGTGGTGGCAATATTCACTGCATTACTCAGCAGATCCCAGCGTAAAAATAAGTCCAGATAGCCGCCTGTTCATTGGACAGGCGGTTTTTCAGCACAGCCGCCTGGCTCTGATCATCAAACATAAAGCCCCTTCAGCAATCCCATATCACCTAGCGACCCACCGATAAAACGTTACACTCAGATCATAACAATTCGAGCAGAAACGAAAAAATAAAGCCAACAAGTAAAATAAACTGCCAAAATGTGATCTATGACCAGTAATTCCTGCTGATACACATTTCAATCTGTAAATTATTCCCGCAAAATTCGCATCTAAATTCATATAATTGTAACAAATATGTCATCTATCACAGTTCGTATGCGCGCATATCACTAGTCTTACGCTCGTTATAGAACATGTGACCTCAGCTCGTTTTCACCAGTGACATTGATTGACTCATGCCATCGGAGGCATTTCATGCTCAGTATCTTTAAACCAGCGGCTCATAAGCCACGCGTGGCAGATGCCCACGTTGACCCTCTCTATCGTCGTCTGCGCTGGCAGATATTTATGGGTATCTTCTTCGGCTATGCCGCCTATTACCTGGTTCGTAAGAACTTTACGCTGGCAATGCCATACCTTATCGAGCAAGGTTTTACCCGCGGCGATCTTGGACTGGCACTCTCAGGGATCTCTATCGCGTACGGGATCTCTAAATTTATTATGGGATCGGTCTCGGATCGCTCCAACCCGCGTATCTTCTTGCCTGCCGGGCTCATCCTCGCCGCAGCAGTCATGCTGTTTATGGGCTTTGTACCTTGGGCAACCTCCAGCATCGCGATTATGTTTGTCCTGCTGTTCCTATGCGGTTGGTTCCAAGGGATGGGCTGGCCGCCGTGCGGACGAACTATGGTTCACTGGTGGTCGCAGAAAGAGCGTGGCGGCATTGTTTCGGTGTGGAACTGCGCGCATAACGTCGGCGGCGGTCTTCCTCCTCTGCTGTTCTTACTCGGTATGGCATGGTTCAACGATTGGCACGCCGCGCTATATATGCCAGCTTTTGCTGCCATCCTGCTGGCGTTATTCGCTTTCGCTACCATGCGTGATACTCCGCAGTCTTGCGGTCTGCCACCTATCGAGGAATATAAAAACGATTACCCGCCAGACTACAATAAAGACGTCGCAGAGACAGAGCTGACCACCAAGCAGATTTTCATGCAGTACATCCTGCCAAACAAACTGCTCTGGTATATCGCGCTGGCGAACGTTTTTGTCTACCTGCTGCGTTACGGCATCCTCGACTGGTCGCCAACTTATCTGAAAGAAGTGAAACACTTCGCGCTGGATAAATCTTCATGGGCGTACTTCTTGTACGAATACGCAGGTATTCCAGGCACGCTGCTGTGCGGCTGGATGTCGGATAAAGTCTTTAAAGGCAATCGCGGCGCGACCGGTGTGTTCTTTATGATTCTGGTGACCATTGCCACCATCGTCTACTGGCTTAACCCGATTGGCAATCCAGGTATTGATATGGCCTGTATGATCATTATCGGCTTCCTGATTTATGGCCCGGTCATGCTGATTGGCTTACATGCGTTGGAATTAGCACCGAAGAAAGCAGCGGGTACTGCCGCGGGCTTTACCGGTCTGTTTGGTTACCTTGGTGGCTCGGTCGCCGCAAGCGCCATCGTCGGTTATACCGTTGACTATTTCGGCTGGAATGGCGGCTTCTTGGTAATGATCGCCGGTTCCATCTTGGCGGTATTCCTGCTGCTGTTAACCATGCTCAGTGAAAATAAGCACAAAGCTAAACTCGCGAAAGGAGCCTAAATCATGCAACTGTTCGTTAAAACTACCGTAGCCGGGTTAATGCTCGCCGCCGGTTTCGCCAGCGCGGCTGGAAACGCCGCTGACGCCAGCCAAACGGCAGCTGAACATCAAATCGTTATCGCCCATCGCGGGGCAAGCGGTTATCTGCCCGAACATACTCTGCCAGCCAAAGCGATGGCTTATGCCCAAGGTGCCGATTACCTTGAGCAAGATTTAGTGATGACCAAAGATGACAGGCTGGTGGTGCTACACGACCATTTCCTCGATCGCGTCACTGACGTTGCCGAGCGTTTTCCTCACCGTGCCCGTAAAGATGGACGCTACTATGCTATCGACTTCACTCTGGCCGAGATCAAATCGCTGAAGTTTACCGAAGGCTTTGAGATTAAAGATGGCAAGCGGGTACAAACCTATCCGGGCCGTTTCCCGATGGGTAAATCTGATTTCCATATTCATACCTTCGAAGAGGAAATCGAGTTTATTCAGGGGCTGAACCACTCCACCGGCAAAAATATCGGTCTTTATACCGAAATTAAAGCGCCGTGGTTCCATCGCAAAGAAGGTAAAGATATTACTGCCCGCGTGCTGGAAGTGCTCAAGCACTACGGTTACAACACCAAAAGCGACAATGTTTATCTGCAATGCTTCGACCCAAACGAGCTTAAGCGCATTAAAAATGAGCTGGAGCCGAAAATGGGGATGGACTTGAAACTGGTTCAGTTGATTGCCTATACCGATTGGGATGAAACCCAAGAACAGCGCGACGGCAAGTGGGTTAATTACGACTACGATTGGATGTTTAAGCCGGGGGCGATGCAGCAAATCGCTAAATACGCCGACGGTATCGGGCCGGATTATCACATGTTAGTCAATAAGGATTCGACAGCGGATCGCGTTGAGCTAACGTCCATGACTGCCGATGCTCACGCCAGTCATTTAGTGGTGCATCCTTATACCGTACGTGCCGATGCACTTCCGCCTTATGCCAAAAGTGTTGATGCGCTGTACGGTATTTTGTACCAACAGGCGCATGTTGACGGCTTGTTCACCGACTTCCCAGATAAAGCGGTGAGCTATTTGCAGCAACATAAAGCGCAGCAATAACAGCTAGCGAATAAAACGGGCGGAGTTTTCTCTGCCCGTTTCTACTCTGCAACAACCAATAATGCTTACTTCCCTCTGGCGCGCACTGCCGTCAGCACTTCCCCACCGACACCCCAGTTATCCGTATCCACTTCATCGATAACTACAAAGGTTCTGTCCGGCGACTTACCTAAAACCTGCCACAGTAAATCAGTCGTTCCTTCAATCAGCAGGCGTTTTTGCTCAGCGCTAACCCCTTCACGCGTCACACGAATATTGACGTAAGGCATAATGTATCCTCAATCCTTTTACCAAGTGCCGGAAGACGAACCACCATCGACATTCATCACTAACCCGGAGGTATAGCTTGAATCCGTCAGGTACAGTACCGCATCAACAATATCTTCGGCCTTGCCAATCTCACCGCTGGCAGTCAGTGATTTCAGCGCGGCAAGGGTTTCTGGTTTACTGCCGTGCAGTGGCGTTGCAATGATGCCCGGTGCAACGGCGTTGACTCGGACATTAGAAGTAGAAAGCTCGATAGACAGCGCGCGTGTCGCCTGATTCAGCCCGCCTTTGATCAATACTGGCAGCAACGCGGGGACCTTACGGTTTGGCTGCATACCCAGCGATGCGGTAATGGTGACAATATGTCCGTCTTTATTGGCAGCCATATGGCGAGCGGCTTCTTGTGATGGATAGAAAAAGCCTTTGATATTGGTGGCAACAATCGATTCCAAATCGTCTTCGCTGTACTCCACCAGCGGCTTGGCGATAAATATTCCGGCATTGTTGATCAAAATATCTACCTTGCCAAAAGAGTCGATGGCCGTGGCAAATAATTTACGCGCCGTTTCAGGGCTAGCGATATCTCCCGCTACTGCAACAAACTTGCCTTTCGTTTCCCCGAAAGCCAGCGCCGCCTGATCAAGACGTTCCTGGGTGCGAGCATTACCGACCACATTATAGCCACGCGCCAAATAGGCTTTGGCAATAGCAAAACCGAGCCCGCTAGATGCACCTGTCACAATGACTGTTTTATTGCTCATCGAAAAATTCTCCGTTATCCCCGGACGCCTTGCCCGGCAGTGGAGAGACTCTACAATTCGATGCGTATTGGAAAAATTAGGTATATGTTATTTGAATTGATACATCAGGTAATAAATCAGGCCAATATGACCCGTTATTTCGACGATCTTTTACTCGGCAGTATTGAATTATTCTGTCTCGCGGCCGAAAAAGGCAGCTTTAGCGCCGCCGCCAATCAGGCTGGCATTACACCCGCTGCCGTCAGTCGTTCCGTGGCCCGGTTAGAAAAACGCTTAGGAATTCGTCTATTCACCCGAACAACCCGCCAAATGCGTCTCACCGATGCCGGACGTCGTTATTTTGAGCAGTGCCAGCAGGCACTGTCGCAACTGGTCGAAGCGGAACGCCATGCAACAGGTGAACAAATCACCCCTAGCGGGCTGTTAAGAATTAGCGTCCCCACGCCTTACGCTCACTCTCGCCTGCTGCCTCTATTGCCACAGTTTCGTCGACAATATCCTGATATTGAAATCGATATCCATATCAGTACCCGCAATATCGATTTCGTCGAAGATCAGTACGATCTGGTGATTCGCGGGCGAGATCCCAAAGATTCGACGCTCATTGCCCGCAAGTTAGAAGAGGCGGAGTTAGTTGTCGTGGCCTCACCACAGTATCTGCATACCGCCGGAATACCGCAAAATATTGAAGATTTGCAGGCCCATCATTGTATCCAGTTTGAGTTACCCAGCTCCGGTCGCAGAACGCCATGGTTATTCAATATTGCCGGTAAAACGCAGGAAATCACAACAGCAGGCGGGTATACCTGTAAAGAGGACTATCTGGGGATTGTGACGCTGGCGCGCGCCGGTGCCGGCATCGCACAAAGTTATCGTTTCAGCGTACAACGCGAGCTGGAAAGCGGGGAGTTAGTTGAATTATTACCACAGTTTGGTGGCTGTTCTCGTCCCTTTATCCTTCTTTACCCACAGAATCGCCACTTACCGCAGCGGGTAAGAGCCTTTATCGACTTTGTGGTTCAACACGTTGGTCAGGGGCAGAAAAAACGATTTTTTGATAACTCACAATGAGCGAGGCCAAGCGCCTCACTCATTGAAATATGTATTACCTGGCCACGGTAGAATGGCTAAATACATCTTACGCAGATAATGCACCACGGCATCATCTGCGTTGGAACCTATTACTTCCAGCTCAGGTAAACGTGCTTTCAGCCTTGGCAAGGAACCACTCATCAGGCAGCCTTTTCCTGCCATGCTCAACATTTCCATGTCGTTCATACCGTCGCCAAAGGCGATACAGTCTTTGAGGTTGTAGCCCATCAATTTGGCAACTTGCTCCAGCGCATGGCCTTTAGAAACCCCGCCGCCCATTACTTCCAGACACATTGGCAGTGAGAAACTGACGTTAACGCGATCCCCCCAGCGGGCATTAATCGCTTCTTCTAATACCAGAAGTTTTTCATGGTTATCACAGGTGAAATAGACTTTGCAGATACCGTCAGTTTCTAACAAACCCGGCTCATAAACCTGATATTTAAAGACCGTCTCGCGGAAGAAATCCTCTTGATCCTCACGATCGCGGTTCATAAACCAGTCGTCGTTACGATACACGTTAGTCAGAATATCCGGGTTATCGTGCACGATGCCGAAAAGATCGCCGGCAATGTCCGCATCCAGGTTATGAGAGAAAATAAGCTCACCGTCCGTGTTATGTACCCGCGCACCGTTGGAGGTGATCATATAAGCGCTGATCCCTAGATTGTCACGCATCTGAGCAACATCAATATGGTGGCGGCCGGTAGCAAACACAAAATGCACGCCGCGCTGCGTCAGCAGTTGCAAGGTTTCTTTAGCATATGGCGTGAGGACATGATCGGGTGATAGCAGCGTGCCATCTAAATCGGAAGCGACAACATGATACATAGCGTTAGGTTCTAACCTCTGTGGATGTAGAATTCTTGCATAGAATTCTTTAAGTAGAATGGTACGTGCAATAACAGGATACGCGAGTGATTAGCCCAGCCTAATCACCGCTCTCTAATCAAAACCATCTGAATAAAACTAAGTGTACCGTGCAAAAAATCGCATGATGGTATCAAGCGCCTTGGTACGCATTGGGTCGCGCTCGAACAAAATTTCATGCCGGGTTCCCTCAATCAGCAACGGCTGGTTGCCTTCGCAAGGATGACCCGCAGCAGACATTGCCTGGCAAAACGCAAACTGGGCGCGGTTATCGACCACTCTTTCATCGTCTGCCTGTAATAATAGCAATGGCGTAGAGATATTTTTGGCTTCGAGTAAAATTTGTTCACCAGCATGGATACTTTCGCGCACCCAATGATAAGTTGGCCCGCCAACGCGCAGGTCGGGGCCGTCAGCATAAAAGCGTACATTACGCCGATAACGTGCCCGGCTATGTGTCACTCGGTTAACACCAAAAGGTGCGGGATTCCATTGGCCGGTTCCCAAGGCATAGCTATTGCGCCGCCGAGGGTACTTTTCCACCCAATTTAAAATCTTACGCGATATCCACAAAGGCAACGGCAAGGGAATACCAATCATCGGCGCACAAAGCGCCGCTGCGTCGAATCGACCCGACGTCCGTGCCAAAAAGAGGGAAAGAATGGCACCGCCCATCGAGTGGGCCAGCGCAAATTTCTTGGCGTAGCGACGCGGGGCAATTTCTAACTGATAGAAAGTGCCTAGATCGGCAACATAATCATCAAAACGTTCGACATGTCCGCAGCTCGAGTTCTTCAATACTCGCCCAGAGCGCCCTTGACCACGATGATCCATGATAAAGACGTCGAAACCTCGATGGAACAGGTCATAGGCGACTTCCGCGTATTTCACATAGCTTTCAATACGTCCTGTTGATACCAAAATCACTTTATTGTGCTTGGCGGAACAATAACGGACATAGCGGATAGGGACGTTATCCACCCCGAGAAATTGCGCTTCTTCTCTCGTGCGCCAGAAGTCCAACAATGGGCCAGTCGCGAATGCAGAAAACTCGCGCTCGCGGGTTAACCACCGCTCATAATTTGATGACATTGGCTGATCCCAAAATAGAGTGACAAGCTAAAGTAACCGTTATTTTGCAACCGTAGCGTAATAGTTAACAATAGCGTATTGTGCCACAAAATGACCGCCTTAAGGAGCAGTATCATGACGATGGACTGGTGGCTAACTTATCTCCTGACCACCATAATTTTAAGCTTGTCCCCTGGTTCTGGTGCAATTAACACCATGAGCACGGGTATTAGCCATGGCTATCGTGGGGCAGTTGCCTCTATCGCCGGCTTACAGGTCGGGCTTACCACCCACATTGTATTAGTCGGAATTGGCTTAGGTGCATTGATTTCCCAGTCGCTGCTGGCTTTTGAACTATTGAAATGGTTAGGGGCAGGTTATCTGGTTTGGCTGGGGATTTGCCAATGGCGTGCAGCAGGTTCGTTAGACCTCAACGCACTGGCAAGCAGTATGCCGCGCAGTCGCCTGTTTAAACGCGCTGTACTGGTTAATCTGACGAATCCTAAAAGTATTGTATTTCTAGCCGCGCTGTTCCCCCAGTTTATCAATGCTAACCAGCCGCAAGCTGAGCAGTACGTGATTTTGGGCGTGACTACCGTGTTGGTTGATATTGTGGTGATGATTGGTTATGCCACCCTGGCAAAACGTATTGCCGCGTGGTTGAAAACACCTCGTCAGATGAAGCTATTAAATCGCATCTTCGGTTCAATGTTTATGCTGGTGGGGTTACTGCTGGCCTCGGCGAGAAAAGTATAATCTTGCTAAGCGATGTCGTGAGATGCTGCTTCAGAGCATCTCACGACAGAATATTTGAAGGGCAATATGTTAGCGGAAAATAATCAGGTGAAGACCAAACAACGTAAACAAGCCGCCAGCAATACCATCAATCCATTTGGCTAAACGCTGATAACCACGACGCATCACCGGTAATGCAAATACCATCGCCACCACCGAGAACCAGGCAAAGGTTTCAGCAACAATCATGATAAATAAGCCCCAGCGCTCAGTGCCCCCCACGTTATCACCTACAAACAGCGAGAACACGCTGCCAAAATAGATAACCACTTTTGGGTTAGACAAATTAGTCAGCAATCCGCGCATAAAGGTTTTACCGCGTGCCGGCAGTTTAACGTTTTCTTCACTGCTCTCGCTCGCAGCAGAGGCATTATTTTTTCTTGCGCGCGCTGAGCGCAGCAATTGCCAGCCCATCCAACACAAATAAAGCCCACCGCCGATGGTAATAACTTGATGCAGCCAAGCCATTTTTTCCATCAGCAAATGTAAGCCCATCAGCGCAATACCTGACCAGAAAACCACGCCTAATGAGATGCCAATGACGCCCATCATGGCTTCACGACGCGAACGACTTGCTGCCGTTTGTGAGACGAAGAAAAAGTCGGGCCCAGGGCTCATCAACGCAATTAAATTAACCATCGCCACAGTTAGAAATAACATCAACATCCGGTACTACCCCTTCGCATAAATCTGCTAACCATCATTCGGTGACGGATTATACCCATCATCTGACAATTTGCAGATAGCTCGGCTGATGACAAAAATTTATTTGGTATAAATCACTTTAAAAACAAAAATTACCACAGTAAAAAACTACTCATCGCCATTATCAATATGATCGCGAATCATTGCCATAAACGGCTGACCGAAGCGCTCAAGCTTGCGCTGCCCAACCCCGGTAATATCTAACAGGTCGCTAGGACTTACTGGGAGCTGCTCGGACATTTCCAGCAAGGTGGTATCGTTAAACACCACATAAGGCGGCACATTGTTTTCATCTGCCAAGGTTTTACGCAGTTTACGTAATTTGGCAAACAGCTTACGGTCGTAGTTACCACCGTAAGATTTTTGGCTGCTGCTACTTTTGATTTTCAACGTCTGAATACGCGGTACGGCAAGCTGCAACGGAATTTCACCGCGTAAAAAGGGACGGGCGGCTTCTGTAAGTTGCAGCGCAGAGTGCATAGCAATATTTTGGGTAATCAACCCAAGGTGGATCAGCTGGCGAACCACGCTTATCCAATGCTCATTACTTTGCTCACGACCCATACCATAGATAGGCAGTTTGTCGTGCCCATATTCGCGAATACGTTGATTATTCGCGCCACGCAACACTTCAACGACATACCCCAAACCAAAACGCTGACCGACACGATAAACACAAGACAAGGCTTTCTGCGCGTCCATTAAACCATCATAACGCTTGGGTGGATCGAGGCAGATATCACAGTTACCGCAAGGCTGTTGTTTACCTTCGCCAAAATAGTTGAGCAGCACCAGACGTCGACAAGTTTGCGCTTCGGCAAAAGCGCCCATCGCATTGAGCTTGTGGCGTTCAACATCTTGCTGTGCGCCCGGTGGTTTTTCATCCAGGCAACGGCGCAGCCAGGCCATATCTGCCGGGTCATAAAGCAGCACGGCTTCGGCAGGTAAACCGTCGCGCCCAGCGCGCCCAGTCTCTTGATAGTAAGATTCGATAGTGCGGGGAATATCGAAATGCACCACAAAACGCACGTTGGGTTTGTTGATACCCATGCCGAAGGCCACAGTTGCGACGACAATTTGTAAATCATCACGCTGAAAGCCTTCTTGTACTTGGGAGCGCGTTTCACTGTCCAAGCCTGCATGATAAGCGCCGACGCTTAAGCCACGGCTTTTCAAACGCTCGGCGGTATCTTCAACCTTGGCGCGGCTGCCGCAGTAAATAATGCCGCTTTTGCCGCGTTGATCCTGCACAAAGCGCAATAACTGATCGAGCGGTTTGAATTTCTCCACCAGCGTGTAACGAATATTGGGCCGGTCAAAGCTGCTAATCTGGATAAGCGGATCGTTGAGCGAGAGCAAACGCACAATGTCATTACGCGTTGCCTCATCGGCCGTTGCGGTCAACGCAATGACTGGCAAAGCAGGATAGCGCTGTTTCAGTTGTCCGAGCGCGCGATATTCCGGGCGGAAATCATGGCCCCACTGTGAAATACAGTGCGCCTCATCCACCGCCAGCATCGCCGGATTCCACTGCTGCAACTGCTCGAGGAAATCGCCCATCACCAAACGTTCCGGGGCGATATAAAGCATTTTTATGCGCCCGGTGCGACAGCCAGCCATCACCTCTTGCTGCTCTTCACGCGTTTGCGTCGAGTTGAGGCAACCGGCTTCGACACCCGCGGCCATCAGTTGATCAACCTGATCTTTCATCAAAGAGATCAGTGGTGAGACCACCAACGTTAGGCCATCCATCACCAGCGCGGGGATTTGATAACAGAGTGACTTTCCGCCACCTGTAGGCATGACAACCAGACAATCGCGCCCAGCTAAGGCGGTATTGATGATAGTTTGCTGACCTGGTCGGAATTGTTGATAGCCGAAGGTATTACGTAATACCTGCTCTGCCAACAACTCTTGATTTATTACTGCCGCCGTAGACACTCGTTTCCCCAACTAAATCAAAGTGCTCGATAGCAGAAATACCTACCGAGCCACGGTTGTCCATCGGCCCTCAGGTCGACGGTTACATCATATCGTTGAGCATGATACCAATACCCACGCGAGTCTGCTTGTAGTTGTAGTCAATCATTGACTCACCGTAGCCACTAAACACTTTGGTATAGAAGCGCACATGCTTAGTAATCGGGTAGCTGACCCCAACGTTGGCACTGCCATAACCGCTGTTCCAGTTGTAGCGACTCTCGACGCTTATCACGCTTTCTCCCAGGGCATACCCCACTTTTAGCCGGTAATAACCCAGGTATTTAGTGATATCAGGATTGTCATCACTGCTGGCACTTTCGTGGATGCGGTACCAAGGTTTTAGGTCGACCTGCCAGTTACCATTTTGTGCCATGAAGCGCGCATAGATACGATTCCAACTGCGCGATGTTGGATCTGAACGCCCGTTAGACTGGTGATTGAAACCATATTCAGCATCGCGCAGGGTCCAGCCCATAAAGCTATAGTCTGTTGCCCAGGCGATAAAAAGTTGCGGTTCGTAGTTGGTTTCTCTAAATGGTGAAGAGCCGCTACGGTTGGTCACTTGCCAAAAGGATTTTTGCGTATAAGACGCCCCAAGTAACGAGTTATCACCAGCAATGCCCGTCCAGATTGGAAACGCCAGGCTCAACTGGAATTCAGCTTCATCATGCTTGGCTTTATCGGCCCAATCGTATGATTTGATAGCCTGTTTGTTAATATGGTTAGTGTAGGTATAAAGCAGATAGTTTGATTCGTAAGGGTATAACGTAAAAGGATTATCATGCTCCTGTAACAGGTTAGCGATGATACTTCCTTGTACAGCAGGCTGATCGTGAACCTGCTTTACCGTCGCCTCATCTGCATAGCTAAGTGCTGGTAACGCCACCATGGCCGCGCCTGCAATCCAAAAATTGCGCATTATTCCTCTCCCAAAGATATTGCCATCATCTTCCACAATGCAAAGTTACAATCAGCATCTCGAAGTTTATTAGGTCTATGCCCTAATATTTCAATTAAAACCCTCAGCAAGGCATATTGTTAATTGATGGTTAAAATATTGTAGTATTTACACACAAAATGCCACTGATTTACTATTAGTTAGAATTATCATGCGTGCGTAAAAGATCAATAATACGCAAACGTAAAATGAACGCATGATTTAAAAAAATATTTGTCCACTATTGCGATCTTTATCCAGGAAATAAGCATGTCCTCCACCATGAATACCCTTACCCACGATGCCGCACGCCAATTAATCGGCGAAATATTTGTTTATGAAATGCCATTTAACCGCGCATTGGGTATGCAATTGAAAACCATGCAAGATGGTTTTGCCGAACTCATTTTTACAAACCAAGACACTCTGGTGGGTAATGCCGCGCAGCGAATTCTCCACGGAGGAGTGATTGCTTCGGTTATCGACGTCGCCGCCGGGTTGGTTTGTGTCGGCAGTGCGCTGATTCGTAAAGACCGCCCTGAGCAGTTGCTCGTTGAAGCTGAAATGCGCCAGCGTTTGGCAACTATTGGCACAATTAATCTACAGATAGATTATCTGCGCCCAGGCCGAGGAGAAACGTTCACCGCTACCAGTTCGCTGATTCGGGCTGGGAATAAAGTCTCAGTAGCACGCGTTGATTTGCATAATGATAGTGGCATTCACATTGCTACAGCTCACGCGACATATCTGGTTGGATAAGCTTTAGTCGGTTAAAAAAGGTCTGGATTTAATGGATATACAACGTACACGTCAGGGCTTTATCTGGGCAGGGTTACTGTGCTTTATTTCTGACGCGATTTACCAACAGCGCCGAGTGGCACGTTAATCGCACAATGAAGGAATAAATAGGCAAACAATAGAGAGTCTTCGCCCCTCTGCGAATATTATCGAGAGGGGCAACGTATTACAGCCACTTCTTACCTTTAAAGTACAGATAAGGAGCAAGGCCTGCCAACATCATCAAACCGATGGCGCCAGGATAACCAAAGCTCCATTTCAGTTCTGGCATAAATTCAAAGTTCATCCCGTAGCTCGATGCCACTAGCGTTGGTGGCAAGAACACCACAGAAACAACCGAGAAGATCTTGATGATGCGGTTCTGTTCGATGTTGATAAAGCCCATCGCTGCTTGCATCAGGAAGTTAACCTTCTGGAACAACGACTCATTATGCGGTAACAGTGATTCAATATCTCGCAGCACTTCACGTGCCTGTTCTAACTGAGAGCCAGGTAGACGTGCTTTACGTACCAGGAAATTCAACGCGCGCTGGGTATCCATCAAACACAGACGAACTTTCCAGCCGATATCTTCCAGCTCTGCCAATGTAGATAGCGCAGCATCATATTCATCGCCTTGCTGACCTTCCATGATGATGCGGCTGAGTTTTTCCAAGTCGCTGTAAATATTTTCTATTTCGTCGGCCAACTGCTCAATTTTTGTCTCAAACAGATCGAGCAGCAGCTCATAAGCGTTACCGTCTTCCAACATCTGGTTTCTGGCACGCATACGGTATAAACGAAATGCCGGTAGCTCACGCTCACGCAAGGTATAAAGGCGACCATCACGGATGGTAAAGGCGACAGTGCTGTTACCCGCATGATCTTCGGCGTCTTCAAAATAGAAGAAGGAGTGAATATGCAAGCCATCTTCGTCTTCAAAGAAACGTGCCGAGGCTTCGATATCATCCAATTCAGGGCGGGTGGCCAAGCTCTGACCGAGTTCATTTTGAACACGATCACGCTCCTGCTCGTCTGGCTCAACCAAATCTACCCACAACGAAGACGTCAAATTGTCTTCGGTTTCTATATCATCCAGTTCCAAACGGGATAAGCGATTATTATCTAATTTAAAAGCACTGAGCATGTGCCCGTTCTCCCCTAAGTGAAAAGTATGGACAATGCATTGAAACACAGAAAAATGCGGGATGAAAAGTCACCGGCAGGTTTCAGACCACATTCAGATCTGACTCACAGCGACGAACGTCTTATCGGCGGTCGCTGACAACCACTAAGGCCATCAGCAATGAGGAAAGCCTTAGAAGTGGTACCTAATGAACAGGTTATTGAGCCAGTATCTACTGGGTGCGTCCAAGGCAAATATCCTCACTGATAATAGTGCGCGCATGTTACGCCGAGAAGAAAAAGACTGTCAACCGCCAACCACGGGATTGCAGCAACATTTCGGCATAATATTCAACCGCCGTTCATCTGCATTACAGACTTATCTCAGCGCGAAATTTTGGCTACACTCGACGCGCAATCTTACCCTTTTTTTCGCGCCAGGCCGGTGCACTCATTCTCAGGATTTCTCATGATAAAGTTGATTACCCGTGACACGCTGTCTGACCTTGGCCAACGCGCTGCCGAGGCGCCACGCCTGCGTAGTAACCTGAACCTGCATCCACAAGAGAGCGATCAGGTACAACGTTTGGCGATTGCGATGGAACCGGGTACCTATGTACGAATTCACCGCCATCCCCATACCTGGGAACTACTGACTGCACTTAAAGGCCGCTTTATCGTACTGATTTATAATGATGAAGGACAAGTGACCGACAAACTGCGCTTAGGTGAAGATCTACGCTTACTTGAGATCCCCGCTAACACTTGGCACAGCGTACTCTCTTTAGATGACGGTGCGGTGATCTTTGAAGTGAAACATGGTGCTTATCAGCCGGTTACTGAGCAGGATAGTTTCCCTGGCTCACCGGTTGAGGGTGATGAACGTGTTGCGGCGACGTTGGAATGGTATGGGGTGGCTAACGTAGGCGACGTTTACCGCTAATTAGGTTGGAATGGGCGCATTCCGGGCTGAATGGAACAGCCATCAGGGTTGTGTCATCAAGCAGATGGTTTATATCGCGTTTGCGCAGGTTCGGCCGCTTATCGACTAAGACAAAGTATGTTCGGACTGCCGAACGCGCCCGGCAAGGGTTTAAGGCGAAACCCTTGCATCCCCGCCTGAGCTTAGCTTGTCGGGTCGCTACGCGACTGCCCGCGTTCACGTCTTTGGCCTCACGGGTCGGCTGAGACGGGCGTCCCTTCCCGACTCAGCCTAAATCCGCCGTCCCTAGCGGATTTCCCCTAGCCAAAGCCACTCTCTTGGCCGACAAGATGCGCTATCGAAGGTCAAGGGATTACAAGGTCAAGATCAAGATCAACTGACTGATAGCCCCAAAACGGGTTAAACCGCTTCTAGTCTTGCGTAGGCGGCGACCAGCCATTTGATACCTTCGCCGGGGAAGGCGATTTGCAGGCGGCTGTGTTCTCCGCTGCCTTCCAGATTCACGATGGTGCCTTCACCAAATTTAGGATGGCGAACGCGCTGGCCTAAGCTGAAGCCACTGTCGTTAGCATTGATAGGCGTGCCCATACTGCGATGCTTTGCCGGGCGCGATACGCTGGCGCGTAGGCGAACTTCTTCTACGCAGTTTTCTGGCAGTTCGCCAACGAAACGTGAAGGACGGTGATAGACTTCTTTACCGTATAAGCGGCGGGTTTCGGCGTAGGTTAAGGTCAGTTTTTGCATCGCACGGGTGACACCAACGTAGGCTAAGCGACGCTCTTCTTCCAATCTGCCGCCTTCATCGAGCGACATTTGGCTTGGGAACATCCCTTCTTCCATGCCAACAATAAATACCTGCGGGAATTCCAGACCTTTAGCCGAGTGCAACGTCATCAACTGCACCGCATCCTGATAAGCATCGGCTTGCCCTTCGCCAGCTTCTAACGCGGCGTGAGATAAAAATGCCTGCAATGGCATCAAATCCTGATCTTCATCCTGATAACTGTATTGGCGGGTTGCCGTCACCAGTTCTTCAAGGTTTTCAATACGCGCCTGACCTTTCTCACCCTTTTCCTGCTCATACATAATAAACAGGCCAGAATCTTTGATCACACGGTCAGTTTGAACGTGTAGCGGCATATCGGCGGTTTCATGGGCCAAGGCATCAATCAGCTCAAGGAAACGTTGCAATGACGAGGCCGCGCGGCCTGCCAGTACTTTATCCTGTAACAGCGCACGCGTAGCCTGCCACATGGTGAGTTGCTTATCACGGGCAGTCTGGCGCACAACATCAAGGGTACGATCGCCAATGCCGCGCGTTGGCGTATTCACCACGCGCTCAAACGCCGCATCATCATTACGATTAGAAATTAAACGCAAGTAAGCCAGCGCATCTTTGATCTCTTGTCGCTCGAAGAAACGCTGTCCGCCGTAAATGCGGTAAGGCATCGCCATTTGTAGCAAGGCTTCTTCCAGCACACGCGACTGAGCGTTGCTACGATAGAGGATGGCGCAGTCGTTCAGCGCACCGCCGTTGTCCTGCCAGGCTTTAATGCGATTGACCACAAAGCGCGATTCATCCAACTCATTGAACGCGCAATAGAGTGAGATAGGTTCGCCTTCAACACCATCGGTCCACAGGTTTTTACCCATACGGCCATTATTGTTGGCGATAAGCGAGTTGGCGGCCGTCAAAATAGTGCTGGTCGAGCGGTAATTCTGCTCCAGGCGGATAGTTTCAGCGCCGGGGAAATCCTTCAGGAAACGTTGGATATTTTCCACCTGCGCACCGCGCCAGCCGTAGATTGACTGGTCATCGTCACCAACGATCATCACGTTGTTATTCTCACCGGCCAGCAGACGGATCCAGGCATATTGAATACTGTTAGTATCCTGGAACTCGTCCACCATCAGGTTGGTAAAACGTTCGCGGTAGTGCTGCAAAATATGCGGCTTATTCAGCCAAAGTTCGTGGGCACGCAGCAGTAGCTCAGCAAAATCCACTAATCCAGCGCGGTCACACGCTTCCTGATAGGCCTGATAAATCCGTAGCCAGGTCGCTTCAACCGGATTGCCGTAACTCTCAACGTGCTGTGGGCGTAATCCTTCATCTTTCTTGCCATTGATGTACCACATAGCCTGACGCGGCGGCCACTGTTTCTCATCGATATTCAGCGCTTTGATAATGCGCTTGAGCAGGCGCAGCTGGTCATCGCTGTCAAGAATTTGGAAATCCTGCGGCAGTTTGGCATCCAGATGGTGAGCACGGAGCAAACGGTGAGCCAATCCGTGGAACGTCCCGATCCACATACCGCCTTGGCTGGTGCCGATCAGTTGATCGATACGATGGCGCATCTCTGCCGCCGCCTTATTGGTGAAAGTCACCGCCATAATCGAATAAGGCGAGCAGTTCTCTACCGACAATAACCAGGCGATACGGTGTACCAGTACGCGCGTTTTACCACTGCCAGCGCCAGCCAGCACTAGCAGGTTGCTACGCGGTGCCGCGACGGCTTCACGTTGTTTTTCATTCAAGCTGTCGAGCAGGTCGGAAACGTCCATAGTCACCATTTGTCTGGTAAAGAATGTGTGGGGTAAAAACGTTGTTTGAGAAACGTATTTTTTATAAATGTACTGAGCCTGCGTGACGAATCACGCAGGAGATTAACTGTTATTATATACAGTCAAATTGCGAAATTGAAAGCCGTGGGGGATTATAACAATGCGGTCAGCGATGCCAACTGCGAAATCTCAATATGTGGCAACAATCGACTATCATCGATTTCTAGCAAATTACCGTTATGCGGGTTAATCCAGCAGGCCTGCATTCCGCAGCGGATAGCACCAGCCACGTCGGTGGTCAAATCATCGCCTACATGCAGAATGTTTGCCAACGGTCGCGAAAGTTTCTCGGCGGCCAGCTGGTACATATCATCCCACGGCTTAGCACGACCGTCTCGGCCCGCTCGTAGCGTAAATTCAAAATAAGGCGATAAACCGCATAGGTCAGGATTGGCATTACCGTTGGTGATAGCCACCAGCGGCCAGCGTTTACCTAATGCACTTAACGTGTCGTGAGTTTCCTGTGGCACATCAATCAGGCTGCGCCAGTGATCAAAGTTATCCATTGCCGCCTGCGCACCGAGAATGGCCCCTGCTTCGGTCATGCCACGACGACGCATCACGTGATGAATCGCCTTTTGTCGCCAGGCGCTGACATCATGATAAATTTCCGGATTATCATCTCGCAACTCAAGGCGCACCTGACGTAATTCTTCTGTCTCAATCGTCGCCAGCGCCGGATGGTACTGACGTAAGAATGCCATCGTTTCCAACTCGGTGCGCACAATCACCGGGCGGTTATCATAAAGCGTGTCATCAAGATCAAAGGTGATGGCATCAATCTGTTTTAACTGGCGGTAGAATTTCATCAGGATTTACCTCGTTTTGCACGGGGATGCGCAGCATCATAAACCTGCGCTAAATGTTGGAAGTCGAGGTGGGTATAGATTTGCGTTGTTGAGAGGTTGGCATGGCCTAACAGCTCTTGTACCGCGCGTAAATCTCCGCTCGATTCCAGAACGTGAGTAGCAAATGAGTGCCGCAATTTATGTGGGTGGATATGGCTATTAACGCCTTGTTTTATCCCCCATTCGGCAAAGCGTTTTTGTACATTGCGCGCCGAAATGCGTCGCCCTTGATTAGATAAAAACAGCGCATCGTCTTCTGGCGCATAAATATCTCTCAGTGCCAGCCAGTGCTCGACCCACGTCACCGCGGTGCGACCAATCGGTAATTTTCGCTCTTTACTGCCCTTCCCCATCACCCAGACTTCACCTGAGGCAACATCGAGATGGCGACAGTCAATACCAACTAATTCAGAAAGACGTAAGCCAGCACCGTACATCACTTCCAGCATGGCGCGATCGCGCACGGCCAGTGGATCGTTCAGGTCAATATCGAGCAGTTGGTTAACTTCATCAACATCGATATTTTTAGGCAGATGGCGCGGCGCTCGCGGCGTGGAAATACCTTTGGCAGGGTTGGCGCTTAATACGCCTTGATGCACTTGCCAGTCGAGAAAGCTGCGCAAAGCTGACATCCGTAGCGCCAGACTGGCGGCACCTAAGCCACCGCGTTTGCTACGTGCAGCTAACATGCGGACTTTGCCGGCATCAAGCTGCGACCAGTCGGTGAGCTTCATCTCGTCAGCCATTGCCACGACGGTGTCGAGCTGTCGCCCATAGTTGGACTGCGTCAGCGGGCTCAACTGGCGTTCGACCCGCAAATAGCGTAGAAATGCCTCGACTGCAGGTTGCAGTAACGAGCCAGGGGCGGTCATACCCGTTCTATCCAACGGGCCAATAAACCCGGCAACATTTTGGCTAATTGGTTCAGCATTACCGTGCCCATTCCAGCCTCATAATGCTGGGGGTCGCGACTGCTAAAGACCAGCGCACCTAGCTCGCCATCTTCACCCATTAATGACAACGCGACAGAACCTATCGCTTTTGCCTGAGGCAGAACTAACAATAATTCTGGGCCATTTAACGCGCCCAAATAGTGATGACTTTCACCAAGTCGCTGAATACGCAGCGGCTCAAAAGCGGCACGGCTTAATGCCAGATGAGTAAAATCAGACGGTGCACCGATACGCCAGCTTTCGCTAAACAAACGCACGTTGGCACCAGCCAGTCCTAATCCTCTGGCCCAGCGCTGTAGACGGTTGAGCATGTCTTGCAGGCTCGTGGCCGCGGCCAGATTCGCCTGTAGCTCAATCAAGCGGCCAAAGAGCGTTTCATTGATGGCAGCTTGTTCCATCAACAGCGTAATTTCTTCTTCCAACTGCCCTATCTGATGGCGCTGACGCCCCAACTGCCATTCAACCAATGAGATACTGCCTTTCACCGGATGAGGAATATGCATCTGCTCAATATGGCGTGAGTTTCTGATAAAGAAGTCGGGGTTTTGCAGTAGATACTGCAAAACCATGTCATCATCAAGCTCGGTTGCGAGTGGAAGCTGAGCAGCAGTGCGCTTCTCATCCGCAACGTTGCTTTCATCAATATGGCTCATAGATGAATAAATCCGTCATAAACATGGGTGGCAGGACCGGTCATATATAGCGGATGGCCCGGGCCTTTCCAACTAATGTCGAGACTACCGCCTGGCAGTTCTACATTCACATCTTCTGCTAGCAAACCTTGCTGAATACCAATGGCAACTGCGGCACAAGCGCCGCTGCCGCAGGCCTGGGTTTCACCCGCGCCACGCTCAAATACGCGAAGCTTAACTTCATCGCGGGCAACAACCTGCATAAATCCGACGTTGACTCGTTCAGGGAAACGCTCATGGCTTTCCAGCACTGGGCCAAGCACTTCGACGCTCGCAGTCTGCACATTCTCAACTTGTAATACGCAATGCGGATTACCCATCGAGACCACACCACAGAGCACCGTATGCTCCGCGGCACGTAAAATATAGGTTTTTTCCGGCTTTGCTGCACGGAAAGGAACTTGCTGTGGTTCAAATATCGGCTCGCCCATATTGACCTTAACCATTTCATCATCGGTTACGGTCAACGTCATCCGACCATTCTGGGTACTGACCTGAATATCACGTTTATTGGTGAGCCCTTTGATGCGTACAAAACGGGCAAAACAGCGTGCACCGTTGCCGCATTGCATCACTTCACTGCCGTCAGCATTAAAGATGCGATAGTGAAAGTCTAATTCTGGATCATAAGGGGGTTCGACAACCAAAAGTTGATCAAAACCGACGCCACGGTTGCGATCGGACAAACGGCGGATCAATTCCGGAGAGAAATAAACATTTTGCGTCACGGCATCGACGACCATAAAGTCGTTACCCAAGCCGTGCATTTTGGAGAACTGCATATCTTGCTCCGTTTGACCTCAAGTCAAATCCAGACGTGGTTATCTCGTCATTCCCAGACGGCGTTATCACGTCATAATCGTTATCACGTCATAGCAGTTTCACGTCATAAATAGTAGCCGCTCTCTGCAAGTGACCATCAATGATCACCGCGATAAAGCTATTATTATTGCCCAGAGATGTTCTGGTTTTTATCGACGCTCTCACCCGTTTGCGTGGTGGTTAGCGTTGGACCTTTTGCCGGTGCAGCCTGACTATTTCCCGCTGGCTTTTCAGCAGGCGGAAAGTACAACGGTCCTTTCAAACCACAGCCAGAGAGTCCAATTAGTACCAAAGTAGCCAGAGAGCAACGCAAGATTGTTTTCATGTTAAGTATGTTCTTTTTATCGGTTTTCATTATATGTCGGCCCTGAACTTCATCCATTCAAGCTCTCTATAATCGCAGCTCGATCATGAAAAGCAATAGGAATCGCTGTTGGCAAACAAGTGGGAACAATCAGTGGGTTTGGTATTGCTTCGCCAGTTCGGCCGGTGCGCTGGCACTTTCCGGCATCGCCAGACACAGATGCGATAGCACTTTACTGCGGAAAGGGATCACCTGAGTGCGGCCATCAATGGACACAACCTGGTAAAATTGTGGCAGGTTGAAGTTCACAAAGCTGGAACCGTAGGTAAAGCGATCGTGTGAAGACGAATAGAAACGGCTGACATCTCTGACCAAGTCTTCTTTGCTACCTTCACAATGTTGATAAACCTCAACCCGGTTCGCTTCATCAAGGATATATAAGGTGAATCCCGCCGCATCGTTGCCCGCATCTTCAAAGAAGAATTGAATAATCCCTTCGCTGGCATAGCCATCGACAGCAGAAGGCAAATGCACCTGATCGGTTTCGACTTTTACCGACAGGCCGTGCAGTTTGTTATTCGAAATCGCGCCATAAAACTCAATCGCGTTCTCCAGCTTCTGCACAGAAACGCTCAGGCGTTCGAAGAATAATCCCCAGGTTTGCCCAGAAACGCGCACCGCCTTGAAACGTCCAGGCTCCAAACGTTTGCTGGACAAGCGCAGTTCAATGCATTCCGAAACTAATTGCTGAATACGAGTACGAATCAAGCCACGCAAGTGCTGGCTATAACAAAAGACTTCGACCGATTCCGGCGGCGCGGCATCCTGATGCATCTTGCCTAAAATGGTTTTCAGCGCTTCTAATACCGCCTGCTCACCGCTGAAGTGCAAGGTACGAACTTCGTTCCAAGAGTTGCGATACAACAGGTCGATACTGCCGACTAAACACTGCTGCTGCTGTCCGAAGCTGAATACATCAAGTTTGCGGAAATCGAAATGCACCACCTGATTGCGGAAAGTCGCGGTTGGGTCTTGTTCAAGATTGACGATTATCGCCAGATGACGGATTTCACACGGGCTATACAAGGCTTTTGGCGTCGGTGCAGGCAGACGCAACGGGAAACTGTGCGATACATCAGCAACCAGCTCACGCAGTTTGGCAATATCACACAGATTACCGCTCTTGATATGTAAACGCGTGGTATTGGTCAGCAAGCCATTAAAATAGGCCCAAGCCACCAATTTATTTAGATAGCGGTTATATTCCAGCGGCTGATGGCTGACGATGGAGTCCATCGATGGCGACTGGTTATATAAATACCAGCCGGTGCGATTGGCGCGGCCAATCGGCACATGAATAAAGGTTAAATCGCTTTCGGACAAATCCGGTGATATCTGTGGGTTCACCAGCGTAACCTTGCCTGGTAACGCTTCGAAAGCGGCATAGAGTTTGCGGGTTAATACCCCGATATCCTGCGGACTGGCGCTAACACTAAGATTGTTACGGCGAGCGAAGCGGATCAAGTTGCGATAACTTTGCATCATCGCATCTAACAATTCGTTATGCGCTTCGCGCACACGCTCGATTTTCCAATTGGCGCGGTTATCAAGTACCGCCAGTCGGGCTTCATCCCAACCCCAATCACTCACCAGTTGACCAAGAATTTCACGTCGCCAGCCGACTGAGGCACGGGAGCGAGACAATTTTTCACAGACTTTAAGATAGAAACAACGGCGAGCCAAGTCGAGGCGCGTCGGATCTTCTACCTGAATCAGATAACGCGTTACCCGCTCAAGCATCATGCAATAGGCATCAAGGCCGAAACCGATGATTTCGCCTTTATGCAGGTGCTGTTTGATATCCATCGCCAAAAGTTGCGTATTAGGGTATTCCCAGGAATAAGCCTCTAGCAGCAGAGTTTTTAATACCGCCTTATAGGGCGAGTCGATGCTTTTATAGAGTTGCCATAAGCTGGCACCGAAATACTCTTCTGCCGACAGCGTTCCCAAACCACCAAGGTCTAACCATTCGTTTGGCGTTAACGCACCTTGCGAGTACAGCGACATGACATAGTCGTCATAGTGTCCTTCTTCCTCGACCGGCACCATATTCCACAGAATACGTTTGCCAGCCAGGCGCACCGCCGTACGATAAAATTCATCGAGCAAAAGAATATGCTGCATCGAGCCGCAATCTTCTCCGCCCAGGCTGCCACTTTCATTGTGGCGGAAACGGTTTTCATCAATAAGGAAGAAACTGACTTCCACACCAAGCGATGCGGCCCAAGCTTCAAGCAGGGTGCATTTTTGCTGTAACCGGTTGCGTTCTTCGCTATCGAGCCAGGACTGGTGGCAAACCCAGATATCCAGATCCGAGGTTTGACTCTGACCAATAGAAGAGGTGCTGCCCATGGTATAGACGCCGGTGATTGGCAATTCGCCTTTCAACGTAGCAGCAAGAGGGCTACCCCATTTATCTTCTAAATCAGTCAGGTAGGATTGTTGGAATTCATCGGGCGTGAAGATACAGACACCATGCGGCATTTTTCCATCAAGGTAGCCGGGCATCAGTGGATGATGATGATGTAAGAAGACGGGCAATAGTTGATAGACCTGCTGAAAAGCGGGCCCCATTGCAGCCAAAGCGCGGTCAACGCGTAGCTGGTTGATTGCATCCAATCTTTGCTTAAGTGTCTCGATATAAAGGTACAAGACTATTCGCCTGATTTTCCAGTGTCTGGTTAAGAACTCGCTATCCAACCACGTCGTTTTTCAAAATATTCGTTTCGAAATATTTAATTTAAAATAAATTTTTTGACGTATTAATGCTGGAAACGTGATCAATCTAACACCTTGCTGATTGACCGTAAAGGAAGGAACGAGCCACACTTACTCTTCCCATCGTTTACATTTTCCTCTATGACTCTCCATTGTAACATTTTCCCTAAACCGCCCTGTTCCCGGTCTGGACGTTGGCTACTTACGCTGACAGATTAAGTTTGTCAGTGGTAGGATAGGCAGCAAAATAGACAAACGGTATTACGCATGTTAGACAAAATAATCAGAATTGCTACCCGCAAAAGCCCTTTGGCGCTGTGGCAGGCATTATATGTTAAAAGAAAGTTAATGGAATTTCACCCTGATTTACAGGTTGAATTGGTTCCAATGGTAACCAAAGGCGACGTTCTTTTAGATACCCCATTGTCTAAAGTCGGCGGTAAAGGTCTGTTTGTCAAAGAACTCGAGCTCGCGATGCTTGATGGCCGTGCCGATATCGCCGTGCATTCAATGAAGGATGTGCCGGTAGATTTTCCTGAAGGTCTTGGCTTAGTCACCATTTGTGAGCGCGAAGATCCGCGCGACGCTTTTGTTTCCAACGATTTTGCCAATCTGGATGCCTTGCCTGCTGGCAGCATCGTCGGCACTTCTAGCTTACGTCGTAAATGCCAGTTGCTTGAGCTCCGTCCCGATCTGGTCATCCGTGATTTGCGTGGCAACCTCGGCACCCGCCTTGGCAAACTCGATAGCGGTGAATTCCACGCCATTATTCTGGCCGTTGCCGGTCTAAAACGTCTTGAAATGGAATCTCGTATTCGTACCGAACTCCCGCCTGAGCTCTGCCTGCCAGCCGTGGGTCAAGGGGCTGTCGGTATCGAATGTCGTCTTGATGATCAACAAACTCGCGACCTACTCGCCCCGCTGGGCCACCGAGAAACTACGCTGCGTATCTTAGCGGAACGCGCAATGAATACTCGCCTGGAAGGGGGATGTCAGGTACCGATTGGCAGTTATGCTGAATTGGAAGGCGACACGCTGTGGTTACGTGCTTTAGTCGGTGCCCCTGACGGCAGCCAGATTGTGCGCGGCGAACGTCGCGGCCCATCTGCAAATGCAGAACAAATGGGTATCGAACTTGCGGAAGAACTACTCGACGCTGGCGCGCGCGAAATTCTGGCGGACGTTTATAACGGACATGCGCCGCGATGAGTATTTTGGTAACCCGACCTTCTCCTGCCGGGGAACAGCTTGTCAGCCGCTTGCGAACGCTTGGCCGGGTTGCCTATCACTCTCCGCTGATCGAATTCTCACCGGGGAGTGAACTCGTAAAATTGCCAGAGATGCTATCCTCATTACAGCGACAGGATCTGATCGTTGTTCTATCACAGCATGCCGTTAATTACGCAAACCGAGCTTTGCAACAGCAACAACAGCACTGGCCGGATTGTGTAGACTACTATGCTATTGGACGAACTACCGGATTATTGATGCATCGCGCCAGTAGTTTGCCGGTCATTTACCCACAAGAAGGTGAAACCAGTGAAACCTTGCTGCAGTTGCCTTCCTTGCAGAATCTGTCGGCCAAACGCGCGCTGATTCTACGCGGTAACGGCGGGCGCGAGCTGATAGCAGAAACATTGAGTGAACGCGGCGTTGAAGTGATCTACTGCGAATGCTACCAACGCAGCCCAATTTATTATGACGGCAGCGAGCAAAGTGCCAATTGGCAGCGCGCAGGTATCGATACGTTGGTGGTTACCAGTGGGGAAATGTTACAACAGTTATATATGTTAGTTCCTGAATACTATCGAACTTCATGGCTTTTGCGTTGTAGTCTGATAGTCGTTAGTGAACGTTTGGCAACCCTCGCCCGCCAATTAGGCTGGCAAGCGACAATTCGGGTTGCCGAGAATGCTGATAATGATGCGCTTATTCGTGCATTAAAATAACCTGACTAAGGGATGTGCCATATGACGGAGCAAAACAATACTTCCGCAGACGTTAAGGAAAATGCGACCGTAAGTGAAGTTACCCAACAGCCAGAGCGCGATAAACCGGCCAAAACCAGTAAAACGGGTCCGGTATTAGGTGCTATCGCCATTGTTTTAGTCATTGCCTTGAGCGCAGGCCTTTATTATCAAGGACACCGCCAATCTCAAGCAATGAACCTGACCAATGAAGAATTGCAGGAACAGATTGCCAGTTTAAAAGCAGGCCATCTGCAAGATAAACAACAGATTGATGCCTTGCTCAGCCAGCAAGATAAATCAATGCAAGCCGCAGACCTCCAGCAGGCTTCTTTTGGCCGTCAATTGAGCGAGTTGCAAGATAAGGTTGCCGCGATTTCAGGCAGCGATGCTAAAACCTGGATGCTGGCGCAGGCTGACTATCTGGTGAAGTTGGCAGGGCGTAAGCTGTGGAGCGATCAAGATGTCACCACCGCAGCCGCGCTGTTAAAAAGCGCCGATGCTAGCCTGGCTGATATGAACGATCCGAGTCTTATCGACGTACGTAAAGCGCTCAACGAAGACGTTGGAAGCCTTTCTGCGGTCACCCAAGTCGACTTTGACGGTATTATCCTCAAGCTAAACTTGCTGTCTAATCAGGTTGATGATTTGCGACTGGCCGATAACAACAGCGATGAATCACCAATGGATAGCGATAGCAACGAACTTTCTGCCTCGCTCAGCCAATGGCGTCAAAATCTCACCAAAAGCTGGCATAACTTTATGTCGGACTTCATCACGATTCGCCGTCGCGATAGCAGTGCCGAGCCGCTGCTGGCACCGAACCAGGATATTTACCTGCGTGAAAATATCCGTTCGAGTCTGCTGATCGCAGCACAAGCCGTGCCACGCCATCAAAATGAGATCTATAAACAATCGCTCGAAAGCGTATCAACCTGGGTTCGCGCTTACTTCGATGCATCAGATCCAGCAACCAAAGCCTTCCTGGCAAGTCTTGAGACACTAAGACAACAATCCATTTCGATGGATGTACCAGAACAGCTGAAAAGCCAGCCAATGCTGGAAAAATTGATGCAAAGCCGGGTACGTAATCTGCTTCAACAGCCTGCTGCACCTGCCGCTACACCAAGCCAGGGGGGCTAACCTATGTTACGTGTTTTAGTCCTGTTCCTGATTGTGATTGCTGGCATCGTTGTCGGCCCAATGCTGGCCGGTCATCAGGGTTACGTTCTGATTCAGACCGATAATTATAACGTTGAAACCAGCGTTACCGGCCTGGCTATCATGGCAATCTTGCTATTTTTAGTACTGTTTTTCATCGAGTGGGTATTACGTCGCGTCTTCCGCACCGGTGCTCGTACCCGCGGTTGGTTCGTTGGGCGTAAACGTTCAAAAGCACGACGCAAAACACAAGAAGCAATGATTAAACTGGCCGAAGGTGACCATCGCCAGATGGAGAAATTGCTCGCTCGCCATGCCGATCACGCTGAACAGCCGATGGTTAACTATTTGCTGGCGGCGGAAGCTGCGTCACAACGCGGTGATGAGTTCCGTACCAATCAATATCTTGAGCGTGCGGCAGAAATCGCGGATACCGACCAACTTCCGGTCGATATTACCCGTGTGCGCATTCAGTTGGCACAAGGAGAAATTCATGCCGCACGTCATGGTGTTGATCGCCTGTTGGGTCTTTCTCCTCGCCATCCAGAAATTTTACGTCTGGCAGAACAAGCTTACTTACGTACCGGGGCTTACAGCTCGTTGCTAGAAATTATGCCGTCAATGGCCAAGGCCGACATTTACGATGATGAGCAGATTCAAGCATTGCAGGAAAAAGCCTATCTTGGCCTGATGGATCAGTTGATGGCCGAAGAAGGCAGCGAAGGCTTGAAGCGCTGGTGGAAAGATCAGAACCGTAAAACCCGCCATGAAGTGGTATTACAAGTAGCAATGGCGGCACATCTGATTGAATGTAACGATCATGACTTAGCACAAGAAGTGATTCTGGACGGCCTCAAGCGCAGCGACGATCCGCGGCTGATTGCCATGATGCCGAAATTACGCTCAGGCAACCCGGAACAACTCGAAAAAGCATTGCGTAATATTATCAAGCAGCAAGGCGATGTTCCTCTGCTCAATAGTACGCTGGGCCAGTTGTTGATGAAACATGGTGAATGGCTGCAAGCAGCCGAAGCCTTCAGAAGCGCCTTGCAACAGCGTCCTGACGCTTACGACTATGCCTGGCTTGCTGATGCTTTGGATAAACTGCATAAACCTGCAGAAGCGGCGGAAATGCGCCATCAAGGATTGATGCTAAGCCTAAATAACCCAGCTGAATAATAACGATGTAAGTTATTACCGCATACCCAAGGTGCCTGATTAGGCACCTTTTTTATATCTGCTATTTAGGGTCGAAAATATTCCAGACAAAAAAAACACTTGCCGGGAGAGGCAAGTGCATAAAAAGATCAGGTCTTGAACAACAGGGTAGTGTCACACTCAACGTATTGCCTGCTGGGTGATAAAACTTTTTGAGAAGTCATATCGTTCAGATTAGACAAGAGACACCGAAAATTGGCTCTGCGTCATCCCGAGGTTTATGAAGCAATGCAATCATAAGAGTGTGGGATGAGCATCTACACTGTATTTATAGCATAGTTCGTGCCAATTAATGTAATCAATGGAAAAAATGGCGATATAAAATATAAGGCAATGATTTTAAGTGGGTTATTTTATTCACTGATTGGCCTCACGGCGATTTTTCATTCGCTAAAAGCAATCGGCAAAACAGAAAACTGTTACCGCGGAGAGACGCTTTCCTTCCGATGAAGATAAAGCAAATAAAATCAAAAGGATAAATGTCTCCGTCAAGCGACAGGCCGTTCTAACATCAACGACACTGCGGGCAACGAAAAGAATATAGTCCAAACAGTGAAATGCCTGAAAAACAAAAAAGCCCTGCATTTCTGCAGGGCTCTTTCATTGAATTGGTCGGCGAGAGAGGATTCGAACCTCCGACCCACTGGTCCCAAACCAGTTGCGCTACCAAGCTGCGCTACTCGCCGATTTTAAAGCTTTTTCATTCTACAACGTTTTAGAGCTAAGTACATCATTTAAATGATTTTGTGTGGTGCGAAGAGAGGGACTTGAACCCTCACGTCCGTAAGAACACTAACACCTGAAGCTAGCGCGTCTACCAATTCCGCCACCTTCGCACTGTCACAAATCTTTTTAAATGCTGCTTAGAGAATCTGGGGTGGCTAATGGGGCTCGAACCCACGACAACTGGAATCACAATCCAGGGCTCTACCAACTGAGCTATAGCCACCATATCAGATACTCGTACTACACTAACTAACTCTATCGCCGCAACTCTTGCGCACTAAATTCATGGTGCGCCCGACAGGATTCGAACCTGAGACCTCTGCCTCCGGAGGGCAGCGCTCTATCCAGCTGAGCTACGGGCGCTTAGCGCCGTTGCGGGTGGGGATACTACGGTTTTAATGCCATGCTGTCTAGTGCTTTTTTTAGGAAATATTGCGTTTGATTACGCTTTGTCCATTATGCACTAAAAGTAGCCTGTATTTCCCCCACCCGACGTATAAAACGGTGATATCGCCAGTATTATACTTTTACCGTCGCCCGTTTATGCATGCCCAAACCAAAGTAAATAAGTGAGACGGCAGCAATAAATATTCCTCCCACCAGCAAAGAAACCCGCGTATCTGGGTTAATTGCCATGCCAACCAAGACACAAAGCAAGAAAGCCAGGGTCAAGTAGTTAGTATAAGGGAACAATATTGATTTGAACGAGTGTGCAGGTAGCGCCGCTTTGTGTGCTTCACGAAAACGCAGCTGACTGACCAGAATCACAAACCACGGTACCATGCCCGGCAATACGCTGGCGCTATAAACGTAAACAAACACCTGCTCAGGGTTTGGAATGACGTAATTCAGACACGAACCAACCAGCAGGCAGAGAATCGTCACGGCGATGCCATATACCGGCACACCGCTGGCTGATACTTTGCCTAAGACTGCAGGCACTTGGCGGTTCTGAGCGAGCGTATAGAGCATACGTCCACAGCTATACATGCCACTATTACAACCCGACAACGCAGCCGTCAAAATCACAAAGTTAATAATGCCTGCCGCTGCAACGATACCCACCTTAGCAAAGGTCATGACAAAAGGGCTGCCGTGATTGCCGATTTCATTCCAAGGGAAGATAGTGATAACAACAAAAATCGCCCCCACGTAGAAAATCAGGATGCGCCACAGAACCTTGTTAATAGCACGCTTAAGTGTTACCTGTGGATTTTTCGCTTCACCAGCAGTAATACCGACTAACTCAACGCCTTGATAAGAAGCAACAACAATACACAGAGCAAACAAGAAGCCTTTCCAGCCTCCGGCAAAGAAACCGCCATTGATGGTCAAATTACTAAAACCAATAGGCTGACCGTGATTGCCGAAACCAAAGAAGATCACCGCAAGTCCCACTAAAATCATCACGATGATGGTGGTAATTTTAATCAGTGCGAACCAGAACTCCATTTCCCCGTAAAGCTTTACCGCCGCTAAATTGGCTGCGGCAACCATCGCAACAGCAATTAGTGCCGGGATCCACTGAGGTAAATCGGGGAACCAGTACTGTGCATACAGACCAATGGCTGTGATTTCTGAAATACCGACCGCTATCCACATGAACCAATAACTCCAGGCGGTCAGATAACCAAAGTAAGGCCCGAGATATTTATGTGCATAAACGGCAAATGAGCCAGCTACCGGCTCAAGATGTAGCATTTCACCCATTGAACGCATAATGAAGAAGACAAAAACACCGGCCAAAATATACGCCAGCAGTACTGAAGGCCCAGCCCATTTTAAGGTGCTCGCTGCCCCCATAAATAGCCCAACGCCGATCGTTCCGCCCAGAGCAATCAATTCGATATGCCGAGCTTCTAATCCACGATGTAGCCCCTGTTTTTCCTCTTGAACGGCCATAATCCCTCTACTGTCTATTGTTGTATTTGATTGCCTTCTGAATTTTCAGAATGCTTTATAGTTATTTCTACTACCTATACCCCAAATAATTAGAGTGCCATCAAGCCGGAAAAGAAACGCATCCCAATAAGCTTACTTAGGTAAGTGATTCGGGTAAGTGACCGTCGCCAACGTAGATGCAACTTCAAATATGAAGAATATAAAGTGCAATAGTAGATTTTCGGCGGCTATGTTTCCGCATTTCATAGTGAGTTGCAAACCACAATGTAAAAACATGACGAGCTGACCACATATTGAACAATTCAATAGTCAAAACTGAGAAATACAGCAGATTCTGCGGAGTTTTAGCATCGGTGCATTATTTCAAAGATCAATGCCTGTACCCGTCATATTGCAGGTTGCAGGAGGCTTAGCCGCCTGCCTGCATCTCAAAATTAATTGGATAGAGAAGATAGAATTAAAGTTGGCGGGTGTAATGATAAAATAGATATTTGAGTAATTTCAGCTGACGTGGCAAACGGCTGGGCTGATGTATTAGGCGGTAAAGCCACTCTACTCCCCATTTTTGCCAGACTTTAGGTGCACGTTTCACTTCGCCAACAAAAACATCATAGGTGCCACCCACGCCCATATATAGCGCTTCAGGATATAACTGGCGGCAATCACGCATCAGTAACTCCTGGCGTGGAGAACCCATTGCGACAGTCACAATAGCGGCACCGCTTGATTTAATCCGCTCGCAGACCGCAGTACGCTGTTCAGGCGTGAAATAACCATCCTGGCTACCGACGATATTTACATTCCAACGTGCTCTTAATAGTTCAATAGTACGATCCAGCACAGCTTGGCGACCACCGACTAGAAAAACTGGCGCATTTTCCCTGCCTGCTCGCTCCATTATGGCTTCCCATAAATCCGCACCAGCAATACGGTCAACCTGTGACTCGGGATATTTACGGCGAATAGAACGTACGATACTGATGCCATCGGCATATTTATAGTCAGCGTCGTCAATTAACGTCCGCAACTGCGCATCACGCTCAATGGTGAGCACTTTTTCAGCATTCATTGCCACCAAAATGCCAGTTTTAGTTTTTCTCCCAGTAAATAAATAATCGAGAAGTTGTGCCATTGAGCGGAATCCCCATAAATCGATCCCGCGTATTTTATATTTAGGAATATGTTCTGAATGCATTATTACTATGACTCCGGGCTATCTATAGGCGTCCTTTCTACTTGCGCAGTTTGATGAGATTTTGAAGATCTCAATTTAATCAAACCAGCGCAATCGAATAGCCAGTACAGGAGTTTTGCCAGTACCAGGCAGGTACCAAACACCACACCAAAAAAAATCACTCGTGAAAAGAAAGAATCCACACCCTCACGCGCTAGCACAATAATATTAAACACCGCCCCGAAACAAAAGCCGTGTAAAATTGCCGCTTTGTAAGGGTTACGTTCGGATTTCCCCTGTTCATAAAGCCAATCAAACCACTTAATTATCAATCCAACTGCCACTGCACCCAACGGAATAAACCACACTCCGCCCATCACTAACAGTGACCCAATCAGTGTCGGGGATATTGCCAATCCCGAATGATTATCCAATACATCCCACGTGAAGTAGTTACCGGTATTCATGATGGCACTTGGTCTACCTGGCCATAACCAGCTAGGGATGAACACGTAAAAGTCACGGATAATAGGTGCCAATCCCTGGAAACTAATCTTGTCGTAATTTTGTAGTAATAGGCCAAGATTCTCCCACGGCGAAAACGTATCACGGGTCAAATACAAGAATGTATAAAATGCTTCAGCGCCGCTCACATTGAGGTTATAACGTTTTAACGCCAGCCAGAACATCCCTACAACGCCCAGTACGCCGGCAATAGCTAACATCCACAACGTTATCCAGCCGCGGATCATGCCGATAAACAAGAACAGAGCAAAGGCAATAATAATATTGGCGCGGGTACCGCCGACAATGACATAAGTCAGTACACCGAATGCGACGGTAGTGACCAAAAACAGTAGCCAGCTTTTCCCATCCTGACGTAGAAAATAAACCACCAACATCGCGGGAATAAAGAAATAGAAGAAACGTTTGAGCGCGACTCCAGAAACATTACTGGAAAATATCTGGCTATATGAGGTCAATTTGAACAACAAAAAACCGTTATTCATAAAGAAAATAGCCACAGTCACGATGGCAATAAGTGCCATTAACATCCAGGTAAGATGCGTCTCGACTCTATTCATGCTGAATATTTCACGCGCCGGACCGACGCGCTTACGTCGTAGCCGTGTTTTATAACAAACATAATAGATACCGTAGAAACAAGTCGAGGCCAGCATCGCTTGCAGTAAATAACTGACCGGCACCACGGTAACATCAAACTGGAAAACGAGAATACAAGTCAGAGGAAAACCAAAATAGAAGGTCAGCAGATAAAGCACAGAGAAAAACACATTGAAATTAAAACGCACACGGCGAAACTCAATGTAGGTTAACGTTAGAATAAACAGCAGGGAAAGCACATACACTGCGCTCATCCCACCTAGCTGGGCTAAGGTCATGATGGCTCTCCTGCTATGCGAGCCAACGCTTGCTGCCAACCCTTGATATAGTTAGGGTTGAAGAAATCAATATTGTGGCGATCGCAACTGAGCATTTGACGACGCGCTTCGTTAACCGTCGCTATATTAAGCTCATCACCATAAAACAACACGGGTAAATGCTGCTCAGCCAAATCTTCCCAAAACGGGTTGTGCCGACTAATAACAAAAGGGACAGCAAACTGGATAAGTAAGCACAAGGTGCCGATTCCCTGCTGACGGTCAAAGATAAAGTAACCTAATGAGCAGGTACGCAACATCGCCAGATAGTCATCAAAGGCCATCGAATCAACCAATAAGCGCACGTTTTCAACAGGGAAAAGCCGTAACGCTTCGGCCCTAACTTGTTCGATATAAGCCTGATTATTCTGCGGATAGCCCATCGGCAAGATCACTTGGATATCAGCACCAAACTGCTGATGTAATGTACGCAATGCTTCCAGATGACGATTGCTGGCATCACCTGAGTTACCCACCAGCACCCTCATTTTCCCCTGTGGCGCAGGCGTAGTAGCAGGCAGAGTTAACGCCGGGTCCATACGCGTCGGAAAATAGAGTAATGATGACGCTACATTAGGATGCCGCCGATGAAAGTAGCTTAAATCACCGTGCGTGGCAAAAACGTGCCCCACACGTTTCTGCGCGAAACGCCGCAATAGATAGAAGAGTCGATATTTCATACTCGAGGCGGTTTCATAAAGATCCGCGCCCCAAATATGCCAGTAAAATTGGTCGCGCTTAATCTTGCCCGTCAGTAAGGCCAGCCATAAACCGGGATTAAATTGACCGTGAAACAGAAAGCGACGGCTGCGATCTTCGCGCGCGAGTGCAATAACCGCTTGCGCCAATGTGGCTTTATCCGCCGCGATTTCAATCTTGAGTTCATTGAAAGCATCAAACGCCGCTGGGTCGCGACTAACTACCATAAAGCGCCCTAGTTGCTCAATCGGCACGTAAGAGGCCAGCACATCATTAAAGAAGCGCAGCACAGTCATATTATGGTGTGGGATATCAGATCCCAATACGTGAATCAGGGTTGTCATGCTCGTCTACGATAAATAACAAATACGGTGCAACACAGGGCGAAGTAAATAATATAGGTCGCCATATAGGCTTGGGCCGCGCCCAATGAACCATGCAAAGGGATAAGCCAATGAGAAAAACCGCTGAGCAATGCAAACTGGCTCAGTTCAGTTAAGAGATAAAAACGCAGTGATGCCTTCGCAATTACCAGGTAACCAAAGATATAAGAACTGACCTTTAGCACATCCCCGACTAGTTGCCAGGCAAAGAGATCACGCATTGCCACAAACTGCTTAGAAAACAGTAACCAAATAGCAAAATCTCTCAACAACCATACGGTAAAGCTCGCGGCGGCAACGACCGGCAGAACAAATTTTAATGACTTGATGATTTCACGTGAAATGGCCTGTTTATCAGTAAGCCGCGCTAACGTCGGTAACAGATAGACGCTAAAAGAAGCGGTGATAAACTGCAAATACGCGTCGGAAATGCTGCTGACGCCCTGCCAAATCCCCACTGCCTGCCAGCCATAATGCGCGGCCAGCTGGTTACGCATCATGATATAGGCCACCGGCAATGTGACCGAGGTAATCAGCGCCATCAGCGTAAACTTAGCAAAGTGGCTGGCCAGCAACGCATCCCAACGTAGGGCAAGATAATGCAGTGGAAAAGCTTGCTTGCGTAGCAAGATGGCCCCAGCCGGCAATAACGCTAGCGCTGGCACCAATGCTAATCCCGCCAATGCACCAACATATCCACCCAGCCAGAAACACAATAGATAAGCCAGTAAGCCAATCAGGCTACCGCCAATGACTGCCAGCGCATTCCCCATCGCATCGCGATACCCTTTGAGGATCGCCTGGAAAAAGTTGGCATAAGCTATACCCATCTGGATTAATGCAACCGCACGCACTATCGACTGGTAGCGGTCATGCCCAAATAACGCCTCGCTAATTGGCGCTGCCGCCAGCAGAAAAATGACCGCCAGCAGCGAGGAAAATCCCAGAATCAGCGTTGAAGCGGTGCCAAGTACTGCTTTTAAGCGATCGGGTTGGTGCTGATACTCAGCAACATACTTAGTGACACCATTAAATATCCCGGCACCAGAAAGTACGCCCAACACGGTGACCAATTGGCGGAAGTTTCCCGCTTGACCAACACCATCCGGACCAAAACTAACGGCAAGCAATTTGACCACCAGCAAACCAGCGCCAATTTTAATTAGCGTCGAGCCAGCGGTCCAAATAGAGGCTTTAGCAAGTGACATATCAGGCGAAGAAGCTTTGCAACGTGGCGATCACTGTTTTTTGCGTGATATCGTCCATATTATAAAACAATGGTAAGCGCACCAGACGTTCACTCTCTTGCGTGGTAAAGCGGTCTTCACCGGCAAAGCGTCCAAAAGATTCACCCGCCGGGGAGCTATGTAGCGGGATATAATGGAACACCGTCAAAATCTCCGCCTCTTTCATGTAACGGATTAAGGCATCACGCTGTTCGATATCAGCCAATTTAATGTAAAACATATGGGCGTTTTGCACACATTCAGCGGGCACGCGTGGCAGCTCAAGATGCCCGGCATTTTGCAACGGCGCGAAAGCAGAATAGTATTGTTGCCATAAAGCCAAGCGGCGCTGATTAATCTCGTTTGCGACTTCTAGCTGTGCCCAAAGGTAGGCGGCTTGCAGATCTGACATCAGGTAGCTGGAACCAATATCCCGCCATGTATATTTATCAACCTGACCGCGGAAAAATTGACTACGATTGGTGCCTTTTTCACGAATGACTTCTGCACGGTCGATCAGCGCAGGATCATTAATCAGCGTTGCCCCACCTTCACCACCGGCGGTGTAATTTTTGGTCTCGTGAAAACTGAAACAGCCAATATGACCAATAGTGCCCAGCGCTTTACCCTTATAGGTCGACATCACACCTTGCGCGGCATCTTCCACCACAAACAGATGGTATTTTTCTGCAAGCGCCATAATGACATCCATCTCACAGGCAACGCCCGCGTAGTGCACCGGCACGATGGCACGGGTTTTATCGGTGATCGCCGCTTCAATCAAGGTTTCATCGATATTTAACGTATCGGGACGAATATCAACAAAAACAACCTTAGCTCCGCGCAGCACAAAGGCGTTCGCAGTAGAGACAAAGGTGTAGCTGGGCATGATCACTTCATCGCCGTCTTTAATATCAAGCAACAGCGCCGCCATCTCTAACGAGGCGGTACAGGAAGGTGTTAATAACACTTTTGCACTACGAAAGTTTTTCTCAAACCATTGCTGGCAACGGCGCGTAAAACCACCATCGCCGCATAATTTGCCACTTGCCATCGCCGCCTGCATATAGTCGATTTCGGAGCCAACAACGGGCGGTGCATTAAACGGGATCATAAGATTTACCTGTAGAGCCAGTAAGCCGAGCTGACAAGCTTTGCACCGCTTGCCAGATAAAGGTTGAGCGCAGCGATATTGCTGCTTTGGGTCGCGACGTATAACCGTGAAATTGCCTGCTGAGCGCACCATTGCCGTGCGGCAATCATCAATTTTTTTCCGACACCCTGCCCAGTACTATCCGGCCGCACGGCTAATAAACCAATGCGCGCTTCACCCGGCGCAATACTGCGCAAAGTCACAAAACCCAGCGGTTGGGCGTCGGTGCCCTGAATGACTAAGCAATGTGTGTCAAAGGTACCAAGAATGGCTTTTTCAGCCCACAGCGTGTAAAAACGGCCGCTATCACCAGGTTGATACCAAGGCGAGCGAAAACGGCTTAACGAGAAAGCGCCTCTGGCAATATCACGAACCGAGTCTAGGCTGTCCGTATTGGCAACACGCCATCTCTGCGGTACAGCGGGTAAGCCATCCTGCGCTGTTATCGCCAGACAGCAATCCATTTCACCTTCTACGAATTGAAAACCAAGTTGAGATAAAGCATCAAGTTGAGCGACATTAGCAGCGGGCACTTTAGCTTGTACCAATGCATGGCATGCCAACATGGCCTCTGTAATCAAAGGAGCTTCAGATGCCAGCTGCAGTTTTGCCGTCTGCAGGCCAAAGAATTCGCTCTCCCAAGAGAGGGGCTGCAAATTACCATGCACACTCATCAGATGTTCCCCCACTCTGGCGGCAAACTATTGCCAGACACCTTTGGTATCAATGATCCATTTCTGGGTAATCTGATCCCTTGGAATCAGTTTGAAATCCGTATGATCGACCAACATCACCAGCAGATCGGCATGTTCTAACGCCTCGGTGAGACCTTTCAATATCACTTTTTTAGCCAGAGAAGTGGGCAATTTCTGCACGTTAGGCTCGACAGCCCAAGTTTCCCCGGCGTGCCAATCGGCAATAAGTTTGGTCACTTCCACTGCCGGGCTTTCACGTAAGTCGTCAATATTAGATTTAAAGGCCAAGCCAAAGCAGGCAATTTTGATATCCGCAGCCCGTTTGCCGCTCACCGTCAAACAGTCTGCTAGTGCAGCTTTCACTTTGTCCATCACCCAGAATGGTTTGCTGTCGTTGACATCACGCGCAGTATGAATCAATCGGGCTAGATCAGGGTTTTGCGCCACAATAAACCAAGGGTCGACTGCAATGCAGTGCCCACCAACACCCGGCCCTGGCTGTAAAATATTCACACGCGGATGTCGGTTAGCCAGGCGGATTAATTCCCATACGTCGATACCTTGAGCATCACAGATAAGCGACAGCTCATTGGCAAAAGCGATATTGACATCACGGAAGCTGTTTTCCGTTAGCTTGCACATCTCGGCAGTCCGGGAGTTGGTAATAATGCATTCACCCTGCAAGAACAGGTTATACAGTGCACAGGCCCGCTGTGAGCATACTGATGTCATGCCGCCAATCACCCGATCGTTTTTCATCAGCTCAACCATCACCTTGCCCGGCAATACGCGCTCGGGACAGTAAGCAATGTTGATGTCGGATGATTCACCGGCCTGTTGCGGGAAGGTCAAGTCTGGGCGCATCTGAGCGAGCCATTCAGCCACCTGTTCAGTCGTCCCAACGGGTGAGGTCGATTCCAGAATGACTAAGTCACCTTTTTTCAACACCGGAGCAAGCGAACGGGCAGCACGCTCTACAAAAATCAAATCAGGCTGGTGTTGTTCTTTAAACGGCGTCGGTACGGCAATTAAAAAAGCATCTGCCGCTTGTGGTGTTGTCACCGCACGCAGGAAACCGTTTTCGACACCTTGCTTAACTAATACATCGAGATCAGGCTCGACGATATGAATGGCGCCTTGATTAATGATATCAACCGCATGCTGGTTGATATCAACACCAATCACTTTTTTATGGCATGAGGCAAATGCGGCCGCCGTTGGCAGCCCTATATAGCCCAAACCGATCACAGAGATAGTTTCAAAACTCATGACATTTTCCGATATGTCTTTAATGCGTCCAAAATGCGTTTACAAGCTTGTCCATCACCGTAGGGGTTATGCGCTCTGCTCATACTTTGATAGGCTTGTGAATCCGTCAGCAGCCTGTTTACTTCATTAACAATCGTTTCGGTGTTCGTTCCGACTAACCGTACCGTCCCCGCATCAACCGCCTCAGGTCGTTCGGTGGTATCGCGCATTACCAGCACCGGTTTACCTAGCGAGGGTGCCTCTTCCTGTACGCCGCCGGAGTCAGTTAAAATCAGCGTTGCTTTATCCATCAGATAAACAAATGGCAGGTAATCCTGTGGCTCGATCAGGATGACATTATCAATGCCATGCAAAATCCGTTTTACAGGATCACTGACATTCGGGTTGAGATGTACCGGATAGACAATTTGTAAATCAGGGTGTTGCGTGGCGATTTGCGCCAAGGCGTGACAAATACGTTCGAAACCGCCGCCAAAGCTTTCACGGCGATGACCGGTCACCAGCAGCATCTTTTTCTGTGGGTCAATGAAAGGATAGCGAGCGGCAAGTTCGTTATCTTCGCTAACCAGATTACGTACCCACAACAGCGCATCGATCACCGTATTGCCGGTAACAAAAATCGCCGAGTCGTTAATACCTTCACGTCGTAAGTTTGCCCGGGATAGTTCAGTGGGAGCAAAATGCCAGGCCGCCAAATGTCCAGTAAGACAACGGTTTCCCTCTTCAGGCCAAGGTGAAAGCAGATTCCCCGTACGTAGCCCCGCTTCAACATGGCCAATAGGAATCTGTTGATAATAAGCGGCCAGACTAGCGGCCAGCGTAGTAGTGGTATCGCCATGCACCAATACAACGTCGGGCTTAAACTCTTCCAAAACTGGTTTAAGACCGAGAAGAATACGGCTGGTAATTTCCGTCAAACCTTGACCAGCTTGCATAATATTTAAATCGTAATCCGGCTTAATCGCAAAAAGCTGGACAACTTGATCTAGCATTTCTCGGTGTTGGGCAGTCACACAGACTTTTGATTCAAAGGCCTCATCCTGAGCCAAAGCATGTACCAAAGGCGCCATTTTGATGGCTTCAGGTCTGGTACCAAAAATAGTTAATATCTTCATAGCGATCTCGCTTATTCGGATAGGCACAGAGATTCTCTGCAGGTCGGGCACTCTTCGATGCCCATTTATTTATCCCTGCCATGCGTAAATTCACAGCCTCTTGGCTGATCTCAATAACGACGACGGGTTAGCGCAACTCCAGCACCAATAAACGCTCCCACAACTCCCCACATCACCATCAAGAACACCCGGCGTGGGCTGTCTCTTTTCACCGGTTCTTCTGGCGTGCGTAGGTAGCGATAAGTTTGAAAATTGGGATTTAAGACTGGCCCAACGTTCAAGGTAGCAAGCATGGCTTTATTACGATCGTAATCCACATCAAAACTCGGCCCGCTGGCTTGCAGCAATTCGAGACGTGCCTGCAACATCGGCGTACCTAATAAAAACAGATCTGCATTAGAAAGGTTTTGAGCTGTGGTTTCGGTGATACTACGGTCGATTTTTTGCTGCTGGGCAATTTTTAACGCCTGTTCAATGCCATTGACCTCACGCTGATAAATAGCTCCAGCAACGGCCTCTTGGCGTTTAACTTGTGCTTTCATGGATTGCGTTCGGGCAGCCCAGGCACCTTGAATTTCATCTGTCAGATGCTTAGCCGCTCGCTCGCTGGCAAAATTGACATAGTCGCGCAGCAGGTTATTGGCATCTGCTGCATCTTCGGCAGAGAGTTTAATACTGTCGTTGGGAAACTTTTTGTCGTCGCGGGCAATAAATTGCACATCATTGATAAGCTTCTCCAATAATGTCGCGTCTGCAGTGGCCTTCCCTTCTTTGCGCTGCTGATAATATGAGCTTTTCAGCCAGAAATCGCGGCGGGTATCGTAAGCGCCTAACTGTTTGATAAATTCATTATAAGCATCATCAGAAATCGACGGACCATCGCCAGTCGGCGTCAGTACATTACGTGTGTCCAAATTACGCAAAAACTGGGCCTGAGAAAAATACGAGCCGAGGTTGTTGACCGTTGGCTTATCAGTCACCGCCAGCGAACTCCAGACCGGTGTCATCAGTAAGGTGATGAGCAAAGTCACCAGCGCGAACACCGCGCCAATCCCGACAATCCACCACTTACCACGCCATAATGAGCGACACAAACCGCGAATGTCTAATTCGTTATCAAGGGCGAGATCGTCTTTTTTGGACATCGTCTCTGATTTCATCCCAACCAAACCTCAATTGATAAATAGCCAGATGGATAAATAGCTAAATGAATGATTAAAGATCTATTGGTGAGTCATCCGACGCAAGCGTCTTTTCACTCTTTTAATAAAGCGAGCCACTCGCCATGCACGTTTTATACAATAGCCATACAGTAGAAATGCGAGCAGGAATAGCGCCAGCATCACCCATTCCGGCACCAACAAATGCTCACCAGTTACCCCTATAGCCGCCAGCACCGCTGCCGCTAAAGTGATGAGGACAAAAGCCTGCCGAGAGGTGAACCCGGCCCGCATGATCAAATGGTGAATATGTTGGCGGTCCGGGGAGAAGGGACTCATGCCTTTACGCAAGCGACGGTACATGATGGCAATCATATCCATTAGCGGAATAGCGATTAACCAAAGTGCAGTGACAGGCGTCATAGGAGGAGAGACCCCCTGTGTACTTTGCAGTAAGATCCAAATGACCGTAAAACCAATTAATGTACTGCCCGCATCTCCCATAAACACTTTATAGCGGCGGCCAAAGGCACCGAGGTTAAGCAGAATATAAGGCACAATGCAGGCAATCATCGCAAAACACCACAGCGCCAACTCTCTGTATCCGCTCATGAACATCACAATGCCCATCGCGCCAAAGGTGACACAAGACAAACCACCAAGAAGGCCGTCGATACCATCAACCATATTGAAAGCGTTGATAGCCGCCCAGACGGCAAACAGAGTAAATAGATAGCTGAACGGCCCTAATGCCATCGCCCAAGGCCCGATGATATGACCCAGATTACTCAGCACCATGCCAGCAAATACCATCATCACAATCGCGACAATCGCCTGAATGAAAGCGCGGATTCTCACGCTAATATCGAAGCGATCGTCTAACGCGCCAACAAAGACCAGCAACCCAGAGCAAATCAAGTACAATTCTCGATGGGCGATGTGATAATCGGTGATGGAAAAGGTGAAGCAGATACCAGCGTAGACAGAAATGCCGCCAACCAGAGGAATCAGCCCCTGATGGCGTTTACGGAAATCGGGCTTGTCCACCAAGCCTATTTTTTTGGCAACTTTTCGTGCCAAAAATAAAAAGACAAAAGAAAACAAGAAAATAAAGAAAAGTTCAGTACTCATAGTGAGTAAATTCACAATTAATACATCTCTGCAATAAAGATTGATCTGCAAAAAGAGAATGTAGTCGAGCTTGAAGCTTATTAATCATCATCATACCTCACAGCTTTACCATCATATCTTATTGCTACAGTTTGTTTTTTTCCAACAAAACTTAAAATGCTGTGCTATCGCACTTTTAAACATCGATAAAGTAAACAGAGAAAATGGAAAAAACTATCGGTGTATATCTGAATAATTTTACTAAAAAAATTACGTTACATATCGTAACCACCTAAAGCACAAAACGCCACGACTTAGCGTGGCGTTTTGCACAGATTTACTAATGAAAACTAAGAACGTTTCATCATATCGAAGAAATCGTCATTGGTTTTTGTCATCGCAAGCTTATTGATGAGGAACTCCATCGCGTCGATCTCACCCATTGGGTGAATAATTTTGCGCAGGATCCACATTTTTTGCAGCTCTTCAGAACTGGTAAGTAATTCTTCTTTACGGGTACCAGAGCGATTGTAATCGATAGCAGGGAATACACGTTTTTCAGCGATTTTACGCGCCAAGTGCAATTCCATGTTGCCGGTACCTTTAAACTCTTCGTAGATCACTTCATCCATCTTCGAACCGGTATCAACCAGTGCGGTGGCGATGATAGTCAAACTACCACCTTCTTCTACGTTACGAGCGGCACCGAAGAAACGCTTAGGACGATGCAATGCGTTAGCATCCACACCACCAGTCAACACTTTGCCAGATGCTGGAACCACGGTGTTATAAGCACGCGCTAAACGAGTGATGGAGTCGAGCAAGATAATGACGTCTTTTTTATGCTCAACCAAACGCTTAGCTTTCTCGATGACCATTTCGGCGACCTGAACGTGGCGAGACGCTGGCTCATCAAAGGTAGAAGCAATAACTTCACCTTTAACCAAACGTTGCATCTCGGTCACTTCTTCTGGACGCTCGTCAATCAGCAGCACCATCAATACGCAATCTGGATGATTGTAAGCAATGTTAGTGGCGATGTTCTGCAACAACATAGTTTTACCGGCTTTCGGCGGTGCTACGATGAGTCCACGCTGTCCACGACCGATTGGCGCAGCCAAATCCAGTACGCGAGCGGTTAAATCTTCTGTCGAACCATTGCCTCGTTCCATCCGCAGACGAGAATTAGCATGAAGTGGAGTAAGGTTTTCGAACAGGATTTTACTGCGGGCGTTTTCAGGTTTGTCGTAGTTAACTTCGTTAACTTTTAACAGGGCAAAATAGCGTTCACCTTCTTTTGGTGGGCGAATTTTACCAGAAATGGTGTCACCAGTACGGAGATTGAAGCGGCGGATTTGGCTAGGAGAAACATAGATATCGTCGGGACCAGCAAGGTAGGAACTATCACCAGAGCGGAGGAAACCAAATCCGTCCTGCAATATTTCCAGTACGCCGTCGCCGAAAATATCTTCTCCGCTTTTCGCATGTTGCTTCAAAATCGAGAAGATGATGTCTTGTTTACGCATACGGGCTTGGTTTTCAAGTCCCATATTTTCGCCGAGTGCTATTAGGTCAGAAACCGGCGTATTTTTTAATTCGGTAAGATTCATAGTGGTGGGTTCTTTAACTCGGGGTATGTCTCGAACATCTGTCGTGAATGAGGATGGCAAGGTCATCCGTGCCTGTTTATATACGACACTCAATTAGCAGTTTCTGATAACAGGCAGCACGTAAACGCTCACGAGCCAGTGTTGTAGAGGGCAGACTGATATTGAAGGTGTCTTAAAGCCGCTTGTATGTAAACCGTTAGATTGTCAAAGCACATCGCCAGTTCAACTTATTTTTTAGAAGCAACATTAGAGGCAGATGTTTTCGACACAGGGTAAAACGTTAGAATCAAACTATATAAGAGTCAAACTATGGTTAGAATCAAACTATATAAGAGTCAAACTACAGGTAAGGTCTATATGCAGTGAAGATAAACTTATCACGCTTCCAGACAGGCGTCTAGAGGTCAATTTGAAAAACTCGAAGCACCCCTAAACACCTAGCTGAATATGCTAATTCAGATTACAGATTTGCTTCCAAGAACTCTTTCAGCTGGCTTTTTGACAGGGCACCAACTTTGGTTGCAGCCACTTCACCGCCTTTGAATAACAACAGCGTTGGGATACCGCGGATACCGTATTTTGGCGCGGTACCTTGGTTCTCATCGATATTCAATTTAGCAATGGTCAACTTACCTGCAAACTCGCCGGCAATTTCGTCCAGGATCGGAGCAATCATCTTACATGGACCGCACCATTCTGCCCAGAAGTCGACCAGAACAGGCCCTTCTGCTTTCAGGACGTCGTTGCCAAAACTGTCATCGCTCAGATGAATAATTTTATCGCTCATGTTCTACTCCAAAGGATTATCTTTACCTGGTTGATGTAGCATTAAGCAACATCAGGTTGACTTGATTTCACCGTTTTTATTTCAACGGATATGCTTTCGTAAAGCAATACTTAGCTGATATTCTACCACACTATGAGCAAAACACACTTAACAGAAAAGAAGTTTTCCGACTTCGCCCTGCACCCACTTGCGGTTGAAGCCCTTGAAAAGAAAGGCTTTCATTACTGCACCCCTATTCAGGCATTGGCATTGCCAATTACCCTTTCTGGGCGAGATGTAGCGGGTCAGGCGCAAACCGGTACCGGCAAGACGCTAGCTTTCTTAGCGTCTACTTTCCATTATTTGCTTTCTCACCCCGCTGCAGAAGGTCGCCAAACCAATCAACCTCGTGCGTTGATTATGGCACCAACGCGTGAATTAGCAGTACAAATTCACTCTGACGCCGCCGCACTTTCCGAGTCTACTGGCCTGAAGTTGGGTCTGGCTTACGGCGGTGATGGCTACGACAAACAGCTAAAAGTGTTAGAAAGCGGCGTTGATATCCTGATTGGTACAACCGGTCGTCTCATCGACTACGCCAAACAGAATCATATCAATTTGGGCGCGATTCAGGTCGTTGTGCTTGATGAAGCCGATCGTATGTTCGATCTGGGCTTTATTAAGGATATCCGCTGGCTGTTCCGCAGAATGCCACCAGCCGATCAACGTTTAAATATGCTGTTCTCTGCAACGTTATCTTATCGCGTTAAAGAATTAGCATTTGAAAACATGAACAATGCCGAGTCGATTGAAATCGAACCGGAACAAAGAACCGGACACCGCATTAAGGAAGAGCTTTTCTATCCTTCAAATGAAGAGAAAATGCGCCTGTTGCAAACGTTGATTGAAGAAGAGTGGCCAGATCGCTGCATTATCTTCGCAAACACCAAGCATCGCTGTGAAGAGGTTTGGGGGAGTTTGGCTGCCGATGGTCATCGCGTTGGTCTGTTGACCGGCGACGTGCCGCAGAAGAAACGTCTGCGTGTTCTGGAAGATTTCACCAAAGGTGATCTCGACATCTTGGTCGCTACCGATGTCGCCGCTCGCGGTTTGCATATCCCAGCCGTGACACACGTTTTTAACTACGATTTGCCTGATGACTGTGAAGATTATGTTCACCGTATTGGCCGTACCGGCCGTGCTGGTTTAAGTGGTCACTCGATAAGCCTGGCTTGTGAAGAATACGCGCTGAACTTGACGGCGATTGAAACCTATACTGGCCACAGTATTCCAGTTAGCAAATATAATAGTGATGCCCTATTGACTGATTTGCCTCCGGCGAAACGCCTGGCTCGCAGTCGCAATGGTAATGGCCCACGCCGCAATACGCCATCGTCGCGTCGCGGAAATGGTGCGCCTCGTAATAACCGTAAACGCACGAGCTAAAACTATGCTGAGCTCCACCTCACTTTATGCAGCGATCGATCTGGGTTCCAACAGCTTTCATATGTTGGTCGTCCGTGAGGTGGCGGGAAGTATTCAAACGCTAGCGCGTATTAAACGTAAAGTTCGCCTAGCCGCAGGGCTCGACAAGCAAAATCAGCTATCGCAGGAAGCGATGCAACGCGGCTGGCAATGCCTCAGGTTATTCTCTGAACGGCTGCAGGATATTCCGCTCGATCAAATTCGTGTCGTGGCTACCGCAACATTACGATTGGCGAACAATGCCGATGAATTTCTCAAGGTGGCTGAAACTATCTTGGGTTGCCCGGTACAAGTGATCAGCGGCGAAGAAGAAGCTCGATTGATTTACCAAGGTGTAGCGCATACCACTGGCGGCCCGGAAAAGCGGCTAGTGGTCGATATCGGCGGTGGCAGTACCGAACTTGTCACCGGAACCGGCGCGCAGGCAACGCGGTTATTCAGCCTATCTATGGGTTGCGTAACCTGGCTCGAACGCTACTTTGGGGATCGCAATCTCGCGAAAGAAAATTTTGAACAGGCAGAACTCGCCGCAACCGAAATGATCCGCCCTGTCGCCAATATACTGCTAGAAAACGGTTGGCAAATTTGTGTAGGTGCCTCAGGCACCGTGCAAGCGTTGCAGGAAATTATGGTTGCTCAAGGCATGGACGAACGTATTACCCTGCCTAAGTTACAACAGCTCAAACAACGAGCTATTGCCTGTGGCAAGTTGGAAGAATTAGAAATAGAAGGACTAACATTAGAACGAGCGTTAGTCTTCCCTAGCGGCTTATCTATTCTGATAGCTCTTTTCAAAACGCTAAATATTGAAACCATGACCTTAGCCGGCGGCGCACTGCGCGAAGGATTGGTCTATGGCATGCTGCATTTACCTGTCGTGCAGGATATTCGTTTACGTACGCTGCGTAATTTACAACGTCACTATCTGCTTGATAGTGAACAGGCTGCTCGCGTCGCCCAATTAGCGGATAACTTCTCTGTACAGGTAGCAAATATCTGGCACTTGGACGAACGTGCGCGAGAATTACTCAACAGCGCCTGTTTGATTCACGAGATTGGTTTAAGCGTTGATTTCAAAAAAGCGCCACAGCATGCGGCCTATTTAATCCGCCATCTGGATTTGCCGGGCTTTACCCCCGCTCAAAAGAAACTATTAGCCACACTGCTGCAAAACCAGAACAGCAATCTGGACTTGTCACTGCTTAATCAGCAAAACGCCTTGCCACCACGTCAGGCAGAACGTTTGTGCCGCATTATGCGACTGGCGATTATCTTTGCCAGCCGTCGCCGTGATGACACGTTACCGGCAGTACGTCTGCATGCTAACGAAGATGAGCTCCGTGTCGTGGTACCTCAAGGCTGGTTAGAACAACATCCGCTGCGCGCCGAAGAGTTAGAGCAAGAAAGCCATTGGCAGAGCTACGTCCATTGGCCGTTGAGTATTGAAGAACAGGAACCTGCCTAAGGTTCCTTCTCAGTAGGCGACTGAGCCCGTTATGATGTAAATCGGAGGGCGCAATTTGGCGCCTTTTATATTCGTTAACTCTCAGTCCAGTAGCGGTCGTGTTTCAGGGGCTTGCGCGATAGCGCAAATTTCATCCCTACGGATCCCCGCATTCGGGTGCGAGCTAATAATAAAACTATTGTCTCTCCACCATTTATCAGTGAAATTTTGAGTGCGCCACTTGGCTTTTTAAGCCAACACAAAAAAGATTCAAAAACCTTTCTTAATTCCCGTTTTCTTTGGCTTTTGCCAGTTGTGCGCGGATTTTTTCCAGATTGCTTAAGCCTTTTTGTTGCCGTTCTTCTGGGCTAACGACTTTGCGTTCGGTTTCCCAGGCGAGATCATCTTGCGGCAGTTCTAACAGGAAACGGCTGGGTTCTGGGCGAATGAGCTCACCGTATTGGCGTCTTTCACGACAAAGCGTAAAGATCAGCTCTTTCTGAGCGCGGGTGATGCCCACATAAGCCAGACGTCGTTCTTCATCGACGTTGTCTTCATCAATACTGCTCTGATGCGGCAACAGACCTTCTTCCATGCCGACTAAGAAGACGTAAGGGAATTCCAGACCTTTTGACGCATGTAGCGTCATCAGCTGTACTTGGTCCAGCTCTTCTTCACTTTCACCGCGTTCCATCATATCGCGCAGGGTGAAACGGGTGACCACTTGAGTCAGCGTCATTGGCTCATCCAAGTCGGTACCTTCAAGCATTTCGGTCATCCAGCTAAACAACTGGTTAACGTTTTTCATGCGCATTTCAGCGGCTTTCGGACTGGGGGAAGTTTCAAATAACCAGCTTTCGTAATCCACACCGTGAATCAAATCTCTAACCGCTGCGATAGGTTCGCGTTCGGCCAGTTCGGAGATAGTCCCCATCCAATGGGTAAAACGCTGCAAAGACTCTAAGCCTCTCCCCGTTAAATACTGGCTTAACCCCATATCAAAGCTGGCTTTAAATAGCCCTTTATTGCGCTGATTGGCCCACTCACCCAGTTTTTGCAGGGTCGCAGCCCCAATCTCACGCCGTGGCGTGTTAACGATACGCAAGAATGCGCTATCGTCATCGGGGTTGGTCAATACACGCAGGTAAGCCAACAAGTCTTTAATTTCGGGGCGAGAGAAGAAAGAGGTGCCGCCAGAGATACGATAAGGGATGCGGTTTTGCATCAGCATCTTTTCGAACAGCCGCGACTGGTGATTACCACGATACAAAATGGCGTAATCGCCGTAGTTAGTTTTCTTCACAAAGTGATGGGCAATCAGTTCACCGACGACGCGCTCCGCTTCGTGGTCTTCGTTATTGGCCGTGACCACTTTTAACTCTTCACCGTAACCCAATTCGGAAAATAATCGCTTCTCAAACACGTGTGGGTTATTGGCGATCAGGATATTGGCAGCTTTGAGGATGCGCTGAGACGAGCGATAGTTCTGCTCAAGCTTAATGACCTGCAAATGTGGGAAGTCTTCTTTCAGCAACACCAGATTTTGCGGCCGTGCGCCGCGCCAAGAGTAGATCGACTGGTCATCATCACCGACCACGGTAAAACGTGCGCGGTTGCCGACCAATAGCTTAACCATCATGTATTGGCTGGTGTTGGTATCTTGATATTCATCCACCAGCAGGTAACGTAATTTATTCTGCCAACGTTCTCGTACTTCTTCATTGCGCTGTAATAGCAATGTCGGCAGCAGGATCAGATCGTCGAAATCCAGAATATTACAGGCGCGCATATGATCGTGATACATCGCGTAACAGTGGGCAAAAAGCTTATCACGCTCGGATCGGGCTAAATCTGCCGCACGAGCGGGATCAACCAGATCGTTTTTCCAATTGGAGATGGTCGAGATCAATTGCTGGATCAACGTCTTGTCATTTTCCAACCACTTTTCGCTCAACTCCTTAAGCAAAGCTATCTGATCTTGATCGTCAAATAGCGAAAAGTTGGACTTCATTCCCAACGCTGCAAATTCTTTTTTAATAATCTCCAACCCCAAAGTATGGAAGGTGGCGATCATTAATCCGCGCGCTTCTTTGCGCCCCAGCGTTTGCCCTACACGCTCTTTCATTTCACGCGCGGCTTTGTTGGTAAAGGTTACGGCAGCGATATGACGAGCCTGATAACCACATTCACGGATCAAATGAGCGATTTTGTTGGTAATTACCCGCGTTTTACCCGAGCCAGCCCCGGCCAGAACCAAACAAGGCCCGGTAACGAATTCGACGGCGTGTTGTTGACTGGGGTTTAATCGCATAACGGGTAGCACTCAGATAAAGAACAGGCGGCGAGTATAACAAACATCGCTTGCTGATGGAGTACCGACCGCCCATTCCCTTCACAGTGGCGCAACGCCGACGGGATAACAGTTAAAACTCATTTTGGAGATAAAAGCGCCGGCCGGCCGGATTTGTATCTCACCAGACGCCGCAACCCCCATAAAAATACCGGTACAACGCCCTAGCTGATAATCAAAAAAGAAGACCGAACATACCGGAATGATTTTTTCCCTGAAACTGAACAAATACTTATCCGGCGAAAATTTATAGTAGGTAGCATAATCCATATCGCCGTGGCCAAACTGTTCACCGCGCAAATTCTGCCAGGCGTAACGTTCTGAGTTAACGTAGAAATGCTCGTAATAATGGTTAGGGCTGTAAATATTCAGAGCACGATAACCAATCAATTCTCGCGTGAGTGCGGGCACCATGCCCTGTGGCGTTTCACCTTCGATATATCCGGCCATAAAACGTTGTGCCAGTCTCGATCCTCCTGTGGCTTGTTCAGCGCTAAGGAGCTTACAACGCACAGCGAGTACCCGTCGCGTTTGCGTATTAACGACCAGCACCAAACACTCATCGGGCTTAGCGGCAAACTGCACACTGAAGAAATAATGCGACTCGGAGGTGCAGACTTCATCATAGAAGTCGACGCCTTGCTCATTGCCCGATTCCCAGCGCACCTGATGGAGATCGCCACTTAAAAACGCCAAGCGTAGAGTTTGTCCCTCTTCAAACACTATTGTAAACCCCTTCCCCTGCCAGTGATGAGTCGATGGCAGTCGATTGGTATCAATACCTTGAGCAAAATCGTCATAGTTTTTCCAGCCCGGTTCAGCTAACGCACTGAGAACATTTGGAAGAGACATAATTTTTCCTTAGGTTTGCAAATCAACACCTTATTAAAGAAGGAACCCTGCTAAAACTGCGCGAAGGTTTTATTGACGATGCACCAACCATCCGCCGTTTTCAGCAGCGATAAATAATCAATAAACGCCATGTCATGCAGGAAGTTATAAACTTTGACCGAGGCAATACGTTCAGTAATATCCATCGCAATAATGTGCATTTTGAAATTTTCTCCCCGCTCAGCAGGGATCGGAGCTTGAGCTAATTTATCTAGCCATTGTGCGACGGAAAGGCGCTCGAACTCACCATTGATATAACCAAACAGCCAGGCGTCCGGGTGAAAACTATCAGCAAGCAGCGATAAATCTCGCTGATACATACCAGTAAAATAAGCATGCACACAGGCTTTCACCTCATCGATTCTATTATCATTTTGCATAGTTCCTCCGAGCCTAAACCAAATGGCATCTAACACATATTTCACACATCCAGACATTGTTAATATCTTAACAACTACTCGGTGTATGATAATTGGTCAATATCGACAAGCACACATTGCTCATAAAGCAGTCACATCAAGACACAAAAGCAAAAAACGAGACGTGCGCAGAAAGGAGAATGACTTGGTTATTGCAGAGATTGTTTGTTGCTGAGAATAGTTATCGAGCAGGTATAATGGGCAAAAATTAAGAAGCAAAAGGCAAAACAATGGTAACCAACAAGATGGCGAAAACAGCCTCTGCACTCCATATCCTGGTGGATAACGAAGCATTGGCTAACGAACTACTGACCAAGCTCAAACGCGGCGTCAGTTTTGATACGCTGGCTCGGAAATACTCGAGCTGTCCGTCAAAACGTAACGGCGGTTCTTTAGGCGAGTTCCGTAAAGGAGATATGGTGCCAGCTTTCGATAAAGTGGTCTTCAGCTGTGAAGTGCTCAAGCCAACCGGGCCAGTAAAAACCCAATTTGGCTACCATATTATCAAGGTGTTATATCGCAACTAATTGCTTCATTAGCTTATTAATGACATAAAAAAGCACCGCCAAAGCGGTGCTTTTTACATGCTATCTGTTAGCAAGAACAGTTAGCAAAAACGAATCGCTAGCGCTGACATTAGCCCGCGACTGCGATACGTTTCATGTCGGTCATGTAGCCGCGCAGTTTGTGGCCTACCGCTTCAATCGCATGGCTACGAATCGCTTCGTTCACGTCACGCAGTTGCGCGTTATCAACCGCGGCAGTAGCAACAGATTTACCCAGGTCGCCAGCTTGCAGCGTAGTCATGAAATCTTTCAGCAATGGCACAGCAGCGTTAGCGAACAGGTAGTTACCGTATTCTGCCGTGTCAGAGATAACCACGTTCATTTCATACAGACGCTTACGAGCAATGGTGTTGGCAATCAATGGCAGTTCATGCAGAGATTCATAGTAAGCAGACTCTTCGATGATGCCAGAAGACACCATAGTTTCGAATGCCAACTCAACGCCCGCTTTAACCATTGCAATCATCAGCACGCCGTGGTCGAAGTACTCTTGCTCAGAGATTTTGCCTTCAAACTGTGGTGCGTTTTCAAATGCGCTCGCGCCAGTCTCTTCACGCCAGGTCAGCAAGTTTTTATCATCATTAGCCCAGTCAGCCATCATGCCGCCAGAGAACGCACCAGAGATGATGTCATCCATGTGTTTCTGGAACAGTGGAGCCATAATGCCTTTCAGCTGCTCAGACAGCGCGAATGCACGTAGTTTAGCCGGGTTAGACAAGCGATCCATCATCAGCGTGATGCCGCCTTGTTTCAGCGCTTCGGTGATAGTTTCCCAACCGAATTGCAGCAGTTTTTCTGCATATGCAGCATCAACGCCGTCAGCCACCAGCTTATCGAAGCACAGCAGAGAACCAGCCTGCAACATACCACACAGGATAGTTTGCTCACCCATCAGGTCAGATTTAACTTCAGCAACGAAAGAAGATTCCAGAACGCCAGCACGGTGACCACCGGTCGCTGCAGCCCAGGCTTTAGCAATGGCCATGCCTTCGCCTTTAGGGTCGTTTTCTGGGTGAACAGCAATCAGCGTTGGTACGCCAAAACCACGTTTGTATTCTTCGCGAACTTCGGTACCTGGACATTTAGGTGCGACCATCACTACGGTGATGTCTTTACGAATTTGCTCGCCCACTTCAACGATGTTGAAGCCGTGTGAGTAACCCAGCGTTGCGCCATCTTTCATCAGCGGCTGTACTGCTTTAACGACTGAGCTGTGTTGTTTGTCTGGCGTCAGGTTAACCACCAGGTCAGCCTGCGGGATCAATTCTTCGTAGGTGCCAACTTTAAAGCCGTTTTCGGTCGCTTTACGCCATGAAGCACGCTTCTCAGCAATCGCTTCAGCACGCAAGGTATAGGATACATCCAGGCCGGAGTCACGCATGTTCAGACCTTGGTTCAAACCCTGTGCGCCACAACCAACAATCACGACTTTCTTACCTTTCAGGAAGCTAGCTTCGTCTGCGAATTCATCGCGGGACATGAAGCGACACTTACCCAATTGCGCCAACTGCTGACGCAGGTTCAAGGTGTTGAAATAGTTAGCCATCGTAATACTCCGTTCAAGGTTAGATATTGTTATTTTGGTGCGTATCGGCAGTGCCGTGGAACGCTGTAAAAACACTATATGTCATGCGGGATATTGCTTAAATTGATATATTACGAAGATGTCATTGCAATTTATGCAACGTACTCTTTTGTTCAGTCAACTAGCGTTATCGCCCGGTACTCATTATGGACTTACGTGATCTCAAGCTTTTCTTACATTTGGCCGAAAGCCGTCATTTCGGGCGTTCAGCCAAAGCGATGTACGTCAGTCCATCGACGCTTTCCCGGCAAATTCAACGGCTGGAGGAGGAACTGGCTCAGCCACTTTTCCAACGCGATAATCGCACGGTGCAGCTCACCGATGCCGGCGAGCAACTCAAACTTTTTGCCCAACAGACGCTGATGCAATACCAGCAACTGCGTAGTTCTTTGGGACAAAGTGGCCCAGCATTGAGCGGTGAGCTGCATCTATTCTGTTCGGTGACCGCCGCTTATAGCCATATGCCGCCGATCCTTGATGCCTTCCGCGCTCAACATCCGCTAGTCGAAATAAAACTGACGACTGGCGATCCGGCCGATGCGGTAGAAAAAATCCAATCCACCGAGGCGGATTTAGCGATTGCCGGGCGACCAGAGAACTTACCTGGCAGCATCGATTTCACTAAAATCGGTGAAATTCCGATGATATTGATTGCCCCTTCGCTGCCTTGCGCAGTGCGTACGCAAGTGAGTCAGCCCCATCCTGACTGGTCGCAAATTCCCTTTATCCTGCCGGAACACGGCCCGGCGAGAAAACGTATCGATACCTGGTTTAAGCACCACCGCCTGCTTGCCCCATTAATCTATGCCACGGTTTCTGGTCATGAGGCCATTGTCTCGATGGTGGCATTGGGCTGTGGTATTGCTCTTATCCCCGCAGTGGTCGTCGATAACAGCCCGGAACCGGTACGTAACCGTATTTCGATTCTCGACAATGTTGCCGGTGGCGCGCCTTTCGATCTTGGCGTCTGCTTGCAGAAAAAACGCCTGAACGAGCCTCTGATTAATGCGTTCTGGCATCTTCTCTCTCGCTAACGAAAGAGAGCTAAAACGCGATAAAAAAACGGGCCTAAATAATGGCCCGTTTCATTGCATCATTAGCCCGCCAAAAAGAAGCGAAAAGCCGGATTATTACTTTCATCGTGACAGTCATAGCCCAGCGCCGAGAGATTTTGCTCAAACTCCGGCTCCTGCTCTGTCAGCTCAAATGCCGCCAACACGCGACCAAAATCAGTGCCGTGACTACGATAATGGAACAGCGAAATATTCCAATGCGTCCCCAGTGTTTGCAGGAACTTCAGCAGCGCGCCCGGTGATTCAGGGAATTCAAAACTGTATAAGCGCTCACGCAGCGGTTTGCTCGGACGACCACCGACCATATAACGCACATGCAGCTTGGCCATTTCGTCATCCGACAAATCGACCACCTGATAACCATCTTGCTGCAATTCATCGATGATCTCTTTACGCTCAGCGTTGCCGCGAGTTAAACGCACACCGACAAAAATGCAGGCATTGGCATCATCCGCATAGCGATAGTTAAACTCAGTAACCGAACGACCACCGAGCAACTGGCAAAACTTAAGGAAACTACCTTTGCGTTCAGGAATAGTCACCGCCAGCAAAGCTTCACGCTGCTCGCCCAGTTCACAGCGCTCAGAAACATAGCGCAAGCCGTGGAAATTCACGTTAGCACCCGACAAGATATGTGCCAGACGTTCGCCCTGAATATTGTGCTGCTGAACATATTTTTTCAGACCGGCCAACGCTAATGCACCCGAAGGCTCTGCGATGGCTCGTACATCTTCAAAAATATCTTTTACCGCGGCACAAATTGCATCGCTATCTACAGTGATCACATCATCAAGATATTCACGACATAGACGGAAGGTTTCACTGCCAATACGTTTGACCGCGACACCTTCAGCAAATAGACCAACGCGAGCCAAATCAACAGGCTCACCAGCATCCAGCGCAGCCCGCAGGCAGGCAGAATCTTCGGCCTCAACGCCAATAATCTTAATCTGTGGCATCAGTTGCTTGATAAGAACCGCAACGCCAGCGGCTAAACCACCGCCACCGACTGGAACGAAAATACGATCAAGATGCGCATCTTGCTGTAACAGTTCCATCGCCAGTGTTCCCTGCCCGGCGATCACTGCCGGGTGGTCAAACGGCGGCACGAAGGTCATGCCTTGTTCTTGCGATAACGCGACTGCTTTGGCTTTGGCTTCGTCAAAGTTCGCACCGTGCAACAGGACTTCACCGCCGAAACTGCGTACTGCATCGACTTTAATATCAGCCGTCGCGACTGGCATCACAATCAGCGCTTTAATGCCTTTTTTACTGGCAGATAGCGCCACACCTTGCGCGTGATTACCAGCAGAAGCAGTAACAACGCCGCGAGCCGCCTGCTCAGCGCTCAACCCGGCAATCATCGAATAAGCACCGCGCAACTTGAAGCTGTGCACCGCCTGACGGTCTTCTCGCTTCACGACAATGGTATTACCCAGTCGTGAAGAGATTTTCTCCATCACCTGTAGCGGCGTAACCTGCGCCACTTCATAAACCGGCGCGCTCAGTACGGCACGGAGATACTCCGCGCCGCTAGGCTGCTCAGGTAAAGGTTGTGATACCGCCATGACAATTAGCCTCCCAGCTTACTCTTGTCGCGAACCGCGCCTTTATCGGCACTGGTCGCCAAGCTGGCGTATGCGCGCAATGCGAAGGAAACCTGACGCTCACGATTTTTCGGCGTCCACGCCGCGTCTCCGCGTGCCAATTCAGCTTCATGGCGAGTCGCCAATTCGCTTTCAGAGACATCCAGAACCATGCTGCGGTTTGGAATATCGATGTCAATCATATCGCCATCGTTGATCAGGGCGATCAGGCCGCCGCTGCCCGCTTCAGGAGAAACGTGGCCGATAGACAGCCCAGACGTCCCGCCGGAGAAACGACCGTCGGTGATCAGTGCACACTCTTTACCCAGGCCCATCGATTTCAAATAAGTAGTTGGATAGAGCATTTCTTGCATGCCTGGTCCACCTTTTGGCCCTTCATAGCGGATAACAACTACGTCACCAGCAACCACTTTGCCGCCCAAAATAGCTTCAACAGCGGTGTCCTGGCTTTCATAAACTTTGGCCGGGCCACGGAAAGTCAGGTTAGATTTATCGACACCCGCCGTTTTAACAATACTGCCCGCTTCAGCAATGTTGCCGTACAACACTGCAAGACCACCGTCTTTGCTGAAAGCGTGTTCTAAAGAACGAATACAGCCTTCGGCACGGTCATCGTCTAGCGTGTCCCAGCGACAATCTTGCGAGAATGCCTGCGTGGTACGAATACCTGCCGGGCCAGCGCGGAACATTTTTTTCACGGCTTCGTCTTTGGTCAGCATGATGTCGTATTTATCCAGCGTCTCGGACAGAGACAGGCCTAGAATATTTTTAACATCGCGATGCAACAGACCTGCACGGTCCAACTCGCCGAGAATAGCTAACACGCCACCAGCACGGTGAACGTCTTCCATATGATATTTCTGGGTGCTTGGCGCAACTTTACACAGGTGAGGCACTTTGCGAGACAAGCGATCGATATCGGTCATATCGAATTCGATTTCGCCTTCCTGCGCCGCGGCTAGTAAGTGCAGAACCGTGTTAGTAGAACCGCCCATCGCGATGTCCAGCGTCATGGCGTTTTCGAATGCCGCTTTGCTCGCAATACTGCGAGGCAATGCGCTGGCATCGTCTTTTTCGTAATAACGTTTGGTCAGCTCAACAATACGTTGACCTGCGGTCAGGAATAATTCTTTGCGGTCAGCGTGGGTGGCCAACAGTGAACCGTTACCCGGCTGAGACAGGCCCAGCGCTTCGGTCAGGCAGTTCATGGAGTTGGCGGTAAACATACCGGAACATGAACCACAGGTTGGACAGGCTGAACGTTCGATTTGCTCGCTATCAGCATCGCTGACGTTCGGGTTCGCACCTTGGATCATCGCGTCGACCAGGTCGAGTTTGATGATCTTGTCAGACAGTTTCGTTTTACCAGCTTCCATCGGGCCGCCGGAAACAAAGATCACCGGAATATTCAAACGCAGGGAAGCCATCAGCATCCCCGGGGTGATTTTGTCGCAGTTGGAAATACACACCATCGCATCAGCACAGTGTGCGTTAACCATGTATTCCACTGAGTCTGCAATCAGCTCACGAGAAGGCAGTGAATACAGCATGCCGCCATGACCCATGGCAATCCCGTCATCAACAGCAATGGTGTTGAACTCTTTAGCCACACCGCCGGATGCTTCGATCTGTTCAGCAACCAGTTTACCCAGATCACGCAAGTGCACATGGCCAGGAACGAACTGGGTAAAGGAGTTAACGACGGCAATAATTGGTTTACCGAAGTCATCATCGGTCATACCGGTGGCACGCCATAAAGCGCGGGCACCGGCCATATTGCGGCCATGCGTCGTGGTAGCGGAACGGTACTTAGGCATGCTCTATTCACTCCAATTAATTCTAATACGCGGGCGGTGCAACCACCGCCCGCCGATGTTGTGTTTTGATTTATGGTTTTAAATTCATCCGACAGTAAATCACTGTGGGTTAATCGGGTCCAACCAACCCCATTTGTCTTCGGTTTTGCCGGTAAACAAGCCGAAGAATGCATCTTGAATTTGTTTGGTGACTGGGCCACGTTTGCCCTCGCCAACCTGAATACCATCAACGCTACGAACCGGCGTGATTTCTGCTGCGGTACCAGACATGAAGACTTCATCAGCCAGATACAGTGATTCACGTGACAGCACTTGCTCACGCACTTCGATACCCATGTCTTTCGCCAGTTTGATAATGGCATCACGGGTGATACCCGGCAGAGCAGAAGAGGTGAATGGCGGAGTGAACAGGATGCCATCTTTTACTTCGAACAGGTTTTCACCGGCACCTTCAGACACATAGCCATGAACGTCCAGCGCAATACCTTCTTGATAACCATGACGACGTGCTTCGCTACCTACCAGCAGGGAAGACAGGTAGTTACCACCCGCTTTTGCGGCGGTTGGGATGGTATTAGCCGCAACACGGTTCCATGAAGAAACCATAGCATCAATACCTTGCTCCAACGCTTCTGCACCCAGATATGCGCCCCAAGGGAAAGCGGCGATGATCACGTCAGTTTTGTAACCTTCAGGTGGGTTAACGCCCATCCCAACATCACCAACAAACACCAGCGGACGAATGTAAGCGCTAACCAGTTTGTTAGTACGCAGTGTTTCGCGGCACGCTTCCATCAATTCATCAACGCTCTGGGTTACTGGCATACGATAAATTTTGGCTGAATCGCGCAGGCGCTGCATGTGTTCACGATGACGGAATACCACCGGGCCTTTGTGGGAGTCATAGCAACGTACGCCTTCAAAGACTGATGTTCCGTAATGCAGTGCGTGAGACATTACGTGAACTTTGGCTTCTGCCCACGGAACCATTTCACCGTTAAACCAAATAAAATCAGCTTTCTTCGTCATTCTCTCTTTCCTTACTTACGCGTTTGCGCGTATTTGTTGTGATGTAGGTTGTTGGATTTCGACACTGGCGACATCCATAAGTTTGTTTAACTGTGCTGACAGTAAATCTACTGGGCGCTGGCTGGCAACGGTCAATTCGATATTTATACTCTCATTGTTGGCTTCAGCACTCATATTCATCGCACAAATCTGAAATCCGCGATGGCGGACAACGCGTAATACGCGCTCTAACATTTCAGGGCGAAAGCGCGCCTGGATCGAGAGGTTATGCTGCATCATGATACTTTCTCCAACATGGTTTCGTTGCCTGCACCTGGTGGCACCAGCGGCCAGACATTTTGATTTTCGTCGATGGAAACCTGCAGCAAATACGGACCTTTGCTGTTAAAGAAGGCATCTAATGCGGTATCCACTTGATCTTTACGGCTGATTCGTTGGCCTGGGATATCAAAGGCGCTTGCCAACGTAATGAAATCTGGGTTATCTGAAAGGTTGGTCTCGCTGTAGCGCCCATCAAAGAACAATTCCTGCCACTGGCGAACCATTCCCAATCGCTGGTTGTCCAGCAACAGGATCTTTAATGGCAGCTGTTTGCGTTTAATCGTCCCCAACTCCTGTACGTTCATCATGAAAGATCCGTCACCAGATACACAGATCACCATATCGTCAGGACGAGCAACTTGCGCGCCAACGGCCGCAGGAATACCAAAGCCCATCGTGCCTAAACCACTTGAAGTGATGAAGTTTTCAGGACGAGAGAACTGCATATGCTGTGCAGTCCACATTTGGTGTTGCCCAACGTCGGTAGTAACAATGGTATCGGCAGCTTTACGATCTGAAATCTGTTTCAGCAGTAACGGGGCGAAGATAGCTTCGCCGGGATGGTCATAACGCCACTCTCCTGCGGCTTTCAGCGTCATCACTTCGTCACGCCAGGCATTGATAGCTAACGGCTGTTGCAAAGCGGGCAGCAGAGTATTCAATGAACCTTGTAACGCAACGTGCGCCTGACGCAGCTTATTCAACTCCGCCGGGTCAATGTCCATATGGATAACTTTCGCATGCGGTGCGAAAGCATTAAGTTTGCCCGTTACGCGGTCATCAAAACGCGCACCAACCGCAATCAATAAATCACAGGATTGCACCGCCATATTCGCAGCCTTGGTGCCGTGCATGCCAAGCATTCCCAAGTAACAAGGATCATTACTATCTGGTGAACCCAATCCTTTCAGGGTCGCAACCGTGGGAATACCCGTAGTGCGGATAAACTCACGCAATGCAGGAACAGCTTGGGCGATACCTACGCCACCGCCAACATACAGCATCGGTTTGGTCGACTCAGACAGCATCGCATAGGCAGAAGCTAAATCGCTTTCAGAATGCGGGATATCTTGCTCTACCTGTGTCAAATACGGCGTTAAATCGCCAACAGCCAATTGGATATCTTTCGGGATATCAACTAAAACGGGGCCAGGGCGGCCACTGCTGGCAATAGCGAAGGCTTCAGCCATGATTTCTGGCAAAGCATCCAGAGATTCAACCAAGAAACTGTGTTTGGTACAGGCCAGAGATAAACCAAGAACATCAATCTCTTGAAATGCATCGGTACCAATCAAGCCAGAACCGACCTGTCCGGTGATCGCCACCAGCGGTACGGAATCCATCATTGCATCAGCCAGTCCAGTGATAAGGTTGGTTGCTCCTGGGCCAGATGTCGCAATGCAGACGCCAACTTTACCCGTTGCACGCGCATAGCCAATCGCCGCCATCGCTGCGCCCTGCTCATGGCGACACAGTAGGTGTTCCACGCCGCCATCATAGAGTGCATCGTATACCGGCATAATTGCTCCGCCAGGGTAACCGAAAACTATTTCTACACCCTGTGAACGCAATGCTTGCACTACCCACTGTGCTCCATTCATATCATTTCCCCTGCCTTTTTCTATAATTACAGAGATTTATGCTGTTGTTCATCTTTTATCCCTGCTTCGTTATTGCCTGAATCAAAAAAAACCCCCGGACCTTTCGGTGCGGGGGTTTTTTTTGGGTTCAGGCTTGTTTATTAAGCCTTTCTTCGTCCAAATGCAGCCCCGCACGGTGGGATAATAATCACCACCACACGAATAATAATTAGGCTGACGAGGACGAGAAGTGCTTTCATTTTAGCTTGTCTATATTTCTTCTTGCGAACGATTGCCTACAGAGTTATCACAGTTTTTGTGGTAATGACAATACTTTTGTTTAGTTATTATCATTACCTTGTCCACAAAAACGACCGAAAAATACTTTTAAATCATGATGTAGAGTTAAAAAATTATTTTTTCACATTTCCAGCTGTATTGAGCGCCTGACCGCGAGTATCGCGTCCGAAGGAAACCAATACTGCAATGACAATGGCCACCGTGCCGGCAACGATCGCCATTGCTAACCCATAATTCTGACCATGGTTTTCGGCTATGTAAGCCTGAAGCGTCGCATTGACTGATGCGATCAGGTTCCCCAACTGATACACGAAGCCTGGCAACACAGCACGAGTATTAGCTGGCACCAACTCGGTAAGATAGCTTGGGATAACCCCCCACGCACCCTGAACCATAAATTGCATCAGGAAAGCGCCAAGGCCCAACGTCCAAGAACCTCCCGCAAACGCCCACAAAGGGATCACAGGCAGGGAAAGCAATGCGGCAATAATAATGGCTTTCTTACGGCCAATACGTTCAGAGAGCGCGCCAAAGGTGATACCACCGATAATAGAGGCGATGTTGTAGCTAACGGCAATAATACTCACCATATGCGCATCAAAGCCGTGCTGAACTTTCAGGAATGAAGGATAAAGATCCTGCGTACCATGGCTAAAGAAGTTAAAGGCCGCCATCAGAATCACCAAGTACACACAAAGCTTCCAATGTGTTTTTAACACCGGTAGCAGTGCCGTACTTTCATGACGTTGACGAGCCGCTAGCCACACTGGTGACTCTTGTACTTTGAAATAGATAAATGGCAGCAGGAAAATCGGCACCGCGCCAATAACAAACATTCCACGCCAGCCCACTATGTCAGATACCAGCCCATAAACCACAGCAGCTAACAGATAGCCGAACGGATAACCGGCCTGGAATATCCCAGACATCATACCGCGAGAACGATCGGGAATAGTTTCCATCGCCAGCGACGACGCTACGCCCCAGACACCACCCATTGCGATACCGTAAATCACGCGTAAAACTAAGAAAACGGCCAATGAAGGTGCGGCGGCAGTGAGAAGTTCGAAAATGGAAAAACACAGAATGTTGACCATCAGCACAGGCTTACGACCAAACTTTTCGGCGGCACGTCCAAAAAGCAACGCGCCAATAGGGCGCACGGCCAAAGTGAGTAAGATAGCTAACGTGACTTCTTTGATATCGACGTGATAAGCCGCCGCGATATCGCTGAGCAGGAATACCAACAAGAAGAAATCAAAAGCATCCAGCGTCCAACTCAAGAAGCTGGCAATAGCAACGTTACGTTGCCTGGAAGTCCAACCAAACATGGTGTAATCCTTATTTCTTTCGAAAATGTATTCGTAGTAGTACCCGTTTTGCATTCAACGGAATGGCAAGAGAAGTAAGTGGAGGGCGTTAATTATATGTAATTTAAAATACTCAATTGTTAAATCCCCCACTCAATAAATACCAGTTGAAGAAATCACCAGCAAGATTATGTGGAATAGAAATTTGTATCCGAACAAATCTAAATGTTAATGAAAATTACTTAATATCTACGTGGCATGACCCAAAAAAATTTTGCCAAACGACATCAGGAGATGAATTTTTTGCACCGGTCTCGTAAATAAATAACGTCCCTCTCTCACGCAACGCCGCTATGCAGCATGCTTGATGTTTTGCCAAGAGGACGATATGTCATTAGCCATTGTTCATACTCGAGCATCGCTAGGTGTTCAGGCTCCAGGTGTCTCTATCGAGGCTCATATCAGCAACGGTCTTCCCGCTCTAACGTTAGTCGGGTTACCAGAAACGGCCGTGAAAGAGGCAAAGGACCGGGTTCGCAGCGCTATCATTAATTGCAACTTCACCTTTCCGGCTAAACGTATCACGGTCAATCTAGCGCCAGCCGATTTGCCTAAAGAAGGCGGGCGTTATGATCTACCAATCGCCATCGCCATTCTGGTTGCCTCCGAACAGCTTGCAGGAGACAAATTAAATCACTATGAATTTATCGGTGAACTCGGGCTAGCAGGATCCCTGCGCGGTGTGACCGGTGCGATCCCAGCAGCACTAGAAGCAAAACACGATGGACGCATGCTGGTTGCACCTGAAGATAACCAGCGAGAGATGGCATTACTGGAGAAAGGAACAGCATTGGTTGCTAATCATTTGTTGCAAGTATGCAGCTTTTTGCAGGATCAGGAGAGTCTGGTTGTCGTTGAAACATCGCCGGTCGATGAGGATGAAACAGAAAGTGGGGATATTGCGGATATTATTGGTCAGGAACAATCTAAACGAGCCTTGGAGATAGCCGCAGCCGGCGGGCATAATCTATTGCTTATCGGCCCCCCAGGAACGGGTAAGACGATGCTGGCTAGCCGTTTACCCAGCCTGCTGCCTCCATTAACCAATCAAGAGGTACTAGAGACCGCAGCTATCACCAGTCTGGTTTATAGTACCGACAGTGATATGAGTTTTTCACGCCGACGTCCCTTTAGAGCACCTCACCACAGTTCATCCATGTCAGCATTGGTAGGAGGCGGTACCTTACCACGACCAGGCGAAATCTCTCTGGCACACAATGGTGTGCTATTTCTTGATGAGCTGCCAGAATTTGAGCGCAGAGTACTCGATGCTTTACGCCAGCCGATGGAGTCCGGGGAGATCACCATATCGCGCGCAAGAGCCAAAGTGTGCTTTCCGGCCAAGATGCAGCTTATCGCCGCCATGAATCCTAGCCCAACCGGGCATTATCAAGGACGACACAATCGCACGCCGCCTCAGCAAGTCCTGCGTTATTTAGGCCGTTTATCTGGCCCTTTCCTCGACCGTTTTGATTTATCTATCGAAGTTCCGTTACTTCCCCCTGGATTACTTAGCCAACAGCACGATATCAGCAAAAAACGCAGCAAAGAATATAGCCGCCAGATACGTGATAGGGTGATCGCAGCTCGCGATATTCAATTAAATCGTGCGGGGAAATTAAATGCCCACCTTAGCAGTCGCGAAGTCGAAGAGTATTGTGAGCTGAAAGTCGCTGATGCGCTGTTTCTAGAAGAAGTATTACAAAAGCTAGGATTATCAGTCAGAGCATGGCACCGGATACTAAAAGTTGCTCGGACATTAGCAGATTTGAATGATCAAACTATGATTGAAAGGGCACAGCTTGCAGAAGCATTAAGCTATCGCAGTATGGATCGACTATTGTTAGCCTTACATAAAAATTTGGCATAAAAAAACGGGGACATGCCCCGTTTCATTAATCGTCGCTTTCTGTGTAGTCTTCCATCGCATCTGCCTGAGGTTTACCACCGGACAGAGTATGGAATTTTTTCGGGCGACGAGTGCGGATAATGTATTTGCTCCACACTTTTTCAGCATCGGTTGCTGGCTCGCGCACACCGCGGCAAACATCTACAAACAGCTTTTCTTCGTCGGTTGCAGGTTCGCGTTTACCCAAATCTAGTTCGTTAAAAGCATAGCCAAAACGTTCTAGCAATTGGGCTTCTTTAATGGTGAAATCGCCATGCCGGGAAAACCCGCGCGGGTAATGTTTATTATCAAAAAAACGATTTGTCGTGGTGAAGCTTTCAGCCATCTGACACGCTCCTAATGTTCTCATAGTCCTGCTGTTATGGCGCGGAGTATTAGATAGGCTTGACATTGTGTAAAACAAAACATTTAAATCCTAACGACAAAATTTTTTGGAGATAGTTGTGGACACGGAATTACTGAAAACCTTTTTGGAGGTCAGTAGAACTCGCCATTTTGGTCGGGCGGCTGAATCTCTCTATTTGACACAATCAGCAGTGAGTTTTCGTATACGACAACTTGAAACTCAATTGGGTGCAAACCTTTTCACCCGACACAGAAATAACATTCGCCTGACGCCTGCAGGTGAAAGGCTACTGCCTTATGCCGAGAGTTTGATGTCGACATGGCAATTAGCCAAAAAAGAGGTTGTACGTTCGTTACAGCACACAGAGCTATCTATTGGAGCCACGGCATCATTATGGGAGGCTTACCTTACTCCCTGGCTACAAACGCTTTACCAGCAGCGAGAAAGCCTGCGGTTAGAGGCTCGCGTTGCACTACGTCATTCATTAGTCAAACAACTGCATGAACGGCAATTAGATTTACTGATCACCACTGAACCCCCGAAAATGGATGAACTCTCCAGCCAACTATTGGGTAACTTTTCGTTACGTCTTTTTTGTTCTCAAAAACAAGAAAAAAGCGCGGAAGTCGCCTATATACGACTCGAATGGGGTGCTGACTTTCCACAACAGGAAAGCCGTATATCAATGAATGAACAAGAGCCGATGCTCACAACAACTTCAGCACATTTAACACGGCAATTACTGGAAACAACAGGTGCGTGTGCATTTCTGCCTGAGCACTGGGAGAAAAAATATCCCCAGTTGTCCGTATATGAGGATATTCCCCCAGTGATCCGGCCACTTTATGCCGTGTGGCTGCAAAATAGCGACCAGCAAGTCCTTATTCGCCAACTGCTTAAAACCACGCTCATTACCACTATCTAGAAATTTAATGGCACCTACCAAGGATGGATGGCCGCTATGCTCATCAAGATATACCTCTGCCCTTCTGACGAGCTATAACCCGTCACTTTACCCTCACCTATGCTGGAGACAAACTACTGCCTCAGTAGCGATTCCTGCACACAATAATCATCAAATAATGTATTTGCGCTGTCAAAATCATATGGCTTAAGTGTCACTAAGCAATATGAAAGCAAGGAATGATCCCCAACAAGGGAAGATCAGCGGCAAGCAATAGGGGGATTTTCAGCGAGGTATTGAAGATTTTTCATTTGCTATAAAGCAAAAAACCCCTCGCTTACGCGAAGGGTTTTAATATGGCAGGGGCGGAGAGACTCGAACTCGCGACACCCGGTTTTGGAGACCGGTGCTCTACCAACTGAGCTACGCCCCTAGATTTTTCTTACTATTATGCCTGCTAATAAATTAGCAGGCATAATTTAAATAAGTGGCGGAACGGACGGGGCTCGAACCCGCGACCCCCTGCGTGACAGGCAGGTATTCTAACCAACTGAACTACCGCTCCACCGGTTCTTTCACTCACATCAGACGTTATCTGATATCAGTTTGTTCCTGTTATATTTCCTTGTCAGGGGAAAAAGGAACCTAACTTTCACAATACTTACGTACTGCTTTAAATTTGATGCCTGGCAGTTCCCTACTCTCACATGGGGAGACCCCACACTACCATCGGCGCTACGGCGTTTCA
>NZ_JBMOUD010000012.1:0-137765 GCF_049319665.1 Rouxiella sp. Mn2063 | reverse complement strand
GGTCGTTAGCTCAGTCGGTAGAGCAGTTGACTTTTAATCAATTGGTCGCAGGTTCGAATCCCGCACGACCCACCACTTATTTAGAAAAAAGCGCCCTTGTGGCGCTTTTTTCGTTTCTACGCCACAGTAATTCTTACCGGCACATTATCATGTGAGACCACGGAAGGGAGTGTGGGTGAGAAACTGCGCTCAGGTTCGAGCCGAGCGAAGCGAGACGACAACGCGACAGCGTTGCCCGGAGGGCGAGTCCAAAGGACGAGTCAATCCCGCAAATGCGGAGTGCAGACAAGGCACTTAAGCTTGTCCCAAAATATTTCTTAATTATCATGTGGCACTGCGCAGGTTCGGTCGCTTATCAATGAAGTGGAATATATCAGCATTGCCGAACGCGACCGGCAAGGGCCTTAGGGCGAAAGCCCTTGCATCCCGCGCCTGCGCTTAGCTTATCGGGTCGCTGCGCGACTGCCCGCACTCACTGCTTCGGCCTCACGGGTCGGCTGAGACGGGCGTCCTGCCCGGCTCAACCTAAAGCAGACGTCCCTGTCTGCTTTCCCCTGGCCTTATTCGTTCGCTTGGCCGATAAGATGCGCTATTAAAGGTCAAAAGATTAAGATCAACTTCAAGGTCGACGTCTTGGAATACAGACAACTCATCAAGCCCGTTATTAGGGAGAGCGCACCGTTCGGGCCGTAGCAGCTTGTCTGCCGGAGCGCCCGTAGGTGCGCTATGCCCGGGTATCTCGGTCAGTAAGGCAACATGACGTACAGACAACTCACCAAGCCTGTTATTCACCGTTCGGGTCGTAGCAGCTTGTCTGCCGGAGTGCCCGTAGGTACGCTATGCCCGGGTATCTCGGTCAGTAAGGCAACATTACGTACAGACAACTCACCAAGCCTGTTATTAGGGAGAGCCCACCGTTCGGGCCGTAGCAGCTTGTCTGCCGGAGTGCCCGTAGGTACGCTATGTCCGGGTATCTCGATCAGTAAGGCGTCATTGATCTACCGCCATCCCAAACCAACATAATTCCATCTCATCACTTAGCCTTCGTCGGCTATAATCTTGTTACTTATTGCTGTTTTAGCGGGTTTTGGTAATGGAATCATTAGAAAAACAGATTATTACGTGGATTAAGCAGGATGCGTATCGGATGGAGGCGTTGCAGTTGGTGAGCCAATTGCAACTGCGTGATTGGTGTTTGGGCGCGGGTTTTGTGCGTAATTTAGTCTGGGATCGCTTGCATCAATACCAAGAAAACACGCCGCTAAATGATATCGATGTGGTCTATTTTGATCCCAATAATTCCTCATCTGATGCCGATATAAACTACGAACAACAGCTCTGTGCCCTCTCCTCTCATCCTTGGTCGGTAAAAAATCAGGCTCGGATGCATCTACGCCACGGGCACGCACCTTATTCTGGAACCGCAGAAGCGATCAGCCATTGGGTTGAGATTGAAACGGCGGTAGGAGCCAAGCTAAATACAGCGGGCGAGATTGAGCTGGTTGCGCCGCTGGGTATCGAATCGCTGTTTAACTTCACTATTAGTCATAACAGCCGCCATTCACAACCCTGGATATTACGCGAGCGCGCACTCAACAAAGGTTGGTTGACCCGCTGGCCGCGGTTACAGATTGCAGAATTAAATTCTAATTAGAACAACACAACGACTTTTCATTACCTGTTAATACCATCGATCATAAAGGGATCGTGAAAGCTCTCAAGTTTTTCTGCTGCCAGCCGATATATTTCGTAACATAAATATAAGGGCATATTATGACCAGCATCAGCGTAGATCCACCTAAAGTCGGCAACGCTCACTCTGCCACTGGCGAGAGTGGGAACAGTACGGCGGCAAAAATTTCCCGATTAAATGCACAAATTCTCAAACTAACCCAACAAATAAAAGATTTGGCCACAAGTGGGCTGCCGCTAGATGTCATTCGCAAACAAACGGCAGCGCTGCAAGAGCAGATACAGCTATTGCAGCAACAAATCAATCAACTCATTCAGCAAGATGCTAAGAAAGCTCAGGAAAAAGCAGAGCAAGAAGCAGTCAAAAATGCTTCGGCTGACGTGAGTGGAATAGATCAGAAAAATAAAAAACATAAAATCGATATCTATCTCTAATCGATAACCCATTCGAAAGCGATATTTTTCGAATGGGATCACTTTATCCCCGCTCGGATTTCATGCGGCAAATTTGCGCTAAAAACCTGCCGTAAAAAACAACATAAGCTATACTCAACAAAGTAGATAACCCTCTAATTTTAATCAGATAAACCCTTACTCCTTCGCGGGGAATAATTCCTTTTGGAAAAACTCAGCAAACATACTGAGTACCGTTTCAGGGTTAAGTCTGTCTTATGATGCGTTTTAGCAATGGAATGAAAACCGATGAATTTATCTGTCCTGCCCAAACACTACGCCATGTTGCTGCTAGCTCTCTTTTCTCTCTTTAGCTTCCCCAGCCATGCCGAAGATAAGCCAGCGCAATCAGCAAGTTGGCCCCGCACGGTAGAAACGGCTAAAGGACCCGTGACCTTGCAACATGCCCCTGAACGTATTGTTTCCACCAGCGTTACGCTAACTGGCCCATTGCTTGCCGTTAATGCTCCGCTGGTCGGTTCGGGCGCAACAGCACGTAATTCCACCGTCTCGGACAGCCAAGGCTTCTTCACTCAATGGAGTAAAGTGGCAAAGGCACGCAATTTACAGGCGCTGTATATTAGTGAACCGAATGCCGAAGCGATTGCCGCGCAGGCTCCCGACTTAATTATTATCGCCGCTACCGGTGGGGATTCAGCGCTCAAACTTTACAGCCAGCTTTCCGCTATCGCGCCGACTCTGGTGATTGATTATGGCGACAAAAGCTGGCAACAACTTACGCTGCAGCTGGGCGAGATAACCGGTCATGAAAAGGATGCACAGGATGTTATTGCTCACTTTGAGCAACGCGTACAAACCGTGAAAAAGAATATTACCTTGCCGCCACAGCCCACCTCAGCGCTGGTTTATTATGAAGACGGCCGCGGTATGAATATTTGGACACCCGTTTCGGCTCAAGGCCAATTGTTGACTGAGCTTGGTTTCACGCTGGCGCAGCCACAGGCAGGCTTTAATGCAGAAACGGGGATGGGGATACGCAATGATATTATTCAAACTAGCGGTGAGAACATGGCCAGTGCGGTAACGGGAAAAAGCGTCCTGCTATTTTCTGCCGATGACCGCACCGTTGAAAAATTTAGCGCCAACCCTTTCCTCGTGCATATTGATGCGGTACTTGGGCATCACATATATGCCATGGGGATGGATACCTTCCGCCTCGATTATTACAGCGCCAGCAATATGCTCGACAGTATCGAACGTCAATTTGGCGCGACGAAATAATCAAATCAATGCTTAAGGGTGGCTGTTGGCCTGTTCTGGCTGCTCATCGACGTCGATAATGTCATCCTGTCGCCGGTAGTCGCGTAAAGTACGCACGCTGGCGGCGACCAACAGGCCAAGCAGCGCAGCGAACGAACCAAAAAACAATACGCTCATCAGCGGGGCAAGAACCCGCCCCACTACGCCCAATCCCAGCGCACCCAGCGAATCCCCGGTCACATCCTGTGCGGTTCCCAAACTGTTCACCCTACCCAACAAATGATCCGGCGTATTACTCTGAATCAGCATAAATTGCAGCAAAGAGGCAATCGCATTGGCATAGCCATAACAAACCAGAGCAATCAGTGCAGGTATCAGGCTAGCGAACATGCCAAGCGAAGCAATAGCCAAAAAGGCGCAAATTGCCGAGACGAGCATCAACAAACCTGGACGGGAGAAACCCGGTACCCAACCGCTGGTAAAGGCCCCAAGCATGGCCCCTAGCGGTACCGCAGAATACATCAAACCAATCGCTGAACTGTCCACATGATAGGAGTCTTGTGCCAAGGCTGGGAATAACACCCTCACCGCGCCGACAATACTCATCAGCATGCCTAACAGCACGACCGAACCAACAATTTTATGTCGACAAACATACTGTACACCGCTGGCTAACGCGCGCAGTGGATGTTCCGGCTCCTGGGGTTCTGGCTGCAAAGAAGGCAAACGTGTCAGCGGAATCAGCGTGGCTAACGTTCCCACGGCGGCCACCGCAAACGCGGCACCGACACCCGCGAAGACAATAATCACCCCGCCCAGCGCAGGCGCCAGAATCGCGCCCAGTCGCACGGTCAACATGCTAAGCGCACCTGCCGCTGCCAAATTGCCTCGCCCCACGATCAACGGGATCACCGCCATCAACGCCGTCATGCCTAATGCGCCAAAAAAGCCGTCCCATGCCGCCAGTAAATAGAGCGCCCACAGCGAAGGGGAAGCCGAAAATGCGTTGAGGCTCAACGCAACAAAACCAATCCCACAGGTGCCGCGGGCAAAGAGAATCAATTTGCGCCGATCGTAACGGTCGGCCAGCACACCACCGAGCATCAGACCAATAAACATACCCAAACCATCGAGCGCAACGGCGACACCCACTTGTAGCGTCGAACCGGTCATACTCTGGATTTGAATCGGTACCCCAACCGCCAACATCCCTAGCGAGAATACCGAGAGCATTCTGGCACAGAAGATAGCGCGGAAATGGGCATTGTTCTTGAGCAAACTAAAATCAAGGAGAAAAGAGGGTTTAGCCATGATGTTCCAAATATAAGTGTTCAATATTATCTCGAGCGCCAGTCAATTAGCACTCGAGAACGTCGCATAGGCCAGCAACGCTAGGCTCCCGGCGAACAGCGCTCGCCGGGGATGAGTGTTTACAAGGTCAATTGCTGAGCTAACAAGCTATCTAACAACGGCCCCAGATTCTCCAACGATGCCGGTGAAAGAATATCTGCATGTTCGCAATCCTGGTGATAGCAGGTTAATCCCTCGACGAAAGGTGCCCAGGTCGCCTCGATATCCATCTCGGCGGGCAGAGTTTTGCGGGCAACAAATAGCGTAGCGTTGCCATTGAAACGCGCGCTGCTGGCGGCAGATAAATGTCGGACGGCGTCTTTATAGTTAGCAACGATGGTGGCAAACATCGCCTCTTTCTCAGCCAGTAACACCGCGTCGGTTTCTTCTTCCGCCGCCAGGAACTCTGCCTGTTCTTGCGCCACTTCCTGCTGTGCCTGTTCCTCGCTCGGCCCGGTCCAGTCTTGCCCTTCTGGTGGATAAGTATCCAACATGCCGAGAAACGCCACCTGCTCCCCTTGCTGTTGCAGGCGTGCCGCCATGGCATGCGCCAAGGTGCCACCCAGTGAATAGCCCAGCAGGTAATACGGCCCCTGCGGTTGTAAACGACGCAGCGTCACTAAATGACGCTCAACCATCTGCGCTAAATTATCGCAGCTGGCAATCACGCCATTGGGCCTTGGCGACTGTAGGCCGACAATCGGGAACTTGCCTGAGATGTAGCGGGTCAATGCAGAATACTGCCAGGCGAAACCAGATGCTGGGTGCAGGCAGAACAGCGCCGGGCCATGACCGGTACGCAATAGCATACTTTCTCCCAGCCCCCGACTCTCCTCTGACCCAGCCAGTTGCTTGTCAGCTAACAGCCGCGCAATGTTCTCCACACTGCGCGCCGCCATAATCTGGCCAACGGATAGCGGGAAGCCCAAATGACGACGGGCTTCACCCGCCAGACGCATCGCCAACAGCGAATGACCGCCCAACTCAAAGAAATCATCGTCGGCGCAGATATCGTCACGCTCGAGTATTTGCGAGAACAGCGTAACAAGCTGCTGTTCATGCTCATTGGCCGGCGCGCGACCTTGCTTTTTATGCTGCTGCGGGCGCGGTAATGCTTTGCGATCCAATTTGCCATTGGCGCTGAGCGGGAAAACGTCGGTCACGACATAACTGACCGGCATCATATGCGCAGGCAGACGTTGTGCTAGTGACTGGCGCAAGAGATCAATATCGAGTGTCACGCCGGGCTGAGCAATTAACCAGGCAACCAGTTGGCGAGCATCGGCCCCGCCAATACGCGTGTCTTGGTTGCCTAAATCAATCGCATGTACCGCCGCCTGCGCCACGCCCTGTTGTGCCAACAAAGCCTGTTCGATTTCGCCCAGTTCAATGCGCTGACCGCGAATTTTTAGCTGGTCGTCGCCGCGTCCGAGATACTCGACCGTACCATTTTCCAGCCAGCGGGCAATATCACCGGTGCGATACATACGCTCTCCCTCAACAAAAGGCGAGGCGACAAAACGCTGGGCGGTTAAATCTGGGCGGCGCAAGTAGCCTTCAGCCAGTTGCACACCGCCCAGATAAAGATCGCCGGCGCTGCCAATCGGCACCGGACGCAATAATGAGTCGAGAATATAGAGTTGGGTATTCCACACCGGGCGACCAATCGGCACGCCAGCCCCTTCACACTCGGCAAGCGCAGTACCAAAGGCCGGTTGATAGGTGACATCTACCGCCGCTTCTGTTGGCCCGTAAAGATTATGCAGCGGTGCAGCAATTAACGTCTGATAACGCGAAGCCAGTTCACAAGAAAGGGCCTCCCCACTACAAAATACCCGGCGCAGGCTAAGGCAAGGAGGTTCAGATGCCTGTTCTGCCAAGGTTTCGACAAAAATAGCTAGCATCGATGGCACGAAGTGCATGGTAGTGACGGCATAGTGATCAATCAGTTGTACCAATACCTGCGGATCGCGATGTGCCTCTGGCGGTGCCATCACCAACTGGGCCCCGACCATCAATGGCCAGAAGAACTCCCACACTGAAACGTCAAAGCTGCACGGCGTTTTTTGTAAGACAACGTCATCCGTTGCAAGAGGATATTCATTTTGCATCCAGTACAAGCGGTTAATGATCGCCTGGTGACTGACGACAACGCCTTTCGGACGCCCCGTTGACCCCGAGGTGTAGAGCACATATGCCGCTTGTTGCACATCAATGGTCGGCCACTCGCGCCGTGCTACCTGGTGATGGTTTTCAGCCAATGTGTCAAAGATCAGGACCGGGGCCAGTTTCTCAAAACGAGTACTTAGCGTAGCGTCAGTAATAATTAGCGCAGGCTTGGCATCTTCAACCATATAAGCCAAACGTTCATCTGGATAACCGGTATCCAGCGGCAACCACGCCGCGCCGGCTTGCACAATCGCCACCAGCGACAGGCTTAAACGCACCGAACGCGGTAGCGCGACGGCAACAATATCCCCCGGTTTGATGCCTGTGATTATCAGACGCTCGGCCAACAGGTCGACTTGTCGCTGCATCTGGCGATAGGTCAAACGATGTTGATTATCCGACAGCGCCAGAATATCAGGCGTGCTTGCGGATTGTTGTGCAATGGCTTGATGCAAGGTAGTGGCAATAAGCGGGCGCGCAGTCTGATTGCACTTCTCCACCAGCATCTTCTCAGGCTGAGTTTGTAGCTGCCAATGTTGCAACGGCAAATCGGGATCGTTGATCCACTGCGCCAACAGCGACAGTAAACGCGCGGCAAAACGCTGAGGCTGAGTCACCGACTGGCGGTACTCCATCAGCAAACGCAAGCGCTCACCGGGAAGCACCAGTAGCGTCAATGGGTAGTGGGTATAACCGCGGTTGTTGATCGCGTCACAACGCAGCGGCCAAGAACCGCCAAGCAAGGTTTGATTATCAGGGTAGTTCTCCACCACCAGCAGCGTATCAAACAGGGTTCCGGCCCCGGCAATATGTTGGATTTCACCCAGACCTAAATCATCATGCTCGAGCAGTTCAATCTGCTGTGTTTGCAATGCCAACAGCTGTTCGGTCAGCGAACGATGTCCGTCTAATTTAACGCGCACTGGCAAGGTATTGCTGAATAACCCAACATGTTCCTCAACACCGGCAACCGTACCAAACCGCCCAGACACCGGCGAACCAAAGACCACATCAAACTGGCCGCTGGTACTGGCCAACTGCATCGCCCATATCCCCTGCATCACCGTGTTTAACGTCAGGCCGCGTTCGCGGCACAGCAACATCAGTTCTCGTTCCAGCACCGGGTCCAGCGTGAGCTCAATTTCGCTAACCTTATCTTCATCCGGCTGATTGCCAAACAGCAGCGTTGGCCGAGCATCTTGCAACACTTTCCCCCAAAGTTGGCGAGATGCATCGCCGTCACGAGATGCCAACTGGCGCACGATATCAGCATAGTGAGAACGCGGTGCCATCAAGGCCTGTTCGCCTTCGTGCAGCACCGTCAACAGGTCATTGAGCACCAGCGGTGTAGACCAACCATCGACAATAAGATGGTGGGCGTTGAGGAACAGTGTAAAGCGATTGGCATTGTGCTCAGCCGACGAGCCATGCTGTACCAGCAAAGCATGCAACATCGCCTGCGGCTGGTTGAACAAGTCACGCGCCAGCTCTTGTTGCTCAAGCTCAGCTAACGCCAAACGTTCTTGTTCAGCAGTCAACGCGGGTAATTGCTGGCAGTCTAGTTGCCAATAAATCTGCTCCGCAGACAGGTGCGGCAGCAGTTGAAGCGGTACTGCCGCTTGCTCGCTAGCGAAACGTGCCGCTAATTGCGGATGGCGACGGACGACCGCCTCGAGTGCCGCTTGTAGTGTGTTAACCTCCAGCTCTCCGCTGAGGCTCAGGCGAGTCAGTGAGTTATAACTGCCCTGACTCGAGGTAGTTTGCGCATGGAACAACAACCCGGTTTGCAGCGGCAGCAGCGGCAATACGGCGTTGAGCGGACCATATTGTGTTTCCAACGTTGAGAGCGCCTTGTCCGTTATCTCGTCGATTGAGATATCCGCAGCCACCAAGGTCGCCGCCGCTTGATTAGGCTGTTGTCGAGCGAAAGCCAACAGAATTTGTGTCGCCTGCTCGATACCCGCAAACAGTGCAGTAATATCCTGCTGCTCAAAAATACCCGGCACCCAACTCCAGTTAATCGCGAGCTGTGCATCGGCTTTTTGCTCATCGACAAAAATATTCACTTCCAGCCCATGCGTCAGTATCTGCTGCCGATCCTGAGCAACGGCGAAAGTATCGCGGAACTCATGTTGTGTTCGCTGTGGTTGCCATTCACCTTCAGCTTGACTGAAACGCCCGAGATAATTGAAGAGGATTTCTGGCGCATTGCGTTCAGCTAAAGCGGCTAGCGTCTGGGCATGTTTGCTATTGAGGTAACGCAGCTGACCATAACCAATACCTTTATCCGATACCGCACGCACCACGCGTTTTACCGCACGAACGGCGTCTGACGGCTGCTGACCGTCTAGGTTAATCAGTAGCGGATATTCAGCGGTAAGCCAGCCTACAGTCCGGGCTAAATCAATGCCGTTATCCACATCGGCCCGGCCATGAGATTCAAAGGTAAAACGTAGCTTGCTGGCATTAAAATGCTGACGACAGGCAAGAGATAAAACACACAATAGCACTTCATCAACATTGGCCTGATACGCCCGCGGTAACTCGGTAAGGAGCGCGGTCGTTAGCGCCGTATTCAGCAGCATACGCTGTTCACGCTGCGTATCATGACGGTCGGTCGATGAGTTGAGTTGGCGCAGACCAAGCCGCGGTAACGATTCGTTGAGCATCGATTGCCAGAATGGCAACTCTTTGTCACGCATGGTGCTATCCGCCAGCAGGCGCGCCGACCAATCGTGCAGCGAGGTTTCTTCCGCTGGCAATACTGGCTTTTCACCACGCATCAGCGCTTGTGCCACCTGCGGTAACTCATCAAGCAACACGCGCCACGATACGCCATCTATTGCTAAGTGATGGATCACCAGCACTAAACCAACCGCACGTTGCCTGTTTTGTGACGGTAAATCGTTTTGTAACGGTAGATCGCCTGGTATCGATTTATCGAGTAGCAATACCGCCTGCATCATCACGCCCGCTGCGGGATCAAGCGCATCTAGCGCCAGAGTAAACGCCTGTTCAGCCGCCATCTCTGGCGACATATCGGTTGACGATTGTGTGTGAACCACAATGGGCCGCTGGCTCGGCTCTCCCACCACTAATTGATTATTACGCGTCGAGGCGCGTAATACCGGATGAGCCTCGGCAAGACAAGTTAACGCCTGTTGTACCTGTTCGACGCACAGCTCGCCAGGGACGTTGAGGAAGACGCCGTGGGCAAAACGACGATTGATATCCCCCAGCCCGGCAAACCAATGTACTATCGGCAACCCAGTCACCGGCCCGTGCTGTACGCCCTGATTGGCCCGACGATTATTCGCCAGCGGCTGCATCTCTTTTGCCATCCGCGCCGGGGTATGCAAAGCAAAAATTTCGCGCGGACGCAGCAGATAACCCGCATGCCGCAACGCGGTTCCCAGTCCCATCGCCGAAATACTGTCGCCGCCGAGCGCAAAGAAATCATCATCAGCGCCGACATGTTCGATGGATAGCACCGAGGCGATGGCCTGGCAAATCAGCCGCTCTGGTTCAGTTTGTGGTTCGCGGATCGCTCGACTTGCCGTTTGCTGCGGCTTAGGTAAGGCCTGACGGTCAATTTTACCGTTGACGTTCAGCGGCAACTCTTCCATCACTACCAAAATAGCGGGCACCATGTAGTCGGGTAAGCTGAGGGCCAGCTCACTGAGCAACTGCGCTTGTACCGTTGGCGAGTTTCTCAGCGCGGCATCTTGCACTGAGCAGTAGCCAATCAAACGATGGGTTGCACCGACTGATTCAGCAATTACCACCGCTCGGCCTACCTGCGGCAAGGCCACCAGCGCACTTTCCACCTCACCTAACTCAACGCGGAAGCCTCGTACTTTAATTTGGTGGTCGGTACGCCCGATAAAGGTTAATTGACCATCGCTACGCCAACGCATCAAATCGCCGGTGCGGTACATCACCTCCCCGGCTTGAAAAGGATTGGCAACAAAACGTGCAGCCGTTAAATCCGGGCGGCGCAAATAGCCGCGGGCGATCCCTGCCCCTGAAATATACAGTTCTCCCGCTGTCCCTACTGGTACCGGCTGTAAGTCTTTGTCTAATAACCACACCTCGGTATTCGCCAGCGGACGGCCGATCACCGGTTGTTCAGCGGCATTCACATTGGCGCCCAGCGTATCCACGGTATATTCCGATGGGCCATAGTAGTTATGGATTTCTACTTCTGGATGCTGCTGCATCAGATTCCATAGCGTCGGCGTCGCCGCTTCGCCGCCAATCATCACGAAGGACGGCAGCGGATAGCCATCGTCAAAGAGTCCGCTATCAATCATTTGCGAGAAGAAAGACGGGGTAATATCGAGTAAATCGACCGGCGTTTGTTTGGTTTGCTCCAACAGCGCCCAGGCATCACGCCGCAACTCCTCATCAAAAATTTGTAGCTCGCAGCCCATGATCATGCAAAACAGCGGCTCCCATGAGGAGTCGAAAGAGAAAGAGGCGGTATGGCCCGCGCGCATCCGGCGGGCATGTTTGGCCTGATATTTAGCGATAGCCGGGCCAAATAATGTCGCCTGATGGGAAAGAAACAGATTCAACAAACCGCGATGGGTCGACATGACGCCTTTTGGCCTGCCGGTCGAGCCAGAGGTATAAATCATATAAGCCAGATGCGCGCCGTGCAGAGGCGTCTTGCGTTCAGCATCGGTTAGAGGCTGCGATGAAGCGGCATCGCATAATGCGCGGCAGCGTGCATCGTCCAGGCAAAGCACCTGCGCTAAGGCCGGCATTTTTTCTTGCGTGTCCATATGCGTCAACAGCATCACCGGGCTGGCGTCATCACACATCAATGCCAAACGTTCACGCGGATAATCAAGGTCCAGCGGCATGTATGCTGCACCGCTCGCTAACACACCAAACAGTGCAACGAGCGTGTCTACCGAACGTGGAATACCAATTGCTACCACGTCTTCTGCGCCAATGCCCTTGGCAATCAGTACCCGTGCTAATTGCATCACCCGGTTAGCAAGCTGGCGATAGGTTAGACTTTCACGTCCACACACAACCGCCAGTGCGTCAGGTTGTTGTTCAACCCGAGTTAGCAGCATATCAATAATCGATATCGCGCCCGCCGGCGGGAAAAGTTCTACGCCACGTCCCCAAGAGAAGAGGTCTTGCAGCTCAGACTCGCTCAGCAGAGGCAGAGCACTGATAATCTGCTGCGGCTGTGCAACGAGTTGTTGGAGAAGATGCGCGATACGTTCGGCATGGTATTGCAAAGTGCGCGGCGTGTATTTTTCAGGATTCGCCACCAGCGATAGCGATAATTCTCCTTCGCGGAAACCCAGCTCGAATTCAAGATCATCAACCGGCCCCATGGCTAGGGTGTGCGTCAATGCAGGCTGGCCATCAAAGGCCAATTCGCTATGGTAGACTTTGACATTCACCACCGGGCCATAAAGCTCCTGCTCCGCGCCAACCAATCCAAGATCACGTTTAATCTGTTCCGCTTCATAACGCTGATGGCGACGAACCAGCTTTATTTCTGCCACGACCGACTGACACACCTCTATTAGCGACATATCCGCTGTGATGGTCAGTTGCAATGGCAGCACATTCACCACCGGACCGATTGCCGATAGCGCTTGCGACCCCATGCGGCGCATAAACGGAAAACCAATCGACAAGTGCGTTTCACCGCTCATTCTCGCCAAATAAATGGCTAATGCCGCCGTCACAATATCGGCAGGTTGCTGCTGTTGTAATGCCGCATTGTTTTGCAGGTTTGCCAGTACTGAAGCTGGTAATGCCACCGACTGCTTGAGTGGCCGGGCGCCTGCCTCAACATGACAGGTTTCGCTGGCCAGTGAGAGCGTTGGCGGCAGCGCTTGCAGATGCTGGCGCCAGAATTGTGCCGAACGCTCTTTTGCCGGTGACTCCAGCCAATTTAAATATTCTTCGACCACCACAGAAAATGGCGTAAAGGGCGATGCAGTCAATGCCCGACCACTGCGTAACGCCTGATAAATATCGGCAATACGGCGGGTAATGGCATCAAAGCTGAAGCCATCTAACGTTAAGTGATGAAAGCGCTGATACCAAAACCAACAATCGTCGCTCACACGGATGACGACATGGCGATACAATGCACGTTCGCCATCGGCAGGTAAATCCTGCGCTAAATCCTCGGCCATCAATGCCAGTGCAGCACTCTCGCCATCTTGCTGCTGGCTAAAATCGAGCCACTCAGGTGCATGTACGCGTTTGGCATCAATATATTGTGGCAACTGCTGTACCGGGATTCCGTTGGCCGATTCATAAAAACGGGCCTGTACCGTATCGGCTTCCGCCAATCCTTGCCGAATCGCTAAATCCAATGCCTGGCGGTCAATATTACCGGGCAACTGCGTATAGTGCGCCACAGCAAAGCTATTGCGTCGGCGGGCAATTTGGTCAGCGACCCAGATACCAGGCTGGGCGGCAACCAATGGATATTCTTGATATTCGGCGGTAATTGCAGGTACTAACAGGGTTTCTGACATGCTATTTGTCCTTTTCCTTCAACGGAATCTGTCCCGGTACTGAACAACAAATGGTTAGCGCTGTATGGTCACAGGTTTTTTTAGCGCGGCGGGACGCATATCCAGCCAGTGAGTTTCGATGTATTGGATACATTCGGCACGCGATGCCGGCCCCATCTCACTGCTCCATCCTTGCGGTACCTCGACAAACAGCGGCCATAATGAGTATTGTTGTTGCTGATTGATCAACACTAAAAAAGACAAGCTTTCATCGTCGAAAGGATTGAGTTGTTCCTGGCTCATATAAGTTACCTGTGATTAAAAAAGGGGTTAGCTATCCATGTCGGAAAGCAGCTGATGCAATCCATCCAAGAGCCCTCCCCGCCAACAAAGTGCATCGTGCCCACCAGAAAACACCCGATAGCTCACGCGGTGCCCGGCAGCCTTTAACGCCTGATAAAGCTGTTGATTAACAAATTCGATATCGCTTTCGCGATTGCCTGCTTCCATAAAGATACTGAGTGAGGCAGGAGCCACATCGCTGCGTTGTAGCTGCTGCGTCAGCCAGCCAGCCTCGAGCCGGTGGCGCTGTTCAAAGTGGGTCATCAATTGCAAATTGGGCCACCAAAAAGAACCTGATTGACTCAGTACGCGGCCAAAACGTTCTGGCCAGTGCAACCCGGCGTACATCGCCGCTAATCCGCCATAGCTTTGGCCTGCCACAATCGTGCGCTCACCATCATCACTGAATGCCATTCGTTGCTTTGCCAGCGGTAACAGCTCGTGCTGTATCGCTTGCCAAAACTCCGCATTACAGGGCAGCTCTTTTTCTCGATGCGCTGAGTCGATCACATCAATGAACAGATAGCAGGCGGCAGGTAATGTGCCGTTAGTCGTTGCGCTTTCCAGCACTGGTAATAAGGGGTAACCATCAATCCAATTTTGCCCATCGAGCAAAATGACCAATGGACGTCGCGCGTCATCCTCGGCTTCACCGCTGGCGTATAGCCAGATATCACGCCGATTACCAAGTTGAGAACTTTCCCAGACAAAGTGCTGACATCGCTGAGATTTAAAAGCCTTATCAGCGGCTAGCCACACACTTTGATCTGGGGCTGAGGGGGCTTGAGCCACACAATGTGGGTAGCTGTAGCGGGTGAAATTAGCAGGATATAGATTCAATGGGTCAGCAATCGCTAAGGGAAATAACGATATCCACCATGCTCGCTGCTGGCGCTTGCGTTCACCGTCATCAGTACTAAAAACGGGTGGAAGATGCGAATCCGAAATGGGAATTAAGCTATAACTCCCTCGCCAATCATGCTCAACCGTCGTTGACCAATGCCAGACATCAGTGTCTGGCAAACGCTGCATGCTGGCTGGCGACGTACTGTGATGATCGGTGACGCCATTGATATCGACATACACTCGGCGCGTTGCTGAATGCGCTTCGCTTCCCTGCGGATCACGCCAGAACCAGGTCATTTTGATACGATCTTTATCCAGCGCCTCAGCAATGGGGCTACCTAGCTCAGCAATTTGCTGCCACCATTCCTGCTCCCCTGCCGTATCATCCGATAGCCTCTTGGCAGCCGAACCGGCTATTTCAAGGGTGCCTTGGCACTTCGCAGCCCCCGTTCCTTTTTCCTGCTCCCTGTGAATACCAGGAAAGACATCCATACAAATCCTTACTTAAAAATGAGTATTGATACAAATCCTAACAATAGTATTGATAACGATTCTTACTTTCAATATCATTTCGATTAGCTTTACGGAAAAAGTAGGTTTGAGCCAGCAACCAAAGATTGCGCCTCTCTAAAGCGGCATTGGGAAACAAGGAACGGCATCTCTAGGAATATAGGTGCCTTTATCTAGCGAAAATAAAATTCACACAGGTAATGAAATGGCTTTTAAAAACAAAGGGATGATAAAGAAAGGTTCCGAAACTCTTTCTGCAAAATATTTATTCTGTCTGTTACTTCCCCCCTCCTTGCCCCTGCTATCTGCCCTACCAAATAGCGCGCTAGCAGAAGAAACCATTACCGTAACAGCAGAGGCAGAGAGTGTTACCGCCCCGATGAAAGGCATTGTGGCCAAGGAAAGTGCATCTGGAACCAAAACGCCTACCCAGCTTAGAAAAACGCCGCAATCGATTTCGGTCATCACTCGTCAGCAAATGGATGACCAGGCGGCGCAATCCGTATCGGACGCACTCAGCTATTCCAGCGGTGTGCTCACCAACTATCGCGGCAGCTCAAACCGTAACGATGAAGTTATTTCCCGTGGTTTCCGCTATATGACTAAATTCCTTGACGGCTTGAGTTACGGCTTATCAGGACAGGAAGGGGCCGCAGGGCAAATGGATCCTTGGCTCCTTGAGCGAGTAGAGATTGTACACGGACCAGCATCCGTGCTTTATGGGCAGGTTACGCCTGGTGGGCTTATCAGCATGACCAGCAAGCGTCCGACGGCTGAAAGTATCCATAAAGTTCAGCTCAGCACCGGTAACAAGCACTTTGGTGAAGCGGCATTTGATTTTGGCGGCAAGCTTAACGACGATAACACGCTGTTTTACCGTCTTAATGGCGTTGCCAGTAGCAAGGATGAGTTTATTAAAGATAATAAACAACAGCGTATCGCCATTGCCCCGGCCATTACCTGGCTACCGAATCCAGAGACCAGCTTCACCCTGTTAACCAGCTATCAAAATGAACCCAAAGCCGGTTATCGCAACTTTTTCCCAGCCAACGGAACGGTGTTTAACACTAGCGCGGGTTATATCCCTTACGACTTTAACCTAAGCGACCCGAGCTACAGCCAGGCAAGACGTGAGCAGACGTCGATTGGCTATATTTTCGAACACGTCATCAATGACGTATTCAGTTTTCAACAGAATTTCCGCTATACCAGCATGGATGAGTCCTACAAGTATCTGGTTTATACCTTCGACTCAGATCGTAACGACCACTCAATCAATCGCCGGCCACAGCATGACAAAATAAAGTCGTCAGAACTGGGCTTGGATAATCAGGTAAAAGCGCTGTTTTCAACCGCAGATGTTGATCATACGGTGATCGGTGGCCTGGATTACAAATGGAGTGACGTCAACAGCAAGCTATGGCGCGATAGCGGCGATCAATACATTCTCGATTGGGCGCATCCAACGCGAATGAACATTGATGAAGCCACCTTCACCCCGTGGACCAGCGAACGTAAGAAACTCGATCAGATCGGTCTTTATTTGCAGGATCAATTGGAGTGGAATAACTGGAATTTGCTGCTGTCCGGTCGTCAGGACTGGTCCGAAGAACGCATGCAAGACAATCTGGCCAATACCAAACATCAGCAAAACGATAATAAATTTACGGGTCGTACCGGGTTACTGTATGCCTTTGATAATGGTTTATCGCCCTACATCAGCTACAGCACCTCGTTTGAGCCAGACTTGCATACCGGCGCACCTGGCAGCGCGGCTTTTAAACCAACCACCGGTGAACAAACCGAAGTGGGTATCAAGTATCAGCCGAAGGGGTACGATACTGTATTAACGGTATCTGCTTTTGATATTACGCAAAAAAATATCAGCTCCTATAACAATGCCACCAGCTACTATGAGCAAATAGGTAAGGTACGTTCCAAAGGGGTTGAAACGGAAATTCACTCGCAAATAACACCCGAAATTAAACTGCTAGCAGCTTATACCTATACTGATGTGGTAACCAAAGAGAGCAATAATGCGGCAGAAGTCGGCCATAGCCCGTCGGCAATTCCGCGCCACGCGGCATCCGGTTGGGGCAGCTACAGTTTCCTAAATGGCCCGCTCAATGGTCTGAGCGTAGGAACCGGTGTGCGTTATACCGGCGATACATGGGGAGATTCAAAAGGCGGCTTCAAAGTCCCGCATTACACCCTCTATGACGCAATGGTGAAATATGAAGTAGGTGAAGCTATATCAACCCTGCGCGGCACAACGCTGCAACTGAATGTTAATAATATTGCTGATAAGCATTATGTTTCTTCGTGTAGCAATACCGCAGCCTGCTTCTACGGCAGCGGGCGCAGTATTATTGCCTCAGTTGGCTATAGCTGGTAATACCGTATTTATTCACCAGCAGGCGGAAAATACTTCTCCGCCTGCTCATATTGCTCCAATCAATATTTCTCCCCTATTCATCTCCGCTCGATGAATATTCCCCACGGCTAAACTCAACTCTCCATAAACACTCTGCGAACTATTTCTTCAACGTACATCAAGTTTCCCCATACCGAGCCGATAATGCCGCAACGATACGATTTAGTTTCATTTATGCATTTTTAAAAGCGGATAAATCAGGATAAGTGTCGTTTAAAACTGTCTAGGGAGGGCCATCAACTTTTACTGAGAAAACAAATAGATGAATATTATTCGCAATATCAAAATCCGCGTCATGGTGATTTTAATACAGATTATCTCAACCCTTGCCTGGATTAGCGTGGCATGCGGTATTTTATGGCTTTTGCATCATATCGAACATGAAACACAGCTGGATAATATTCAAAAAGGCTGGGTCAATACCGCACAATCCCTGCTAATTATTTCTGTGTTTATCAGTATTGGTATTACTATTTTTACCGAGCGCTATCTTTGGTTCTGCCTGGTAAAGCCGGTCAATGTTTTGCGCAATCATATGCAAGTTCTTGCGCGTGGCGAGCTGATTGCTCAACTGCCCGATCTTGGCCGTAACTGTATTGGTGTAATGGTACCGCCGATGCAACTGATGCAGGCTAATTGGGAGAAGGCGGTCAGTAATATTCACCAAAGCGCAGATGCCATTCGCGCCAATGCCACAGAAGTTTCTGGTGTAAACACCGCGCTTTCTTCCCACTCAGAGCAGCAAGCAGCGGCATTGGAACAAACCAGTGCGAGTATGGAACAGCTCAGTAGTACGGTGCAGCTCAACGCAGAAAACGCTCACCACGCAAGTAAGCTGGCACAGAACGCCACTAATACGGCAGTCAATGGCGGCCAGTCAGTAAAACAAGTGATGAGTACCATGGACATTATCGCGAGCAGCGCGAATAAAATCGTTGATATCACCAGTGTCATCAACGGCATTGCTTTCCAGACCAATATTCTGGCGCTGAATGCTGCCGTTGAAGCTGCACGAGCTGGCGAGCAAGGTAAAGGATTTGCGGTTGTCGCGAGCGAAGTACGTAATCTGGCAAGTCGAAGTGCGGCGGCGGCAAAAGAGATTGAAACGTTACTCAATGAATCGGTCAATAATATTCATGCCGGTTCGGGACAGGTTAAAAAAGCCAGTGAAGCGATGGATGAGATCCTAAAAGCCGTCACGCAGGTTAACGATATTATGGGTGAGATCGCCAGCGCCTCGTCAGAACAGAGCCAAGGCATTGGGCAAGTCGGCATGGCAGTAAAAGAGATGGATAACGTTATCCAGCAAAACGTTAATCTGGTGCAGAAATCGGTACTCTCTTCTGCAGAACTGGAAAAACAGGCGCATGATCTTAACGATACGGTGGCAATGTTCCAGCTCAACTAAGAAGAAGAGCAGCCATTATTGGCTGCTCAGCGTAAGCATAATCGGAGGTGGAGAGCTATTCTCCGCCTCTATTTTTTCTTAGCGGCGTCAGTAAATCTTGCAACCCTTCAACTTTTATCGCCAGCGTCAATTCCATCAACATGCCCAGTTTGCCTTCTGGAAATTCGCCCTTACGGGCGAACCATAACAAATACTCTTCCGGCAGATCGATCAATACCCGCCCCTGATATTTACCAAATGGCATCACCGTATTGGCGATTTCAATCAGGTTCTCTTTTTCCATCGCTTATGCATCTCCGAGCAAACGGATCATCTCTGCTTCATCGATGACCGGAATACCGAGTTCCTGCGCTTTGACCAGTTTTGAGCCTGCCGCTTCACCGGCGATCACCATATCGGTTTTTTTCGATACGCTGCCCGTTACCTTGGCCCCCAAAGCGGTCAGACGATCTTTAGCCTCATCACGCGATAAGATCGACAGTGATCCGGTGAGCACCAGAACCTTACCGGCAAACGGACTGTCGATCTCCTCAGCGACAATGACCTGTGGCGCAGGCCAATGTATATTGATTTCCGGGCTGAGCAATTCGTCAATAACCTGCTGGTTATGAGTTTCGGCCAGGAAATTAACCACGTGTTTTGCCACCACTTCGCCCACATCCTGCACCTGTTTGAGCGATTCAATATCAGCAGCGCGTAACGCCTCGATAGAACCGTAATGTGCTGCCAGGTTGGCGGCGGTGGCTTCTCCGACTTCACGAATACCTAGCGCATATAAGAAGCGCGCTAAGGTCGTTTCCCGTGCCTTATCCAAGGCGGCAACCAGATTCTGTGCCGATTTCGGCCCCATTCGGTCCAGCCCGGTGAGTTTACCGGCGCTGAGACGGAAAAGGTCGGCTGGTGTTTTGACGTACTCTTTATCTACCAGTTGATCGATGATTTTATCACCCATACCATCGACATCTAGCGCACGGCGAGACACAAAATGCTTAAGTGCTTCTTTGCGCTGCGCGCCGCAGAACAAACCGCCGGTACAACGTGCCACGGCTTCGCCTTCCACCCGCTCCACGTCAGAATGGCAAACTGGGCAATGCGTAGGGAACACCACTTCTCGCGCATCTTCGGGCCGTTCAGCTAACACAACGCCAACCACTTGTGGGATGACATCTCCAGCACGACGAATAACCACCGTATCGCCGATACGTAACCCTAAACGTTCAATTTCATCGGCGTTATGCAATGTCGCGTTGCTGACCATCACCCCAGCGACTTGCACGGGTTCAAGACGCGCTACCGGGGTAATTGCGCCGGTACGACCTACCTGGAACTCGACCTCTTTGACCACGGTCAGCTGTTCCTGCGCCGGGAATTTGAAAGCCGTTGCCCAACGCGGTGCTCGCGCGACAAATCCTAAGGTTTCTTGCACATCTAGTGCATCAATCTTGATAACCACACCATCGATATCAAAACCTAACGATGGGCGGTCTTGCTCGACCTGACGATAAAACGCCAAAACTTCATCGCTGCCAGTGCAGAGTTTTACGCGATTGCTCACCGGTAAGCCCCACTCTTTGAATTGCAGCAAACGGCCAAGATGGCTATCCGACAAGACACCGTCATCCACCGCGCCAACACCATAACAGAAGAAGGTCAATGGGCGTTTAGCCGTAATACGAGGATCCAATTGACGCAATGACCCTGCAGCGGCATTACGCGGGTTGGCAAACACCTTGCCGCCAGTACGACGGGCTTCTTCATTTAACGCTTCAAAGCCAGGTTGTGGCATAAATACTTCGCCGCGTACTTCGAGACGAGCAGGAATATTATCGCCTTGCAAGCGCAAAGGGATCGCACGGATGGTACGTACGTTGACGGTAATATTCTCACCGGTGGTACCATCGCCACGCGTTGCCGCCTGCACCAGTTCACCATTCTCATACAGTAAACTGACCGCCAGTCCATCAAGTTTTAGCTCACAGCAGAAAGTCAGAGGATCGTTGGTTTTCAACCTGTCCTGCACTCTTTTATAGAACGCCAGGAAGCTTTCCTCATCGAACACATTATCCAACGACAACATGGGCACCTGATGACGAACTTGCTCAAACGCCGACAAAGGTGCTGCCCCAACGCGCTGAGTCGGTGAATCAGCGGTGATCAGTTCGGGGTGTTGTTGCTCCAGTGCGCGCAATGCCTGCATCAAACGGTCATATTCGGCGTCAGGAATTTCGGGGGCATCAAGTACGTGGTATTGATGTTCATGATGACGCAGTTGGCTGCGCAATTGATTGATTTGTTCTTCGATTGTGGCCATGACTCACCATACAGATAAAAAACCCCCGACTAGCGGGGGTTAGGAGATATATGTGACTTACTCAGAGTCGATTTATCTACGCGGTTGCTTCGAGTACTTCGCGGATCCGCGCTTTATAGGTTTCCAGCTTCTGTGGCGTCATCATACGACGTTCATCATCTAACACCACCGCACCCACATCATCAGCAATACGTTGAGCTGATTGCAGCAACAGTTTGAAGTTCTGATGTGCATCGCCGTAACAAGGCACCATCATAAACAACGTAATACCCGGCGTTGAGAAGTCAGACATGTTCTCAGGATCAAACGAACCAGGTTTAACCATATTCGCTAAGCTGAATAGTACCGGGCCGCTACCTGCTGGACTCACGTGACGATGGAAAATATTCATCGCGCCAAATTGGAAACCAGCCTGCAACACGCTTTGTAGCAGAACTTCACCACCGATAGCGCCACCTTGATGTGCAGCAACGTGGAACACCAACACGGTTTCTTTCAGTTTCTCTTTAACAGGCTCGGCTTTCGGTTCTGGCTGGGCAGCAACCACTGGTTGTGCTTGCGCTGCCGGAACCGCATCAGGACGAATCTGTTGCGCAGGAACAGGTTGTGCACCTGGCTGTTGAGTCGGTAACTGTTGTGCAGTTGGCTGATGAACCGGAGCGTGCCCATGCCCTGATTGCACTGGCGCAGGCTGAGCGGAATAACTGCTCTGAGGCTCATGCGGCACAGAAGGCCTGCTTGGTTCAGAAGCACCGTAGCCAGATAACAGCGGATCGTCATTATGTTGCACAGGAGACGCATAAGGCTGCGCCGCTTGACGATTCACAGGCTGTTGCGCAGGCGCAGGCGAGTGATGAACCGGTTGTTGATGTATCGGAGCAGTAGGCGCATGGCGCGCAGGCGAAGGCTGATGACTTTGCGGAGCAAAGTTTTCAGGTTCGTCATAGTGTCCGCTGAAAGGTTCGTCCTGTGGATGTGTAGCACGCACGCGTACTTCACCCACTCCATCAACGAAATCTTCGTTCGGAGACTGCTCTCGTTCTTTTTTCACACGTTTAGCTGGACGATCGCGAAAAAGCGAAGAACGTTCTTTACGGCTGGTCCACAAACCGTGTAACAACAACGCTACTATGGCGATCGCACCAACGACGATTAATATCAGACGCAAATCCTGCATCATTGCTATCTCTGTTGTTCTAATTCATTGCCAACACGGCAAACATTCACCTCTCTAACTCTATTTGCCTGAGTAGATAAGTGCAAGTCTGTACGTACTTTTCTGCTAATAAACATGGTTGCGGCCCTCTTTTTGCTGTTTTTTCAGCCAACAGGCTGCTAGCCAGTGGAAAATCATATCGATATGATAGCCCAGCCTATTCAATTGTGAGAGAAAATTTCTGTTATGTCTGTTTCGCAAGACAACAATCGACGCAACGGTGTGCATTATTTTGTACAGGGATGGAAATTAATCTCCCTTCCAGGCATCCGTCGCTTTGTCGCCCTGCCCTTGCTGGTGAACATTATTCTTATGGGCGGCACATTCTGGTGGCTGTTTAGCAAGTTGGGTGAATGGATCCCGGCAATGATGGCGCATGTGCCTCGTTGGCTAGATTGGCTGAGCTATCTACTCTGGCCGCTGGCGGTGATTTCCGTGCTGCTGATATTCGGCTATTTCTTCAGCACTCTGGCTAATTTAATCGCCTCCCCTTTTAGTGGGTTGTTAGCTGAACAGCTCGAGGCCAGATTAACTGGCAAAGCCCCTCCCGATGTCAGCATATGGGAGATAACCAAAGACCTGCCGCGCATCATGAAACGCGAATGGCAAAAGCTGGCCTATTATCTGCCACGTGCATTGCTACTGTTAATTTTGTATTTCATTCCGGCCGTTGGGCAAACCTTAGCACCGGTGCTGTGGTTCTTTTTTAGCGCCTGGATGCTGGCAATTCAATATTGTGATTACCCGTTTGATAATCATAAAGTCAGCTTTGTCGAAATGCGCCGCGCACTCAAACGCGATAAGGTCGATAACTTGCAATTTGGATCGTTAGTCAGCTTGTTTACGCTGATCCCAGTACTCAATTTAGTGATTTTGCCGGTATCAATCTGTGGCGCGACAGCAATGTGGGTCGATCGCTACCGTTCACGTTATGTTACCGATAATGATATTGCTAAGAATAATACCGTTCGGCATAGCGTATAAATGGCGCGATAAAACGCATAAAAGCCAAGCGGATTTAAACATTTTTGATGTTAATGATGGGCTTATTGGTGTGTCGGAAACTTATTTCTTTATCACATATAATATACCAATTGCTTACTTCACTAGGGGACGCGTTCGAGTATGCTCTTCACGTTCCCCTAAAATTTCATACAGTTAAAGGATAGGCTATGAGCAAGATCTATGAAGACAATTCATTAACAATCGGCCATACGCCACTGGTTCGACTGAACCGTATCGGCAACGGTCGCATCCTGGCTAAAGTCGAGTCACGCAATCCGAGCTTCAGTGTCAAATGTCGTATTGGTGCCAACATGATTTGGGATGCAGAACAGCGCGGCATCCTCAACAAGGACATTGAACTGGTTGAACCGACCAGCGGAAACACCGGGATTGCCCTCGCTTACGTTGCTGCAGCCCGCGGTTATAAACTGACCTTGACCATGCCTGAAACCATGAGCGTTGAGCGCCGCAAACTGCTGAAAGCGCTGGGCGCAAACCTGGTGTTAACCGAAGGCGCCAAGGGCATGAAAGGAGCAATTGCAAAAGCGGAAGAAATTCAAGCCAGCGATCCTAGCCGTTATCTGATTCTGCAACAGTTCAGCAACCCAGCAAACCCGGCAATTCATGAGAAAACAACGGGTCCAGAAATATGGGAAGATACTGACGGCGACGTCGATGTGTTAGTTGCTGGCGTCGGTACAGGCGGCACTATCACCGGTACGGGTCGTTATCTGAAAAGCAAAAAAAGCAGCGTAACATTGCTCGCTGTAGAACCTACTGACTCCCCTGTTATCACCCAGGCATTAGCCGGTGAAGAGATCAAACCAGGCCCACATAAAATCCAAGGTATTGGCGCTGGTTTTATTCCAGGCAACCTTGACTTGGCATTAGTCGATCGTGTGTCGCTTATCAGCAATGAAGAATCTTTTGCCATGGCGCGCCGCCTGATGGAAGAAGAAGGCATTCTGGCCGGGATTTCTTCAGGTGCAGCAGTGGCAGCAGCGGTTAAACTTGCTGAAGAACCTGAGTTTGCAGACAAGACTATCGTGGTGATTTTGCCATCTTCCGGCGAGCGCTATTTGAGTACCGCATTGTTTGCAGATTTGTTTACAGAAAAAGAACTGCAATAATAGTGCCACAACACTATTTAAGTATAAAAAAGCACCTGTCAGGGTGCTTTTTTGTGGGCGAGATCAAAGTTTGTATTAGTCTGTGATTGATTTTACCCGCCAGGTTTAGTATTTAACCGTGCAATTATTTCGAAGCGAAAAATTAATCCCGCGTAGTTTTGTCACACGCTGAATCGATTTACTTATTTGTTACACACTAGGTAATCACGGCATAATAGCCAAATGGCGGGAAAGCACAGAATCTGTGAGTCAGAGTTTAGGCACTCAGTGCGGATTTTTGTTATTCCTGTTGATCGGAGCTTGTCGCTGGACCATAGTCAGGCGCGAGTCTCATAAGCCAAATCTAGCGTTTTACGCTAGACTTTAGCTCCATATTATTACTTTTAAATTAAGTTGGGGAAATCACCAATGTTCCAGCAAGAAGTTACTATTACTGCACCAAATGGCCTGCACACTCGTCCTGCAGCACAGTTCGTGAAAGAAGCTAAAGGCTTCACTTCAGACATCACTGTGACTTCTAACGGCAAAAGCGCTAGCGCGAAAAGCCTGTTCAAATTGCAAACCCTCGGCCTGACCCAAGGTACCGTTGTTACCCTTTCTGCAGAAGGTGAAGACGAGCAGAAAGCCGTTGAGCACTTGGTAAAACTGATGGCTGAGCTCGAATAAGAAGCCCAGTTCACATAGTTTAAACCAGTCAATAGAAAGGTAGGGTTATGATTTCAGGCATTTTAGTATCACCCGGTATCGCTTTCGGCAAAGCACTTCTGTTGAAAGAAGATGAAATTGTCATCGACCGGAAAAAAATCTCTCCTGAGAGTGTCGATCAGGAAGTTGAGCGTTTTCTGTCTGGCCGTGCGAAAGCATCTGCGCAGTTAGAAACGATCAAGACCAAGGCTGGCGAGACCTTTGGCGAAGAGAAAGAAGCTATCTTCGAAGGTCACATCATGTTGTTGGAAGACGAAGAGCTTGAGCAGGAAATCATAGCCCTTATCAAAGATGATAAATCCACTGCTGACGCGGCGGCCTACGCAGTCATCGAAGGTCAGGCTAAAGCACTGGAAGAACTCGATGATGAATACCTGAAAGAACGTGCGGCTGACGTGCGTGATATCGGTAAGCGTCTGTTGAGAAATATTTTAGGGTTGGCAATTGTTGACCTGAGCTCCATCCAGGATGAAGTTATTCTGGTTGCTAGCGATTTAACACCATCAGAAACCGCACAGTTGAACCTCAACAAAGTGCTGGGTTTCATCACCGATTTGGGTGGCCGTACTTCGCACACCTCAATCATGGCGCGTTCTTTGGAATTACCGGCTATCGTCGGCACCAGCGACGTGACCAAGCAAGTGAAGAATGATGACTATCTGATCCTCGATGCGGTGAACAACAAGATTTACGTCAATCCAACCCCTGCGGTGATTGATGAGTTGAAAGCAGCTCAGAATCAGTACATTAGCGAAAAAGACGAACTCGCCAAGCTGAAAGATCTGCCAGCTATCACGCTGGACGGACATCAGGTTGAAGTTTGCGCCAACATCGGTACCGTGCGTGATGTCGCCGGTGCAGAACGTAACGGCGCAGAAGGTGTTGGTCTATACCGTACAGAATTCCTGTTCATGGATCGCGAAAGCCTGCCAACCGAAGAAGAACAGTTCCAGGCTTACAAAGCTGTTGCTGAAGCAATGGGCTCGCAAGCGGTTATCATCCGTACCATGGACATTGGCGGCGATAAAGAGCTGCCATACATGAACTTCCCGAAAGAAGAAAACCCGTTCCTGGGCTGGCGTGCAATCCGCATTTGTTTGGATCGTAAAGAAATTCTTCACGACCAGCTGCGTGCGATTCTGCGTGCATCGGCATTCGGCAAGCTGCGCATCATGTATCCGATGATCATCTCTGTTGAAGAAGTCCGTGAACTGAACGCCGAGCTGAAAATGCTGAAAGCTCAGTTACGTGAAGAAAATAAAGCCTTTGATGAGTCTATCGAAGTGGGCGTAATGGTAGAAACACCTGCTGCGGCGATGATTGCTCATCATCTGGCTAAAGAAGTTGATTTCTTTAGTATTGGTACAAATGATCTTACCCAGTATACTTTGGCAGTGGATCGCGGTAACGAGCTGATTTCTCATCTTTACAACCCAATGTCGCCATCAGTACTCGCACTTATTAAGCAAGTTATTGATGCATCTCATGCCGCCGGTAAATGGACTGGCATGTGTGGAGAGCTAGCAGGTGATGAACGTGCTACACTCCTGCTATTGGGTATGGGGTTAGATGAGTTCAGCATGAGCGCTATCTCTATCCCACGCATCAAGAAAATTATTCGTAATACAAACTTCGAAGATGTGAAAGCGCTGGCAGATCAGGCTCTGGCTCAACCTACGGCGCAAGAGTTGATGAATTTGGTTAACAAATTCATTGAAGAGAAAACACTCTGCTAATTGCGCACTGCTGGAAAGCTGCCCAAAATAATGCTTAGGAGAAGATCATGGGTTTGTTCGATAAACTGAAATCATTAGTTTCTGATGATAAAAAAGACGTTGGCACCATCGAAATCGTTGCGCCATTGTCTGGTGAAATTGTCAATATTGAAGATGTCCCAGATGTCGTGTTTGCTGAAAAGATCGTTGGTGACGGTATTGCTATCAAGCCATCAGGCAGCAAAATGGTGGCTCCGGTAGACGGGACTATCGGTAAAATCTTTGAAACTAATCATGCTTTCTCAATTGAATCCGATAGCGGCATCGAATTATTCGTGCACTTCGGTATCGATACCGTTGAACTGAAAGGCGAAGGCTTCAAACGCATCGCTGAAGAAGGCCAGCGTGTGAAGAAAGGCGATCTGGTTATCGAATTCGATCTGGCGCTGCTGGAAGAGAAAGCCAAGTCTACTCTGACACCAGTGGTTATCTCTAACATGGATGAGATCAAAGAACTGACTAAACTGACCGGTAACGTTGTTGTTGGTGAAACACCAATCATCCGTATCAAAAAATAAGTCAGGTTCTATTAATAAAAACGGCGCTTAATGCGCCGTTTTTTGTTGCTACTGTTTTGCTTCTTTGTTTCGCTTAGGCCGTCACTTTCCAATGTGGCACCTGCAGGCTGATTACCAGCCCACCAGACGCACCGTTATGCGCTTCAACCTTCCCTCTGTGCGCTACCACAACTTTTTTAGTAATCGCCAGCCCTAGCCCATAGCCTTTGCCTGACAGCGGCGATTTCACCCGGACAAAGGGGTCGAAGATACTCGACAACTTATCTTCTTCCACACCCGGCCCTTGATCGGCAACATCTACTTTTAATACATGATCGGTGCTGGTCAACGTCACACTGACTGTTTGCCCGCGGCCAGAAAAACGTAGTGCGTTACGTACCACATTATCAATTGCTCGGCGCATCAACTCGGCATTACCTTTCACCGTGTAATCTTCCACTGCGGCGTCATTTACATTCAACTCAATTTCAACTTCTGGAATCTGTGCTTCATAACGCGCGTCAAAAACCACCGCTTCGACCAGGCCAAGCAAATCAAAGTACTCTTCATCAGGAATACTGCTATTTTGCGTACGCGAGAGCACCAGCAGTTCACCAATCATTTTATCCAACCGTCCGGCTTCATGATCGATACGCGTCAACGAGCTTTCGACATTAGAAGGGTTTTGCCGCGCCAAGCCGATGGCTAACTGCAATCTGGCTAACGGTGAGCGCAGCTCGTGCGACACATCGTGCAGCAACTCCTCACGCGCTTTGACTAACACCTGTAAGCGCTCAACCATTGAGTCAAAATCCCGCGCAACTACTGATATTTCATCGTGTCGTTTTGCCATACTGGCATATAAACGTACTGATAAATCACCTTGTGCCACCCGATCAAATGCCTTACGCATTTGCAGCATCGGACGCGTCAGGTTGAATGCCAACACCGCACTAAACAGTAGCCCGCCAACGCCCCCCATCCATAAAAATGGCGGCGGAATATTAAGAAAACGCTGCGAACGATGCTTAGGCGCATACTCGGCTATCAGATGTTCAACATTATAAGTAAGCCGATAACTTTGACCATCTGGGCCTTGTACTGACGTAACGAAATCAGGCGTGACTCCTCTTCGTCCAAGATTATGAGCGGGTTTATTATCTAAGGTGTCTTGATCATCGCTGGCGCTTACCGGTTCGACGGTGAGCAACTGTTTATCACCATCAGACCATTGGTTAATCACCTCATCCAAAGCGGGGAGTCCCCCGCCCTGTAAAGCTACCGCCGCGGTATTGACCTGCATTGAGGCGTAACGCTGTGCTATGCCGCTCTCAGGACGCTCATGGTGGCTATAGAAAGTGAAAACCAGCCAAAGCACCTGAGTAATGGCAATGAGCGTTATCCAAAAGCCTAATAAAATTTTCCAAAACAATCTGCCGCGCATAAAATTACCTGATTCGATATCCAATACTGCGCACCGTTTCAATAGTCATAATATCGCCGCCATCCAGTGACGCTAATTTTTGGCGAATATTACTAATATGCACGTCAATACTGCGGTCGTAAGCCTCACGCGGGCGACCCAAGCCTTTTTCTGAAAGTTCATCTTTAGAGACAACGCGGTCAGGAGAACGCAATAGCAGCTCGAGCAAATTGAATTCTGAAGCGGTCAAATCAAACATCGCACCACGCCATTCGCTACTGCGGGTCGCTGGGTTAAGTGTTAAATCACCGTAGGTAATGATTGATGCATCAGAATGATTCTCATGCTGTTCTTCTACTCGACGCAATACTGCACGTAGGCGAGCGACCAACTCACGAGGGTAACAAGGCTTGGGCATATAATCATCAGCGCCCATTTCCAGGCCAATCACCCGGTCAATATTATCCCCTTTGGCCGTCAGCATAATAATCGGCAAACGGCGGTTTTTACGCACTTGACGCAACACGTCAATGCCGCTCATATCTGGCAGCATGATATCGAGGATCATTGCGCTATATTCGCCGGACATAGCGCCTTCAATGCCAGCCTTTCCGGTCAGCACCAGCGATGCATTAAATCCCTCGGCAATAAGGTATTCACTGAGCATAGTGCCTAATTCGAGGTCATCATCGACTAATAGAATTTTCATCATTTTTTTCTCGCCTAACTGAATTACAGACATATTTACCCCTAAGCTCATTCTGCGCAGTAGCTTTTACTCTATTTTTACATATCACACCCGCGCCGAACGTGATTATCCAGATAATTCAAGCTATCGGCCCGCTTCATTAACCATAGCATCGGATTAAAGCCATAGAGATGACATCACAAAATAGTGAAGATTCCGAAGCAACTACTTGAGTGCAAAGATTGCGCCGGGCAGAGAAGAACCCAGCGATATTTTTTATCCGAGATAAAAACAACAAAGCCCGAACCTATTCACCATAGATTCGGGCTTAATTTTCACAACTGCGAGAAAGTAAGACGGTGGAGCCTTGCACACTATTTACGCAGGATTTTCTGCAATCGAGCCTGCTGCCAGCGCTGCAACCAGTCGCGCAAGACAAAGACTCTTACGCCACGAATAAGCAGCAAAAGTCCCCAAATAATAGCCGGCCAGATAAACCAGTTCTGCTCTGGTGATGTCAGTCGGTTCACTACGAATAAAATAACGCAGACCACGACAGCCGCGAAAAGACGGCGGTAGAATTTATTTTCCTCCGCCAGGCGCTGCCGCGCATCATAAACACGCTTATCAAGCGCCTCGTTATTAGATGAGCTGGCATCAGGTGCAGGAGACAGTTCAGCAACGTTAACACCAAAAACAGCGGCTAATGCGCTCAAGGTTTCCAGGCTGCCCTGCTCGCCGTTTTCAATACGTTGAATAGTGCGGACACTGAGAGCAGAAAGTTCTGCCAGTTTTTCCTGTGACCAGGCACGAGAAAGACGAAGGTCACGTATCAGATTGCTGCTATTCATAAACACCACCATTAGTAGAATTGAATCAGTTCGCAGTGTGATGCTAATGCTATCAATACAACACGACAGCAGCACGGCATCAACGTGACAACAATCTGACAGCAACCCGACAGAATTAAATAGTCTTAAATTTCAATGCTAAACAGAAAAAACGCCGGTTGATAAATAGCGATCGCCTCGGTCACAAACGATGGCTACAATCACGCTTCCCGGATTAGCTTTAGCAACCTGTAACGCTCCCGCAACCGCCCCGCCAGAACTGACACCACAGAAGATGCCTTCCTGTTGTGCAAGCAGTCGCATGGTGTCTTCCGCTTCACGCTGCCCCATATCAATAATGCTATCGACCAAATCCGGTCGGAAAATACCTGGCATATATTGCGCAGGCCAACGACGGATACCGGGAATACTACTGCCATCGGCAGGCTGTAAACCGATAACTTTGACCTGTTCATTTTGACTCTTCAGATAACGACTGACGCCGCTAATCGTTCCGGTGGTGCCCATACTGGAAACAAAATGGCTGATACGTCCTGCCGTTTGCTGCCATATCTCGGGTCCGGTAGTCGTAAAGTGCGCCAAAGAGTTATCAGGATTGTTAAACTGGTCCAGCACTTTGCCTTGCCCTTGGCGTGCCATTTCTTGCGCTAAATCGCGTGCGCCTTCCATGCCTTGTTCCCGGGTGACTAAAATCAGCTCCGCACCATAGGCGCGCATCGATGCTTGCCTTTCCATGCTCATATTGTCAGGCATAAGCAGTTTCAGCCGGTAGCCTTTAACCGCAGCAATCATCGCCAACGCAATGCCAGTATTCCCACTGGTGGCCTCAATAAGCGTATCACCTGGAGAAATTTCACCACGCTGTTCGGCCTGCGTGATCATGGACAATGCCGCTCGATCTTTTACCGATCCCGCTGGATTATTGCCTTCAAGTTTAACCCAGATTTCACTATCTAGCCCTTGAGACAGACGCTGTAATCTCACCAGCGGTGTATTTCCAATAAAGTGTTCGAGCGTACTCACTATGCAAACCTTATTTCAATAAAATATATCGTTCGATTAAAAACGAATAAACGAGTATTAGGCGATAAAAAAGGCGGTTTGATAACCGCCTCAGACTACTGACGACATTGAGTCGCCACATTACCGATATATTACCAAATTATCAGGCCGTCTTGGCTAACGCAACGGGTTGCAGTGCTCTATCGCCTGCGTACAAACGCCCGTTGAGTCCACCAATAAAGTAATTATCACCGCGCTGCGGTGCTTGCTGGCCGTTTACTTCAGTCAATACGGCTGAAATAGGCTCACCGTGCCACCCTTTAGGTTGAACGATCAGTTGCCAGAAATGGCCGCGTGGGCTGACTTCTAACACCTGTACCGGCAGTGGGCAACGCGGTGTTTCCTGATCCGAGATTTCTAGCTCCCATGGACGTAAGAACAGATCCACGCTGCCTTGATGTAATGGAGTGATCGCCAGCGGCCAGTGATAATCGCCAACGTATAAATGGGAACCACGAATCTCACCGCCAATACGGTTAACTTCTCCCATAAATTCCAATACGAAACGCGTTGCAGGCTCGCGCCAAATCTCAATCGGCGTACCGACTTGCTCGATATTACCCTGACTCATTACCACCACGCGATCCGCCACTTCCATCGCTTCTTCTTGGTCATGAGTGACGAAGACGCTGGTGAATTTCAACTCTTCATGTAACTGGCGCAACCAGCGACGCAGCTCTTTACGCACCTGTGCATCCAATGCGCCAAAGGGCTCATCAAGCAATAGAATTTGCGGCTCAACCGCTAAGGCTCGCGCCAACGCAACGCGCTGCTTTTGCCCGCCAGAAAGTTGCGCTGGGTAGCGATTAGCAAGATGGGCTAATTGCACCATCTCCAAGAGTTGCGTGACCTTTTGTTTAATCGCTGCTGCATTAGGCCGCTCGCGGCGCGGTAGGACCGTCAAGCCAAAAGCAATATTGTCGAACACCGTCATATGGCGGAACAGGGCGTAATGCTGGAACACAAAGCCCACTTGGCGATCGCGAGCATGCAGGTTGGTCACATCTTTGCCGTGAAAGCTCAGTTGCCCGCTAGATTGATTCTCCAAACCGGCAATAATGCGCAGCAATGTGGTTTTCCCTGAGCCAGAAGGCCCGAGTAGCGCCACCATTTGGCCAGAAGGAATATCGAGCGAAATATCATTGAGCACCTTAGTGCGATCAAAGAATTTGTTGATGCCATTAATTTCAATGCTCATTACGTTCCTCCTGTCCAAGCTGGACATTGTGGCGGGCTAAACGCCACTTCAAGCCACTCTTCAAAAATAGGGTTACGATCGCCAACAGAGTTAATAACGCGGCGGCAGTAAACGCACCGGCAATATTGTAATCCTGATGGAGTAATTCAACCTGTAGCGGCAAGGTAAAGGTTTCACCACGAATAGAACCTGATACCACCGATACCGCACCAAACTCACCAATTGCTCGCGCGTTGGTCAATACCACGCCATATAACAGCGCCCAGCGAATATTAGGTAAAGTTACCCGGCGGAACATCTGCCAGCCGGAGGCACCTAATAGCACCGCCGCTTCATCCTCATGACTGCCTTGACTCAGCATCACCGGTACCAATTCACGGATAACAAAAGGACAAGTGACAAAAATGGTGACTAGCACCATTCCCGGCCAGGCGAACATAATTTGAATATTATGTGCATCAAGCCAGTGACCAAGCGGACCGTTAGAACCATAAAACAGCAGGTACAGTAGGCCCGCCACCACCGGTGAGACAGCAAATGGCACATCGATTAAGGTTAATAACAACTGGCGGCCGGGGAAGTTAAATCGCGCCACCAGCCAGGCCAGCAAGGTACCGAAAATCAAATTAACCGGCACGGTAATCAGCGCCATTAATAGCGTGAGCCAGATAGCGTGCAGCATATCGGTATCGGCCAGATTACGTCCAACGGCAGCAATACCTTCAGAAAATGCCAGACCAAAAATAGTAATCAGCGGCACCACTAACAGCAGGAACGTTATCAGGGCGCCGATGCCAATCAACAGCCATTTAACCCAGTCGATGCGGCGACGCTGGCCCTGTTCTAGCAGCGAAATATCAGCCATTATTTGCCTCCTAAACGGCGGCCATAGCGGCTTTGTAATGTGTTAATGCTAAAGAGCAGTAGTAATGACGCAGCGAGGATCACCGAGGCGATAGCGCTAGCCGCCGGATAATCAAACTCTTGCAAGCGCACAAAAATCATCAACGAGGTCACTTCAGTCTTCCAGGCGATATTACCGGCGATAAAAATCACCGCGCCGAACTCACCCAAACTGCGTGTAAATGACAACGCAGTTCCTGCCAGCAATGACGGCATCACTTCTGGCAACACCACGCGACGGAAACTCTGCCAGCGCGAAGCACCGAGGGTTTCTGCCGCTTCTTCATATTCTGGGCCCAACTCTTCCAGCACCGGTTGCACCGTGCGCACGACAAAAGGAATGCTGGTAAAGGCCATGGCAACCGCAATCCCCAGCCAGGTATAAGCCACTTTGATATCAAACTTGGCCAGCCATTCACCGTAAAAACCGTTGACTGAAAACAGTCCGGCTAGCGTCAAGCCCGCAACCGCGGTTGGCAACGCAAAAGGCAAATCCATTAAGCCATCGAGAACGCTTTTTCCCGGAAACTCATAACGGGTCAGTATCCACGCCATCAGCATGCCGAAAACACAGTTAAACAGGCTGGCAACAGCCGCCGCCAGCAGCGTGACTTTATAAGCGGCCACGACCTGCCCATCGCTGACTACTGACCAATATTGAGCCAGCGTCATATGTGATAACTGCATAACCAGTGCGCTAAGTGGCAATAACAGCACCAGACAGACAAACAGCAGGCTACTGCCGAGACTCAATGTGAAACCGGGCAATACCCGTTTACTGGACAACAACATTATTGGTGACCTTGTTCAATCAACTTATCCAGCAGACCACCGCTGCTGAAATGGGTTTGCATAACCTGTGGCCAACTGCCAAATTGGTCCTCAACCTTGAAGAGCTTAGTGGTTGGGAACTGACCCGCTGCAGCGGCCATTGCCTGTTTGTCATAAACACGATAGTTAAAACTGGTAATGATTTTCTGCGCTTGTGGGCTCCACAAATAGTTGAGATAAGCCTTCGCCGCTTTCTCTGTACCGTTCTTCTCTACATTTTTATCCACCCAAGCGACGGGGAATTCGGCCAAAATATCAACCGGCGGCACGATAACTTCATATTTATCGCTACCGTATTCTTTACGAATGTTGTTCACTTCCGACTCAAAACTAATCAACACGTCACCGATACCGCGTTCGACAAATGTCGTCGTTGCGCCACGCCCACCAACATCAAACACCGCCACGTTCTTGATAAAGCGGCCCATTAGCTGTTGCGTTTTCGCTTGGTCATTACCGTCTTGAATATTGAATGCCCCTAGTGCCGCCAAATAGGTGTAGCGGCCATTGCCAGACGTTTTAGGATTAGGGAAAACCAATTTCACATCATCACGGGTCAAATCTTCCCAAGTGTGAATGTGTTTCGGGTTATCTTTGCGCACCAAGAAGGCCATGGTGGAATAGAACGGCGAGCTATTGTTGGGTAAGCGCGTTTGCCAATCTGCTGGAATAAGATTGCCGCGATCGTGTAGCACTTGGACATCCGTCACCTGGTTATAGGTGACAACATCAGCTTTCAACCCTTGTAGAATCGCCAGTGCTTGTTTTGATGAGCCTGCATGGGATTGCTTGATTACCAGTTTATCTCCGGCGTTTTGCGTTGCCCATTGCTGTTCAAACGGCGGGTTGAGTGCGGCAAACAATTCCCGAGCAACATCATAAGAGCTGTTAAGCAGTTCAGTCGCTGAAACCGACGCCACACCGCTAGCCAACAGAACGGCAGCAAGTGCCCCTTGCTGAATGGCCTTTTTGATCCCACGTTTTTTCATGCCCTACCATCCTTAATACACATGCGGCGCGGCACAAAGAGGCCACTAGATAGTTAACAGTGTATTTAGAAGTACCGGCAGAGCAGTAACGGTTTTATATACCATTTGGCGATTTTTAAGTCTCAAATGCTATAAGGGAATACGAGGAAGATTCCGGCACAACATTGTGTGCCAGAAAATATTGTGTGCCGGAAAAAACGTTGTGCCGGATTAAAGAAGATATTACAGAGAAAGCAGACGGGTTAAGGAAGGAGCAAAGTAATAACTGCCGGTCAGCGGGCGGGTAAAACGCAGCAACCCATCGTATTTGCCGTCCAACTCACCAAACATGCTGAGCAGCTGTTTTTCGATATTGTGCAAACGTGCACAATAGGTAATGAAATACAGGCCATGCTCACCACTTGCCGTGCCATAAGGCAGGCTCTGGCGCAGAATTTTCAGGCCTTTGCCCTCTTCTTTCAGATCAACGCGGCTGACGTGTGACGTATCTGGACGCTGGTCAGATGGCAGCTCTTCATCAGTCAACTTAGTGCGGCCGATGATTTGCTCTTGTTGCTCAACACGCATACGCTGCCACTGTTTAAGATTGTGCTTCCAACGCTGCACCATCACATAGCTACCGCCTTCGTCTTCCTCACCTTCCGCAATGGTAGCAACAATCGCGCGTTGCTCATCTTTCGGGTTCTCAGTGCCATCAACAAAGCCGCTGAGATCGCGTTCTTCAATGCCGCGAAAACCGTGAGTTTCCTCTTCAACCTGAATGCTGTCACCGAATGCAGCCAATGCAGCCTGCGCCAACACAAAGTTAACGTCATGACGTAATGATTGGATATGGATTAAAACATCGCGCTGCGTTGCAGGAGCCAAGCCTTTACCCAGCGGGGTAAAAGGTTTTAACTCACTAGCACCTTGGCCTGCGGAAAGATCTCGCCATACGCTATGGCCGAAAGCCAGCGTCGCACCGACTTTTTCATCAGGGAATTTAGCCTGGATCTCACGCAGTGAATGGCAAAAAGTACGAGCCCCGGCGCGTAACGCATCAAGACTGCCTTGTGCATTAGCTTCGATATAAATGGCAAAACGACAATGCTCAAGCAAAGTACCGCTCTGAATCTCAGTCATCAAATAGTCCTTAAATCAAGAGAGGGCTACAAGCCTTCTTCTTTTCCCCCGCAAATTAGCGCAATATCGGCGGGGGAAACGGGTATTATTTTGTCGGATATCATACCGGATTCGAGGCTATTTGCCTTGCACATTTAGGTGAGAAACCTGTCGATTTCTGCCACAACAAAGCAAGGCACCGGTGATTATTGGCGGTTAGCCTGCCAGATAATTTTGCTTACTTTCCATGACTTAAGCGTATCATCAGACGGCATCAACGATTCTGGTCCATTCCACATGCCGCTATAAACATAGCTAACATGTTGGCTATTTGGCGCAGCGCAAACGACATTCAACCTATCGTCCCCCTGACCTTTCGAACAATGCTCAAAAGCTTTGCTGTAGATATCGCTGAAAGGTGAACCAATCTTCACGCCCCACTGGCTAGGAATATCACTGTCTGTTACGTCAATGCGTGTAACTTTGCCTTTCGGCTCACCGCTAATCGTGATTTTGACCTGTTTATCATCCATCGCCTGATAGAAGGTACGGATCTTATTGGCACTCATCGACATACCGCTACGCAGCTTAAAGTCACCTTTAAGACCATCATTAATCGCGTCTTCAGTTAGCGGCGTATCAGCAGTAATACCGCCGACACCTTGATCGGTTACTTTAAAGCTACTGCCAAACCAGTTCATTGGATTAAAACTTGACCAAGACATATGTGGCATATGCATTGACGACAAGGTGGAACAGCCGGTCAGTAACAGCGGCAGCGCCAACAATAGTGGGCGGATAGTCATTCAATTCACTCCTTTCATGTCCATTTCGGCCATCCTGATGGACTACCGTTTCATCTTTTAGCGGCTATTGGAGTACCGCCAAGATGAAAAGTGCCGCAAAAAAGCGGCAAAAAATTAATATACTCGCTGACAGCATTACACCGCCAGACGGCAAGCCTCGTCAAAACAGGCGCGTAAACGGCGACTTAGCAACCAATAGGCCAAGGCTCCGGCATCTAACAGTGCCAAAATAATATCGACAATCGAAAGCGATCCCGATGTTTGCCATAACCCCAGGGCTTGCAGCGCAAAGGTCACGAACATCCCGGCCAACAGCAGCCAATATCCAGCCTGCCAGACTCGAGGAATAAGATGACGCCGACCGCTCAACACAAAGATTAGCGCCGGGGGTAATCCCAGCAACATGCCGTACCAAAAAGCATGCTGATCGGGATAAAACAACGCCAACAGCTCATTCCCCTCCTGGCGAGAAGCTCCTGCCAATATGAATATCAACCAAGTACGGGCCTGCAAAATCAAAATAGTCCAGAACCACAGCGGCAAACGCAACATACCGTGGTGATTGTAATCATCAGGATTCATAACCTGGAAAAAGCTTCCTTGTTGATGGCGGATTCATTTCCGCGTCAGGGGCAATATCGCAGGTGATATTAAACCTTATTTTTCTAAACATCAGTGCAATGAAGAGAAAAAATCTCAAGCAGGAAGATTTACCACCTGTAAACAGGTGGAGCCAGAGCAATTTTAATACCAGATGAAGGTTTTACGGTTTTGTAAAACCGGGAACGATGAGTGTTGCGATTGTACAAGCAAACCGTGCTTGTTCGGTTTTGTAAAACCAGAACGATGAATGTTTCGGTTCTTCAAATGCAGTGTTTAATGTCACATGAGTGACCGAACCGACCGAAGGGGAAAAGTGGGCTTTCCCCTTCGGGATCCCCAGCCCTTTCAATACATTAGCCTCCGAACCAGCGGAGGCTATGTTTCAGAAACTTCCGTGATAGCGCAAATGCCAGCCTTCCAGGCTTCCCGCTTGCGGGTTCAAGCCAACGATAATCCCATTGTCTTTCACCACTCCAGCGGTGGCATTTTGAGTGCGCTAAGCGGCTTTTAAATCAACAGCACAAACAGAAAGACAAAGACAAATTTGAATTAAAAAAGCCTAGTGGCGCACTCAAAATTTCACTGACGAAGTGGTGGAGAGACGGCGAAGCAGGCTCGAACCCGAGGAAGGAATGGCGGAGCCATGAAATTTGCGCCTGTCACCGTGGCACCTGAAACATAGCCTCCGCTGGATGCGGAGTTGAAGTAGCAAAAAGCGCGGGAAGCCGGAAGGGGCGGCGCTTACCGCCCCTTCGGTCGGTTTAGGCGGCGATGCACTATTGAGAACAGTCGCTGATAAACCGAAACATTCGCCTGACTGGTGTAAAAATCGAAATTTACACCGTTCCCGGTTTTACAAAACCGCCTCAAGCTCGGTCAAACTTGAATAAAGCGCTCAATGCTCGCTCAAGCATTAATACTCCTGATCCACGATTAATCGTTTCCCCATACTAATGACATCTTGGACTTCATAATCCAGCTTCTCATACATGCTCAATACTGTGTCATTCTCAGCACGAATCATCAGTTGGATTTTTGGGCATCCACGGGCAATAAGCTTCTTCTCTAAGCGGTTCATTAGCGCATTGGCGATACCGCGGCCGCGGTAATCAGGGTGAACACCAAGGTAATAAGCTGAACCTCGATGGCCGTCGTATCCCCCCATCACTGAACCGGCGATTTCACCACTGACTTCGGCAACCAAAAACAGCTCCGGGTCGTGGTTCATCTTACGCTCGATATCCATTTCAGGATCATTCCATGGCCGCAACAAATCACAGCGGTCCCACAGAGTTAACACCTCTTCAAAATCTTCTTGCCGGAATATGCGAATTTCCATCATTGTTCGCCATTATTAGTCAGTTATTTCTTAATTATCGCGGGATCGGCCCGATACGCAATATCAAATTTCGCGTTTTTTATCCCAGTTCTGCCGCAGGTTATCTGGCAAATAGAGCATCACGGCATCAATATGACGCGAAAGCGTTAATAAACAGTAATAGTTATCATCTCGATCGTCTGCGACAGATCCTATATAAGATGCACATTGTGCTCATAGATGAGATCGTGGTCTGATGTTAAACCCACTTAATAAATACCTTAATTTCCAACCACTCCCTCGTTCTGCAACCCGCAGACAAGTGTTGCTTACCGGCCTGGGCCTGGCTTTTGGCGCGTTAGGTCGCCAGGCTGCTGCTGCACAGACGCAACACATTACAAAAACGGCGCCGAAGCCTAAACCGCCGGGTGCAAAGAAATTAGTGATGATTGACCCAGGCCACGGCGGCATTGACTCCGGTGCTATCGGTCATGAAGGAACAGAAGAGAAACACGTGGTATTAGAGATTGCCCACTATGTAAGGGAATATCTCAATGCACACGGCCACGTGGAAGCGAAAATGACCCGCGATGGCGACCATTTTATTCCTCTATATCAACGTGTCGATATCGCCCACCAACATCAGGCTGACCTGTTTGTGTCTATTCATGCTGATGGCTATACCAGCCCGAAAGCAGCTGGCGCATCGGTATTTGCACTATCAAACCGTGGCGCAAGCAGCGCCATGGCGCGCTATATGTCGCAAAAAGAGAACGATGCGGATTTAGTGGCTGGCTCTAAATATGCCAAAGAGGATAAAAACTACTTACAGCAGGTGCTATTTGATCTGGTGCAAACCGACACGATCAAAAACAGTCTGACGCTGGGCCATCACGTATTGGATCAGATCCGCCCAATGCACCGTCTACACAGTCAACAGACCGAACAAGCAGCCTTTGTGGTACTGAAATCACCGTCAATTCCATCGATTTTGGTCGAAACATCATTTATTACCAATCACCATGAAGAGCAGTTGCTTGGCACCACCGCGTTTCGCCGTGAGATTGCCCAAGCCATTTCTCAGGGGATCGTCAATTTCTTCAAATACTTTGACACCCATGAGCAAATGCCGCGCTGAGGCTGACGCGCGAGCATTAAAGAGAGTATACTGTCGCTCCTTTTGCCCGGGGAAACACCGGGCACTGATTCTTCGATTAAGCCAGAGAGTTCACCGTGAGCCTACCGCAGTCCAGCATCTCTTCATCGCCAGTAAACATTTCTGCAGTTAAAAACTACCTGTTGTCATTACAAGATACGATTTGCCAGCAGCTGGCTGCCGCCGATGGGCAGGTGCAATTTACTGAAGATCAATGGGTGCGTGAAGAAGGCGGTGGCGGTCGCAGCAGAGTGCTGACGAATGGTGCGGTATTTGAACAAGCCGGCGTGAATTTCTCCCACGTCTATGGCGCCACACTACCGGCTTCAGCTACCGCGCATCGCCCTGAGCTGGCCGGACGCAGTTTTCAAGCTATGGGCGTGTCACTGGTTATTCATCCGTTGAGCCCTTTTATTCCGACTAGCCATGCAAACGTGCGTTTTTTCATCGCCGAGAAAGACGGTGAAGCGCCGGTGTGGTGGTTTGGCGGCGGTTTTGATCTGACGCCATATTACGGTTTTGCAGAAGACGCCCGTCATTGGCACCTTACTGCCCAGCAATTGTGTCAGCCGTTCGGTGATGAGGTTTATCCTAAGTATAAAAAATGGTGTGATGACTACTTCTTTATCAAGCACCGCAATGAAGCGCGTGGGATTGGTGGCCTGTTCTTTGACGACCTGAATACCCCGGACTTCACCACGGCTTTCGCTTTTATGCAGGCAGTAGGTAATGGTTTCACCGACGCGTATTTACCTATCGTCGAAAAACGTAAATCACTGAGCTGGACCGAGCACCAACGCCAATTCCAACTTTATCGTCGTGGCCGCTATGTTGAATTTAACCTGGTGTGGGATCGCGGCACGCTATTCGGTTTACAAACAGGTGGGCGCACAGAGTCCATTTTAATGTCGATGCCGCCGCTGGTTCGTTGGGAGTATAACTTCCACCCCGAACCAGATAGTCAGGAAGCCGCGTTATATCGTGACTTCTTGCCGGTCCGCGACTGGTTAGCGGAGGATTACTGATGCAAATTTGGGTTGATGCCGACGCCTGTCCAAACGTTATTAAAGAGGTGTTATTTCGTGCCGCTGAACGCACCGGAATCATGGTTACATTAGTAGCCAACCAAACGATTCGTACACCGCCTTCCAAGTTTGTGCGCACCTTGCGCGTGGAATCCGGTTTTGATGTCGCGGATAACGAGATCGTCAAGCGGGTCGAAACCGGCGATCTGGTGATCACTGCTGATATCCCTTTAGCGGCTGAAGTGATTGAAAAAGGCGGAATGGCGCTCAATCCTCGCGGTGAACGTTACACCACAGAGACCATTCGCGAGCGCCTCAATATGCGCGATTTTATGGATACCATGCGCGCCAGCGGTATCCAAACCGGCGGGCCGGCCACCATGAATCAGCGCGATCGCCAACAGTTTGCCAATGAACTCGATAAATGGCTGGTACAGGCCAAACGCGGTTAACTTTCCCCCTTCTATCGTCAGGTCGAACCCACTTTCCCTTCGGTCTGCATCCTCGCTAGCAACAATGCGTACAATATTATGTTGCTAGCGCATCGCTATGCGATAAATGACTGGTCAGTTTCAACCCGATCGCTCACCAAGCTTTAACAATCCAACAACCAAAAAAAACCTAAACTATTGTTTTATTTAAACATAGCCATAGCCCATCACAACGATAAGAAAAAGCGCATTCAAAGTGTTAATAAAATGATGCAGCTTATGTACCCTACAAATCGGATTTATTTTACATTCGGACTTATTTTACATATAGCAGCATGGATTTTTCTTAAGGAGCTTGGAATGAACCAATTAGATGCCCTCAAACAGGTCACCACCGTTGTCGCTGATAGTGGAGATATCGAATCTATTCGTCAGTTTGAACCGCAAGATGCCACGACCAATCCCTCTTTGATTCTTAAAGCTGCCGCACTCCCGCAATATAACTCTCTAATAAAAGAAGCGCTGGAATATGCCCGGCTGCAGGGCGGCAATAAAGAAACCCAACTGATCAATGCCAGCGATAAACTGGCTGTTAATATTGGCCTGGAAATTCTGAAAAGTGTACCGGGGCGTATTTCAACCGAAGTTGACGCCCGTCTGTCCTTTGATCGCGGAATGTGTGTTGCGAAAGCCCGCAAGCTCATTGGCATGTACCAGGCTCATGGAATTGATAAATCAAGAATTCTTATCAAACTGGCGTCAACCTGGGAAGGCATCAAAGCCGCGGAAGAGCTGGAAAAAGAAGGGATCAACTGTAACCTGACTCTGCTGTTCTCCTTCGCACAGGCACGTGCCTGTGCAGAAGCTGGCGTTTATCTGATTTCTCCATTTGTTGGCCGCATCTATGATTGGTACAAGGCGAAAGAGCCAAATGCCGCCTACAATGTAGAACAGGATCCCGGCGTTAAATCCGTCAGCGCTATCTACAAATACTACAAAGAGCATCGTTATCAGACGGTGATCATGGGGGCCAGTTTCCGTAAAGTGGAACAAATCTTGGCCCTGGCTGGATGCGATCGTCTAACCATCGCACCAAATCTGTTAGAAGAGCTGAAAAACAATACGGCACCGTTTGAACGCAAACTGTCCCCATCAACAGAGGCGTTCAATCCACCGGCACCATTAAGTGAATCTGAATTCCGCTGGCAGCATAACCAAGATCCGATGGCGGTTGAAAAACTGGCTGAAGGTATTCGCCTATTCGCCGTCGACCAGCAGAAGCTGGAAGATATGCTGTCCGCTCAACTGTAATTAATCGGAGCTGAATATGTCCTCTCGTAAAGAACTGGCCAACGCTATCCGCGCCCTGAGCATGGACGCCGTGCAGAAAGCAAACTCTGGCCACCCTGGTGCCCCAATGGGCATGGCGGACATCGCCGAAGTGTTATGGCGCGACTACCTGAACCATAACCCGACCAACCCACACTGGGCAGACCGCGACCGCTTCGTCCTGTCTAACGGACACGGTTCTATGCTGATTTACAGCCTGCTGCACCTCACCGGTTACGCGCTGCCAATCAAAGAACTGGAAAACTTCCGTCAACTGCATTCTAAAACTCCAGGTCACCCAGAATACGGCTACACCCCAGGTGTTGAAACCACCACGGGCCCATTGGGCCAGGGTATTGCTAACGCCGTAGGTTTTGCTATCGCAGAACGTACGCTGGCTGCACAGTTCAATAAACCAGGCCACGACATCGTTGACCACCACACCTACGCGTTCCTGGGTGACGGTTGTATGATGGAAGGTATCTCTCACGAAGCCTGTTCACTGGCTGGCACCATGAAACTCGGCAAACTGACCGCGTTTTATGATGACAACGGTATCTCTATCGACGGCCACGTAGAAGGCTGGTTCACCGATGATACGGCTAAGCGTTTTGAAGCCTACGGCTGGCACGTTGTGCGCGGTGTTGATGGCCATAATCCAGACGCCATTAAAGCCGCAATCGAAGACGCCCGTAAAGTAACCGACAAACCCTCTCTGTTGATGTGCAAAACCATCATCGGTTTCGGTTCGCCAAACAAAGCCGGCACTCACGACGTGCATGGTGCTGCTCTGGGTGCCGCCGAAGTTGCGGCAACTCGCGAAGCGCTGGGCTGGAAATACGCACCGTTTGAAATCCCACAGGATATCTACGCGCAGTGGGATGCGAAAGAAGCAGGCAAAGCGAAAGAAGCGGCATGGGATGAGAAATTTGCCGCCTATGCAAAAGCCTTCCCTGAGCTGGCTGCTGAGTTCAAACGCCGTGTGAACGGTGAACTGCCTGCCACCTGGAAAGCTGACGCCAAGAAATTTGTTGAGCACCTGCAGGCTAACCCGGCGAACATCGCCAGCCGTAAAGCGTCACAAAACGCGCTGGAAGCCTTCGGTAAAGTGTTGCCTGAATTCCTCGGCGGCTCTGCTGACCTGGCACCAAGCAACCTGACCATGTGGTCTGGCTCTAAAGCGTTGAACGACGACGCAGCGGGTAACTACATCCATTACGGCGTGCGTGAATTCGGCATGACCGCCATCACCAACGGTATCGCGCTGCACGGCGGTTTCCTGCCGTACTCTGCCACCTTCCTGATGTTTGTAGAATACGCGCGTAACGCGGTACGTATGGCGGCGCTGATGAAACTGCGCAACGTGTTCGTTTACACCCACGACTCTATTGGTCTGGGCGAAGACGGCCCGACGCACCAGCCGGTTGAGCAAATCGCCAGCCTGCGCGTCACGCCAAACATGAGCACCTGGCGTCCTGCTGACCAGGTAGAATCAGCGATTGCCTGGCAGTACGGTATCGAGCGCAACGACGGCCCGACCACGCTGATTTTCTCTCGTCAGAACCTGACCCAGCAGCCACGTACCGCTGAGCAACTGGCGAACGTCTACCGCGGTGGTTATATTCTGAAAGATTCAGAAGGCACCCCGGACGTTATCCTGATTGCGACCGGTTCAGAAGTGGGTATCACAGTAGAAGCCGCCGACAAACTGGCCGCTGCGGGCACCAAAGTGCGCGTGGTTTCTATGCCGTCTACCGATGCTTTCGACAAGCAAGACGCCGCTTACCGCGAGTCTGTGCTGCCAGCTGCCGTGACTGCTCGCGTGGCGATTGAAGCGGGTATCGCGGATGCATGGTACAAATACGTTGGCCTGAATGGTGCCATCATTGGGATGACCACCTTCGGTGAGTCGGCGCCTGCGGAGCTTTTGTTCGAAGAGTTCGGTTTCACCGTAGAGAATATTGTTGCTAAGGCGCAGGGCTTACTGAAATAAGTTAAGCAGTTAACGTGCTGAATAAAAATGCCTGGTCAGGGAATGCTGACCGGGCATTTTTTTTAACGCTTTTGCGAAGCGTTGATATCGCTATTTAAAACCGTAACGGTGTAATGTTCGATTTAGGAAGCAATGACCGTTGCTTATTCGGTTTTTAAAACCGGAACAGTGATTTTTCGGTTTCCGAAGTACGGTGTTCAATGCTGCCCCGCAGCCTAAACCGAGTAAAGGAACGAAGGCGCGTTCCTTTACAATCCTGCGCCTTTTCATGGTGTTATATCTCATTCCAATTAGACTATGTTTCAGGTGCCATAGCGACAGGCGCAAATTTCATGGCTCCGCCATGCCTTCCTCGGGTTCGAGCTAACGATAAAGACGTTATCTCTCCACCACTCGTCAGTGAAATTTTGAGTGCGCCACCAGGCTTTTTTAACGTCAAAAACTGCCTCTGCCTTTGAACTTGACCTTAAAAGCCGCTAAGCGCACTCAAAATTTCACCGGCAAGAGGTGAGAGACAATAGTTTTATCATTGGCTCGACCCCGCAGCCGGGCATCCCGGATGGGATGAAATTTGCGCTATCACTGAGGTTTCTGAAACATGGCCTCCGCTGGAATGGAGGCCAATGTATTGAAAGGGCTGGAGATTCCAAAGAGGAAAGCCCCATTTCCTCTTTGGTCGGTTCGGTCAATGGAGCAACATTGAACACCACATTTGAAGAACCGAAAATTACACTGTTCTGGTTTTAAAAACCGAACAAGCAACGGTCATTGCTTCCTCAACCGAAATTTACACCGTTCCGGTTTTACAAAACCGAACAAGCAACGGTTATTGCTTCCTCAACTGAAATATTCACCGTACTGGTTTTAAAAATCCCGTCGTTGATTCGAACGACTAATCCCGTTGTTGATTCTAACGACTAATCCCGCCGTTGATTCGAACGGCCATCCCCGGATTACTGCGGCTCAGCTCCTTTGAAAGGCTCACCATATACATCAAAATAATCACCGAGAATGGTAAACCGCAGAGTACCACTGCCGTCTGCATAGCGCTGAAGTTACCGCTATAGAGCAAGCCAATACAAACAAGCGTGGTGACAACGGCCCAGAATATTCGTAACCATACCGGCGCATCGTCGCTGGATGTTCCGCCTTTGCAGGAAAGATTGGCGATCATTAACGTACCTGAATCAACCGGGGTCATAAACAGCAAGAAGCTGATTAGAATGGTAAAACCGGCGGTGAATTCAGTAAAAGGTAGATACTCAAATAGTTTGAATACTGCCATTGGAGGATCGGCTTGTGCCACGGAACCCAAGATAGCTTGCCCCTGTTCCAGCACTAAACTGATAGCGGTATTGCCAAAAATAGATAGCCAGGCCAACGTAAAGCCCAGCGGAATCAGCAGTACGCCTAAAATCAACTCGCGAATGGTACGGCCTTTAGATATGCGGGCAATAAACAAGCCAACAAACGGCGCCCAGGCAACCCACCATGCCCAGTAAAATAGTGTCCAGGCCCCCTGCCATCTTTGCGCTTTACCATAGAGGTAAAGATCAAAGCTCTTATCGACAATCGATGTCAGATAATCACCAACGTTTTGCACCATTCCGTTGATTAAATCTAATGTCGGGCCGGTGAGGAAAACAAACAGCAGCAATAGACATAAGAAGCCAACGTTAATGTTGGACAACATGGCAATGCCCTTTTCAACACCAGTAACGGCCGCAATGGTCGCTACGATCATCATGACAACAATAAGTACTACCAACACATGTGAACTTTGGTCGATATGGAAAAGATAACTTAGCCCAGAGTTCACCAATAACGCGCCAATTCCCAAATTGGTCACCATGGAAATCACGGTTACTAATATGCCAAAACTATCAACTACATGTCCGGGTAAACCGTGAATTCGCTCACCAAAAATGGGATATAACGCCGAGCGTAACGCTAAGGGCAGACCTTTACAGTAGGCAAAATAAGCTAAGGCGGTAGCAATCAGCGCGTAAAGCGCCCAGCCATGTAAGCCCCAGTGTAAAAAAGTAATCGCCATCGCCTGGCGTGCGGCTTCCACCGTTCCTCCTGCGCCTTCTGGCGGAGAAAGAAAATGATCCAGCGGCTCGTAGGCGCCGTAATAGACCAGCGCAATACCTATACCGGCAGAAAACAGCATCGCCACCCAAGATGGGTAGCTAAATTCTGGTTTTTCATCCTCTTGCCCAAGACGAATATGACCGTGACGAGAGAAAGCCAGCCAGAAAACGAACACCATACAAGCGCTCATCAATAGCATGTAATACCAACCAAACACGTCAGCCACCCAAGTTTGGGCACGGTTTAGCCAAAGCTGACTCCCTTGCGGAAATAAAACAATAAGAATACCAAGCGTGAGTAGCACAATTGCAGAGGTGATAAATACTGGCAGGTTTAGACGTATAGGATGTTCATCGTCGGTTTTTTGACTCATCACTGTCATTTTTTGCTCCATCCGTTTCATACAACAATGGAATATCACTAATAACATTATGGTTACTAAAAATTGACATACTTTTTACAAAATGAATCCTATATTTAATTGAACGACCGTTCAATTAAAAAAAAGAGTATTTATTCGCTGTTCAAAAAAATTCCAGCAGAGATCACAAAACGCGACAAGGAAGGCCGATTACAAGCAGAATATAGCAAGATGGAAATCAACTAGCTGACAACACAAAAAACAGACAACTAGTTGATATAAAAGATAATTAAGATTTGATATGAAAACGAGGCTTATGCGGTAAGTTTTTTATACATCACACTGGTGGCGTGTAATTCACCCCCTACAGAAAGGGCGTAATCTGGAATCACTCCGGCCAGCTGATAGCCAAGACCTTCATACAGAGCAACAGCACTACCGTGAGTATCGGTGTCTAGCACCAGCAAACTCTTCTCTTCAATCAGTGCCAACGTCTCAATACGCTGCATCAGCTGTTTGGCAATCCCCTGGCGTCTTGCTTCTGGATGGACTAAAAGTTTTGACACCTCGGCACGATGTTTACCGTTAGCCGGTGCGCCGACAACCAATTGTACGGTACCGACAATTTTTCCGTGCAGCCGCGCGACCAATAATCGTTTTTCTCCACTAGCAAATGCAGGCAGCAACTTATGCCAAAACACCTGTGCCTGTTGTTTGCTAAAAGGCAGGATAAAACCCACGCTTGCCCCTTGCTCAACGCAGGCAAAAAGCGTATCAGCCAAAGCATCTATATCTGCGGGCGAAAAATCTCGAGAAAATTCGCCAAATTTCAATTCGCCAATGGTTAACATAATGGATTTCCAACGACTCAAGACCAGACAGTGAATGGATAAACTAGGCTATAAAATTCAATTAGGCAACGCGATCCGGCCTGAAAAATGAAGGGAGAGATTTGACCTTATAAACTTGTACTAAAATTTTATATTCGTACAAGTTTATAAATCCGACTACAGTAATATGGCTCGTTGAAAACTCATTGGATTTGTTATGTCTTTATACAGTATTGGTGAAGTAGCCCGCATCTGCGGTATTAATCCCGTCACGCTGCGCGCCTGGCAACGCCGCTATGGTCTATTAAAACCTCAGCGCACCGAAGGTGGACATCGTCAATTTGATGATACTGATCTTGATACCATTCAAACTATTCTGGCTTGGATTAATCGAGGTGTTCCTGTTGGCCAGATTAAGGCGCTGTTAGAAGGCACACTCTCACCGCTGCCCAGCGGTTGGTCACAGTCGGAACAGCGTTTACTTAGTGCGCTACAAGAGTTCCAAACCAGCAAAGCACGACAGATAATTAATGAGCTTGGCCGCGACTATCCAGCTAACGCATTGGTCAACAATGTACTGCGCCCTCTTCGCACTCGTCTGAAATCCCATCCTTCCACTTTGCTCATGTGCAGCCAGCTTGATGGCATGTTGATTGAACATGCTATTACCTGCCTTAATGCCGCCCGCAAAACGCCCGGCATTAACGTGTTGTTACTTGGATGGGGGGACATTGACAGCACAGAACTGTGGCTCGAAGCCATTGTGCGAAGCCAAGATGGCGTACATATCGAATTACTGGCTCAACCTCTCGCAGAACCTCAGTTGGAAGGTATCCAAGCCGCACAAATTCTAGTTTGGGCCGAGGGACGTTTAACAAAGCTTCAGCGTATTCGCTTACAAGAATGGCAACAAATCGGGTTACCTGTGCAGCTACTTGGCAGTGCGGCGCTGCTCGCAACCGCGCCAATCGCAGAGTTAACATTGATTAAGGGATTACATCAAAATAAAGATGAAATCTAGCTCGAGGTTTAGGCGTTTCCCCAAGCCTGGCTTGGCTTGGCTTGGGGTGGCTTTTGAAAGGTAATGCTGAACCGCAGCCAGACGAATTGAAAAAGGATGCTTCATGGTATCGAACCTCCAAATCATGGATAAAAGATCTGGGGTTCAGTGCAAAACTTACACCGTTCTGATGTTAAAACGCCGCCAAAGCACGGCCATTGCTTCAATTTATACCGTTATCGACTTTCCAAAATCGCCTAACCGCGATGTCGGTTTCTAAAAACGAAACGCCCCAGCGTCACCAACAGTACCGCGCTCAAAATAATGACTAATGCCAGCCATTCTACCGGTGATAGCCATTCACCACCGAAACCGATACCGAGCAATACGGCAACGACCGGGTTAACGTATGCGTAACTGGTCGCAATCGCCGGACGCACGGTTTTTAGTAAAAACATATAGGCGCTGATCGCAATCATCGAACCAAATACCACCAAATAGCCCAGCGCCAGGAAGCTGCGTGTGCTTGGCATCGCGTTCAGGTGTTCGCCGGTGAAGTGGCTCGCAATTAATAGCACCACGCCTGCCACGAGCATTTCAACCGCACCGGCCATCAACCCTGCCGGCAATGTTATACGTGCGCTCCATACCGAACCAAACGCCCAGCTTAAAGACGCAATCAGGATAAGTACCGCGCCCCACGGATTGCCGCTCAGGTTGGAACCGGTATTAAGCAACACGATGCCGCACAGACCAATAGCAACACCGGCCCACTCGACACGGCTGTGAGAGATTCCCCAGAAACGGCTAAAGCATAAAGTAAACAACGGTACCGTTGCGACCATGACTGCGGCAATGCCAGAAGGAACATCCATATGTTCAGCCACTGTCACTAACCCATTACCTATCGCCAACAGTAGAATACCTATCGCTCCCGCTGACAGCCATAACCGAAATCCTGGGACTTTATGACCACGAAACAGCAACCAGCTAAACAACACACAACCGGCAACTAAAAAGCGTATTCCAGCCATCATCAACGGTGGCCAACTTTCCACGCCAACGCGAATCACAAAATAAGTTGAGCCCCAAATAAAATAAAGTGCAAATAAAGAAGCAATCAGAGGTAATGCCAAACGAGTGGAGCGAGACATAAGATTTTCTTATCAGCCGAAAGGGTATGGAAGTGATTGAACGATAAAGCATGATACTCGAGCAAGAGAATATTTTTAAATAGAATAATATTATGCGATTTAGATCTACTTCTGCGTAATGAAGCTTGAATATGGCAAGTTTAACGATTGTTTTTGCGAATAAATATCATTCGTAGAAATAACGTCTGGGCCAAGCTGTAGAATGGTTCTATAATCGCTGACTGAATGTTGACCCAACGCTGGATTTAAAATGAGTAACATCGGTAAAAAACTGTTTATCGCCCTCTTTGGATTGATGGCACTCGGCGCAATAGGTGGCGTGATGGTGGCAGGTTATGCCATTGTTATTGAAGAACCAGTTACCCACCCGACAAGTGCTCCGGCACCGACCAGCCAGCCTGCGCAAACGTCCCCTGCGTCCTGAGTACGCTCTCTGGTTAGATACCCTGATTCAATGGTATCAAGCCAGACCCAAAGATAACAAAAACGGCCAGCGGTATTGCAGATACCGCTGGCCGTTTTTGTTATTAATGCGAATTATTTTATGTGAGATGCGTTCGGTTGCCAGCGCTGTAACCAGCGACTGCCTCGTTCAAACAACATGTCTACGATGATCGCTAGCAGTGCGACAATCAGCGCACCTTGTAAAACATAAGCCGTATTAAAGCCACTTAATCCAATAATAATCGGTGAGCCCAGACTTTGGGTGCCGACGGTGGAAGCAATTGCCGCGGTGCCGATATTGATAATCACCGAAGTACGAATGCCAGACAGAATCACCGGTGCAGCTAAAGGAAGCTCAACGCGGGTAAGGATTTGCCAAGGGCTCATGCCAACACCTTTGGCAATTTCACGCGCCGAAGCAGGCACCGACTCCACTCCGGCCAATGTGCCTTGCACAATCGGCAACAGGCCATATAACACTAACGCAATAATGGCCGGTTTTTCGCTAAATCCCATCGCTGGGATCGCCACGGCCAGAACCGCCACCGGGGGAAAGGTTTGCCCTACCGCCACAATGGTTTCGACAATAGAACGAAACTCTTTGCCCGCCTCTCGGGTGACAGCAATTCCGGAACTCAGACCAATAATAATGGCTAGAAGGCTCGAGATGCCCACCAGCATTAAATGTGCCTCAACCAGTTGAGCAAAACTATCTTGCAGATAAACGGGCTGATCGACATGAGGAAATAACCAGTGAAAAAAACCGCTCAGTGAGGTCATGCCGAAAACCAACGCCAGCAATAATAAAATGACCCACGGCAGCGGATCTTTTACCCAGCGCAGCAGCGACGATCCTGACATTGTAGATTGTTGTTTCATCACGACTCCCTTTCTGCCACCAGATCGGCAAAATGCAGTACGCCCAGTGCTTGCCCCTGTTCATCAATCACTGGCAATTGTTGCGTATGGCGTGCGACGAATATCGATAACGCTTCTCGCAGCGTCATCGACGCGAGAATAGGTTCACCTTGCGCCGTTTGCCCGCGACGAACACGCTCACTCACCAAGCCCAGGGAAAGCAATTTGATACCCATATCACTGCGACCAAAAAAGTCTCGCACAAATGGCGTTGCCGGTTTAGTTAGCATCTCCAACGGCGTGCCTTGCTGAACAATCTGTCCTTCATTAAGCAAAACAATACGATCTGCCAGGCTTAATGCTTCATCAATATCATGAGTAACCAGCACAATGGTGCGTCCCAAAAGCTGGTGGATACGCGCAATCTCTTGCTGTAAAGCCGTTCGTGTCACAGGATCCAACGCGCCGAAAGGTTCGTCCATTAACAACACATCTGGGTCAGCCGCAAGCGCACGCGCCACGCCAACTCGCTGTTGTTGGCCGCCGGAAAGTTGGTGCGGATAACGATGGCGAAACTGTTCTGGCTCTAAGTGCAATAGCTCCAGCAGTTCGGTCACACGATCGCGAATTTTATTTTTCGGCCATTTCAACAGTTGCGGCACGGTAGCGATATTCTCTTCCACCGTCCAATGAGGAAACAGGCCGATAGATTGAATGGCATAGCCCATTCGGCGGCGTAGTTCTTGTGCTCGTAGTTTTTCTATCGGCTCACCCGCAAAAGTAATGCTGCCGCGATCGTGCTCGATCAAACGATTAATCATTTTCAGTGTGGTCGATTTGCCCGACCCCGACGTACCGATAAGCACGGTGAACTCGCCTTGTGCGATGTCCAGCGTAAGGTCCCGAACCACGGCTTTGCCCGCAAAATGTTTACTGACTTGTTTGAAATGAATCATTTGCGTGAAGTTTCCAAGATTGAGACCAAAAATTTAAATAAACCATCGACAATGACTGCCATCAATATCGCCGGGATCACCCCAAGCAGTACCAAATCTAGAGCACTGCTGAGAAGCCCTTGGAACATAATGGCACCTAGTCCGCCTGCGCCAATCAACGCGGCAACCATGGCCATACCGACGGTTTGCACAGCGACAATACGAATACCGGATAAGATCACCGGCAAGGCGATAGGAATTTGTGCTTTAAAAAAGACCTGTGAGCGACTCATGCCCATACCACGCGCTGATTCCAATACATTTTCAGGTACTGACCCCAAGCCCGCGATGACGCTGCGTACCAGTGGCAATAATGAATAAAGTACCAGAGCAATAATGGCAGGTGCCACGCCGATGCCACTAATTCCTATCGCAGAGAGCCAAGGCAAAGCTTTAGCCAATCCGGCAAGCGGTGCTAATAGCAGGCCAAATAAAGCAATAGAAGGGATGGTTTGAATGATATTAAGTAGCGGAAGGATCACCGCTTTCCAACGTGCAGAGTTGGTACAAATCAATCCAAGCGGCACGCCAATCAAAATGGCGGGCAATAAAGTTCCGAGCAGAATCCCCAGATGCTGCCATAGTGCCGCATTAAACACATCGGAGCGGTTATCGTATTCTTTCAATAGGGAGAGCTGAGAGAGTTGCCCGCTAGCCAATAACAAGATCACCGGGACCGCTATCTGCACATTAAGCAGAATGCGCCAACTATGGCTGCGGGTAAGTCGGCTAATCGCATCACTGGCGATCAGCAGCGCCAGCGCGGCGCAGCTCCAAAAGCCGGAGCCAAACGAGGTGCGTGCCAGGCTATCCTCATCACCGCCGGTTAAAACTAACGCGGTATGTCCCGATAAACCAACGAGTCCGGCCAACAAAATCTCAGCCATCAGCAAAACCAATAAATGGCTGCGTCGAGAGGGAGAAATAAAAGATAGCAGCAACAAGAAAAATACTGGGATCACGAGCAATAAGGCGAAGCCGTGCAGCAGGCTAAACAGCGAAATTCCCTGCCCAGAGATCAAACGGTTAGGTGCGTGACTAAGAAATGCCAGCCCGCTGCCTGCCGCTATTAACAAGACTACCAGCGTTAACAACACGCGATTCTTTACAGCGTACGTCAAAAAAACACTCCCAGCCTGTGCGGCAGCTCGCCACCAACACAGGCATCGTTTCGCTATCGATTAAAAGACATCCTACTGTGTGCTTTTAATACAAGCTTTTATTTTTTAATAAAACCTTTCTCTTGCAGATACTTCGCCGCGACTTTTTTCGCATCCTGACCGCCAACGGCAATCTGAGCGTTGAGTTTTTGCAAGGTTTTCGCATCCAGTGAGTCGAACACAGGTTTCAGCAAGTCAGGAATATTTGGGTGCTCTTTCAACACCGCTTCACGAATAATCGGGGCCGGTGCATAGATTGGCTGTACGCCTTTTGGGTCTTCAAGCGTTTGCAGGCCTAATGCCGCCACTGGACCATCAGTGCCGTAAGCCATCGCCGCATTCACACCGGAGGTTTTTTCTGCAGCAGCTTTGATAGTCACCGCAGTATCACCACCGGCTAATGATAATAATTGGCTTTGTTTGAGTTTGAAGTCATAGGCGTTTTCAAAGGCTGGTAGCGCGTCTGGACGCGCAATAAATTCCGCTGATGCGGCCAATTTGAAATCACCACCGCCATCAATCCACTTGCCTAAATCAGCCAACGTTTTGAGGTGATTAGCATTGGCGACATCCTGACGAACGGCGATAGTCCAGGTGTTATTCGCTGGTGATGGTGAGAGCCAGACAATTTTATTTTTGTCGTAATCGAGCTGTTTGACTTTCTCGTAGCCAGCTTGAGCATTCTTCCAAGCCGGATCTTTTTCGTCAGAGAAGAAGAAAGCCCCATTACCAGTATATTCAGGGTAGATATCAATCTCACCCGAGGTGATGGCACCGCGCAATACGCTCGTGGTACCGAGCTGCAATTTATTCACCGTTTTGATGCCGTTAGCATCAAGAACTTGCACGATCAGGTTACCGAGCAGTGAACCTTCTGTATCAATTTTTGAGCCAACGGTTACGTTATCTGCGGCCTGTGCCGACATACTCAATGTAGTTAACACCGCCAATGCTACGGCACTGACCATTCCCCTAACTCGCCCACGCCCTGTCATGTTATTGCCTCTTATAAATTATTAGTAAGCCAGATTTGTAGATAAAGAAAACGCATCTCTTCATAGAATGAGAACGTTACAAGAATAGCCTAATTTTTGTGGGTGAACATAAAATGGCGGTCATCAAAGCAGCAGAGCAACGCGGAGTAAACTAACAATTAATGCTTAGCTTTTCACAAAAATAGCTAAACGGGAGATATGGATATGACAACAAAAGCAGGCAGCAAAATCATCAATGCAGCAGTCGTACGTGGGAGTAATCAGCGATTTACTTTCGAAGATATTCGTATCGACACCCCCGAAAAAAACGAAGTCCTCGTTCGGATAAAGGCCTGTGGCCTTAGCCATATCGATATCGGTTGCCGCAGCGAAGGCGCTATTTTGGGCCACGAAGGTGCGGGGATTGTTGAGCAAGTCGGTCAGGATGTCACCAGTGTTAAACCCGGCGATCACGTATTGCTATCTTACCAATCCTGCGGCGCTTGCCCAGCTTGTGATGAAGGCAGGCCGGCTGAATGTGCGCACTTCTCTACGCTTAACCTTGGTTTTAGCCGCCTTGATGGCAGCAGCGCTTATCCATCAGAGGTGAAAGGCCACTTCTTTGGTCAGTCCTCTTTCGCCAGCCATGCGCTGGTGACTGAACGCAACCTGATCAAAATTGACCCTTCCCTACCGTTATCACTGCTCGCCCCCTTAGGCTGCGGTATGCAAACCGGTGCGGGCACCGTGTTCAATAGCCTTAATGTGCAACCCGGACAAAGCGTATTAGTCATGGGCGTAGGCCCGGTGGGATTAGCCGCGATTATGGCTGCTAAGGTCGCAGGCGCAACGACGATTATTGCCGTTGACCAGCACGCTTCTCGTTTAAAATTAGCTCAGCAGTTGGGGGCGACCGAAGTGATCGATGCCGACAGTGAAAATGAGCTGATTACACTATGCCCAAGCATGGATTACGTCATTGATACCACAGGTATTAGCCATCTTGCCGAGTTGGGCCGCGATGTGCTTAAAAACGATGGCATTATGGTGACGCTAACCAAAGCCAGTAGCGAAACCTTATCGCGAGGACGCAAGGTCATTGGTGTCATTCAAGGGGATGCGGTACCCCAGACATTTATTCCTAAGCTGATTGCACTTTGGCAGGCGGGTCAGTTCCCGCTCGAGGCACTGATCAGTGAGTACCCAATCACCGATATCAATCAGGCGGTGACAGATATGCATCACAACAACATAATCAAAGCGGTACTTAAGTGGGACGAGGCGTCCTAAACCCATTAGGCATCTCTCTGCATCGATGATTTCAATTTAATAGAGAGATGTCTGTTAAAACAACTCATGTATCCAGCATTTGAGCGTTGAAAGGTCGTGCTGATAGGTAAACGTGCCTCCACCAAATCGATTCAGAGTAATCGTTCTATTTCAAATAACCTCTGCTTCTAATTTAGAACCGAAAAATACGGAAAAAGACTTGTGATGGAAGGGCTAGCGCCTCTATTCTCGAATTTTTCCAATAAGCGTAATACTCGACATGTCGACTTCTTTTGCGGCCTCTTCCGCCGCAGCTTCAGGGAACCACTCTCACTCAGCAGCAGGCGATAACCCAGCCATCATCCGTTCCGCCGCTGATATTACTCGCCTGGTAAACCAAGGCGCATCAACGCTCAGCGATGCGCGTATCGTTATTGCTATCGCGCTCGGCGGCGTTTTCCTCGACGCCTATGATTTAGGCGCGCTGGCGTTTGGCATGAAAGATATCACCCGCGAGTTTGGACTTAGCCCGTCTGGCGCGGGCATGGTCGCCTCGGCGATTACCTTTGGTGCTATTATTGGCGCGCTGTTTGGCGGCTATCTGACCGACAAAATTGGCCGCTACCGCGTGTTTATGGCAGATATGTTCTTCTTCGTCGTAGCTGCGCTTGCCTGTGCTTTTGCTCCTAACGAATGGGTGCTAGGCGCATCTCGTTTTGTGATGGGGCTAGGCGTTGGCCTGGACTTGCCGGTAGCAATGGCTTTCTTAGCCGAGTTCTCTAAATTATCGGGACGCGGAAATAAAGCCTCACGTATCGCGATGTGGTGCCCAACCTGGTACGCCGCTATCAGTATTTCCTATCTGTTAGTGCTACTGCTTTATGCGGTATTGCCTGCCGGGCATACTGATTGGTTATGGCGACTGATTCTCGGCTTTGGCGCGGTTCCTGCCCTGCTGATCATCGCGATTCGCCATCGTTACATGAATGAATCACCGGTATGGGCGGCGAATCAGGGCAATCTTTCCGAAGCGGCCGATATTTTACGCCGTTCGTACAATATCAATGCTGTCGTTGCCGAAGACGCTGATTTGCAACCGCAGGTTAAAGTGCGTAAAGCCGCGTGGAAGAATTATGCCACTCTGCTGCAAGGTGTTTATTTACGTCGTACTATTTTGGCAACGGTGACATCTATTGCCTCGTCGTTCGCCTATAACGCGGTGGCATTTGGCCTGCCGGTGATTTTGTCCAGTTTCCTGGCACAATCAATGATGAGCACGATTCTGGTTTCACTGGCGCTGAATCTTGGCTTTGCTTTTGTCGGCGGTTTGCTGGCGGTTAGGTTAGTCCCTAAGCTTGGCGCATGGAAAATGTCGGTTGCAGGCTATAGCTGCCAGGTTATTGCGCTGATCGGTTTGGCGCTGATTGGCCGCCCTGCTGATGGTGCAGAAGCGGCAATTTCTATCGCGATGTTAGCCCTGTTCTTATTTGGTCAAGGTTTCGGTCCCGGTTCTCATACCATGACATTCGCCTCGTTAAGCTACCCAACCTCACTGCGTGGAATGGGCGTTGGCTTTAACCAAACCTTAATGCGCGGCAGTTCCACCTTGTCACTGTTTCTATTCCCGGTGCTGGCCGCGGCGCTGGGTACTGGCGTGTTCTGGGTTATCGCCTTCGCTCCCCTGCTAGGACTTATCGCGTTACTAGCTATTCGCTGGGAGCCGTCAGGTTACGACATTGATGCCGAAGATTTTCTAGAGAAAAAATAATGCCCCGTCAGGGAGGCTCAAACCTCCCTGATAAGCACTGTAATCAGGGTGTCACCTGGTCGTTTTAAATTTGTCTCAATAAAAACGAACCAGGTGAATACAGCATGTCCGTTAATCCCTCCACCGCCCCAAAACTCTCTGAAACCGTCATTGACCCAAGCGTCAGAATGCGGGAAAGTCAGATTGGTAAATCCTGCGAGATTCTGCGTAATAGCTACGTTGAGTATTCGCTACTCGGTGATTTCTCATATCTCGGAGAAAATTGCTGCGTGGCAGATAGTGAGATTGGCAAGTTTACTGCCATTGCGAACAATGTCCGCTTAGGTGCGCCTAATCATCCGATGGGCCGGGCATCCCAACACCGTTTCACCTACTGCGCCGACTATTACGTGGTTGATGGCAAACGCGATACAGAATTTTTCGCCTCGCGCCGCGATGCCAAAGTGATTATTGGTAACGATGTGTGGATTGGTCACGGCGTAACCGTGCTTCCTGGTGTCACCGTTGGGGATGGTGCGATTCTGGCCGCCGGTGCCGTCGTCAGTAAAGATGTCGCGCCTTATACCATTGTCGGCGGTGTACCAGCCAAACTCATCCGCCTGCGTTTTAGTAAAGACATTGCTGAACGTTTGCAGAGAATTGCTTGGTGGAACTGGCCTGCAGAACAACTGTTTGCCAATCTCAATGCATTTCAGTCAGAAGATATTGCCGCATTTTGCGAGCGCTGGGATAGATCACAATAGAGAAAATGGCGGGGATAACGAAGTGAATAAGGATGTCACTAACAAAAAAGCGCCGAACAACCGCCCGGCGCTTTACTGATTTTACAAATTATAACGGTACAGCCAGTAGTTGCCGCCAGCTGTGCATCACTAAATCAATCAACCGCGCTAACTGCTCATTGCTGGTGCCGTCTCGCGCCTGTACCGACATCCCTTGCACGACAGTGGATATATATTTCGCCATCAGCGCACAGTCGATATTTTGTGGTAAATCTTGGCTACGTTTCTTTTCATCCAAAAAATTACGCAGCGTACTTTCTTGAGAAAGATGCAGTGAACGCAGCATCTCTGCAATATCTTTTGAAGAAGAAGACATACCTGAGGCGGCATTGATGATAAAACATCCGCTCGGTGTGTCACGGTCAGTAAACATATCCGCGATAGTGCGCAAATATTGTTCTACGGTCTGTTCTACAGATAAATCCGTTCTATCTAGCAGTCTGAAGCTTTTTTTATAGAAAGCATCAAGATAGTGCTCAACTGCGGCGCGAAACAGCCCTTCTTTATTACCAAACTCAGCATATAAAGTCGGTGCCTTCGCCCCGGTAGCCTCAACCAGGTCAGCAAGTGACGTAGCTTCATAACCATGAAGCCAGAACAAATTTAACGCCTTTTTCAACGCCGTTTCGCGCTCAAATTGTTTTGGACGCCCGCGACATTTACGGACAGGTGTTGTCTGTTCAGTACTCATTACACCCTCCCCTAAACCACCAAAGTGATTCTTCTTACAAATAAATTAACGATCATTATCAAAAAATGTTGCGCATAAGTCCAGCGGAGATTAGCATTAAATTATCAATCATTAACTAAATGATTATCGCTGCAAGCAACGAAAGTATCTGCTTGAAGAATCAAGACATAACATCATGAAAAACTTAAAACTAATCTTAGCAATTATGACAACTATGGTAATAACCGCTCCCCCTGCTATCAATATTGCCGCCCTGTAACGGCACATGACAGCAATACCATACCACCCATCAACCGATAGCCAAAATACCTTCCTAGCTAACCTTATTGTTGTGACAGGAATAGCAGCATCGGAAAGATAATGTTTTCACGCATGTTTTTTTGGATAAATTGCGATCAGCACAATTAGTTAACGATTGATAAAAAAATGTGTTGCGTCGGATGTGATCCAAGTCTAACATTTAATTATCGAACGTTAACTAATAACGACGACGTAATCAGAAAGCTGAATAAGTCACTAAACAGATTCAGCAAACACTATCTAAATTGGAGTAAACATCATGAAAAACATCGCTATGACTATCGCTGCTATCGCACTGGCTTCTGCATCATTCACTACATTTGCTGCAACAGAAGTTCAATCTGCACCAGCAGGCCAACAAAGCATTGGCGTAGTAAGTGCAACTGCAGGCAATGACTTAGGCAGCTTGGAACACAAACTGGCCGCTAAAGCTGAAAAACAAGGTGCAAGCTCATACCGCATTATTTCTGCCGGTGGTGACAACTACCTGTACGGTACCGCTGAAATCTATAAATAAGGTTTAGCGTTGAAAAATTAGCCCTGTCACTCATCACGCAGTAACTTATTGATTAACAAGAATAGATTAACAAAAAAGTTTGTAAATCCAGATAATCACTTAGTCATTCGAGAGATAAACGACATCAGGTCGTTAACGGAGGACTAAGTGGCTATCAAAAAAGAAGGAACGCAGATCATGAAAAACTTAACTATGACTCTCGCTGCTATTGCGCTGGTTAGCGCATCGTTCACTACATTCGCTGCTTCTAACGTGCAATCAGCGGTTAGTGATAATCAAAATGTGATGACAGTGACGGCTTCATCGAGCCAAGACCAGAATCCTATGGCAAGTAGCGATCAACAAAGCAACAAAGTTGTTCAACGTCACATGCAACGTTATTAATAGATAGAATTGAACAATCTGTACCAAGTCGTATGAAGAAGAGGCGGGTTATTACCGCCTTTTTCATGTCTGGATTTTCTTCCGCTGATAGTCTGTGCTAGTTTTATTCTATTCATTGATTACCTGTAAAAATCCTACCAATGTAAATCAACCTCATAACAACGGTTTTTTCTGTCGCTTTGCCTTTTCGGCACGGTGCGTTTTGTTGTTTTATGAGGATTTTTTATGCTTATCGCTTTGCTGCGCGCATTGCGCCACTATCGCTGGCTAAAATTATTGGCCGCGGGGTTGTTTCTCTCTTCTCTGGGCAGCGGTTTAACACTGGTGCTAACAATGGGACTGCTGCTTGAATGGCAGGCTCCAGCGCTAACATTAGTCCTGGCCTATACCCTTTCTACCCTTCCTGGCTGGTTCGGCAGTGTTATTGGCGAAAAACTCTGTAAGCGATTATCCCCCTTTCAGATCTTGATCCTGGCGGAAACGATAGGATTATTCAGCTTAGGATTTCTAGGATGGGGAGTATTACATCAACAGAGTACCTCACTGTTGCTAGCTCAATCAGTCGCTGCACTCTCTGGTGGAATGTCCTTCCCCGCGCTGAGTCAGTTATTAAAATATCATCTACGTGAAGAGGAGCTGCCGGCGGCAACGGCGCTAGAAACATTGGTTTTTGCGGCAAATGTAGTGGTCGGTATTGGCGTCGGCGTGCTGATTTTTGGTCACTTGCCGCCATTGATGCTATTAGCACTCGATGCACTGAGTTTTATCCTGGCCATTGCGCTTCTCGCAGCGGCCAGCAAAAAGCCGGACAAACAGCAGCTGAAGGAAGAAGATCAAGACAATGCAGTCAGCACAATCTCGTGGCGAAAGTTATCGCCGTTGCAACAACGCAGCATGTTGATGCTGCCGATGTTGGCATCAGTCGGCACGCCCGCAATGGCATTGATGCCAGCGCTGGCAAGATCGCTGCCCACAGAAACCGCTACCAGCATGGCTTTGCCTCTTTTGCTGGCTCGTGGATTAGGCCAGTTATGTGGACCATTGTTATTGCCCGCTGATAACCTGAAAAATTACGCCAATAACAATAAGCTCTTATTGTGCTGTCTACTTATCTTTCTCGGTTGCTATTGGCTGCTGCCCTTTTCACCTATAGCGCTGCTGGCACTTGGGCTGATTTTCATCGCGCACTTGGCTTCAAACGTGGTCTACGCACTGGTGACATTCGGGTTATTAGCCAACTTTTCTCGCCAACATATCAGTTCAGCGAGCGCCAGAGCGTGGCGTTGGCAAATTCTAACGGTAGGAGGAATATCGATACTGGCGGGAGGTTTAGCCGATTATCTTGGGCCAATACTGGCGATGGAGTTAATGTCTGGCTTGTCGCTGGCAATCGGTGCCGTGCTATTGCACTTAACCCGAGTAGGAAAAAACTCAGCGTAAGGAGATGAAAAATGGGGCACATTTTTGCCCCATTTTATTTGTTTTTCCCTTAGCTAAAAGGGGAATGACTATCAGCGCGTCGAGCTTTTAAGCTGAGCATCCTGATGATGCTGTTCCAATGCCAGCTCGATCAAATTAGTGATTAATTCGCTATAGCCTAAGCCGCTCGCGCCCCACAGTTTCGGATACATGCTGATATTGGTAAAGCCAGGTAATGTATTGATTTCGTTAATTACCACATCACCTGACTCGGTCAGGAAGACGTCGACGCGGGCCATACCACGACATTCCAGAACCTGAAATGCTTGCAAAGCAATAGCGCGGATTTGCTCTTGTACATCAGAGGTTAAATCGGCAGGAACAGCGATAGACGCCCCGGATTCATTAATATATTTGGTGTCATACGAGTAAAAATCATCATGCAGGATCACTTCACCGCACACACTGGCCTGCGGATGCTCGTTACCCAGCACCGCGCATTCGATTTCACGCCCTTTAATCGCCGACTCCACCAGCACTTTGTGGTCGAAATCAAACGCCAAATCTAATGCTTTATCAAAGCCCGCTTGGTCAGTAACTTTACTCACTCCTACTGATGAGCCTTGATTAGCCGGTTTGATAAACAGCGGCAGGCCAAGTTTTTCAACCACTTGCTCAAAGGAGTATTGACGGCGCGAGGCACGGGTTACGCTGACAAAAGGAGCAACCAGCAAGCCTGCATCACGCAACAAGCGTTTGGTGACGTCTTTATCCATGCTCACCGCAGAGCCCAAAACGCCCGAACCCACAAAAGGAATATTAGCCATACGCAGCAAACCTTGCAGCGAGCCATCTTCGCCCAACGTGCCGTGAACAATCGGGAAAACCACATCTAGCTGTGACAACGCCGCAGCATTGCTGGTATCGATCAATTGGTCATGTTCTTGGCCAGGGATCAACGCGACCTGTTGATTAGAACGATTAAGCGCAATCAGCGCTGGGTTTTCAGCATTAATGAGGTAGTTACTGGCATCATTGATGTGCCACTCGCCCTGTTTATCAATGCCCAGCAATACCACGTCAAAGCGCTGTTTATCGATCGCATCGACAATATTTTTAGCCGATTGCAGCGACACTTCGTGTTCGGCCGATTTACCGCCGAAGATAATACCCACGCGAACTTTACTCACCTACAACCCCTTAATTTTTGTGCTGTTCTAAGAAATTCTTTATTGCCATTAATTTACTGTGATTAATCGACAATAAACAGCTTTGCGCCACATTCAATGAAAGATTGATGTACTTGTCCACTCTCCACCGTCTGATAACACATCACTCGTCGATCATTTAGCGATGAGAGGAAGCGAATTGCTTAATTTCCACGCCAAAAGAAAAGTTAAGTAAATCAGACAAAATGCATAACGAGCTTCAATCCCTTACACAGCGCATAACAACAGAAACCGTTTAAGAATCATCAAAAATGAAGTGTTGCCAAAAATAAACAGCGGAAAAATAACGCCTCTTTATCTACTAGACTGAACAATATTCCCGGCAACAATAACGGGCCAATGCACCTCAATTCAGGCTTGCTGTAAAGAGAACAACCTTCGCACTCGCCGGCAAAACAAGGAGCAAGACATGGCATACCAAACCATTAACCCCTTCAATAATAAACTGATCAAAGAATATCCCACTCATAACAGCCAACACATCGAACAAGCACTGGAAACTGCGCATCAGTTATATAAATCCGACTGGGCGCAAGGTGACATAAAACCCCGCCTGCAAGTATTGCGTAAACTCTCGGAGATCATGTCCTCACGAGTGGAAGAGTTGGCCGAAATCGTCAGTGTCGAAATGGGTAAACTGATTGAGCAAAGCCGTAGTGAAGTGAAGCTGTGCGCCGAGATTGCGAAATACTACGCCGATAACGCCGAGGCATTTCTCAAACCGGTGCCCTATCCATCCAAGTTAGGTGAAGCCTGGGTAGAAAATAGTCCTATCGGCGTAATTATGGCCGTTGAACCTTGGAACTTCCCGTTCTACCAATTAATGCGCGTCCTGGCCCCAAATCTGGCGGCGGGTAATAGCGTTATCACTAAACACGCCAGTATTGTTCCACACTGTGCGGAAACCTTCGAAAAGTTGGTCAGTGATGCAGGTGCACCAAAAGGCGCTTATACCAACCTGTTTATCTCTACCGAGCAGGTTGCCAATATTATTGCTGACGACCGGATACAAGGTGTGGCGTTAACCGGCTCGGAAAAAGCCGGAGCTATCGTGGCATCGCAAGCGGCCAACAAACTGAAAAAATCGACCCTGGAACTTGGCGGCAACGATATTTTTGCCGTATTGGATGATGCCGATATCGACAGAGCGGCCAAAATAGGGGCGATGGCGCGTATCAATAATGCTGGCCAGGTCTGTACCGCCGCTAAGCGTTTTATTATTCATGAAAAAGTCGCCGATGAGTTCCTAAAAAAACTCACCGCACACTTTAAGGCGCTGAAAATGGGCGACCCGTTGGATAAGCAGACGACGCTGGGGCCGCTCTCTTCTGCCGAAGCGCAGAAGACACTTGGCAAACAGGTTGAAAACGCGGTGAAAAAAGGCGCCAAGCTGCATCTTGGCGGCAAAGCCGTTAGCAATAATCCTGGCAATTTCTTTGAACCTACCATTCTGACGCATATCACTCGCGACAATCCGGCCTACTTTGAAGAGTTCTTTGGGCCTGTGGCACAAATATACGTCGTAAAAGACGATCAGGAACTGGTGAAACTGGCGAATGACTCACACTACGGACTCGGCGGCGCGCTGTTTACCAAAGATATGCAGCGCGCTCGTAAACTGGCAACACAAATTGAAACCGGCATGGTTTATGTCAACTCGCTAACCAACACCGCTCCAGAATTGCCTTTCGGCGGTGTTAAACGCTCAGGCTTTGGCCGCGAACTGTCAGATTTGGGCATTAAAGAGTTTGTTAATCAGAAACTGGTGGTGTTGGCAGCCAGCTCTTAATTGTCTATCGATAACATAAAATGAAAAACCGGGGCTAACTCTGCCCCGGTTTCGTTATACGATTAACACCATTTGCATAGTCTTAGTGCTTAACCGCCATCGGTTTTGGGCGCTTATTCACATCTTCGTAAACCGGAATATCTTCACCTTTGATGTACTTGGCGCGCAGCATGGAGGAGATTTTATCCATGATCATGACAATAACCACCATAATGATGGTGATAAACATCACCACGTCCCAGTTCCATAAACGCATATTTTCGGCGTAAACCAAACCGACGCCGCCTGCCCCGACAAAACCCAATACCGCCGCAGAGCGGGTGTTGGATTCAATCTGGTAGAGCGAGAGCGCTAGGAAAGTAGGGAAAGATTGGGTAAAGATACCGAAACGATGTGTTTGCAACGGATTAGCACCTAAAGCACGTAATCCACGGCTTGGCGATCGTTCGACTGCTTCGTGACCTTCAGCATAGAGTTTCCCCAACAGCCCTAAGTCTTGAACCAGAATCGACAACACCCCGGCCAGCGGTCCCATCCCGACAGCACGCACGAAGATCAGCCCCCAGATCGCCATATCTAACCCACGTAACACGTCCAAAACACGACGTACGATTAGCGCGATAGGTTTTAATAGCGGCGTGGACATCACGTTACGCGCCGCCAAAAATGACAGTGGCAACGCTAAAAATGTGGCGGTAATGGTACCAGCAAAAACAATCGCTAATGTGATGCCTACTTGCGAGAAGTAGTACATAAACGGCCACTGCGAGACATTCTGCCAGACGAACATGCGGATAAAATAGCGGCCAATTTCGGATAAGCCATGTAGCGTGGTTGCCCACGGGATACCATAGAAATGGAAGAAAAACAGGTAATAAGCCAATACTGCAATCCCCATCAATGCCAGACTGCGCAAATAACGGCGCTGGGCACTAAACAACTCGGGATTGCTACGTTTGATTTCGGCGACAGCTGCGGAGCTAAGGGATTCAGTCAGCATCAGAATGCTCCTTCTACAATGCGCTTTCTTAGTTTTCCGGAGATATAATCCATCGCTGACACTACAATAATAATCATCAGCAAGGTAATACTGACCTGATCATAACGGTCAAGTTTGATAGACGTCATCAGTTCCTGTCCTATCCCCCCCGCCCCAACCAATCCAAGGATGGTTGATTGACGGAAGTTGATTTCCAGACGCATAAAACTGTAAGAAGCAAAAATAGGTTGTACCTGTGGCCATAGTGCAAAACGAATGCGCTGTAGGCGACCAGCACCACAAGACTTCAGTCCGCGTACCGGTTTATCCGAGGCAGTTTCGACCGCTTCGTAAAAGAGTTTGGTCAAGCTGGCGAGCGTGTGCAGCGTCAAGGCGATAAAACCTGGAATCGCCCCCACACCAAACGCCATTACACACATCACCGCCCACGCCAACTCTGGCATGGTGCGTAAAAAGGCCACAAAAGTTCTCACTGAGAATTTCAGCCATTTTGCTGAATCTGTATTGCTGGCAGCGACAAAACTCAATACCACAGCGATGGCCGCTGAGAGTATTGTTGAGGCAATCGCCAGTTGAATAGTTTCCCAAATTAACGGTAGTTGGATGTTGAGGCGATATCCCCAGTAAGCCAATGAACCTTTAGTATGTCCATCGGCAAATAAAACATTCCAATGCAATACCGGTACAGTCTGACCGATATAATCAAAAAAGTGTGGTGCGGAGACCAATACGGTCTTCAGATTAAATTCTGCAATATTACCTGACCATAAATAAAGCGCTAACATCAGCCCTGACCAAACCAGTGCCTCGCGTTTTTGCTTATTTCTTATCTGCTGGTAGTAATGATGAAAGTCGGTATTCAAAATAGGATTTCCCTATAAGACATAGCATTACTCCCCAAAGAAATATCTCTCAGGGGAGTAATGTTTGTACGTATTAATTAATCTATCGAGAACCGTTCATTAATTCGCGTTTCATATCGATAATATGCTGGAAATCAGCCAATTTGGTATCAGCAATATGCAATGAGCCACCCGCAGCTTTCATAAAGCAAGCGTGATCGTCGGTATCAAGCTTTTTGATTGCTGTAACCAGCTTAGCTTTAAAGTCAGCTGGCAAATCGCTACGTACTAAGATTGGGCCGTTAGGAATAATTGGCGATTCCCAAATAATACGCACTTGCTTCATCAGGTCTGGATGGCCCATACGCATAACGCGAGTGAAAGCACCAGCAGTCCAACCTGTAGATTGGTCGCCGATCATCGAAGACCAGGCAACGGCACCGGCGAATTGACCGTTTAATACGCCAAGAATATCTTGCTCATGGCCACCAGAGAAGGTCACGCTAGAGAAGGTATTGTTGTATTTGTTATCGCTGTTACCACCAAACATTTTATGGAAAGCTTGGTTCGGGATCAGATAACCAGAGGTTGAATCTGGGTCAGCAAAACCAAAGGCTTTGCCTTTCAAATCAGCCAGTGTTTTGTACGGACTATCGGCTTTAACTAATACCACTGAGTGGTAACCAGTAGATTTGTCAGTGTCATCAGAGGTAATACCGACCAAATCTACAGCTTTCGGATTATTAATATAAACTGAGGCAAAGGCTGACGGAGACATGTTTAATACCATGTCGATTTTGTCACCTAATAAACCTTGAATCACACCAGAGTAATCTGATGAATTGCGCATTTTAGTATCGACATTCAATTCTTTATCCAAGAATTGTTTGACGCACATATTATCGCCAATCTGCTGCGTTGCGTTCTGTCCGCCTAAAATACCCAAGTTTAATTCTTTTGGAGCATCTGCCGCCATGCTATTCATTGCAGCCATAGCCCCTGCGACGAATACTGCCAGACGTAATAGCTTCTTCATGTATAAATAACCTTGTGTAGATGATTAAAAGGTGAAAAGAAAATGTTGCTTAAAGTTAATATTAATTTTTACTCTATTATGAGCTCTAGCCTTATAGACCAACAGCATCGCTCTCTTCGCCATAAAGTTGGTGCAAAATGGCGTCATTCAACTGGTCAGGATGACCGTCAAAAATAATCTCGCCGTGCGCTATACCAATTGCCCGGGTACAGAAATCTTTTACCAACTCAACCGAGTGCAGGTTGACCATCACGGCAATGCCTTCTTCGCTAACTTTCTTTAAAGCATTCATGATGCGCAGCGTATTTTTGGGGTCCAATGAGGCAACAGGTTCATCGGCCAGCAAAATTTTCGGGTTTTGCATCAGTGCGCGGCAAATCGCCACACGCTGCATCTGACCACCAGACAAGTTCTCAGCACGTTGCAACGCATGCGGCAACATATGCAGCCACTCCAACAATGAAATCGCGCGAGCTCGATCTTCATCGTCGAATTGGTTAAAGAAAGATTTGAAGGTTGAGGTGTGGCTCAAGCGGCCAAGCAGCACGTTAGTCAGCACGTCCAAACGCGGCACCAAGCAGAAATCCTGGAAAATCATGCCGCAGTTTGCACGCCAAAGACGCAATGCCTTACCGCTAAGTCCAGCCAGCTGGTGCTGCTCACCGTCTTCGTATTGGCAAAGAACGCTACCTTCGCTTAAAGGCAGGGTGCCGTTGAGTACGTGTAACAATGTGGATTTACCCGCACCGGAGCGACCAATCACCGCGACGAATTCACCCGCGTGTAAATCAAAACTGATGTCGTTCAAAACACGACGACCGGCTTTATAGGATTTAGTCAGACCTTTCACATCCAGAACTTTGTTCTGCAATTGTGGCACTGCCTGAGTAAATTCAGTCGGTGCTAATTTCAGCTGCGCTTGCGCCATCATGGTATCTCTCGGTGACTTGAACGTAATGGCGTTTATTAAGCGGGAGTTTCATGACACATTGATGATGCTTTAATGGCCAAATCGTGACTAAGAGGTCGTTATTTGACCGATATCACAGCAAAAAATGGCCATCCTCTTCTTTCATGGGAATTTACTCCTATGATAGACAGAGCATCAGGCCCAGGGTCGATATCAAAAACAAGGGAGAGAAAATGAGCCTTCAAGAACAGCACAGTCCAGCCAATCAGGCGTTAATTAGCCGCCTAAAACAGATTAGCGGTAGCCGCCATGTGCTGACGCGCCCAAGCGAAACAGAACGCTATCGACGGGGTTTTCGCTCCGGTGGCGGCAATGCGCTGGCCGTAGTTTTCCCTCAAACCTTGTTACAACAATGGCAGCTTTTAAAAGCCTGCGTCGAAGCCGACAAAATCGTGATTATGCAAGCGGCAAATACTGGCTTGACCGAAGGTTCGACCCCAAGCGGCGAAGATTACGATCGCGATATTGTGATTTTTAGCACGCTCAAGCTCGACACTATTCAGGTGTTGGATGAGGGAAAACAAGTTATAGGCTTCCCTGGCAGCACCCTTTATAAGCTAGAAAAGTTGCTCAAACCCTACGGGCGTGAACCGCATTCAGTGATTGGTTCTTCTTGTATTGGTGCATCGGTGGTTGGCGGCATCTGCAATAATTCCGGCGGTTCTCTGGTCAAACGTGGCCCGGCTTATACCGAATTAGCACTTTATGCACAAATTGGCAGCGACGGGACATTGCAGCTGATTAACCATTTGGGTATTCATTTGGGTGAGTCACCAGAAGAGATCCTCACCCGACTGGATAAGAAACAATATAGCGCCAGCGATATTGAGTACGGTAAAGCTTTAGCCTCCGCGCAAGATTATGCCCAACGCGTACGTGATGTTGATGCCGATACCCCCGCCCGCTTTAATGCCGACCAAAGCCGCCTGTTTGAAGCCTCGGGCTGCGCAGGTAAATTAGCAATATTCGCCGTGCGCCTTGATACTTTCCCAGCGGAAGCACATCAGCAGGTCTTCTATATTGGCACCAATCAAACGGCAGTATTGACCGAATTACGTCGTCGTATTCTGAGTGATTTTAATAATTTGCCGGTAGCAGGCGAATATATGCACCGGGATATTTTTGATATTGCCGAGGTTTACGGCAAAGACATGTTCATGATGATCGATAAACTCGGCACCGATAAAATGCCGGATATGTTTACGGCCAAAGGAAAGTTTGACGCGCATATCGGCAAAGTGCCTTTCTTGCCGAAAAACCTCAGCGATCGCGTGATGCAATGCGTTAGCCGCGTATTACCCAACCACCTGCCGCCGCGGATGAAAATCTATCGCGACCGTTTTGAGCATCATCTGCTATTAAAAATGTCCGGTGAAGGTATTCATGAAGCCGAAGTATTCCTTAATCAATTCTTCGCCGAACACGAAGGGGAATATTTCGTCTGTAGCGAAGATGAAGGGAAAAAAGCCTTCCTACACCGCTTTGCCGCTGCGGGAGCTGCGGTGCGTTACCACGCCGTCCATGAAGATGAAGTCGAAGACATTCTGGCACTAGATATCGCCCTGCGCCGCAATGAAAGCGACTGGTTTGAAACCTTGCCGCCAGAGATAGATTTACAACTCGTCGGTAAACTCTATTACGGCCACTTTATGTGCCATGTGTTCCATCAAGACTATATTGTCAGAAAAGGCGTCGACACTAAAAAGCTTAAGCATCAGATGCTAGAGCTGCTCGATAGCAAAGGTGCAGAATATCCGGCGGAACATAACGTCGGTCATTTGTATCTGGCAAAACCACATCTGCAAGCCTTCTACCAAAAGGCTGATCCAACCAATAGCTTTAATCCTGGCATAGGTAAAACCAGTAAAATCAAAAATTGGCAGTAACCGTACCAACCTATTTTTTATATGATGAGATAAGTCGTTACTTTAAAACAGTTGAGAACCATAACCCCACATAATCACTGTCAGTGCCAATAAGATTTCCAGCACTAATACCCCCATCGCCAGCGTTGAACTGGAAAACAGGAAGCCTTCTCGGTGGTCAATATTAAGAAAGTTTGGAATACCCAAATACAGCAAATAGCCGCTGTAGCACAGGCCAATAATCCCGACAAACAAGCACAACCAGACCAGTGGGTATAGCGCCACAATACCGCTTAAGAACATCGGCGTTGCCACATAACCGGCAAAGACAATACAACTACTTAGCGTTGGGCGACTGTCATAGCGGCGCGCCATCCAGTGGATAATCCTCCCCATGACCGCCACTGCACATAAGATCAATAGATAGAAAACCACAGCAATCGAAGCAGAGGTCAACATGCTTATCCGCACATTATCTCCGTCACCAAAGTTCCATCCGATTTGTGTGGTGCCAATAAATGAACAAAGTACCGGGATAGCCGCCATCAGCAGCACATGATGAGAATAAACGTGTTGAACGGTTTCGTGCTCACGCTGGATGCGTTGCAATTCGGGGCCAGGACGCGACATCAGCCCCCAGACATGATTGACCATGATAATCCCCTTCGTCTAACACCTATCGCTGGCGTTAAGCGTAAGTTGAACAGCTTTCTGTTTACCCTGAGGGTAGAAGCCGTAACAGGGCATCAGTAAAGTTGGCGATAAGGTAAGTATAGTGGATAAAAAATACCCTGCACGGGGGAGGATGCACATTTTAGAAATGTGCGGAAAGCTGCCGAACGCTCGGCATCGCGCGAAATAATTTACGCTGGTTTTATATCACTATGGTGGCGGTTCGGTCGCTTTTTTACTGCATAGCAACATAATCAGAATGCGGAAGCGCCCGGCAGGGGCTTTTCGGCGAAAGCCCCTGCACCCAACGCCTGCGCTTAGCTTGTCGGGTCGCTGCGCGACTGCCCGCGTTCACCACCTTGGCCTGACGGGTCGGCAGAGACGGGCCTCCCTGCCCGGCTCTGCCTAAATCCACCGTCCATGGTGGATTTCCCCTGACCAATGTTGTTCACTTGGCCGACAAGATGCGCTTTTAAGGTCAACTGATGGGCAAACGAAGAAGAGGAAGGGATTAGTCTTCGGCTTCTTCTACGTGGGTTTTACCGTGGCGTTGATCTTTAACTTTACGGTAGTTTTTCGCCACTTGCGGAACAGCGACATTTTTACCGGTTTCCATCCAGGTTCTTAAACGGCTGGCATCAGCAAAGGCAGTGTATTTTCCGAAAGCATCCAAGCTGACGAAAGTGACCGGGCGACCGTTAATGGTAGTGCGCATTGCCAGACAGTGGCCTGCTTTATCGGTGTAGCCAGTTTTAGTGAGTTGAATGCTCCAGCTCGGATTCATAATCAGATGGTTAGTATTGCGGAACGGCAATGAATAATTAGGATGGGTAAATACCGCCGTTTTCTCCTGCGTAGTGCTGAGTTCACTTAACATCGGATAAAGTCGGGAAGCCATCAGCAACTTAGTCAAATCACGCGCGGTAGATACGTTATGGATTGATAATCCAGTTGGTTCTACATAATGAGTGTGCGTCATACCCAGCGCTTTGGCTTTGGCATTCATCGCCCGGATAAACGCCGCGTAACCACCAGGATAACTCGCTGCTAAACTCGCAGCGGCGCGGTTTTCTGAAGACATCAACGCCAGTTGCAACATTTGACGACGGCTGATTTCGCTGCCGACTTTAACGCGGGAGAAGACGCCGCGCATCTCTTTGGTTTGATGAATATCGACCGGGATCACTTGATCCATCGGCAATTTTGCATCTAACGTCACGATAGCCGTCATCAATTTACTCAGGGAGGCAATCGGCCTGACCTGATCGGGATCTCGAGAATAAATCACTTCGTGGGTTTTAAGATCAACCACCATGGCGCTGCCGGAAGCAATTTGAACAATAGGAGCGACAACCGGATGATTTTTGCTGCTGGCATAAGCGGCAGTTGTCATCATCATGCCTGCATTTAAGGCTAACAAACTTAGGGCCAAGATACGGATTTTCACGTGCATTGCTCTGTATTTAAATGGGTTGTCATTAATAGGAACATGAATATTGCTGGCGGATTATAAGGGAGCAATTTACTCAACGCATCCGTATTTGCATAGCGATTTGTGACAAATTTTATCTCCACACTTCCTTTGTTGACAAGGCTTTACGAGTTAGTGACTACTTGCATATTAGTTAATCAACTTATTGCCGAATCCCACACTAATACTGAGTGTAAATAAAAAATATTGCACACAAAAAACAGGCCACCTTTGGCTAACACATCTCCAGCCGTGCTGATTTGTTGGCCATCGACGGCAAACGATGAGAAAACATCGGTCATCTATCCAATCAGAACAACATATGCCACTGATTATTTGCCGAGATAAGATCGTTAAGAATAGTAGATTATTCATAGGAGTAATAATTAACAACTAAACGTAACAACCATAATCAATAATAAAATATAGCGATGGCCTATTTTTATGTACGTTATTATTAATGTATTAAAAAAACAAAACAACAGAACTAAAAAAACCGAAAACATCACCCCAATGATGATTTAAATCACGCTCAGTAGAATTAAATTATCGCAACATACCCTGCTATTTATCAGCTTGAGCATATTGTATTTATTCAATGGAGTTTTTATTAAAAAGGAAAAGTTATGGATAACGGTATTAAAATTGTGATGTTTCCAGTACAGCTTGCTGCTGTGATGTCAGATGAGACGGTGACTGAAGGACAAACTTTCACGAATCGTATTTGGGGCGGCGTAGGTTTTCTTGGTGGTGTATTGGAACTGGCAGGCGCAAGCGCACTTTGTATGGTACCTGAGCCTACCGGTATCACTAAAACAGGATGTGTCATTGTTGGCGTTTACAGTATTGATAGTCTTAGCGCCTCTGCTTATCAAATTTATACTGGCCGCAACACTACATCAATGACTGCTCGTGCCGCATCAGGGATCGCCAGTGAACTCGGCGCTGATGATGATACGGCAAAAAACATTGGTATTGCCGTTGATATCGCTATCCCCTTCACTGTTGCGGGTGCGGCAAAAGTTGCCTCAGTAAAAATGGGGCAAGTTAAATTGATAAGGCATGAAGCGATAAAAGGGATAAGAGGCGGTGGACATACAATTAAAAAACATATTGGTATGTCCGAGCAAGAACTGTTAGATAAAGTAGCTAGAGGTAAACAGTCTGGAACTTTTACCGCAGGTAAATCAGCAAGTTCCTTTACTTCTCTAGACATAGCAGAAAAAGCAGTCAGCCAAGCAATAAAAAATAATAGATGGAAAATCAGGCGTTGGGCAAAAAATACTAGCAGTGACGGTGAGACATCTTACTTAGAAGTAGAACAATCTTTCACTTCTCATATAGGGATTATAATCAGCGAGAATGCAGAAAAAGCCCAAAAAGCCTATAGAGTGAGGGTTATTTTAAGTAAAAAAAGCTACAATGGTAAACCTTACTATATCGTCACATCCTACCCAATTTCAGGTTAAGAGTATGCCAGCTAATAATTACAATAACCTTCGTATGTATTTTCTTGTATTCTTCGGAATGGATTCTGATGAATATGGAAATAATTATCAAGAAATCGTTGATTCATCAATTATAATTGATGGAATAAGTAATAAACTTATAGAAGAAATTGATGAGTTCATAAAAAGACACCCAGACAATGAATCGGCAATCCCTGCTTTTCAAGCACTGAATTACCCGGAAGTTGGTGATGTTTCTGCTTTCCCCCCCTCGCTAATCGAATTTCTGCGCTGGCTTTCCGTCTATCTGAAACGAAAAAGAACTAGTGCTACTCCGTAACAATCATTTATCTAAAAATTATTTTTAACAACACTTCTAGACGCTGATGGTTACAGCGAAAGTTACTCAGAGATTGTTGACTCTGGCACAGTTCTTATAACGGAATTGGATAGGGGCTTGTATGGCGAAATTGGGGATGTTTCATTCTTACGTCCATCCCCTGTCGAATGTCTATCTTGGCTTTCTGATGACCTCAAGCACAAAAGGGATAACATTACCCCTTAACTACTCTCGATCAAATAAGCCATCTCCTGCCCATAAGAAAGCTCTAAGGTATTACCATCAGGATCGCGTAAATAAGCCCAGTAGCCAACCGGTGGGCCAGAATCAACCGGTTCTCTTAACAGGACGCCTGCGTCACGGGCTTGTTGGAGTTTAGCATCCATCGCCTCTTTCGACGGGCACGCGATGCCGAGATGGCCAAAAGGGCCGAGCGGCGTATCGTTCAAGGTGCTTGATTGCACTAGCACGATAGCGAAATTGCGGGTCATATCACACAACCACGCGACAGCCTGCAACTCCCCCTCCTCTGATAAACCACGATGATGGATTACCTGCATATCGGCGTAAGTTTTATAGAAAGCGATGCTGCTTTCCAGGTCTTTTACTACAAAGGCGATATGTGTCAGCCCAACGTCTTTTTTATCCACGATTTTCTCCTTTTAAGGGTGCCAGGCAGGCGAAGAAAACCGGGATAAAAGCGTCAGCGATTGATCACTTCAGCAATCTCTTTGGAGGTTTTCAACGCGCGAATTTGGCTAAATAGCTCAGTGGCGTCGTCGTACTCTTTACGTAAATAACCTAGCCACTGTTTAATCCGCGCCACGTGGTACAAGCCGGTATCGCCCTGCTTTTCCAGATGACTGTATTTTTGCAGCAGTTTAAGTACATCTGGCCACGGCATGCGCGGTTCGTTATATTTCACCACCCTACTGAGGTTGGGGATATTTAGCGCGCCACGCCCTAACATCACCGCATCACAGCCGGTTATCTGCATACATTCCTGCGCGCTTTGGTAATCCCAGATTTCACCATTGGCGATCACCGGAATATTCAGCCGTTGGCGGATCTCGCCGATAGCCTGCCAGTTAATACGCTCGGCTTTATAACCGTCCTCTTTGGTGCGGCCATGCACCGCAATTTCGGTCGCACCAGCCTGCTGTACCGCATCGGCTATCTCAAATTGCCGGTCGCCGGAATCCCAGCCAAGCCGCACTTTGACGGTGACGGGAAGATCGGCTGGCACCGCCTCGCGCATCGCTTTGGCACCGCGATAAATCAACTCGGGATCTTTGAGTAAGGTGGCACCACCACCGCTGCCGTTGACCAGCTTAGAAGGACAACCACAGTTCAAGTCCACCCCATAAGAACCCAGCTCTACCGCACGGGCCGCATTTTCAGCCAGCCATTCGGGATACTGTCCCAAGAGCTGTACACGCACTAACGTCCCTGATGGCGTGCGGCTGGCGTGATGCAATTCCGGGCACAAACGATAGAAGGATTTTGCCGGTAGCAGTTGGTCCACCACGCGCACAAATTCCGTGATGCAAAGATCATAATCGTTTACCTCAGAAAGCAGTTCTCTAACCAACGAGTCGAGCACACCTTCCATCGGAGCCAGTAATACACGCATTGCCGTTCACCCTATAAAAATGACGGGCAATAATACGGGGGAACGGCGTGCGATAGCAACGGCGTTATTATTTACAGACCAACGCCTCTTCACTTGGCACTAATGCAGGTTTGCGCGTTGCCCGCAACGCGGTAAACATCGCAACGGCTGGCGCAACAATCAGCAGCAGTAATAACCAGAATGCCGCATTGCTGGTACCTTGATTGTCCGGCAAGTTAACGCCACCGAGGTTAGCAATGGTACCGGCCAGCGCCGCGCCCATCGCCACGGCGAAAGATTGCACTACGGTGATCGACGCCCCTGCGATATCTTTATCGGCCGGTTCAGCGCGCTGTAATACTCGGGTCAACAAATGTGGCCAGCCTAAGCCGGTAGCAAAACCAAGCAATGTCAGGCCAATGACAATACCGCTAAGGTTCAGAGCATGAAGGCTAAAAGGAACTGGCATAAAGATAAGCAGGAAAATCAGACTGATAACCATCACCACCGGCCCCCAAATAATAGCCTTACGCGCGCGCTCGCCAACCCAGCCAGAACTCCATATTTCACTTATTGTCCAACCGCCAGCCGCCGCCGCTGTTATATAACCGGCGATTAGCGGCGTTTGACCATGTAAATGCTGCAAGAAATACGGGATGTAGATTTCACATTCCATACCAATCATCATCAATGCCATCGTCAGATAAAGCCAACATAGCGGCGAGGCAAGGGTTAGAGAGTTTTTCGGTAACAAGCGCATGTGTGAGGTCAATTCCAGCTTACGCAGCATGACAACCATCATCAGCGTCACGATAAAACCGACCAGATTGACCCAACCGCTCGGTGACAAGCTGCTAGCGGAGACGACCAGCACCGATCCGGCCAATAACACCAACTGAGGGATGGGCAATTTGTCTGAGTTGGCTGATTTCTCCTTCTGGGCAGGCAGGCTTTTCCATATCAATAATGCAAACAGCAGCGTCACCGGTACCAATAAACCAAAGGCATAACGCCAGGCATGAAGTTCAGCAAAAATACCGCCGACCGCCGGTCCCACCAGCGTAGCGATGCCCCACATCGCCGAGATTAGCGCCATCGCTCGCGGCCACAGCCGTTCACTAAACACCAGATTAATCATCGCGTAAGAGAGCGCCGTTAGCAGCCCGCCGCCCATCCCTTGAACCGTGCGCCCGAGTAACAACACTTGCATCGCCGGTGCCAGAGCACAAATTAATGCACCGAGCATAAAGATGCCGGTCGCGGTGAGATAAGCGTTTCTTGGCCCGAGCTTACGCATCACCCGAGCGGAGAACGCCGCCCCCATAATGGCGCTAACCACATAAAGCGTGGTGTTCCAGGCATACCACGCCATCCCGCCGATCTCTTCGACTACCGAAGGCAAGATGGTGATCACGATATAGCTGTTAGTGGCAGATAGCACAACGCCGCTGCTTAACGTGATGGCGTTACCGCGGTTTTCAGCGTTGAACAAATCTCGCCAGCCGCTGTGTTGATGTTCTGACATATCCGATGTCCCTAGTAATGAACGCGAAAAATCGGGTTGAGATGATGACCCGATTGCTTTACATTAAAACAAGAAAAAACTTGGAATAATGCAATTCCCCAGTAATCTAGGATGTGAGCAGGTAATATGTCAAGCGATCACTTGGAAAATAAAGAAACCAGTAAACAAAGCGTGGCAGAACGCTTGCTGATGCTGTTGAAAACGCGCGGTGCTTTACAAGCCAGCGATGCGGGAAAAATCTTAGGTACTACCGGGGAAGCCGCTCGGCAACAGTTTGTTAAGTTAGCCAAAGAAGGACTGGTTGAGGCGCAATCCGTCACGCACGGCGTTGGCCGTCCGGTGCAATATTGGCAGCTTACACCACAAGGCCACGCACGCTTTCCTGATAGCCATGCCGATTTAACCGTGCAGCTGCTGAGAATGATCCGTAGCTCTCTGGGCGAGCAAGCGCTAGATCAGTTGATTACAGCCCGAGAAAGTGAAACACGAGAAAGCTATTTGCAAGCAATGCAAGGCGCGCAGTCGCTAGAGGAGCGCTTGCAGCGCCTGACGGCAATACGCACTCGTGAAGGCTACATGGCCGAATGGGAAAAGCAGGATGACAATAGCTATCTGCTGGTCGAAAATCATTGCCCAATCTGCGCCGCAGCCACCACCTGCCAAGGATTTTGTCGCGCGGAGCGAGACGTCTTTAGCCAAACGCTGGAAGCCAATGTAGAACGCACTGAGCATATCTTACAGGGTGCCCGCCGCTGTGCTTACCGGATATGGCTGTAAATCACGCCCGGAATTTCGGCGAAAAAAAAACCGCCCCAAAAGGCGGTTTATTCATACCCAACGGCTGCTAATTACTCACCAGAAGGTTTACGGTTGCCCGCTGAACGGCGTTGGCCTGCGTGCACAGCACTGGAGCGAGGACGTGATGGGCGATTTTCCCCATTACCACGATTCTCACCGGAGCCGTTTGCGCCGCTGCGCTGTCCGTTACCACCTTGACGCGCTGCACCGGCACCATTACCGCCCTGACGCGGTGCACCAGAACCGTTGCCACCCTGACGCGGCGCGCCAGAACGTTGGCCGCCGCCGCCTTGACGAGGTGCACCACGACCACCGCTGCCTTGACGACCGTTAACGATAGGCTCGGCTTTGATAGTTGGGTCTGGGTCATAGCCTGGCAAAGCAATGCGTGGGATTTCACGCTTAAGCAAACGTTCGATGTCACGCAGTAATTTGTGTTCATCCACACAAACTAAAGAGATAGCTTCACCCGTCGATTCCGCACGGCCGGTACGGCCGATACGGTGGACGTAATCTTCCGGTACGTTTGGCAATTCATAGTTCACTACGTGCGGCAGTTGGTCGATATCCAGACCACGAGCAGCGATATCCGTTGCTACCAGCACGCGAATGCCACCGTCTTTAAAATCTGCCAGCGCACGAGTACGCGCACCTTGGCTTTTATTGCCGTGGATTGCCGCCGCGGTAATACCGTCTTTGTTAAGCAGTTCGGCCAAATGGTTAGCACCGTGCTTAGTACGGGTAAACACCAGCACTTGCTGCCAGTTACCGGTACCGATCATCTGCGACAGTAATTCTCTTTTACGTTTTTTATCAACGAAATGCACGCTCTGCTCAATCTGAGAAGACGCAGTGTTACGACGCGCAACTTCTACCGATGCAGGGTTGGTCAGCAACTTGTTCGCCAGATTTTTAATATCATCGGAGAAAGTTGCAGAGAACAGCAGGTTTTGACGTTTGGCAGGCAATTTAGCCAACACGCGACGGATATCATGGATGAACCCCATATCCAGCATGCGGTCAGCTTCATCGAGAACCAGAATTTCAATTTTTGATAAATCAACCGCGTTCTGGTGCTCCAAATCCAACAAACGTCCCGGTGTAGCCACCAGAATATCGACGCCGCCACGCAGCTTCATCATCTGTGGGTTAATGCTCACACCACCAAACACCACCAAAGAGCGCAAGCTTAAGTATTTGCTGTACGCGGTGACGTTTTCGCCAATCTGGGCTGCCAATTCACGCGTCGGCGTCAGGATCAGTGCACGAACCGGGCGACGTCCTTTGGCTGGGGCTGGAGTAGTGCTCAGCAATTGCAGAAGAGGCAAAGTAAAGCCGGCCGTTTTACCGGTGCCGGTTTGGGCGCTAGCCATCAGATCGCGACGTTGCAAAACAACAGGTATAGCTTGTTGCTGAATTGGGGTCGGATCACGATAGCCCTGCTCTTCGACAGCACGCAGGATATCGGCACTTAAGCCGAGGGAATCAAAAGACATATAGAGAAAAGCTCCAATCCACTCTAACCCAGACGAAGTCAGGTGCAGTTTCAAGAGTGGATGATCAGACGAGGCAAATGAGGCATTACCACGAGGATTCGGCACAAACTGCAGTGCGCCAGTTGAAAACATTCTAACAGAGTTCGCCGCACGCAGTGAGCATTAATATCCTCTTTAGGAATAAACCAAGTGTGATTCTCGATCTTTTTAAGAAAATTCTTCGCTAAAAACTTTTTATGGCAGGATTTTCTATCGCCATTAGCCGTTCATAGAATAGGAGTCTGCTTAAAAATGGGTTTCCACTGGCGTTCCCATTTTTTGTCAGCCATCCTCGCCTGAAAATTGCTATGCTAGTAAATGATAACTATTTCATCTCTAAGGTAATGCCGTCGCATTATGGAAACGTGGAAACTTAATTTAATCGCCGCTTGGCTTGGCTGTTTTTTTACCGGCCTGGCAATGAGCGAAATCCTGCCCTTTCTCCCCTTATATGTCGAACAACTTGGCGTACGCGATCATCAGGCGCTGAGCTTATGGTCTGGGTTAATCTTTAGCGGCACGTTTCTGGTTTCTGCCATCGTTGCGCCTTTGTGGGGCAGTCTCGCTGACCGCAAAGGCCGCAAGCTAATGTTGATGCGCGCGGCGCTCGGTATGGCAATCGTGATGGTATTGCAAGGCTTTGCGACGAACGTCTGGCAGCTGTTTATCCTGCGGACGCTAATGGGGTTAACCTCCGGCTATATCCCCAATGCCATGGCGTTAATTGCCTCTCAAGTACCGCGAGATAAAAGCGGCTGGGCGCTGGGTACGCTCTCTACCGGGCAGGTTTGTGGCGTGATCCTTGGCCCACTGATCGGCGGGTTTATGGCCGACCACATTGGCCTGCGAATGGTGTTTTTCGTCACTGGTGGCCTGCTGTTTATCAGTTTCCTGATTTCCACATTCCTGGTAAAAGAACGCGTTATCCCCGTTACCAAGGCTAACCGCCTAAGTGGTAAAGCGGTATTCTCAACTCTGCCTTATCCCATGCTGACGTTAAGCCTGTTTGTCACCACGATGATGATTCAGCTGGCTAACGGCTCTATCAGTCCTATTCTGACGCTGTATATTCGCAACCTGTCCGAAAACACGAATAACCTAGCCTTTGTCAGCGGCGTGATTGCCGCCGTACCGGGTATTTCAGCTCTACTTTCCGCGCCGCGACTCGGCAAGTTAGGAGATAGAATTGGCGCCAATCGCGTGCTGATCGCCGCACTGGTATTCTGCTTTGTATTGTTCTGCTTGATGGCGACCATTCATACGCCTGTGCAGCTAGGTATATTACGCTTCTTACTCGGCTTTGGTGACGGCGCGTTAATGCCAGCGGTACAAGCGCTATTGGTAAAATATTGCAGCGAGAAGGTCACCGGCAGAATCTTCGGTTATAACCAATCGTTTATGTATATGGGTAACGTAGTAGGCCCGCTGATTGGTTCTGGTGTATCAGCAATGATGGGCTTCCGGTGGGTATTTCTCGTTACTGCGCTGATGGTGTTGCTCAACGCCGCCCAAGTCTGGTGGAGCTTCCGCCGCATTCCGGATAGGGGCAAAAAGACGCCGTAGCGTTTGCGGTTAATATTCTGAAGGCAATAAAAAAGGGAGCAATGGCTCCCTTTTTTCATCTGCATTCATGCTCTGGCTTAACGGCGGTTACCGAAAATACGCAGTAGCATCAAGAACAAGTTGATGAAATCAAGATACAGCGTCAACGCCCCAACGATGGAGTATTTGCGGAAGTTATCTTTATCATCAGGTGAAAGCTGCTCACCCATATTTTTCAGCTTTTGGGTGTCATACGCAGTCAAACCAACAAAGACCACCACACCGATATAAGTGACTGCCCACATCAGTGCCGTGCTTTTCAGCCAGATGTTGACGACCGATGCCAGCACAATACCAATTAACGCCATAAACAGCATGCTACCCATGCCGCTCAAATCACGTTTGGTGGTGTAACCGTACAGGCTCATTGCACCGAACATACCCGCAGCCACGACAAAGGTACCAGCGATAGATGATTGCGTGTAAAGAATGAAGATGCTGGCCATAGTCAACCCGGTCAGCGCGGAGTACAACATGAATAATGCAGTAGACACGGTGCCACTCAGGCGATTAACCATGCCGGAAATAACAAATACCAGTCCCAACTGCAAAATAACCAAACCAAAGAAAGTGATTTGACTAGAGAAAATAAAATTCATGATGGCTGGTGATTGCGAAGCATACCAGGCGACAAAAGCCGTCAGCAGCAAGCCGCAGGTCATCCAACCATAAACTTGGGCCATATAAGCCTGAATGCCGCTGTTTGCACGTTCAACAATCGAACCATTAGAGCGTGGATACCGATCCATGACAATTACCTCTTACATGGCAAGAAACAAAGCTGAAAATTCAGCCAACCTGTGACTAAGACTATCACAAAATAGCCTTATTGCGCGCGGAGAAAACCTAGACAACTGACTGGTTTAGGTCCAATTATACCCAAACATTAATCCCAGCGCCGCGCCGCTTCTTGATCGGAGATCCGCGCATCGACCCAGCGTTCACCCTGCTCTGTCGCTTCACGCTTCCAGAATGGCGCGCGAGTTTTCAGGTAATCCATAATAAATTCGCAGGCAGCAAACGCCGTACCGCGATGCGCACTGCTCACCCCGACGAATACAATCTCTTCGCCGGGATACAATGCGCCAACGCGGTGATAAACCGCCACCCGGTGCAAAATCCAGCGCTGACGAGCTTCGATAACAATCTCAGCCAACGCTTTTTCGGTCATTCCTGGATAGTGCTCCAGCGTCAACGCGCTGACATTATCACCCAAATTATGATTACGGACTTTACCGGTAAACGTGACGACCGCACCATCAGCGTCAGATTGCGCTAACCATTGGTATTCATCACCGACGCTAAACGCCGCGCTATCGACCACAATTCGCGTATCTTGCATCTTTTATCCCCCGGTGACCGGCGGGAAGAAAGCAACTTCATCCCCGTCCTGAATCTGATGAGAGAAGTCCACCAGCGTTTGGTTAACCGCTACCAGCAGCTTGTCAGGTTCAAGCGCCAGCGCCCAACGTTCGCCCCGCAGACAAAGCGATTCGCGCAGGGCTTCTACGTGAGAGAATGTCTCGGTCACTTGCAGGCTGTCAGTCCCGACCCATTCGCGTACCTGAGCAAAAAACAGAACATTAATCATCACGCCACCTTAAAGTCGCCGGACTTGCCGCCGCTTTTCTCTAACAAACGTACAGGCCCGATCACCATGTCTTTCTGTACCGCTTTGCACATGTCATAAATGGTCAACGCGGCAACCGAAGCGGCTGTCAACGCTTCCATCTCCACGCCAGTTTTACCGCTTAGCCTGCAACAAGTTTCGATACGAACCCGGTTATTTTCCGGCTCGGCATGCAGTTGCACTTCGACTTTGGTCAATAATAAAGGGTGACACAGTGGGATCAGATCCCAGGTTTTCTTAGCGGCCTGAATCCCCGCAATGCGCGCGGTGGCAAATACATCCCCTTTATGATGATTGCCTTGCACAATCATTTGCAACGTGTCGGCGTGCATACTGATAAAAGCTTCTGCCCGCGCTTCGCGTACCGTTTCGGCTTTGGCCGATACATCGACCATATGTGCATCGCCTGAGGCGTTAATATGAGTAAAGGTTGGCATAGTAGCTTATTTTTTGATGTGAAGGACCGGTTTTACATGAGGTATCTGTTTTACATGAGGTATAAAATTACAAGGGCCGGTACGGGCATCGAGCTGTGAGGCAATGATATGTTCCCATGCGGTAGTGCAGGCGCGAGTCGAGCCGGGCATAGCAAAAATAACCGTTTGATTAGCAAGTCCCGCTAGCGCACGCGACTGAATTGTCGAGGTGCCGATATCCTCAAAAGAAACCATGCGGAATAGTTCGCCAAACCCTTCAATTTCGCGGTCAAACAGCGGCTTAATGGCCTGCGGCGTATTATCGCCCGTAGTAAATCCTGTCCCGCCGTTGATCAATATTGCCTGAATTTGCTCGCTGGCTACCCACTGCGATACCACCGCTCTGATGTTGTACAGGTTATCGCGGATGATTTGACGCTCTACAACATGATGGCCTGCTTCCAAAGCCGCATCTCGTAGGTAGTCACCCGACGAATCATCCTGTTCAGTACGGCTATCAGATACCGTTAAAATAGCCAATGACAGCGGCTTAAATTCCTTACTGGCTTTGCTCATCCATTGCTCCTCACAACCAAATAATGTATCCGGCAGGTCGTGATTACCCGCCGATAAAAGAGAGATTCTGTGTGATGCCGGTATTGCCTTGATGCAAGAAATGCGTCTGTTTTTTGTAGGTCAAACCGCCTTGAATTCGGGCGATCAACGCATCCTGCTGTTGATCATCAGCAAGAAGCTCACGCAGCGGGATACCCTGCTCGCCAAACAGGCATAAATGCAGGTTGCCCAGCGCCGATACCCGCAGGCGGTTGCAGCTGGCACAGAAGTTTTTTTCATAAGGCATGATCAGGCCGATTTCGCCCAGATAATCTGGATGGGTGAATACCTGAGCCGGTCCGTCGCTGCGCCCTCTCTGCTGTAGCTGCCAGCCTTGTTGCACCAACTGCTGGCGGATCACCTCACCAGAAACATGGTGTTTACGGAATAGCTCACCGCCGTCCCCGGTTTCCATTAATTCGATAAAGCGTAGTTGAATCGGCCGGGATTTGATCCAATCGAGGAAGGTTTGCAGACTGGAATGGTTAACGTCGCGCATCAGCACGGCATTAACTTTTACTTTGCTAAAACCAGCGTCAAATGCCGCATCAATGCCGTTCATGACTTCACGGAATTTATCCTGTCCGGTAATGGCATGAAATTGGCGAGCATCAAGACTATCAACGCTGACATTGATGGCTGTCAGCCCTGCATCACGCCAGCTCGCCACATCGCGCGCCATTCGATAACCATTGGTGGTCACCGCAAGTTGGCGGATTTCAGGGTTTTCACGCACCGCGGCAATAATGTCGCAAAAGTCACGGCGCAGAGAGGGTTCCCCGCCGGTCAGGCGCACTTTCTCAGTGCCTAACGCGGCAAAAGCGCGGCTCACACGGCGGATTTCGTCGAGCGAAAGGAAACTTTTATTATTGTGTCCCTGCGGTTTATAGCCGTCAGGCAGACAATAGGTGCAACGAAAATTGCACACGTCAGTAATCGATAGGCGCAAGTAATAGAACTTGCGCGCAAATGCGTCGGTAAGTTGCTGCACCTTTAACACCTTTCCAAATACGGGAGATGCTGGCATTTCTACCAAGCACCCTGGTGGCATAAAGCCACGGCCAAGACACCTTATTGACGTAAACAACCACGACAACTTAGGTATCAGGGCTAGGAGTTCGACCACTGTCCGAATAACAAATCGACAATAATCACGGTTATTAGCGCCATTCTAACGCCGCAAAAAGGGGAATACCAAGGAGGATTTTCGTTATGCATTTTGATATATAACGATTTTTTCATTCTCATCTTTACGCACAAATAATAAAAAAGTGCATTAAATCAGCAGGCTTTTAGAAAAAATTTACCTTTAGGTTGAGATAACAAGTCCACAATAAATTAGGTAAACTCTTCGCAAAATCAATGATGCCCCCCGGCAATAGCACTTCAAAAGGATAATTATGCGCAATCGTACCCTGGCCGATCTCGACAGAGTTGTTGCACTCGGCGGTGGACACGGATTAGGTCGGGTAATGTCATCGCTCTCGTCTTTAGGCTCGCGCCTTACCGGCGTAGTCACGACCACTGATAATGGCGGATCAACGGGAAGAATTCGCCGCTCAGAAGGTGGCATAGCGTGGGGTGATATGCGCAATTGCCTCAATCAGTTGATTACCGAGCCAAGCGTGGCTTCAGCGATGTTTGAGTATCGTTTTAACGGGACAGGTGAACTTTCTGGCCATAATTTAGGCAACCTGATGCTCAGGGCATTGGACCATCTTAGCGTACGTCCTCTTGAAGCGATCAATTTGGTCCGCAGCCTGCTAAAAGTCGAAGCGATGTTAATCCCGATGTCAGAACATCCGGTAGATCTGGCCGCTATCGATGAGCACGGTAATCTGATCCACGGTGAAGTGCAGATAGATCAATTACCGCAAATCCCACGCCAGCTGATGCTGGAACCTCAGGTTGAAGCGACAAGAGAAGCACTAGAGGCGATTGAGGAAGCAGATCTTATTTTAATTGGACCAGGCAGCTTCTTCACTAGCCTGATGCCACTGCTATTAATGAAAGATCTCAGTATCGCTCTACGTCGTAGCCGCGCCCATCTGGTTTATATCGGCAATTTGGGCAAAGAACTCAGCCCAGCGGCCGCCTCACTCACTTTGCGAGATAAACTAGATATGATTGAACAGCAGATAGGTCGTCGGGCTATCGATGCAGCCATTGTTGGGCCAAGAGTACAAATTGGCGATGCGAGCGACAGGCTGATTATTCAATCACCGCTGGAAGCCTCTGATATCCCCTATCGTCACGACAGAGCGCTACTGCGTAAAGCGCTGGAAGAAGCCTTACAGCAAATGTGCTAAACGATTCAGTCTTGCTGCGGCTTTTTGGTCAACGGGTGATTGTGCCACGGACTGTCTGCCGCAGGCGTAGCCTGGCTGACTTTCGGCTTGCTGGGTTTCACCTCAGACAATGGCGTGCGGCGCTTGCTACGGGTCATATCCGGACGCAAATGCCCTTCCACAAAATCCAGATACAGCGTTTCAACCTCTTTGCGCGCCCAAGGAGTGCGACGCAAGAATTTCAGGCTAGACTTGATACTAGGGTCGCTCTTAAAGCAGTTGATATTGACCTGCGAGGCCAACGCCGACCAACCAAAGTTATCAACCAACGTGGTCAGTAAACTCTCCAACGTTACGCCGTGCAGCGGATCTTTAGATAAAGGTTTAGCGGGGGGTATCGTAGTCGTAGTCATCGTCATATCCTGAATTTTGCAGTCGCACACCTTAATCAGCTTTGCCCGACGGTACAAGGACTTTTATTGACTCTGCCATTGCTATCTCTGCACCATCGGTCATTCGGGATGAAGCCAGTTCACCTTCATGATATTATTTTAAAACTGCTGTCTGGACGACCAGGTAAAACAGCCACATCACTATAAGGGACGACCCTAAGAAGCATTTAAGGTAAAAATATGGCTTGGGTATATTTAGTGTTAGCCGGAATATTTGAAGTTGTCTGGGCAACGGCAATGAAGGAGTCTCACGGGTTTAGTCGCTTATTCCCCAGCATTATTACCATTGTTTTCATGCTGCTAAGCTTCGCGCTATTGGCAGTGTCGATGAAAACCTTGCCCTTAGGCACGTCTTATACTGTTTGGGTTGGAATTGGTGCCGTCGGCGCATTTATTCTCGGCGTGACTATGTTTGGCGAAAGCATGAACTTCCTACGCGTCCTGGCGGTTGTACTGATTATTTCAGGCGTAATATTGCTGAAAGTCGCGACCAAGAGTTAACGATATTTTATTTGCCCCTTCCGAACTCAATCTTCTAAAAGGCAACGGCGCGACTAAAATAGCGCCGTTACTGTTTTATCAATTCGCTCTCCAGGCTCTGCATCACGACATAGCAATAAATTGCGCGCGCAGTGATTGCAGTTCGTCGCGGGTGCGGGCGGCGTCTTCAAATTCAAGATTCTGCGCATGAGCGTACATTTTGCTCTCCAGCTCGCGAATTTTCTGATCCAACGCCTTAGGAGACAGCGCCTGAATCGTTGCTGAAGCTTCGGCATCTCGTTTATCTTTATTCTTTTTGGTCTTAGGCTGACCAAGTTGCAGAATATCCGTGACCTTTTTATTTAACCCTTGCGGCGTAATGCCATTTTCTAGGTTATAGGCTTCCTGCTTGGCACGACGGCGCTCGGTTTCATCAATGGCTTTTGCCATGGACTGGGTAATTTTGTCGCCGTAGAGAATCGCTTTACCGTTGAGATTACGTGCCGCACGACCGATGGTCTGGATCAAAGAGCGTTCAGAACGCAAGAACCCTTCTTTGTCCGCATCAAGGATCGCCACCAGAGACACCTCAGGCATGTCCAACCCTTCACGCAATAAGTTGATACCCACCAGCACGTCAAACTCGCCCAGACGCAGGTCACGAATGATTTCCATGCGCTCAACGGTATCAATGTCGGAGTGCAGATAGCGCACCTTCTCTCCATGCTCTTCAAGATATTCGGTAAGGTCTTCGGCCATGCGTTTAGTCAGCGTTGTCACCAAGACACGTTCGTTGATTTCAACACGTTTACGGATCTCCGAGAGCAGATCGTCAACCTGAGTAGCAACCGGGCGTACTTCGATCAATGGATCAAGCAAGCCAGTTGGCCGCACCACCTGATCGATAACGTCATCACCGGATTTTTCCAGCTCATATTTGCCCGGCGTTGCCGAAACATAAATACTTTGCGGGGCCAAGGCTTCAAATTCTTCGAAGCGCATTGGGCGGTTATCCAAAGCAGAGGGCAGACGGAAACCATATTCCACCAGCGTTTCTTTACGCGAACGGTCACCTTTATACATCCCACCAATTTGCGGAATAGTGACGTGAGATTCGTCGACAATCAGCAAACCGTCAGCCGGCAGATAGTCAAACAACGTCGGCGGTGGCTCACCTGGCCCGCGTCCTGAAAGATAGCGTGAGTAGTTTTCAATGCCCGAGCAGTAACCCAGCTCGTTCATCATTTCGAGATCAAACTGGGTACGCTGACTGATGCGCTGCTCTTCGAGCAATTTATTGTTGTCCAGCAGAACTTTACGGCGCTCAACCAGCTCGACTTTAATCTCTTCCATCGCCTGAACGATGCGTTCGCGCGGTGTCACATAGTGCGTCTTGGGATAAATAGTGAAACGCGGCACTTCATGTTCAACATGACCGGTCAGCGGGTCAAATAGCGACAACCGTTCAACTTCTTGATCAAAAAGCTCAATCCGCAATGCCAAATCATCCGACTCGGCTGGGAAAACATCGATCACTTCCCCCCGAACGCGGAAAGTACTGCGCTGGAAAGCCTGATCGTTGCGTGAATATTGCAGTTCCGCCAAACGACGCAAGATAGCGCGCTGGTCGATAATCATGCCCTTAGTCAAATGCAGCATCATCTTCAAATACAGTTCTGGGTCGCCCAAGCCGTAGATAGCCGATACCGACGCCACGACAATAACATCACGTCGCTCTAACAGGGCTTTGGTCGCGGATAAACGCATTTGTTCAATATGTTCGTTGACCGCCGCATCTTTCTCGATAAACGTATCAGAGCTCGGGACATAGGCTTCAGGCTGATAGTAATCGTAGTAAGAAACAAAATATTCAACGGCGTTTTCCGGGAAGAACTCTTTCATCTCACCATAGAGCTGTGCTGCCAGGGTTTTATTTGGCGCCAGCACCATTGTCGGGCGATTCAGATCGGCAATCACATTCGCGACAGTAAAGGTTTTCCCCGATCCCGTTACACCCAGCAAAGTTTGGTGCGCCAGACCGTTCTCGAGCCCTTCTTCCAAAAGCCGGATAGCCTCCGGCTGATCGCCTGAAGGTTTAAATGCGGAATGCAATTTGAATACTTTACTCATGACGGGCTACCTGATGAAGAAATGCTTAAGACCGGTGAGGAGGATTAGTATGGAATACTCCCGAAGGTTGTCAAATTTGACGACACCGCCGACTATCCTGAATAGATAACGGCTGTATGATACTGGATATAAAACCAGCTTCAAGCGCTGTTTATCGTATCTCTGCCCTTGCTTTGTTTATGCTGCACTTTTTTAGTTATACAACGCACGGCTTTTTTACCCAACGCGGCGCATTTATCCCCAGATTTTAACCGGTATTTTTTTACTGACATCAGACTGACGAAAATTTACACAATTGAGATGTGAATGTTTTACGAGGCTTGATTTTAAATAAATCATTGATAATTAATGAATTGTTTAAAAAGCCGAGAATGCGGACAAACTAAGCGCAACCCGCGTCCAGACTCGCTTGTAGCAACTTTTATGACACTCATACACATGGTTATCCACAGGAATAGTGGATAACTCACAGCACCCCGCCTGTAGCGCCAGTTAGCAAAAAACAGCATTTCGCATTTATCGCCCATTCAGATCGGTTTTTTAGTTATTTTTTTACACTTTTATTTCTTTATATATTCTGATTAAGACTAGATAAGCAATGCTTAAGCACTTGCAAAATACTAAATAAGCTCTACGCACTGCATAAAAAAACCGCAACACCATAAAACTTGCACCACGATCTGTAAACCTCAGCACTAGCAGTGTGCACCCTATTAACATTGCTATCAGCAATGATGAAGACTGGCGAGTTTTTCCTTTCGAGCACTGCCAGATACAGCCAGTTTCCCCTTAAAAACATCACTTTAGGAAATTCTTCCGAAAACTTGGCCCGAGACTTGCACAATCTATACTGAGAACCTTTATCCAATTTGCCAGATATTAACACTGTCACTAAAAAGTGGTGCTAACGATCCATTTTGTCGGCAGTGAAGCTGTTTTAAAGCCATAAAAGGTCACTTTTCATCATAATTTGCTACATAAGCTCTATTTATCGTCAATTGATGCTGTTCTAACCGATCATTGCTCGTGGGGTTTTATGCTGTCGATAGACAGTATGGAACGAATAAAACGGTGCCAGGTGGTGCCATGGATGAAGTTAAGCGTGTACGAGGTGTCATCATGCTAAGCGTCAAAGCAGTGAACCAATATTACGGTCAGAATCATACGCTGTGGGATATTGATTTAGAGTTGGTCCGCGGTCAGTGTAATTGCTTAATTGGGCGCAACGGCGTGGGAAAAACCACGCTAATCAACTGCATTATGGGTCATTTGCCGATAAAAAGTGGCAGCATGATATGGCAGTCGGCCAATGATGAACCACAAGACTTGATAAGTTTGCCAGTAGAAACCCGCGCGCAGATGGGCATTGGTTACGTACCACAAGGCAGGCAGATTTTCTCGCAGATGAGCGTCGATGAAAACTTGCAGATTGCCATGATGGCTGGACGTAACAAGACACGTCGTGTTCCCTCCCCCATTTATGACTTATTCCCGGCATTGAAGGAGATGGGGGCACGTAAAGCGGGGGAATTAGATGAAAGCCAGCAGCAACAGTTGGCGATAGGCCGTGCGCTAGTGCAAGAACCCGAGCTGTTGATCCTTGATGAGCCTACCGAACACACCAGCCCGGCAATGGAGGCGAATATGGGCAATATTATCCACCGGTTGAACCGCGATCTTGGTCTGACACTGCTGTTAGTCGGCCACAAACTGCCGTTTATCCGTACCGTTGCCGACCGCTTTTGGCTATTGGATCGCGGTCGCAACGTGGCGCAAGGTACCTTGGCGCAACTAGACGATAACTTGGTGAAAACCTATTTAAGCGTATAGATGAGCCAGATATTGGAGAGACAATCGGGCAAGGGCATATTTTAACTTTGCAACACGGCAAGGTCCAAATACTGCCCTAAATCTGCAAAATCCCCCGTTGGCACGCCTGCTGACAAATAAGGGATCTCACCCAGCATTGGGGCGTGTATCAGGCGTTTTAGCGTTTCAAGATAAGCCTGGTGATGCGTACCGGTTGGCTGTACGTCATTGGCAATCCATCCGGCCAGCGTCAAACCGGCTTGAGACACCGCCTGCGCGGTGAGCAGCGCATGGTTAATACAGCCCAGGCGCATGCCTACCACTAAAATCACCGGCAATTGCTCGCTAATAACCCAATCAGCAAAACTCTCATTTTCATTGAGCGGCGTAAACCAACCGCCCGCGCCTTCTACTACGACCCAATCGGCCAAAGGTTCTAACTCACGCAATCCCTGTGACAACTGTGGTAACGCAATAGGACGCTCTTCAAGCTGACTGACGATATGTGGCGAAGTCGGTTCAAGGAAAGTATAGGGATTCACCTGCTGGTAACTCAGTACCTGCGTGCTGTTCGCTTGCAACGCCAGCGCATCGCTATTACGGGGCCCTTCGGCGGTCATCTCACTGCCTGATGCCACAGGTTTATAGCCCGCGGTTGAATATCCCGCTAACGCGGCAGCTTGCAAAAAGGCGCTGGTCGCCACGGTTTTTCCCACTTCTGTGTCAGTACCGGTAATAAACCAACGCTTTGGGGTGACTAAATCGGCAACAGAAGTCTTATTCACAATAGATCACGCCATAAACTAAATGGTAGCTAAGCGGCAACATGTTCTGTTGGCGCACGTAGTGTTTATCGAGCAAGTTGATACGCTGACGGCCACCTAATCCACCGAGCCGCCCGCCTTTAAGATGGGTTGCACCAATGCCTTTGAGTGAATGCATCAACGACATCACATCAGGAAAGAGCATGGTACGCTGAGTAAACTGCACATGATGGTGATAAGGCGCACAGGCTTCAGCCACTTTGTCTGGAGTCAGGAAAGGGTTAACGTGCGGGCGCCCGTCGACTTTCATCCACGCCTTGGACAACTCATTTAGCGAGCCAGTAGCCAGTGTGGAAAACAGCACCACGCCACCAGGGCGCGTGACACGTTCCAATTCTTGCAGCGCACGCGGCAACGCGTTGCACCACTGTACTGCCAGGTTACTGAAGCTGATATCGACTGAATTATCTTCCAATGGCAAATATTCAATATCACCGTACTGATAATGGTCAGCGGAATCTTGCAGCCGTGCGGCTTCCAGCATGCCGTTCGATAAATCCAATGCGGTCACGTGGTGCCCTAACTCACGCCAGCGACGACTGAAGTAACCGGTGCCACATCCGGCATCTAATACCTGTTTGGCAGGGCCTGCGGCAAACTCAGCGGCTAACGCCAGTAAGGCTTCGCCACTTTCGCGTTGTAATTGGGCGGCGTTCTCATAACTTTTGGCGGCGCGGCTAAAAGCGTTAGCCACCGCTTGTTTATTCACTAATTCTGTAACTGCACCCATTAAGGGACTCCAGCAATAAATCGATATCTTCCGGCTGATGCGCGGCGGTCAGGGTGATACGTAGTCGAGCACTACCTTTGGGAACCGTCGGCGGCCGAATAGCGGTTACCCATAATCCCTGTGATCTCAGGTGCTGTGCCAACGCCAATGTGGGTTGATTTTCACCGACGATCAGCGGTTGGATGGCACTAGAAGATGCGCTTAACCCAAAAGAGAGCTGCGCAGCACCGGTGCGGAAACGGGCAATATTGGCAGCCAGTTTATCACGCAGAGCATCGCCTTGCTGAATGCATCGCAACGCCGCTTGTAATGTACAAACCTGTGCCGCAGGCATTGAGGTGCTGTAGATTAAATGACGGGCAAATTGCAACAGATAGTCGGCCGTTGCATCATCACAAAGTACCGCTGCCCCGCTACATCCAAAGGCTTTGCCAAAAGTCAGCACCAGTAATTCAGGTTTGATACCTTGTGCCCAGCAACTGCCACGCCCTTGCTCGCCAACCACTCCCACGCCGTGCGCATCATCAACCAACAGCCAGGCATTATTAGCCTGAGTAAGTTGATGTAATTCTGTCAACGGTGCGCCATCACCATCCATGCTGAAAACACCTTCAGTGACCGCTAAGGTTTCGCCACTAAAGGATCGCGCCAACATTTTGGCTAATGCATCTGGCTGATTGTGAGTAAAACGCCGCAAGATTGCCGGAGATTGTGCCGCCGCTTCCAGCAGCGAGGCGTGGCTGAGTTTATCAGCCAGCACCCGATCACCGCCCTGCAACATCGCCGTCAAAATAGCCTGATTTGCCGCAAAGCCAGAGATAAACAATAAGGCGCGCGGATACCCTTGCCATTCCGCCAACAGCTGCTCAAAGGTTTGATGTTCTCTGTTGTAACCGGTGACATGTCCTGACCCGCCCGTACCAACGCCATAACGCTGTGCGCCGCTCTGCCACGCCCTAATCAAACGTGGATCCTGGCTCAAGCCCAGATAGTCATTGCTTGAGAAGTTAAGGTAGCGGCGCTGCCCTTGGGTTAACCAGCGAGTACTACCGCCTTCGTTAACCTCGCGCACGCGAAAAGCAGCGGCTTGGTGGCGCAGCTCCAGCGCCTCGTGGATACGGGTTTGCCAACTCATACTAAGGCCTAGACCGCAGCATTATAAAATGCGTCGGTATCAGCGTGGAGTAACTGCTCCGCCAGCGCAGCTTGCTGTTGGTTATCGCCGAGCTCAGTTTCAAACTGTTGCGGATTCAAGCCCAGTTTACCGAACAAGATCAAATCTTTATCTTCAGCAGGATTCGGCGTAGTCAGCAATTTACAGCCGTAGAAAATAGAATTCGCACCGGCCATAAAGCACATTGCCTGAGTTTGTTCGCTCATCTGCTCACGCCCTGCTGACAGACGCACATAAGAACTCGGCATCATGATACGTGCTACCGCAATGGTACGGATGAAATCAAAAGGATCGACATCATCATTATCGGCCAATGGCGTGCCTTTCACTTTCACCAACATATTGATAGGCACGCTTTCCGGTGGCACCGGCAAGTTGGCTAATTGCATCAGCAATCCGGCGCGATCTTTTACCGTTTCGCCCAGACCAACAATGCCGCCGGAACAGACTTTAATGCCCGCACCACGCACTTCCTGCAGCGTGTCCAGACGCTCTTGATAGCTGCGTGTTGTAATGATGCTACCGTAAAATTCTGGCGAGGTATCAAGGTTGTGGTTATAGAAATCCAAACCAGCGCCCGCCAAACGTTGGGCCTGTGAAGAGTTTAGCGTACCGAGCGTCATGCACGTTTCCATACCCAGCGACTTCACGCCTTGCACCATCTGCTCAAGATATGGCATATCGCGATCGTGAGGGTTCTTCCATGCCGCGCCCATACAAAAACGTGTTGATCCTGCAGCCCGCGCTTGTCTAGCCGATTCCAATACTTGTTCTACTTCCATCAAGCGTTCAGATTCTAAGCCCGTTTTATAGCGTGCACTCTGTGGGCAGTATTTGCAGTCTTCCGGGCAGGCACCGGTTTTGATCGACAGCAGCGTGCTGACCTGCACCTGACGCGGGTCAAAATGCTCGCGATGAATTTGTTGTGCGGCAAACATCAGTTCAAGGAAAGGTTTATCGAATAAAGCCTGGGTTTGCTCAAGCGTCCAGTGGGTGCGGGTTGTCATCGCGACATCTCCAAAATAACGAGGGTTAAGTTTGGTGACAAAGCCGCCTTGTATATAGATACTCGGATTTAGTACGCCCAGGGCGCTCCAGCGGGCAAGCCGCTACGGCCCCAACGGCGAACTCTACCCATCGGCTTTGTCAGCAATCTGTGTTGACCAATATTTTTACCGCGCCTTTTTAGTTGATAAGAAGACGACGCGGCATGGCGTGGTAAATACGCACTGTAAACCATTTTTATTGCATTTTAGTTTACGGTCAACTTAAAATTAATTTTTTAGTTTACGGAGAGTTTCTCCGCAGGACCTGTTAATGACCCCCGCCGACCTTGAGTTTGACCAGCGCCATATCTGGCACCCTTACACATCTATGACCCATCCATTGCCTTGCTATCCAGTTGAATCAGCGCAAGGTGTTGAGCTGGTTCTGGCCGATGGCCGCAAATTGGTTGATGGCATGTCATCCTGGTGGGCAGCGATCCACGGCTATAATCATCCGCAGCTTAATCAGGCCGCTATTAGCCAGATAGGTAAGATGTCGCATGTCATGTTCGGCGGCATAACACATCCTTCGGCCATTGCGCTTGCGCGCCAATTGGTCGAGATGACGCCAGCGGGTTTGGAATGTGCTTTTCTGGCAGATTCTGGCTCGGTGGCGGTCGAAGTCGCCCTAAAAATGGCGATGCAATATTGGCAAGCGAAAGGCGAAAAACGTCAACGACTGCTGACCCTGCGCAATGGCTATCACGGCGATACCTTTGGTGCGATGGCAGTCTGCGACCCACAAAACTCCATGCACAGTTTGTATCAAGGTTATTTACCTGAACATCTGTTCGCCCCTGCTCCGCAAAGTCGTTTCGGCGATAATTGGGACGAGACAGATATCACTCCTTTCGCCGAGATGTTGCAACAGCATCACCGCGATATTGCCGCGGTGGTTTTAGAACCGATTGTGCAAGGTGCGGGCGGAATGCGTATCTATCATCCGACCTACCTGCAACGTGTACGGGCACTGTGCGATGAATATGGCGTGTTATTAATTGCCGATGAAATTGCTACCGGCTTCGGCCGCACGGGTAAACTCTTTGCTTGTGACCACGCCCAAATTAGCCCGGATATTATGTGTCTTGGGAAAGCGCTCACCGGTGGTTATATGACGTTATCCGCCACGCTAACCACGCGTCACGTTGCCAATACCATCAGTGACGGTGAAGCGGGTTGCTTTATGCACGGCCCAACCTTTATGGGCAACCCACTGGCGTGTGCCGTTGCCAGCGCTAGCCTGAGTTTACTGGCCGAAAATCGCTGGCAAGGACAAGTGGCAGCGATAGAAGCCCAGTTACGCGACGAGCTCATGGCGTTAAAAAGTCATCCCGCGGTTGCTGATGTACGAGTATTAGGGGCAATTGGCGTGGTGGAAATGCGCCAACCGGTCAACATGGCAACCTTACAAAAGCATTTCGTTGAACAAGGCGTGTGGATCAGGCCGTTTGGAAAATTAATCTATCTGATGCCGCCGTATATTATTAGCGCTGACCAACTTAGCCAGTTGACGGGGGCAATTAGTCGCGCCTTGAATTGATGATGATTAAGAACAACATGTCATCAAAATTGCTATTCAACTGATAATATATACCCAAAATAATTGAAGTTGCCTCAAGGCGGCAAGGGAACGCATCCCGATGAGCTTACGCGGGTAAGTGATTCGGGTAAGTGAGCGCAGCCAACACAGAAGCAACTTCAAGTATAACGGGTATACAAATATTATTGCACATCCATGAGGTATTCAAGATGAATACCTCATGGAATAAAAACGCCGGGCGCATCACTCAATATCAAATAAAAAATCAGGCTAAACTCTTAATTTAAAGATTATTGATAGCAGACCTCATTTTTAGTCATGCTATCCATGTAAAATAAACGCAACATTAGCAGTATTTCAAAAACAATACATACCCCCAAGAAACTTAAAAATGCAAATAGGTGGCAATTGAGAGCCCTCTCTGCAACTTGAAATATGACGGGTATAAATCATGGAGTAGCTTATGTCATGGACTTATGAAGTAACGACTGCGAAGTTCTATCTAAATGGGGAGTATCAATTTACCGCCGAGTATGCTGGTGCGGTAAATTATAAAAACGATCCAAAATTTGAGTGCGTAAAGAACAAAGGGCCGCTACCACGTGGCAGATATAGAATCGAACCGCCAACAGATATTGGCAGCACAGGGCCATATTCGTTACCACTAACCCCCTTAAATGTTGCGACTATGTGTAATCGTGACAGTTTCAGAATTCATGGGGATAGTATCAGAGATCCTGGTACCGCCTCTCAAGGCTGCATTATCGCAAACAAAAAACCTAGAGTAAAAATATGGGAGAGTGGAGACAGGGAGTTAATTGTCAGATGAAATTAAAACAACTTATCCTTGCCGGATATTTTTTCTGCTCGGCTACTTATGCTGTTGAACCTAATCCCTGCGTCGTGGTTGGCTCATCGGTTGAGATCCCGGTCTTTAACTTTATGGTTGAGTCTATGGGGATAAAAAAAGCGGATATCCTCGAAAGTAAAACAAAATTGGAATTACTTGAAAATACATTATTAACTCCAGTTTATTCAAATTATCTGGCAGAAAAATCCAAAGCAGAAGCAAAAGACAGCTGGCTAAGTTTAAAAGACTATCGAGAGATATTTTCTGATGGCAACCCCCGAAATCTCGTTATCAAATACACCTATGAGAATATTCACGGGAAACATAATATTTTTATCGGCTCTGCCATTGTTAATGACGATGAATGTTCTATTGATTTTAACGGCCAGATTATCGTGCAAAGAGAGTTTTAATCTGAGTTAGTTGGACTTGATTAACCGGCTGTCCGGCACGATGCGATGGCTGGTGCTGGCAAGGGTTTCTAGCCTTTCTCGGCTGAGGCGTGCCTGTTCGTTGAGGTAATCAAGCACGGTTTGTAATGCCGGTGCCGGGTTTTTCGGAGCCAGCAGTTGGTAGGATGCTCCGCTGGTGACACACAGGCTAAACGGGGTGATGACCCGACGGGCATTAAGATCATCTTCTATTAACGTTAAATCGCCTATCGCAATACCATAGCCTTGCAACGCTGAGTTCATCGCCTGTTCCAGCGTGTCAAAATGCTGCGATTTGCTCGAGGGTAGCTCCAGTACACCGGATTCACGTAGCCACAATATCCAATCGCGACGATCGCGGGTTGGATGCAGTAACGTTTGAGCATGCAAATCATCTACCACGATATGTCCCCCGCCCATCCCGGCTAATGTTGGTGCACAAACTGGCGTTAGCACCTCATCAAACAGATGTTGCGAGCGCTTGTAGCTGTCATTCTTCTCGGCAAAGACCACCGCAGCATCAAAGTGTTCACGCTCCAAATCAGCGCCATTTTGTATCGATGCCGTTAATTCAATCTGAATATCCGGGCGCTCGTTTTGTAATTGAATCACCCGCGGCAGCAGCCAACGCATGGAACAAGTTGGACACTTGATCCGCAACGTTTCTGGGTTGGATGCCGCGCGTTTAAGAGCATCGGCCATTTGCTCCATCGCCCGTTGAATTGGCGGCAAAAGCTGTGCACCACGCGGTGTAAGCATTAAGCCACGCGCTTGGCGTAAAAACAGGGGATAACCTAATTGCTCTTCAAGACCAGCTATCTGGCGGCTGACCGCGCCTTGCGTAATGTGTAATAACGCCGCGGCATGCGTCAGATTCAGAGTTTGCGCCACCACCACAAAGGTTTTCAGCAAATTGAGCGATAGCTGATTTAATGCGGCCAACGCCGCACGTTCGTTAGATAAAGAGGCACTTGGCAATGTCATCGCTCCGGCAAAAATAGGTTATCTCAGCCATTACCTGAGATCATGGCAAGTATGACAAACTTTCTATTGTGAGCACAATAAAAGTGATGCTTAATCACCCATATTACCTTCTTGTGACATTCGTATCGCCCGGCGTGCGGTCACTGCCTATTTTTGGCCATCGGCCTGTTTTCTGGAGTCTGTGATGAAAAGCGCCATGTCGCCACAATCGAAATTACCCGATGTCGGAACCACTATTTTTAGCGTCATCGGCCAGCTCAGTGCTGAGCATAATGCGCTCAACCTTTCGCAAGGCGCACCGAATTTCTCGTGCCAACCGTCATTAGTCGATGCGGTAACGCGTGCTATGCAAGCTGGTCATAACCAATATGCACCAATGAGCGGCGTAGCATCATTGCGTCATGCATTAGCCAGCAAGGTTGAAACCCTGTACGGCGGAAAATATGACGCTGATAGCGAAATCACCGTGATTGCCAGCGCCAGCGAAGGGCTTTATTCGGCCATTAGCGCATTAGTTCATCCCGGCGATGAGGTTATCTACTTTGAGCCATCTTTTGATAGTTACGCGCCCATCGTTCGCCTGCAAGGCGCAACGCCGGTGGCGATTGCGCTGTCACTTGAAGATTTCAGCATCGATTGGGACGAGGTCGCGAGCTGCATTAACAGCCGTACGCGGATGATCATCATTAATAGTCCGCACAATCCAACCGGCGCGATTTTCACCGATCACGATATCGAGCGCCTGACCGCGCTGACCGCTAATACCGATATCGTGATTTTATCGGATGAAGTATACGAACACGTGGTCTTTGATGGTGAACGCCACCACAGCATGGCCTGTCATCCTGCGCTGGCAGAACGTAGCGTGATAGTTTCTTCCTTTGGCAAGACCTATCACGTCACCGGCTGGCGTGTTGGATATTGCCTGGCACCAGCCGAGCTGATGGATGAAATTCGCAAGGTACATCAGTTTATGGTGTTCTCAGCTGATACACCGATGCAACTGGCCTTTACTGAAGCCTTAGCAGATCCCAATAGCTATTTGCATCTGGCCGATTTTTACCAACAAAAACGTGATTTACTGGCTAATGCGTTAAGCGAATCTCGCTTTGAGCTACTGCCAAGCCGTGGCAGCTTCTTTATGCTGGCACGCTTTAGTCACTTTAGTGAGTTAAGCGATGATGATTTCGTCCTTAGCCTAATTCGTGACCATAAAATCGCCACCATTCCGTTATCGGCTTTTTATAGCAATAACCAGCCAACCGGTCTGATTCGTCTAAGTTTTGCCAAAGATAATGACACTCTGTACGAAGGCGCTCGTCGTCTGTGCCGGGTTTAATCTCGTTGTCCCTATCGGGCAACAGTGCTTCGCGCTTATCCTCTTCAGGAGTGTTTACGATGAATAAATTAAAAACGATGTTGCTACTCGGCTGTGCCTTCGCCTCTTTCTCCACGTTGGCCGATAGCGCCACGCTGAAATACGGTCTGGAAGCGCAGTATCCACCTTTTGAATCTAAAAATGCTCAAGGCCAGCTGCAAGGCTTTGATATTGATGTTGGTAATGCCATTTGTGCCGCCGCTAGCCTCAAATGCCAATGGGTAGAAACCTCATTTGATGGCCTGATCCCAGCGCTGGAGTCACGTAAGTTTGATGCGATCAACTCGGCAATGAACGTTACCGAAAAACGCCGTCAGGCCATTGATTTTACCGATGTCATTTACCGTGTGCCGACCAAGCTGATTGCTAAAAAAGGCTCAGGTTTGTTGCCGACAGTAGACAGTCTGAAAGGCAAGCATATCGGCGTATTGCAAGGTTCAATTCAAGAAGCTTTCGCGATGGCGCACTGGGCACCTAAGGGCGTAGATGTGGTGTCTTATCAGGATCAGAACCAGGTTTATCTCGACTTGTCTTCCGGGCGTCTGGACGGAACTCTGGTGTTAGCGCCAGCAGGCCAAACCGGCTTCCTTGCCCGTCCTGATGGCAAAGATTATCAGTTTGTTGGCGACGCAGTACATGATGACAAAATTCTCGGCAGCGGCATCGCTTACGGCCTACGCAAAGGTGACACCGCCACCGCTGAGAAGCTCAATGCTGCCATTGCTAAAGTGAAACAAGAGGGCCTTATCAAGCAGTTGGCCAAAAAGTATTTCGGTGATATTGACGTTTCAGTCAAATAATACGCCCAGCCCGCTGGTCAACATAGACAGCGGGCAATCTATTAATAGTAAATATTTAACTTTCCTTCGCTCATTGTGTTCCTTTGCACTATTGATTAGCAGCCTATACTTATCGATTGACCCTGACGATCTGCCAAAATCGTTCGATAATGTTAAGGAGCTAACATGCCTCAAAATACCAGCCACAATCGTCGCCAGTTATTAGCCTCTCGCCCACATGGTGCACCGACGACAGAAAACTTTCGCTTAGAAACCACAGCGCTTCCCAAAGCATCGGACGGGCAATTATTGCTACGCACCGTCTACCTGTCGCTAGACCCTTATATGCGTGGGCGGATGAGCGACGCCCCTTCTTACTCTGCCCCAGTAGAATTAGGAGAGGTCATGACCGGTGGTGCCGTATCCAAAGTTGTGGAATCGCAACATGCTGATTTCAAACCAGGGGATTGGGTAGTCGCTAGTACCGGCTGGCAAGACTATTCAGCGGTGGATGCGAGGAATGTACAAAAATTACAGGGGGAAGCTTTAAAGCATCCTTCATTAGGATTGGGTGTCCTTGGTATGCCCGGTTTTACTGCTTTTATGGGGTTGCTGGATATCGGCCAGCCCAAAGCTGGGGAAACGGTAGTCGTCGCCGCGGCAACCGGCCCGGTGGGCTCACTGGTGGGTCAAATAGCTAAAATCAAAGGCTGTAAGGTGATTGGTATTGCCGGAGGGCCAGATAAATGTCGCTATGCCGTAGAACACTTTGGTTTTGACCGTTGTTTAGATCATCACAATGGCTTGCTTGCTGAGCAGTTAAAACACGCCTGCCCGGATGGCATTGATGTCTATTTTGAGAACGTCGGCGGCGCAGTGTTTGACGCAGTACTGCCGCTACTCAATACCAAAGCCAGAATCCCAGTATGTGGGTTGATATCACGCTATAACGCCACCAGCCTGCCGCAAGGGGAAGATCGCCTGCCGCTGCTGGCCGCCACCTTGCTAAGAAAACGTATTCGTATGCAAGGCTTTATTATTAGTCTTGATTATGCCCACCGCTATTCTGAATTTGCTCAACAAATGGGGGAATGGTTTGCCGCTGATAAGATCAAATTCCGCGAAGATATTGTCGATGGGCTAGAAAATGCCCCGCAGGCGTTTATCGGGCTGCTGGAAGGGAAAAACTTTGGCAAGTTAGTGGTTCGAGTCGGCAACGACCAGGATTAACCCCACATTTTTCTCAGTGATGAATAAATAAATGGCCGAGATCCTATAGAAGAAAATCTCTCTTACTCGGTTACACAGTTAGCAACATAAACGCTCGGCCATGCGTAATAGTTAGCAACTTAAAACAGTTAACAACGTGAGTCCTGCCAATTTTCATGATAAAACGCTAGCGCTTTTGGGCCAAAAGAGTGAGCCAGCGTTATCATCGATACGCATCGTGGTCAGTCTTTCTGACCACTTTTTTTGTGCTTTTCGCGCCAATTACCTATTATCTACGACCTAATGCATTGAGTGCGTGTCTGTGAGTGGCTTACCTTCCCCGATCCGCGTAGAAAATCTGAAAAAACCTTAATCAAGGAGACACAATCCTGTGAAAATTTCGACCCTGTCGCGAGCCTGCGCCATGTTGTCCGCCACGCTGGTGTTAGCCGCTTGTAGTCATAGCAACGTTGGCGTTTCTAGCCAGGTTGCGCCGGGGACTGCGGCATTACCTGTTTTAACTACCGATGAAGCCGCTCACTACACCGAGAAAACCTATTTTGCCTTCGGTGGCCCGTCCCAGCAAAGCTGGTATCCAAGTTTAGAGAAGGCCGGGGATAAACAAGCACAATATATTGTTGGCCCAAAAGGTACGCCGGGTGCGATGTATACCAGCGTGCAACAAGCGCTTAATGCTGCATTGCGTAAACATAACCATGGCGATCGCATCTTCATCAAGATCCTGCCTGGTACTTATAACGATGCCGTTTACATTCCGGCAGGCACGCCGCCGGTGACACTGTCCGGTACAGGCGATACGCCAGACCAGGTTGTACTGCAAGCCGGCCTGGAAGCAGCGACTACACCAGCGGCTTACCGCAACGCTATCAGCCAAAATGGTCAATTCTTACCGGGCGACCGCGCTTGGTATATGTTTAATCTCTGTGCGAAGCAAAACAGCGATACCATCGGCACAGATTGCAGCGCCACCGTGTGGTCACAATCTAACGATTTGCAGCTCGAGAACCTGACTATTGCAAATAGCTTGCAAGATAGCGTTGATGCTGGCGATCATTCCGCCGTTGCGCTGCGCACTGATGGCGATCGCGCGGTATTAGAAAATGTCCACGTTATTGGTCGTCAAAATACGTTGATGCTTAACACTGCCGATGCCAGCAATACTCCGGTAACCAACCGTTATAGCCGTGTGTACGTGCATAACAGCCTGATTGAAGGTGATGTGGATTACGTATTTGGTAAAGCTGATGCGGTGTTTGATCACGTTGAGTTCCACACTATTTCTAGCCGTGGCGTGAAACAAGCCTCTATTTTCGCACCAAACACGCCATCCAATGTTCCTTACGGTTTCTTGGTTATTAACAGCAACCTGACCGCGGATAAAGGCTTTACAGACAAAGATGCGAATAAAGCACAGCTGGGCCGTGCGTGGGATGCGGGCGTTGATAAAGACGGCTACGTTGCCAACCAAACCGCTAACAGCCAGTTAGTGATCCGCGATAGCCAAATTGATGGCAGCAGCTACAACTTGCTGCATCCATGGGGCAACGCCGCGTTCTCCGATCGTCCGTTTAGCGGCAATATCGGCGTAAATCGTGACCTGAACGACGCTAACTTTAACCGTCTGTGGCAATACAACAACGTCTTTACCGGTGAGAAATAATTTTACAGGTAAGACGCACTACTGAGCATCCTGCTCAGTAGTTCCCCCCTTCCCATTCCAGATATTTAGTCTGGAATGGGATAGCAGCAGAGACTGCAGTTGAGGAAATAAACAGCCCACAACCGCGGAGCCTCATAGCAATATCGAATTATCTCTAGTAATAAAAACGAAACTTAAACGCTGATGAATTAACAGCCGGCATCCCCTTTCTTTTGTATGCTCTTTACTGTATTAGTGTTAGTACGGGTTGATAAGCCCAGTTAGCACACCGTTACAAATAAAGATATAAACTCACGAATAAACAGCGGCTTGCGTAGTATTTTTTTTATTATCATAAGCACTTTCCAAATGATAATGATTATTGTTATCATCAATTAACCCTTACCCTACCAGGTTCTACTGTTTATGAAACTTCATTCGATACCCAGCGCTAGTCTGGAAGAAATCAATAACACCGTCCCTGTTCCGCAGAAGAATGCTTCATTCCTTAAAAAACTCTTCGCCTATTCTGGCCCCGGCGCACTGGTTGCTGTGGGTTATATGGACCCAGGTAACTGGATTACCTCCATTCAAGGCGGCGCGCTATATTCTTATCTGTTGTTGTCAGTGATTTTAATTTCCAGCCTGATTGCGATGTTGCTACAAGCGATGTGTGCCAAATTGGGGATTGTGACCGGATTAGATTTAGCGCAGGCTACCAAGCTCAAAACGGGCAGAAAATTATCTGTTGCTCTGTGGTTAACCACCGAGTTGGCTATTATGGCGACAGAAATTGCCGAGGTGATCGGTAGCGCCATCGCATTAAACCTATTATTTAATATCCCGCTGATGCTCGGCGTGATTATTACTGTTTTAGACGTGTTATTGCTACTTGCATTAATGATGGGCGGATTTAGAAAAATAGAGGCTTTTGTTTTCACGCTCATTTTGACCATCTTTGTGATCTTCGGTTATGAAGTGATATTGGCCGATCCTTCAATGTCATCCATTCTCGGCGGATTCATTCCTAAGTCTGATATTTTCACCGCACAAATAACCGGGCAAGATTCCGCTCTGTTAATTGGACTGGGTATTGTCGGTGCAACTGTGATGCCGCATAACTTATATCTGCACTCCTCTATCGTGCAAACCCGACGTTATGACCGTAATGATAGGAAATCGCTGAAAGAGGCGATTAAGTTTGCCACTATCGACTCCAATCTCCAGTTGGGCTTCTCTTTCATCATCAACTGCTTGTTATTGGTTCTGGGTGCCGCGCTATTCTTCGGCCACAACCCTGATGATTTGGGACGTTTCGCCCAACTCTATGATGCGCTCAAAAACGAAAGTATCGTTGGGCCGATTGCCAGTTCCTTGTTGGCAACGCTGTTTGCCGTCGCGCTGTTGGCCTCAGGACAAAATGCCACTATTACGGGCACCCTAACCGGGCAAATCGTGATGGAAGGCTTTGTACATATGAAAGTACCGATGTGGGTCAGACGTATCGCCACCCGCCTGCTGGCGATCATCCCGGTAGTTATCTGTATTTATATCTGGGGAAGCAAAGGCGATGTGGTTGAAAAACTGCTGGTTTATACCCAGGTATTTTTAAGCCTTGCTCTGCCTATTTCTATGGTGCCGCTGCTGCTCATCACCTCCAGCAAGAAAATGATGGGGGAGTTCGTCAACGGTAAAATCACCATGATTTTAGGCTGGATCTCAACGGTAGCGCTGGTCGTGCTGAATATTCAATTGATATGGGCAACGTTAGCACCACTGTTTTAGGCTATGGAATGACTCATAGCGGGAGTCATTTAAGACCATAAAACTCGCTATGGAATGACTCATAGCGAGAGTCATCTAGGGACACTAATCTGAAAGGATTGCGCAGGTTCGGTCGCTTACTACTAAGGTGCTATATATGCGCGCTGCCGAACGCGACCGGCAAGGGTTTTAGGGCGAAAACCCTTGCATCCCGCGCCTGCGCTTAGCTTGTCGGGCCGCTGCGCGACTGCCCGCGTTCATGTCTTTGGTCCAACGGGTCGGCTGAGACGGGCGTCCCTTCCCGACTCAGCCTAAAGCAGCCGTCCTGGCTGCTTTCCCCTGAACAAAGCCACTCTCTTGGCCGACAAGATGCGCTGTTTAAGGGCAACGGCCAGGTCAAGTTCTAGGTCAATTGCTGGGTTGCATGTGCGCCTTTTTAGCCTATGTCGTTTTCAATTCAGAATATCTCTTTTCTTTTAATGGCGGGCTTCGCGCAGGTCGAAGCGGATCGGGATGGTGACGGTAATTTGTGGCTGTCCCACAGAGAGTGTGTCTGGCGGCGGCGGCACGGGGCTGGCGCGCTGTGGCAGCTGTATCGCTTCATTATCAAGAGCAACGGTGTCGCTGCTGCGGGTCATTTGTACTGATTTTACATTGCCTTGCCGATCGAGTGTGACGCGAATATAGACCACGCCTTGACGCTGTTGGTGGGCGGCGGAAGCCGGATAACGTTTGTAGCGACTGAGATGACCCAGTAATAAACTGCTCCAGTTCATCCTGTCGTTAATTGCAGCCTGGCTGTCGCTGTTTTGTGGCGCGGCAATTTGTTTGCCGGGCAGCGGCGGCGGCGCGCTAGTCGCCGGAGCCGGTGGCGTGTCAGATGGCGGCAATTTACTCTCAGTCACCGGCTGTGGTTTTGGTTTTGCCCGCGTAGGTTTGACGTGCTCAGATAGCCGATGTTTAGGCTCGACACGCGCTAAGGTGCCAGACTTAGCCTGCTCAACATGTGGCAAATTCTGTGTTTCTGGTTCGGCCTGCTGCTGTGGCATGGACATACTCTGTTGCGGTCCCGGCGGCAGTTTTTGCTGCTGCTGAACTGATTGCTCAGTATTTGCCATCACAATCATCAAGGCAGGAGGCGGCACGTCAAAATGCGGCACATGTTCGCTACGGCGATAACATAACCAGACAAACAGCATTCCATGGATAAACAGTGCGATCAGCGCGCACGCCCCCCAGCGCAATCTGTTTTTATTCGCCGCAACGGGCGAGAAAAACGGATTTGGGGCATAAGAAATGGCAGGCATTCTTTTCATTATTAAACAACCGCTACGCTTTCACTGGCAATAATAGAGAGGTCACATCACGGCCTGACATCGGGCAGTAATGAGAAAAAAACAGCATAATACATCGCTAAATGTGGGTATTTAGATGGAGTATCTTCAACTTACGCTAACAAAGTAGCGGGAGAAGTAGTTAATTCTGACAGGAAGAACGGCTGTTAATGACGCAAGGATCTTATCAGTGTCAGACAGAGGGAACACGCCAGAAAGCCGCAGATTAGCCACTCGCGAGTCACAGCGGATCACACCGGCGCGATAGCGCCCCAACTCCTGCAAAAAATCGTCCAGGCGTTGATTGTTAGCCAATAGCAACCCGCGCAACCAACCCGGTTCAGTGGATACTGAATGCAGATTGCTGCTACCGCTGGTAGAAAATTTCACGCCATGCCCGGCACGTAAGGGAATGATATGTTGAGATATCGCCGGACGTAATTTAACGTCTCCCTGATACACCGCCACATCGCTATAAGTATCACGCAGGCGAATACTAAACTGCGCACCGAGGGTGGAAACATCACCCTGCGTGAGTCCGACATTCAGCAAGGTACTTGCTGCTCTCTGCCGCCCCGTTGTCACCATCATTTCACCATTAAGTAAGTGCAGCTGATGGCGATTATCATTTTGCGTTACATTTAACGCACTTTGGGTGTTAAGGGTGACAACTGTGCCGTCACTCAGCGTAATAGTTTTTCTCTCCCCTATCGCCGTTCGATAATCCGCACGGGCAGTCGGCGTGCCAAAAATGCCAACACCTGTCGCCCCGCCTACCCCTAACAGGGCTAAAATCTTCAGTGCATGTCGCCGTTTAGGGTTTTGCAATTTGCTTAAACTTTGATGCGCCAGCGAGCCATCAAGCTGACTAAAACGGCTCGATAACGATTCGATATGCTGCCAGGCACGCTCATGTTCTGGCTTGGCTCGACGCCAGCGCTGCCACTCAACTTTTTCATGTTCAGTCACCTCTTCTGACATTAATAACGTCAGCCAGGTAGCGGCAGCATGAGCACTATCGGCATCAATACCCAGATTATTATGCGGAAAAGACTCGCGAGGATTCATGAGGCCAGCGCGAAAAAGCATTGCAGGTTGGCACGCTGCAAATATTGTTTCACCGAACTGGTAGACACCCGCAAACGATCGGCAATATCGCAATAACGCATGCCCTGCAGATGTGCCAGCAAAAAGGCTTCGCGTACTGGCGCAGGCAATCCATCCAGCGTGGTATCAAGCTGCTCAAGCAACTCGATTGTCAACAGGCGAACTTCTGGTGAAGGTGTCTCGGCTTCAGGCAACAGGCGCAGCGCATCCAAATAAGCTTCTTCAATCGTTCTGCGGCGATAGTGATTAGCCACCAGCCGCCGTGCCACCGTTGCTAAAAATGGGCGCGGCTGACGAATAGATGCCGGGTCAGAATTGATCAAAATACTTAAGAACGTATCTTGTGCCAGATCTTCAGCATGACGGGGACAGCCAACTTTTTGCACTAACCAATGGCATAGCCACCTGTGGTGATCAAAATAGAGCTGTCCAGTAAGACCGCTCGCACCGGCGACGACTTTCCTCGTCATGACACACGACCTCAAGATTTCGTAATGCAAATGATAATAATTATTATTTTACTTTAAAATTTGTATGTCAAGATGAGCTAAGATAATTCTTGGAAAGAAGAACTGCGGGCAAGATATTTTATTGAAAATGAAGTCTTTTTAAAGATAACCATATGGCCGCATAACGCGGCCATAAAGAAAAAAAGTGAAATTAAAAACGTTGCATGATGCTGAATTTGAAATCGCGACCTACGCCAGATACGGCTTCGCCAAGATACGGATAGTAATTGGTGTTAAACAGGTTATCGACTGTGACGCGAGCTTCAAAGCCCGGCAACTGGCTTGGCTGCCAACTGGCGAATAAACCTTGTAATACATAGCCCTTGGTAGTCGGCAGTGCCCAGAATATGGCCATTGGATCGCCCTGAGTTGGCTCTCTATCTTGCTTACGCACAAAATCACCGGTCCAGCCCAGTTTCATCTCCCAGCGCGGTACTTTCACGCCTAGCATGGCATGTGCCGTGGTTGGGGGAATTTCTGCAATCCAGGTTTTACCAGACCAAGGGTCACGCGGTGAAGTATCACGCTGACCGCGCATGGTGGAATAAGAGAGGCTGCCGAATACGTTTTGGCTATCATAGAAGGATTCGATTTCCATCCCCTGAATGGTGTAGCCCGGCAAGTTGCGGTAATTCGATAGCGGCGCGTTACAGGTTTTGCTCTCACACAGCACACCGCGACGGTAGAAAATTTCATTCTTGCCGCGGTTACGGAATAGCGTGGTGCGAACTTGCAAACTGTCCTGATCCTGCATCAAGTTGTTGTAATCCCAGATGGCCCCAAGACGAACGCCATCAATCGTCTCTTTCTTCAAGTCTCGGCTAGTGCCAGGTACATTCGATGCTATCGATTGCACTTCGTACTGCTCATCGATGACCGGTGCGCGCCAGGTACGGCTGACATCAGCAAACAATGATACATGCGGCGTTGCCTGCCAAATCGCGCCTAAATGCGGGGAAAAACCTTGGTAGGTCACGCTACTGTAATCATGCCCGGCTAACGGGTCAGGATCGTTAAAGCGCGGCGCCACGTTAGGCTGGCCGGTGTTCGTTACCCGGTCATAACGCACGCCAGGCGTCACGGTTAACGAACCGTAAGTGACCGCATCTTCCAGATACAAACTGCGGGTCTCCGCTTTACCGGCAGGCATGTAATAAGGCTGGAAATAGCCGTAGTTATAGCTTGGATTTTTTTTCTGAATCGGATAGTACATCAGCGTATCGCGCTTGTTTTCATGCCAGCGCACGCCAACCGTCACTTTATGATCCAACGGGCCGGTACTAAAGCGGCTCTTATTGTTGATATCAATTTGGTTGTCGGTGTAAGTCACCCAACTTTCATTACCCAGTGACCCTAAATAGCTGGCGGTAGAGGCCAGTGGCGAGCGCTCATCATGCTGTTTGGTTTTTGAGTTGGCATAAGAAACGGTCAAATCCAGCCAAGGTTTATCGGCAGGCGCAATATTCCATTTAATCGAATAGTTTTCATCGGTCTGGTCGCGATAGACCAACAGACGACGCCAGGCTTCATCCCAACCATATTTATTAATATCGGCCTGACTCGGTACTGCCATTTCATCGCGTTTAGCCGCAAAAGGCTGCCAGCCGGATGAATCAGAGCGCATTGCAGCCAGAGTTAAGGTTTGCGAATCGTTAAAATAGAGATTGGTTTTTAACAGGTACGTCGCTTGGTCATTTTTGGAATAGAGGAAGCGCGTGCCGTCCGGGCGTTTAATATTGCCGCCATCGCGCTTATTCACATACAGCAAGCCGTCCGCTGAGCCATCTTCGGTACGGCCATATAACGCCCCGCTGTAGATACCTTGCTTGTCGTTGGTGTGATAACCGTACTTGAGCATGCCGCCAAGGTTTTCCCCAGGTTTCAGCAAATCTCCGGCATCTTTGGTTTGAATATTAATCGTGCCGCCGAAGCCACCGTTACCATCCATCAGATTATGCGGGCCTTTATCGACATCAATTTGTTTGATTAGCTCTGGCTCAATAAACACCGATCCCTGACGATATTTCTCAAAACCTTTCGGTGCACCGTCGAGCACAATTTTGACATCTTCCGTGCGTCCCATCCCCCAGATATTCAGGCTTTGCCCGCCCGGCCTTGGCGACCCCGCCATATTCACACCGGGCAGTTTGTCCAGTAAAGCCGCCACGTTATCGGCCTGCACGCGGTCAACATCTTCTTTTTTTAAGGTAGAACGCCCGGCATAAACGCTATCAGATAACCCTCCCACCACCGACAACTCCGGTACCAGCAACTCATCATTACCCTTGGCATTTTTATTATTTTTCGCCGCTGGTGCTGCTGTAACAGGTAGCAAATAGTAGCTGCCAGCGTTGTTTTCGGCGCGCAGGCCACTTCCGGCCAGCAGCTTGTCAAACGCCTGTTGTACGCTATATGTCCCTCGTAAACCAGCGGAGCTAGCCCCTTTCACCTGCTCCGGCGTGAAGACCAGCATGACATTGGCGCTGCTCGCTAAGGACTGGAGTGCCGTATCCAATTGACCTGCCGGAATAGAAAACGTCTGTTTAGTCGCCGCATTTACCGCCGCGGGTTCAGCCATAACCATCGCTGGCAGCATGCTGCTGATCGCCAGCGTAATCGCATAAGCAATGCGGCGTGGCGCGTATTTTGTCGTTGTTTTATTGATAGAAACGGATGATCTCCCCGCTCCTCTGTGCATTTTTGTCGCCATGTCTTCCCCTGAGTCTTTGCTGTCTGCAAATCGCTATATGCAAATAAATGTCATCAGGTAGGTCACGCGAAAAAAGAAATCGGGCAGAGAGAATGAGAAAAAAATAAAAATTAAATGGCGGGATAAAACAAAGCGGGAATGAAAGCACGCAGATTTATAACATCTGCTTTCATAACATTCTATTTCATAACATCTGCTTTTATAACAACAGCGCGCTTGATATCAACATCAAGCGCGCTGTTCAAAAGCGGATAAGAGTAACCTTAACGCAGTTCAGTAATGCTCACCCACATCGGGCCTTTGCCTACCGGGTAGGTTGCCAGCTGGCTCAGTTTGCCGCTGGCAGGATCAATCTTCGCGACTTCAATGCCATCGGATTTTTGACCAGCGGTAATGACATATTGGCCGCTGTGGTCGATGTTGAAACCACGCGGTTGCGTTTGGGTTGGGTGATGCCCGACCAGGGTCAACTCACTACCGTCTGCCGACACACTAAAGATAGAAAGCAGGCTGGCGGTACGGTCGCACGCGTAAAGATATTTGCCGTTCGGCGTGATATGAATGTCTGCCGCCCAACGAGTGCCGGTGAAATCAGCCGGCATAATGTCCAGCGACTGCACTTCACGGTATTCACCGGTCGCGACATCCTTCTGGTACACATTAACACTGCTGTCCAGCTCATTGACGCAGTAGGCGAAATGCTGGTTAGGGTGGAACGCCATATGACGTGGGCCAGCACCCGCTACCGTTTGCAAGAACGGCGTTTTATGCTCGGTCGCTTCACCTTTCTGGCTGAAATCATACAAACGAATATGGTCTTCTTTCAGCGCAGGGATCATCAGCAATTGGTTAGTTGGGTCGATATTGGCCGAGTGCGGAGCCTGCAGATTCTCAAGGACATGAATCGGCTCTTGTGCCACGCCATCTTTAGCAATCGGGTGAATGCTGACGTTATTAAAACTGTAGGATGCCGAGAACAAGAAGTGTCCTTGCAGATCGGTTGAGATATGGGTTGGGCTGCCTGGCAGAGACGCTTTGCCGATTTGAGACAATTTGCCTTCGTTATCAATCTGGTAGCTCACCACTGCGAACTCTGGACGCACACCGACATACAAGTAACGTGCATCGGGGCTCACCACCATCGGCTGCACCTGGCCCGGTGCTTCAACCACTTGCAGCGCGGTCAACGCGCCGTCAGCACCCAGCGTAAATACATGGATTTGCTGACTATCAGGGCTGGCAACATAGACGACTTGTTTCATCATATCTCCTTAATTAATACGGGAATCAAGGGTAAGCCTTGAGTCTGATAAAGCACTGTGCCAAGCATAGCGTAGGTTGAAAGGATAACCCAGCATGCTAAGTGCGGTTAGCCCATCCGCTGAGCGTATTGAGGTTTTAACCACCACTTTTAGGGTGTAACATCCGGCATACTTTTATCTTTTTCTGATCACTTAACGTCTTTACCCTAAATAATTGGAGTTGCATCAAGGCGGCAAGGAAGAGACAGATCAGTCTGGAACTGATTTGAACAGCGCTTTGCGCTGGCCCGCAGGGTGAGGCCCAAGGATGGGACTCATAGTCCCGATGAGCTTACTCATGTAAGTGATTCGGGCGAACTAACGTAGCCAACACAGAGGCAACTTCAAGTATGACGGGTAAATTTTTTTAGGGATATCCCCATGAACTATCGCGTCATAGCGCTCGATCTCGACGGCACCCTGCTTGACCGTCAAAAACGTATTTTACCTGAATCTCTGACCGCGCTGGCCGAAGCCCGCGCCGCCGGTTGTAAAGTGATTATCGTGACTGGCCGTCATCATGTGGCTATCCATCCGTTCTATCAAGCGCTTGAGCTTGATACTCCGGCTATTTGCTGTAACGGCACTTATTTGTACGATTTCCAGGCCCGCAAAGTGCTGGCTGCCGATCCGTTAGAAAAATCCAAAGCGCATAAAGTGCTCGATTTACTGGATCAATACGGCATTCACGGCCTGCTGTATGTCGATGACGCGATGTTGTACCAGTATCCCACCGGCCACGTCACGCGCAGCATTGCCTGGGGTGAAACGCTGCCAGTTGACCAACGTCCAACCATTATTAAAGTGGATAGCCTGCGCGACGCCGCCGAGCAAGCCACCTCCATCTGGAAGTTTGCCACCTCGCACCAAAACCTCGACGAACTGGAAAGCTTTGCTCAACAAGCAGAAAAAGAGATCGGCCTGGCCTGCGAATGGTCGTGGAAAGATCAGGTTGATGTCGCACAAGCGGGCAACAGCAAAGGTAAACGTCTGCAGCAATGGGTTGAATCCCAAGGTTTGAGCATGGCTGATGTTATCGCCTTCGGTGATAACTACAACGACCTGAGCATGCTGGAAAACGTCGGATTAGGCGTAGCAATGGGCAATGCCGATGACGCCATCAAAGCGCGGGCTGATTTAGTGATTGGCGATCATGAATTACCGGATATCGCCAGGGTGATACGCAGCCGCGTGTTGGAGGCGTAAACCTTAGGTTTACCATCCTAATTAGCGGGATTTTTCGGTTTTCCGTAACCGAAAGAACGGGCTAAAAACCAGATTAGTGAATTTTTCGGTTCTTCAAATATGGTGCTCAATGTGGCACTGTTGACCGAACCGACATAAGGGGAAAAGTGGGCTTTCCCCTTATGAATCCCCAGCCCTTTCAATGCATTAGCAGTCAGTCTAGTGGAGGCTATGTTTCAGGTACCACCGCGACAGGCGCAAATTTCATGGCTCCGCCATCCCTTCCTCGGGTTCGAGCTAACGGTAAAGACGTTATCTCTCCACCACTCGTCAGTGAAATTTTGAGTGCGCCAAGTAAGCTTTTAAAACCAAAGAAGAGATAATCGGCAATTTGTTCAAAATGGGATGTTGTGAAAGCAATACTATTAATTCTATGCAAGTTGCACTTTCATCTGTACTTACTAATATTTTATCGAATACTTTTGAAAAAATTTAATAGACGGCTTGGTGCCAGAAGTGGCCATTGCAGATAGAGCATTACGTTGACTTACAGAGAGAAAACCAGTTGCTGTGTACAGAACTAAGCCAGTGTGGCTATATGACCTCATTGATTTTCGCTATAAGGATGACCGGATGACTGATTATAATTTCTATAAAAAAGGTAAACAAATAGTTGCGTTGGCAAGCTCGGATGAGAATGAAGCTTATCAGTTACTTAATCAGGGTTACGAAAAGCAATTTGAAGAGATTAGTGCGACTACTAAAAAAAACGCGCTTACTCGCTTTTCTGATATTCGTAGAAATAACCGAATAGATCACCGTAACTTTTTAGCAGGTGCTTGGGCTATGCCATTAATAGGCATTTTGACGGCAGTCGCAGTTTTTCTTTTCCGAAAAAAAAAGCCGTAGCATTGATACTGTCGGCTTCTCGCTCATAGCCGACTATAATGTGCCATACAAACATTTACCTAAGGTAATGCCCCTCCAAACTCAGGCCACACAGTAATCCAGCCCCAGCAACCTAGCATCACCGGAAAAATTACAGGTATAATCCCGCACATTATTCCGCAGATTTAGAGACCAAGATGACAAAACTCACCTTACAAGAGCAGATGCTGAAGGCTGGTTTAGTGACCAGCAAGAAAGTGGCTAAAGTGCAAAGGACGGCTAAGAAATCACGGGTTCAGGCTCGTGAGGCAAGAGAGGCGGTAGAGGAAAATAAAAAAGCCCAGCTTGAGCGCGATAAGCAGTTAAACGAACAACAAAAGCTGGCGGCGCTATCTAAAGAGTATAAAGCTCAGGTAAAACAACTGATTGAAATGAATAGAATCAGTATTGCAAAAGGCGATATCGACTTTAATTTCACCGATAACAATTTAATTAAGAAAATATCTGTCGATAAGCTGACACAATCGCAGCTAATTAGTGGCCGTCTCGCCATTGCGCGTTTGGTTGTCGATAACAGTGCTGAAAGTACTTACGCGATTATCCCGGCAAGCGTTGCCGATAAGATTGCGCAGCGCGATGCGAACAGTATTGTGTTAAACAGTGCGCTGAGTCAGGAAGAGCAGGATGAAGACGATCCGTATGCTGATTTTAAAGTGCCTGATGATTTGATGTGGTAATGCGTTTTTTCAAAAACGAATACTTTGGCTGTTAGAACGGGCTGGCATTACTCGCAACGATCGGTTCTTCGTTAATGGGATGCATGAAATGCAGCTCACTGGCGTGCAGCATCAAGCGAGGAGTTTGTTCAGTACCGGGTAGCAAACGACCACCATACAGATCACAGCCCCAAATTGGGTGGCCCAATAGCTGGCAATGGATGCGCAGTTGATGGGTGCGCCCGGTTTCAGGGGTGAGTTGTACCCGCGTCAATGGCAGTAACGTCCCGTCTTGTAACTGATGATAAAAACGCTCGATGACCCGATAGCCAGAGCGAGCTGGCTTGCCGTGAGTGGCGCAAATCGACATCAACGGGAATAACGCCGGATCTTTAGCAATCGGCGCGTCTATCACACCTTCATTGTCCTGCAAATGCCCACATAGCAACGCGCTGTACACTTTGGTCACGGTGCGCTGGCTGAACTGTTGGCAAAGTGCAGCATTGATAGCCTTATTGCGGGCAATCACCATCAGCCCCGAAGTGCCGAAATCTAAACGGTGAACCAGCGTACAACCGGGGAACAGCTGTACCAATCGATGATGCACCGAATCAAGATTTTGCGGGTTTTTCCCTGAAAGGCTGAGCAGCCCGGCAGGTTTATTGATCAGCACCAAGTGATCGTCTTGATAGAGCGTCTCTATCTGCTCATGACAAGGCGGGGCAATAAAAGTATCGATTATCGTAGACATCAGGCTGCCCGGCTGGAAAGTGGTTGCGGATGATAACGAATTTTCAACCAACTGGCGAATCTGGATGTTCGTCTAAAAAGCCGCACAGATCTCCACTAACTGCTTACGCAACCACATATGTGAAGGCTCCTCGTGTCGTCTCTCGTGCCAGATCATTGATGGCGTATAAATTCCTGTCTCTAACGGCAACTCCAAGACTTCAATAGGCATCGACAGAGCAAGATGCTGGGCAAGCCGGCGCGGTATAGATAAAACCATATCGCTTTCTGCAACCAATGCCGGGGCGGCAAGAAAATGCGGTAGCCGTACCGCGACGCGCCGACTTAATCCATGTTGCGCTAATGCCATATCAACAATGCTTTCTCCGTGGCCGGTGATGATGACTAAGATATGTGACAGTTCAGCAAACCGTTCTAATGTCATCCCAGCGGCAATCACCGGATGACCACGACGCACCACGCAGACTAATCCTTCATCAAATAGCGCGCGCTGATGAAATCTTGCGGGTAATTGCTCGTATACACCAATCGCAATATCCACATTGCCCTGCGCCACCAATTCCACGTTGTCCCCCAACGATGGTGGTATTTCTAAATCCATTCCCGGTGCCAATGTGGTTAATCTGGCGATTAATGATGGCATCAATAACAACGTAATATGGTCAATCGCCGCAATACTAAAGCGCCCTGTTGCCTGGGCGGGATCAAATTGCGTAGGGGCAACAATAGATCTGGCATCTTCAAGTAACTTAGCAACCGGCCCTACTAAAGCAGCCGCTCGTGGTGTCAACTCAAGTCCCTGAGCGGTTCTAACCCAAAGCTTATCATTCAATAGATTGCGCAAACGCCCCAGCGCTCGGCTAGCGGCCGGTTGGCTCAAACCAAGCTGCTGTCCTGCTCGCGTCACGCTACGCTCTTTTACCAGCGCATCGAACAATTTCAGAAGATTAAGATCAATATTATTAAAATCCACTTTATGCATATTCACTATAACCTCCATGCATTGGTGTTATGTTTGGGCACTATATATTCTCGTTGATATGAAATACAAAACACTTCTTTCATATTCAGGAGAAAAACATGAGCAGCAATGAATTATATGTCGTTACTGGTGCCAGCGGCCGTACCGGTGTAGCAGTTGCAAACACTTTGCTTACAGCGGGAAAACGCGTGAGAGTCATAGTACGCGATGAGGCAAAAGGGAGTGCATGGAGTAATAAGGGAGCCGAAGTTGCGATTGCCGATCTTACTGATATCGCGGCGCTAGCCGATGCGTTTGCTGGCGCAGCTGGGGCTTACATCATGAGCCCACCGCAATACACAGCAGAGAACTTATTTGAGCGTGCCGATATGCTCGCGGCAGCAAGTGCCGAAGCGGCCATTAGAGCAGGCTTGCCAAAAATGGTTGCCCTATCCTCCCTCGGTGCAGAACGCCCGAAAGGCATAGGATTGATTGCGACTAACAGAATGCTTGAAAAGTATTTAGAGCAAACGGGCCTCCCCCTCACCTCCTTACGCGCCTCCTATTTTATGGAGAACTGGGGCACACTAGCCGGTGCAGCAATACATGGCGTATTGCCTAGTTTTATTGCTCCTATCGATAAAAAGATCCCTATGGTAGCGGCAGAAGATATTGGCCGTACCGCCGCTGAGATTTTATGTGAAGATTGGAATAAATCACGGATAGTCGAGCTGGAAGGACCGGCAATGTACTCACCACAAGATGTCGCCGACGCTTTCCAACAAGCGCTTAATAAGTCTGTGCATGCTGTCCCTGTTCCAGAAAGTGAATGGGCACAAAATCTCTCGCAGACAGGTTTATCAAAAACAGCAATCACTGGCTTTATCGAAATGACAAAAGCGCTTAACGCTGGCAATCTGGCTTTCGTCAACGCGCCAAATATCGAGCACCGTAAAGGTACAATCACCCTCGATAGCGTCATCGCAGCTATCACTGCACACCAAAACTAAAAAACAAAACAGCCTTATTCAGCTGTTGGCTGTTGAACTAGATTCAAAAGCCGCCAAGTGCACTCAAAACTTCACTAACGAGAGGTGAGTATTCCTGAATAACGAGTGCCTTGCTTTTGAATTCAAAAGCCGCCAAGCGCACTCAAAATTTCACTGGCGAGTGGTGAGTATTCCTGAATAACGAGTGCCTTGCTTTTGAATTCAAAAGCCACCAAGCGCACTCAAAATTTCACTGACGAGTGGTGGAGAGATAACGTCTTTACCGTTAGCTCGAACCCGAGGAAGGCATGGCGGAGCCATGAAATTTGCGCTATCACGAAAGCCCCTGGAACATAGCCTCCGCTGCATACCGAGCTGAAGGGACGAAAGGCGCAGGATTGCAAAGGAACGCGCCTTCGTTCCTTTGCTCGGTTTAGGCTACGGGGCAGCATTGAATACCGTATTTAAAAAACCGAAATATTTGCCGCTCTATTTAGAGCGTCTCAAGCCCGGTCAGGCTTGAATACTCCGTTCTTTCAGTTACGGAAAACTGAAATCCAATCAAGCCGGATCTGGCTACCCCTTACTGATAGAAACACTCTTGATCTGCGCATAGAGCCACTGCCCAGGACGGATCAGCAATTCGTCTCTGGCCCAAGGCGTGATCCTGGCCCAAATAATATGATCGGCCATTGCCAGCTTCACTTCAACTTGAGTACCAACATCGATCACTTCCAATACTTTGGCATGCAATATGTTACGGATGCTGCTGTTGTTCACGGTTGGTTGCAAGACCAGAGATACATCGGCGGACTGGACCCTGATGCGCATGGCACTGCCCGGCGCGGCTTCAACTTTGCTCACCCACAAGCGCTCGCCGCCTAGCGCCAGCGCCGTCATCGGATAACGTGGATGGTGCTCAAGTACGCTAACGTTTAACACGCTACTTTGCTCATCGCGCGGCAACCATGGACGCATCACGCTACTGGCCCACACTTCTTCGACCGGCCCTAATGCCAACACTTTACCTTGATCGATAACCATCACCTGCTCTGCTAGGTTGAGGATCTCATCAAGGCTGTGCGTAACATACAAAATCGGGATATTAACTTGTTTGGCCAAACGTTCGAGATAAGGCATCAGTTCACGTTTACGCGGGATATCGAGCGCCGCCAAAGGCTCGTCCATCAGTAGCAATTCTGGCCCGCTTAATAACGCCCGACCAATCGCCACCCGCTGTTTTTCACCGCCCGATAAGGTCAATGGAAAACGCTTAAGCAAAGAGTCAATACCAAGCAACTGCACGATGGAATCAAAATGTGGTCGCATTGATGGTGACATGCCGTATTGCAGATTACCCTGCACGCGATAGTGCGGAAACAGCCGGGCATCTTGGAAAACATAGCCAATACGCCGCTTTTCCGGCGGCAAAAAAACCTGTTGATCGCTATCTGATAAAACACGATCGTTAAGGACGATACGGCCACTGTCTGGTCGAGTTAATCCGGCAATGGCATTAATCAATGACGTCTTACCGGCACCTGATAAACCAAAAATGGCGGTAATCCCTTTTTCGGGCAGCAAGGCGTTTATTTCTAACTCCAGCTCACCGAGTTTTTGAGTAAAATCTAGCGTTAACATCAGCCCCCCAACCTTTGACGACTGCGTTTTGCCAACCAGTCAGACAGCAATAGTGCTGCCAGCGACAGGATAATCGCCAAAACGCAGAGCCGGGCCGCTGCCCCTTCTGCGCCGGGGGTCTCAATCAAGGTGTACATTGCCAGCGGGATGGTCCGCGTCTCACCGGGAATATTAGAAACAAAAGTGATGGTCGCACCGAACTCGCCCAGTGAACGGGCAAAGGCCAGTACAATACCCACAATAACGCCCGGCAATGAAAGCGGCAGCGTAATGGTGGCAAAAACTCGCCATGGTGAAGCGCCCAAGGTTTTCGCAGCCAGTTCCAGGCGTTTATCGACGGCTTCTAATGACAGGCGAATAGCGCGAACCATTAAGGGGAATGCCACCACCGCCGAGGCAAGTGCCGCACCGCGCCAACTAAAGCTAAAGCTGAAACCAAACCAGTTATAGAGCCATTCACCGATAAATCCCCTGCGCCCCATCACCACCAGCAACAAATAACCAATTACCACCGGTGGCAACACCAGTGGCAAATGAATAATGCTGTCGAGCAGAGATTTTCCGGGGAATTGGCAGCGGGCCAAAATCCATGCCATAGCAATGCCGAACGGCAGGCTACAAATTACAGCAAGGGTAGAAACTTGCAGGCTGAGAAGAACAGCCTGCCATTCAACGTCACTTAACATCATCAGCGTGGCGTAAATCCATAATGTTTAAAAATTTCTGCAGCTTTCGGGCCTTTTAGATAATCATAAAATGCGCTCACCGCAGGATTTTCATGTCCTTTAACAATAGCTATTGGATATTCCACAGGCTTATGACTTGTTTCTGGGAATACGCCGACAACCTTCACTTTTTTACTGGCAATCGCATCAGAACCGTAAACAATGCCCAGCGGCGCTTCGTCACGTTCTACCAGCGCCATTGCGGCACGAACGTCACTGGCACGGGCCAGTTTTGGTTCAACGACTGTCCAAGCACCGAGTTTTTGCAGCGCCTCTTTAGCATAAATCCCCGCAGGAACATGATCGGGGTCGCCAACCGCTAAACGGCCATTTGCCAACAATGACGCCCACGGCGTTTGCTCAGTAATGTTGATTTTTTCCTGCTTACTGTTGGCTTCGGTAATCAGCACCAACTCATTACCCAATAACGTGTAGCGAGTATTATCAACCATTAGCTGCTTACCAACGGTGTAATCCATCCACTGTTGATCGGCAGAGATAAAGAGATCGGCCGGTGCACCTTGATCAATTTGGCGGGCCAGTGTTGATGAAGAGGCAAAGGATGAGACGATTTTTACCTCTTTCTCCTGCTGATATTGCTTGGCAATATCATTAATCGCATTAGTCAGCGATGCGGCGGCAAATACGGTAACCTGCTCCGCCGCCTGCGCCTGCTGGCTAATACCAATCGCCAGAACGACCGCCGTTAAATATCCTGCCAACGGCTTGCTTTTCACTCGAATATTTCTCATTACTTTCCCTTTTATGATGGCGTTATATAGTCGTAAATATAGCGTGTAAAAAGGCGATGTCATTATCTTTATCGGCAAACAGGCTGGGAAGTTGATGGTATTTGCGTTAGCGCATAAAAAGAAAAGCCTGACACATTGGCCAGGCTTTTCTTTCGCATTCATTTAGCAGCATTTAACGCTCAGCAACAATATTGCTGCGACGGCGTATTTATGACTGCGCTTGTTGCTGGCGAGACTTTTTAGAGCCGCCAATGTGAGAGATCACGTTGAACAAGCCTCCGAGACCGTAGATCAGCCCAAGCATTATGGCAATGAAAATAGGAACCATGATAACGGCGAAAATTAAACTTTCTAATATTTCCAGCATGTTAGCCTCTCTGCTGTAGGAAAACGCGATAGTGGCAGCGTAAATGGATAATCTGCTGCTAATACTAGCAGTGTCGGAACGGAATTACTTTAGCTTTTAACCACGGATTATAACCAATAAATTTTAAAAGCCGCTAATAGACCAGCGATGCTGAGTATCACGGCTAGATACAGATAAATAACCGTTAGCGGGTTTGAGAAGCATCAGGGATCGGCGACAATATAGTGATGGAGGTTGATGCAGTGCTGTAGCAACCTAACGCCACATTCTTGTAGGAATTTATCGTTATGCAAGCTGAGATTCTGTTAACGCTCAAACTTCAGCAACGCCTGTTTGCCGATCCTCGCCGTATCGAACTGCTCAAGCAGATTAAAATCACAGGCTCTATCAGCCAGGGCGCGAAGTTAGCTGGCATCAGCTATAAAAGCGCCTGGGATGCGATTAATGAGATGAACCAGTTAGCTGATAGCCTGTTGGTTGAACGTAACACCGGGGGGAAAGGCGGTGGCGGCGCGTTACTTACCCATTATGGCGAACGCCTCCTACAGCTCTACGACCTGCTGGAGCAGATTCAACAGAAAGCTTTCGATGTACTTAAAGACGATAATCTGCCGCTCGACAGTTTACTGGCGGCGATTTCTCGGTTTTCTCTGCAAACCAGCGCGCGTAATCAGTTATTTGGTACGGTCATCGAGCGCGATCATCAGCACGTTCAGCAGCATATTGACGTCTTACTGGCCGATGGTAAAACGCGGCTACGCGCTGCCATCACAGAACAAAGCGCCAACCGTTTGCAGCTATCTCCGGGCAAAGAAGTATTGGTGCTGATCAAAGCGCCGTGGGTAGCGCTTAACACTTCTCCTTGCCAGGAAGACAACGTATTGGAAAGTGAAATCATCAGTATTGAGCGCGGGCAAGATAACAGTGAAGTCATGCTCGCGTTACAAGACGGGCAACAACTGTGCGCAACGGTTGCCAACGGTGAGATGCATATGTTGGCAAGTGGACAGAAGGTTTACGCCAGCTTTGCCGCCGATAGCGTAATTATCGCCTCTCTATGCTAAAAATCAATTATATTCAATATCTTGCATTTTAAGCGTTAATAGTTTGCAGATTTGTCAATTGACATGACGGGGGGTTGGGCTTACCCCTAAGAAACTCATCATTAGATATCTTATACCCAAAATAATTGGCGTTGCCTCTAGCCGGCAAGCGAGCGCGTTTCGATGAGCTTACTCGGGTAAGTTAACGCAGAAATAACGTCAATTATGATGGGTATACATTGTGCGTCGCAGCATCTTATTAAGGGAACCCAATGTCATCATTACAAATCTCGCAAGGCATTTTCCGTCTGAGCGATACGAAAACGCTCACGTTGGCGGATTTGAAGATTGAGCAATCTGCGTCCTGGGCTTTTGTCGGTGCCAACGGCAGCGGAAAATCGGCGCTCGCCAGAGCTTTGGCCGGTGAGCTGGTCGAGCTCAACGGGCAACGCGAGTGCAGCTTTCAACATGTGGTGCGCCTCTCCTTTGAGCAACTACAAAAATTAGTTGCCGATGAATGGCAGCGTAATAACACCGATTTGCTTAGCGCCGATGAAGATGATACCGGCCGCACCACTGCGGAAATTATTCAGGAACAGGTGAAAGACGCACAGCGTTGTGAGCAATTAGCCGCGCAGTTTGGCATCAGCAAACTACTAAGCCGCCGCTTTAAGTACCTGTCGACCGGCGAAACACGCAAGACGCTGCTGTGCCAGGTGCTGATGCAACAACCTGACTTGTTAATCCTCGACGAGCCTTTTGACGGTTTAGATGTTAACGCACGCGCTCAGTTGGCCGAACTACTGGCTACCTTGTCGCAGCAAGGGCAAACGCTGGTGCTGGTACTTAATCGTTTTGATGATATTCCTGAATTTGTCGAGCACGTTGGCGTACTGGCCGATTGTTCATTAGTATCCGTTGGTCCACGTAAGCAAGTCTTAGCCGACGCTCTGGTTGCCCAACTGGCCCACAGCGAAAATCTCAGCGGCATGGCGTTGCCTGAACCGGAAGATCCTAGCCAACGCGCTACGCTTCCTGCCGATCAGCCGCTGATTATTTTGCGTAATGGCGTCGTGCAATACGATGATAAGCCTATCTTACATGGCCTTACCTGGCAGGTTGATCCTGGCCAGCACTGGCAAATTGTTGGGCCTAATGGTGCGGGTAAATCAACCTTACTCAGTTTGATTACCGGCGATCACGCTCAGGGTTACAGTAACGATTTAACGCTATTTGGCCGTCGTCGCGGCAGCGGTGAAACTATTTGGGATATCAAGCGCCATATTGGTTATGTCAGCAGCAGCCTGCATTTGGACTATCGCGTCAGCTCTAGCGTGCGTAACGTTATTTTGTCAGGTTTTTTTGATTCGATTGGTATCTATCAGGCGGTCTCCGACCGTCAGCAAAAACTTACGCAACAGTGGCTAGAGTTACTTGGTCTTGGCGGCAGCACCGCGGATACGCCGTTCCACAGCCTGTCATGGGGGCAACAGCGTTTGGCGCTGATCGCCCGGGCACTAGTAAAACACCCTGCTCTGTTGATTCTGGATGAACCTTTGCAAGGTTTAGACCCGCTTAACCGCCAGCTCGTGCGGCGCTTTGTCGATGTGTTGATTGGTGAAGGCGAAACGCAATTGCTGTTTGTGTCGCACCACGCGGAAGATGCGCCGGAATGCATCAGCCACAGGCTGAGCTTTATTGCTGATGGGGATATTTATTCATATCAGCAGGATGTGCTACGAACCTAGCTTGGGGTTTTCTTCTAGCCAGAATGGCTTATTAAATTTTAAGGCTTTAAAAAGCCTTTAAAAGGTTTGAATGGCAAATATTTCGGTTTTCTAGGTGTAGCGCTCAATGCGGTATTTGTGCCGAAACCGAGCAAAGGGAGAAGGACGTCTCCCTTTGCAATCCCACGTCTTTTCCACATTTTTACTTCTCGTTTTGCGGACAGCTTGTTTCAGGTAGCGCGGTGATAGGCGCAAATAACGGGCCTTTGGCCTGCCTTCGCTCGGGATTCGGACCGGCTCGGTAAAGATGTCGCCGTTTCTCACCTCTCGCTCAGCGTTATTTTGAGTGCGCCTTGCTGGTTTTTTTAAGGTCAAAAGCTGAGTTCGCTAACTGTTTTTCGCAAATTCATAAGCGCTTTCTGATGTTCAAAAAAATGCCGTCACTGTTTGTTATTTGACCATTTCCGCCATTTTAAAATGGTCAAAATTGCTCAAATACGCATCAAAAAGTAAGGCGCAGGAAATATTTTTTCGGTGGTTGGTATCCGCAAATGGTCACTCAATCAAGATGAAATTTGCGACGCCACGAAAACGGCGCGAGTCGGATATCAAAGATGACACCCTGAAATCACTCGGCGTGGCTGAGCCAGAGTGCTGCGTATCTGGCTTGGTCAGTGTACCTAACGCCGTCACATTATCAGCGGCATTGGGCATAGCAAAATATTCAAGGTTTCAGAGGCCCACAGCGCTTTTTCAGATCGTACAAAACTGTGCCATGGCAGTATTGCCAAACCAAGTGTAATCGATTACATAATAATATTCTAATCGCCCTATTCAACATATTCCCATCTCAGAAAAACTAGGCGAAATCTGCACTAAAGGACAAAAAATATCATGTAATCGATTTCATAATGTTTTAATCAGATCACTATTTTTATCCAAAGAGAGTGTTATTTTTATCAAATCATAGCGAGAAGGGATTTTATATGTACGTCTTAGTGACAGGCGGTAGCGGTTATATTGGCAGCCATACTTGTGTGCAGCTGATTCATGCCGGCTTTACGCCGATTATTTTGGATAATCTGTGCAACAGTAAAGCCAGCGTGCTGGAGCGTATTGAGACTTTGACGGGCAAAACACCAGTGCTGTTTAAAGGTGATATTCGCGATCGCGCGCTGTTGGATCAGATCTTCGGCCAGTATGATATTCATTCTGTGATTCACTTCGCCGGCTTGAAAGCCGTTGGTGAATCAGTGAATAAGCCGTTGGAATATTATGATAATAACGTTTACGGCTCGTTAGTGCTGGTTGAAGCGATGCGCGCTGCTGGCGTGAAGAACCTCATTTTCAGCTCGTCCGCTACAGTCTATGGCGACCAGCCGAAAGTCCCTTATGTCGAAAGTTTCCCAACCGGAACACCGTCCAGCCCTTATGGCCGCAGTAAGCTGATGGTTGAACAAATCCTGCAAGATTTACACCGCGCCGAGCCAGATTGGTGCATATCATTGCTGCGCTATTTCAACCCGGTCGGGGCGCATCCTTCCGGCTTAATGGGCGAAGACCCGCAAGGCATTCCTAATAATCTGATGCCGTTTATCGCACAGGTTGCCGTTGGCCGCCGCGAGTCGCTGTCTATATTTGGTAATGACTACCCTACCGAAGATGGTACTGCCATTCGCGACTATATTCATGTGGTCGATCTGGCAGATGGCCACTTGGCGGCAATGAAAACGTTACACAACAAGCCAGGCGTGCATATTTATAATTTAGGCGCGGGCGTGGGTAAAAGCGTGCTGCAAGTCGTTAATGCCTTCAGCGAAGCCTGCGGAAAATCCGTTAACTACCATTTTGCCCCACGCCGCGAAGGGGATTTACCCGCTTACTGGGCCGAACCGACTAAAGCCGCTAATGAACTCAATTGGCGCGTGAGTCGTTCGCTCGAAGATATCACCAAAGATACTTGGTTGTGGCAGTCGAAGAATCCGCAAGGATATCCAGACTAAAAACTGCACCAAAAGGCATGTATTAGTGCCGTCAATTTGGACATGGGATGCGCGCAACAACCTGAACGCATCCCTGATTCAAAATGGCAAACAGCCTAGCCTGTCGTAGTAAGGAAATCGTATGTCTGAGTTTAACCCGATTGATCACCCTCATCGCCGCTATAATCCTTTAACCGACCAGTGGGTTATGGTTAGTCCGCACCGGGCCAAACGCCCGTGGCAAGGGCAACAAGAAACACCCTCACAAGAATCCTTGCCTCAGCACTCTCCTGATTGCTTTTTGTGCCCCGGCAATAAGCGGGTAACCGGTGATGTGAATCCTGATTATCAGGGAACATTCGTGTTCACCAATGATTTTGCCGCGCTGATGCCCGATACTCCTTTTGCCCCTGAAAGCGACGATCCACTGATGCGTTGCCAAAGCGCGCGTGGCACCAGCCGGGTGATCTGTTTTTCTCCCGATCACAGCAAAACGCTGCCGCAACTTTCACTTGCTGCGCTTGAGCAAATCGTTGTCACCTGGCAACAGCAAAGTACGGAGCTGGGCGCGACGTATCCTTGGGTGCAGATATTCGAGAATAAAGGCGCGGCAATGGGCTGCTCTAACCCGCATCCGCACGGTCAAATCTGGGCCAACAGCTTTTTGCCGAATGAAGCCGAACGCGAAGACCGTCTGCAACGTCATTACCTCGAAAAGTACGGTAGTCCGATGCTAGTTGATTATGTGCAGCGAGAATTAGCCGACGGCAGCCGCACAGTGGTCGAAACCGAGCATTGGCTGGCAGTGGTACCTTACTGGGCGGCTTGGCCGTTTGAAACGTTGCTACTGCCTAAAGCACAAGTACAACGCATCACCGAGCTGTCAACTGCGCAGCGCAGTGATTTAGCCATAGCGCTGAAAAAACTGACCAGCCGCTATGACAACCTGTTCCAGTGTTCCTTCCCCTACTCTATGGGCTGGCACGGCGCGCCTTTTGTTGAGGGCGACCAACGCCACTGGCAGCTACATGCTCATTTCTATCCGCCGCTGCTACGCTCAGCAACGGTGCGTAAATTTATGGTTGGCTATGAAATGCTGGCCGAGACGCAACGCGATTTAACCGCAGAACAAGCAGCCGAACGTTTACGTGCGTTAAGTGATGTTCATTACCTTGAAGCCGGAGTGAAATAATGACAATAAAAGATAACGCCCTGGAAATTTTTGAACAGAGCTTCGGTTATCCCGCAACCATCGCCGTCAGAGCCCCGGGACGCGTCAATCTCATTGGCGAGCATACTGACTATAACGATGGCTTTGTCCTGCCATGCGCCATTGATTACGAAACGGTAATCGCCTGCGCTCAGCGTAACGATCGCAGTATCCGGGTTATCGCCGCCGATTATGATAATCAGCAAGATATTTTCTCCCTTGATAATGTGATTGTCAGTGATCCGACGAAGCCTTGGGCGAATTATGTGCGCGGTGTAGTGAAACATTTACTGCTGCGCAATAGTGATTTTTCGGGTGCAGATTTAGTGATTAGCGGAAACGTGCCACAAGGCGCGGGTTTAAGCTCTTCAGCATCGCTCGAAATCGCGGTTGGCAAAGCCTTAACGGCGCTCTATGACCTGCCGCTAAGCGGTGAGCAATTGGCACTCAACGGTCAGGAAGCCGAGAACCAATTTGTCGGGTGTAACTGCGGGATTATGGATCAGTTGATTTCGGCGCTGGGTAAACAAGATCACGCGCTATTGATCGATTGTCGATCGCTGGAAACGAAAGCGGTCTCGATGCCGAAAAACGCCGCAGTGGTGATTATCAATTCCAACGTTAAACGCGGATTGGTTGATAGTGAATATAATACCCGCCGTCAGCAATGTGAGGAGGCTGCTCGCTTCTTTGGCGTAAAAGCACTGCGCGATGTCAGTATCGAAACGTTTAACGCTCGTCAACCTGGCTTAGATGCGGTTGTCGCTCGGCGTGCTCGCCATATTATTAGCGAGAACGATCGCACAACCGCAGCGGCAAAAGCGCTGGCCGCAGGAGACCTTAAAACCATGGGCGTACTGATGGCCGACTCTCACGCTTCGATGCGTGATGATTTCGATATTACCGTCCCTGCGGTCGATACCTTGGTCGACATCGTCAAATCAGTCATTGGAGAACAAGGCGGTGTGCGCATGACCGGCGGCGGCTTTGGTGGCTGTATTGTGGCGCTGATTCCAGAAAAGCTTGTCGACTACGTCCGCCATGCCGTCGAGAGCGAATACTCGGCACAAACCGGGCTGAAAGAGACCTTTTACGTTTGCCAGGCATCGCTGGGTACCAGCGTATGTTAAATCCACAGCTCGCTCCCGATGGACGCCCCTTTAATATTGTCACCCTGAAAAATATCTCAGGTACCACGGCGACGTTAATGGATTGGGGGGCAACATGGCTGTCGCTGCAACTGCCGTTGCAGGACGCAAAACCACGAGAGTTATTACTAGGTTGTCAGCATCCGGCTGACTACCTGATTCAGCGTGCCTATCTCGGTGCCACTTTAGGTCGTTATGCTAATCGTATTGCCAATGCGACGATTGAGATTGATGGTAAACCCCATCTTCTGACGGCAAACCAGCGCGGTAATCAATTGCATGGTGGGCCGGAAGGATTTGATAAACGTCGCTGGCAAATACTTAGCCACAGTGCACAACAGGTTAGTTTTCAGCTGGTATCTGCTGATGGCGATCAAGGCTTTCCCGGCGAGTTAACCGCGCAAGTTGACTACGCTTTGACCGAGGATAATCGGCTGGAGATTCGCTATCAGGCGAGCGTTGATAAGCTGTGCCCGGTAAATCTCAGTAACCATGCTTATTTTAATCTTGATGGTGAAGGTACCGATGCTCGGCAACAGACTTTACAGCTATTTGCCGATCAATTCTTACCGGTAGATAGCGATGGTATTCCACAAGATCGGTTAGTTGACGTCGCGAATAGCGGGATGGATTTCCGCATTGCTAAAACCGTGGCGAAAGATTTTCTACAAGACAGCTATCAACAGCGTGTAAAAGGTTACGATCACGCTTATTTGTTACGGCACAGTTGCCACCATGCAGCAAACCCGGCGGCACATTTGTGGTCAGCCGATGGAAGGGTGAAAATGAGCGTCTTTACCTCGGCCCCGGCCTTACAATTGTATAGCGGTAATTTTCTCAGCGGTGCGATTAACCGCGCTGGCGGTCAGTACCCGAATTACAGTGGGATAGCACTTGAGAGCCAGTTTCTGCCTGATAGCCCTAATCACGCTAACTGGCCACAGCGGAGCTGCTGGATAAAACCAGGCCAAATTTACCATTCATCAACGGCGTATCAATTTTTCTCGCTGTAAGCACAGTAATATTTAGTAACAGACTGTCTGGTAATCTTCCGACGCATTTCTCTTTGTTTGTTATAATTTTTCCGGGTTTGCATTGCGCAATTTTCGCGTAAGCTCGGCGAAAAATGTGAAGTGCATCACATCATGATATTCCCTTTCCCTTACAAAACCAGTAAGCCCATCTACGCTTACTGAATGTCCTGATGAACAGGACTTCACAAAGGAGTCAGTTATGCGTTTACCTGTTGTGTTATCTCTATTAGCCACATTGTGTATCGGTGGAAATGCCTTGGCTGCTGAAACGACCAAGACCCCTTCCCCCGCGCAGGCTGCTCAACGTCAAAAAATGACCGATTGTAATCAACAAGCTACCACGCAATCTCTGAAGGGCGACGAACGCAAGACGTTTATGAGCCACTGCCTGAAAGCAGAAACTAAATCGGACAGCAAGGTCACACCACAGCAGCAGAAAATGAAAAGCTGTAATGCCGATGCTGCCAAGAAATCCTTGAAAGGCGATGAACGTAAAACCTTTATGAGCCAGTGCCTGAAAAAAGCGGCGTAATCTTCAAGCAATAACATACCCAAAAAACTTCAAAGCCAGCCACTCTGCCACTTGAAGGATAAAGGGAATAAAACGCGCAGTGAGATCAATCAAACTGCGCGTTTCGTTTATTTGCGCGCTGAAATTCGCTATGGTGTTGCCAGTTAATATTAAGCAACAGATTTCCTGCGCGCTGGCAAACCGAATCCGATTGCTGCCAGCGGGGTCCAGGCAATATAATGATAACAGTTATCATTGGAATTTCAGTAAATTGAGGAATTTAGCTATGGCAGTAACCAAACTGGTTCTGGTACGACACGGCGAAAGCGAGTGGAACAAAGAAAACCGCTTTACTGGCTGGAAAGACGTTGAGCTTTCTGAAAAAGGCAAAGTAGAAGCAAAACAAGCAGGTCAACTGCTGAAAGAAGAAGGCTTCCAGTTCGATTTCGCTTACACCTCTGTGCTGAAGCGTGCGATCCACACTCTGTGGAATGTATTGGACGAGCTGGACCAACCTTGGTTGCCAGTTGAGAAGTCTTGGAAATTGAACGAGCGTCATTACGGTGCGTTGCAAGGTCTGGATAAAGCAGAAACTGCACAGAAATACGGTGATGAGCAAGTTAAGCAATGGCGTCGTGGCTTCGCTGTAACTCCACCAGAGTTGAGCAAAGATGACGAGCGTTTCCCAGGCCATGACCCGCGTTATGCAAAACTGTCTCCAGCAGAGCTGCCTTGCACCGAGAGCCTGGCGTTGACTATCGATCGCGTGATCCCTTACTGGACTGACGTTATCAAACCACGCATCGAAAGCGGCGAGCGCGTTATCGTTGCTGCGCACGGTAACTCTCTGCGCGCACTGGTTAAATACCTGGATAACCTGAGCGAAGACGAGATCCTTGAGCTGAACATCCCAACAGGTGTTCCATTGGTGTATGAGTTTGACGAGCAGTTCAAACCTATCAAACACTACTACCTGGGTAACGCTGACGAAATCGCTGCAAAAGCAGCTGCCGTCGCTAACCAAGGTAAAGCAAAGTAATTACCTCACCAGGTATGACTTAATCTCCGGGCCAGTCTATATGACTGGCCTTTTTATTGCCTGAAATAACCGGTTGCTCACTTTTGGCATTTATCATGATGTGGTCGTGGTTGTGATAAATCAGGCGATTTAAAATCAGTCAAAAAATCCGAATCCCACGATTCCACCAGCCTCACCTTTTTTTTGGTCTACGCTTGAAAGGGTGTCATGTCATCTATTCGTCATCGAGTATTTACCCCATCAAGGAGATTTTCATGTTTGATAAAATCAAAGACAAAGCGGAAGAAGTCGTAGGTAAAGGTCAGGAAGAGTTGGGACGTGCAACGCGCGATCCTGGCCTGCAAGCAGAAGGTGTGATTCGCAAAAATTTATCACAAGCTTCTTATGCGGTTAATGATGCGGTGGATACGGTTAAACGTCAGACTGCTGATAATCCCGTTCCGGCGCTGCTGATTGCTGCGGGCGTCGGTTTCTTATTGGGGAAATTGATTGGCGGAAGAAGTTAGTCTCCGCTTAATACAGATTCGTTTTATGAAATGTAGCCAATACATTGTATTACCCTGATAGCAAAAGAGCCGATTCAAGAATCGGCTCTTTTCATTGATGCCCGTCCATAAATGACGGTTCATCGCTATCAGACTACAACCTGATAGTTAGTGCTTACGCACGGCGGGCTTTTACCGCTGTCGCCAGGTTGCGCAGCAACGTTTCAGTGTCTTCCCAGCCGATACAACCGTCGGTGACACTCTTGCCGTAAACCAGTGGCTCGCCGCTTTCAAGACTCTGATTACCTTCGACCAGATGGCTTTCTACCATCACGCCGATAATCGCTTTTTCGCCTTGGCTCAATTGGCCGCAAACATCTTCACAGACTTCCATCTGCTTTTTAAATTGTTTGCTACTGTTAGCATGGCTAAAGTCGATCATCACTTGCGCCGGCAGGCCGCCTTTTTTCAGACCGTCTTTCACTTCTTGCACATCTTTGGCGCTGTAGTTTGGCTCTTTGCCACCACGCAAGATGATGTGGCAGTCGCCGTTACCGCTGGTGCTAACAATGGCAGAATGGCCCCATTTGGTCACAGACAGGAAGCTGTGCGGCGCACCTGCAGCGTTAATCGCATCAATCGCCACTTTAATGGTGCCATCGGTACCATTTTTAAAACCTACCGGACAAGACAGGCCGGAAGCCAGCTCACGGTGAACTTGAGATTCCGTGGTACGCGCACCAATAGCGCCCCAGCTCATCAAGTCGGCCAGATATTGTGGCGTGATCATATCCAGGAACTCACCCGCCGCCGGTAAACCGGTGTCGTTGATATCCAACAACAGTTTGCGGGCAATTCTCAAACCATCATTGATCTGGAAACTGTTGTTCATTTGTGGGTCATTAATGAGCCCTTTCCAGCCAACAGTAGTGCGTGGTTTTTCAAAATAAACGCGCATCACGATTTCTAACTCGCCGTGCAACTCTTCACGCATTTTTAGTAAACGCGCTGCATATTCTTTAGCGGCTTTCGGGTCGTGAATAGAACATGGACCTATGATCACCAAAAGACGATCGTCGCTTCCTTTCAGGATTTTGTGGATAGCATTGCGTGCTTGGTAAACGGTTTTAGCCGCTTTATCGGTTGCTGGAAACTTCTCAAGCAGAGCAACCGGAGGCAAAAGTTCCTTGATGTCTTTGATACGTAAATCGTCGTTTTGATAATTCATAACTATTCCATTGGGTATTTCATATAGGCGGAGCTTAACGCTGAACGCATACAATCTAACGGCAATGCGTAAGCGTGTAAATCGACTTTCTGCTACAAACCTCGCTTTATCCGATTGCCAAGAGGCTGTCATACGCTAGGCTATTTATTATGCAAACATTTCTTAGTTTTAGGTTTGCAGCGTAAGTCTCTGAACACATCATCAGATAAATGGAGAGAATGTTATGAAAAAACTCGCAATTTTACTGCTGACGGCAGGTATGGCGCTGGCAACCAGTGCGGCGTTTGCTGAAGGCAGCGATGCTGGTTCAAATAATGGCAGTGCCAATGCCAGCAATGCGCCAGGTTCTGTTGAGAAAATCGCGCCAAACAATGTTGATAACAGTAAGATCAACAATACCAGCAAGCCAGAAAATGAAGTGCACCATCAGAAGAAAGCCCATGAGACACACCAAAACAGCAAAGTAAAAGATCACAAAAAGGCTATGTGTAAAGATGGCCGTTGTCCGGATCAAGTGCCTGGAACGAAAGAGTCTAAAGCAACGGGCAGCTAATATTCTGCCTCAGTTAACTTATAGAGGGAGCAAATGTTCCCTCGCGATAATTTGGTTAGACTAAGCATTGAAGTCGCTACATACAGCGGATAATAAAATACCACCAAGGAAAATTCATGTCGGTTAGATCTTTATTGCCCAGCGATCCCAATAGTCGTCGACTGTTTCTCGCTTTTATCGTAACTCTGGTGTTTATGATAGCCGAGGTAATAGGCGGGATAATTTCTGGTTCGTTAGCGCTATTAGCAGACGCCGGTCATATGCTTACCGATGCGGCAGCGTTGCTCGTCGCATTAATGGCAATACGCTTTGCTAAACGTAAACCGAACGCACGCCATACTTTTGGCTATTTGCGCCTCACGACAATGGCGGCCTTCGTCAATGCTGCTGCACTATTAGTTATTGTCGTGTTGATCGTCTGGGAAGCCGCTAAGCGCTTGCTGACTCCAGAACCGGTATTAGGTGGCACGATGCTGGCAATCGCTATTGCCGGACTGTTCGCTAATCTTTTTGCTTTCTGGCTACTGCACCGGGGAGAAGAGAAAGGCAATATCAACGTCCGAGCCGCTGCCCTGCATGTTATGGGAGATTTACTCGGGTCCGTTGGTGCTGTTGCAGCAGCTTTAATCATTATGAAGACCGGCTGGACGCCAATCGATCCGATTTTATCTGTGCTGGTTTCTTGTCTGGTATTACGTAGTGCCTGGCGTTTAATGAAAGAGAGCTTCCATGAATTGATCGAAGGAACGCCACAAGAAATTGATATTGATAAGCTTGGCAAAGACTTATCAATGGCGATCCCAGAAGTACGCAACGTGCATCATGTTCATGTGTGGCAAATTGGCGAGCAACGCTTGATGACGCTGCATGCTCAGGTCATTCCCCCTCGGGATAACGATGCGTTACTTGATAAAATTCAGCATTATTTATTAGAAAAATATCAGATTGGCCATGCCACCATCCAAATGGAATATGGTCACTGTGACACACCTGATTGTCTGATCAGCACGGTTCCAACCACCGGTGGTCACAGACATCATCATGGGCACGAACATCATCACGGACATAGTCACTAAACGTTGTTGAAGATATAAGGCTGTCGAGGGTATAAAAGCACAACGCCTCCACAAATAGGGAGGCGTTGTCGTTAAGCGCGCTCTTTGCAATCGCTAGCGGCGGCTCAAAGGCAAAGAGCCACTCGCCGATGCGCTTTTGATCCACAGCCAGGAACCATTCAGCGCTATCAAGGTCAGTAAGACATATTCTAACGCCATCGCATAAACCCCCTGATAAGCAAAAATCGCTACGCTAATCACGTCAATCACCAACCACAATAACCAGTTCTCAACATATTTGCGGGTCATTAGCAGCATGGCAACAATCGATAGCACCATCATTGTTGAATCCCAGAACGGGAAGGCGTCGGGTTGTAGTGTAGGCATCTGTACATTAAAGCCCGCACTTTGCATCAAGCTCACTGCCAGCCCGGTCAATACCGCAAATACCCGGTCGATATTGAACGTCATCAATAGAATGCCGGCGACGCTGATGAGCGCCCATATCAGCGCTTTACGACGAGGTAGCCAGCGGATTTTTAATTCCGCTTGATTATCAACTGTCGTCCGACTCCAGGCATACCAGCCGTAGATGTTGGCGGCAAAGAAGAAGATTTGCAGTAATAAGCTGGCATACAACTGAATCTGGAAGAAAATGATCGCGAATAAGGTGACGTTGATTATCCCAAAAGGGTAAGTGATAAGTTTTTCTTTACTCGCGTACCAAATGCATAGCAGGCCAAATAGCGTACCAATTGCTTCTATCCACGATAAGTCATACCCGCCTTTACCTATTGGGATATGAACCAAAATATTGCTGGTACTAAAAAAATCCATAGCTTAACGTCCCCATAAAGATGTTTATTGCAGGGTTTATGTCTACCCTACTCGGTCAACCTACATACCCTTACACAAGCGACCTAAGCTATGTACAAAGCTCACCGCTTGAATTGGTATGCTCTTTTGCTTATCTCCCATACTCAGTAAAGCAGATCCCACAGGAAACAGGATAAATTGGCTTTTTCAAGGCTATCGCCTCTTTACCAATAGCAATCAGTGTTTTTGATAAAAAACAAAATACTCTGCAAAACACGTAAAGTCGCGTTTTTTTTACATAAAAATGAAAAATTGTTTAGCATACTAAAATTTAACTTAAATACTTAAGATAGGCAATGACTTAGAGGAGAAGACGCAAACGCACAGCAGTACCGATACACACAACCTATGCCAAAGCCTTTCATGATGGTGATCTTGCTAGTGACAATGTAAAAACACATAGCTAGTGTTAATTATTATCATGTAAAACCGCAATACAGGCGCATTCATAATAAATAATGTTCGCGTTTAATTACGTTTTTTTCACTATTTTATCTGGAATGTAACATCGCAGTCTAAACCACTAATAATAAGCCACCACTAATTATGAAAAATCCAGTGCAATCTAGTTTTAAAACAAATGTGAGCGACACGTACATAAATAAAAATTAGTTGTACATGTAATAGTTTCAGTTGACTTTGATCAACTTAAACAAGAAGGAATAACAGTTAATATCCCACAAGATAATAATTATAAAATTGTCATTATATTTACCCTCATCATTTCGAACCATAATAACTGTCCGGGGAATACACAGATGAAGAGTTTCATTTTTTGGACTAACGCCTAGTGTTGTTTTGTACTAATTGGGGGCATTTACTCTATGACTCCCTTTTAAATTTCATATTTCAAGCTCATGAGATAGAACCTTTTTTAGTCGATAAAACGTGTCTCAAGACCCACCTTCAACATTTCGTTTTGCTGCTAAACGATAGTGGCCGTATGCCAACAGTCAGCGCCTTCCCCTTACTGCATTTTGTTTGGCCAATCACAGGAAAAAGCCTAGCAGGATCTTTTATAGCTCATTATTGAATGCACAAGAAAAAACTTAGCTATTGAGATAGCTCTTTTTATTATCGATGGAGATAAAACATGCAGGGTAAAAATAAAAAAAAACGATGGTTTATCATTTCAGCATTACCGTTACTCATATCCATTACTGGCTCCACGAGTAATCATGCTCTTTGGTACGGTGATACCTTTAATTGCTCGACTAAAGCCATTATGCATTTTCAAAAGTCACAAAAAGAATCAGTAAATGCAGATATTTATTTTAATTTTGACGGTAAGGGAGCAGGCATAATTGTTATCGAAGGACGTACCGACTCATCCTCTGGGGAGCTGAACTTACAGCGCAATGTTACATTCAGCTATACCAGTACACAGATATCTGCTGATAAACGCGATTACAAAATTAATCACTGGGTGGCTAATAAGTCATCAACAGATCAATCACCTGACATTATTTTTGATTACTTTATCCATGAAATGTCTGATAACCATGATGCCCTATTGTTGAGTTTGAAAAAAATGAATAGCTCTACTGTGCTGCTCAGTTCAATCGATTCCCCCTTGTATATATGCAATCTGAAGCCAAGCGGCAGTATCGCTTAACGCAGAGCAGTAACTAGGTTGGTGTAGGCAGGAATCGATAATCCCAGGTTCCCCTGTCAACAACGGGTTAAAAGTGATCCACTTTTCATCATCACCAACGGTTCAATATTGATCCACCGTTTTACTCAGG